>NZ_BAHC01000198.1 GCF_000298195.1 Gordonia rhizosphera NBRC 16068 | reverse complement strand
CGATACGGGACCTGTGCCTTGCCCGAGTAGTAGTGCGTGGCGCCCTCGATGGTGCGCAGCGTCTTGTCGTGATAGCCGACCGCCTCGTACAGACGGTTGGTGTGACTCGGCGTGCACGCATTGTCCGCGGAGTTACCGATCACCAGGGTCGGCACCTCCAGATCCGCCGCACAGCGGGGGCCGTCACCATTGGCGTCGTCGTAGCTCCACTGCGACAGCCAGCTACGCAGCGTGGTGAACCGCGCCAACCCGACCGGACCCATGTTCACGATCCGCGGATCGCCCAGATAGCAGCCCGGTTCGCGGTCGTTCGGATCCAGCGTCAGATCCAGCCAGCGCGGGTCGGCCATGGTCCCGTTCACCACGAACCCGCGTTCCATCAACGGCTCCCCCCGACCCCGCAGGTCGGCGAGTTGCTCTTTGACCCGCGCGGTGATCCGCCGGTTACGGGCGATCTGCGCGGCCCGATAGCGTTCGATGAACTCCGGGGTGTAGGGCGCCTGGTTCGGGTTGTTCGGGTTGTAGATGTCGAGTTCCGGATCCCGTTTGTCCGGGTCGTTCTCGTCGAGGATCGACGGATCCATCCACTCGGTCAGCGTGCCGTGCCGGCTCACATGCGCGGCGAGCAGCATCATGCCGTCGGCGGCGGGCAGATCCAGCTGGGTCAGATCCGGCAACTCCCCGGCCGGGGTGGAGGTGACCGTGGCGTGCTGGGCCTGCTGCTGGTAGTACAGCGACAGTGCGCCGCCACCACTCCAGCCGGCCAGGATCACGTTGGTGTAGCCCAACCGTTCGCGGGCATCCTTCACACACGCACCCAGATCCTGCACCACCTTTTCCATGATCAGCGCGTAGTCGGCGCCCCGATAGCGGGAGTTGCAGTAGATGACATGGTGTCCGGCCCGCGGCAGCGCATTGGACATCGGCAGATAGGCGCCGCCACCGATCGGGTGCATGAAGATGATCACCGTGTCCGACGGCACACCCTTGGGCTTGAGGAGATAACTCTCCAACACCACACTCTCGGTCACCCCGCCATAGGTGTCGCGATAGGCGGACGTGTCGTCGAAGATGACGAGATACGGGATACGGTCATACTCAAAGCGTTTCGTGGTCATACTTGAACCTCTTCTTGAACCTCGAGGGGAGTCGATGCGGTCATGGCGGGTGTGGGGATCAGTCGGTGCCGGGTGTCGATGGAGATGACCTGCCATTCGACACGTTCATCGGTCTCGTACCGACGCCGGGCACGCTCTCGGGCCCGTTCGGGCATCCCGTGGTGGATGCCTTGCGGAGCATGCGAGATGAGTCCGGGCGGCATGTCGATGCCGAAGACGTTGCCGCCGTGGTAGAAGGCGATCTCGTCGAAGTCGACGTTGCGGTGATACCACGGCATCCGTTCGGCGCCGGCGCGGCCCTCGGCCGGCCGGGGCAGGAAGTTCATCACGTACACGCCGGTGGCCTGCATGAACAGATGCACCGTCGGCGGCAGATGCACGGTGTCCGAGGTGATCACGTCGTAGTCTTCGAGGTTGAAGGTGAAGGCGAAGTTGTCGCCCTTCCAGCCCTCCACATCCAGCGGGTTGAACGGGTAGAAGATCGACGTCTTGCCCTCCCGCTGCCGGAACCGCACCTCGTATTCCTCGCGCCCGTCGTCGGGGAACACCTCGGCCTCCGGGACGACGACCAGCGACGAGTCGAACGGGAAGAACCGGCCCAACACCCCGGCCTCGGGTACCCGGAACTCCTCGGTCGCCTCGATGATCAGCAGCAGTGACGGACCGTCGGGGATCTGGCGGTAGGTGGTGCCCTTGGGCATGTACACGTAATCGCCGGGACGATACGGCAGTCGGCCGAACTCGGTCTCGAACTGGCCGGTGCCCTCGTGCACGAAGAGCAGTTCGTCACCGTCGACGTTACGGGTGTAGAACGGCGCCACATCCTGACGGCGGCTCAGCGAGATCCGGCAGTCGTCGTTGTAGAACATCACCAACGGCTCACCGGCCGGATCGATCTGATCGGTGGGGGTGAGCTCGAAGGTCTGGCGGTCCAACCCGGTCAGATCCCCCACCGCACGATAAGCGGTGGGATCGTTGCGCCGGTAGAAGTGGGCGGCGCGGCCGGTGAACCCGGAGCGGCCGAGCTCATCGTCCTTGAGGTCGGCCACGTCACGATGGATCTGCCGCGGCGTACGACCTTTTCGGTGCTGGATGAATGACTCCATGTCGGACTCCTGTCCTGAGAAGTGCGGAAATAACTGTGGGACCGGCTATCTGCGTGGCAGCCCGAGACCGCGCTGGGCGATCACGTTGTACTGGATCTCGTCGGTGCCGCCCGCCAGGTGCAGCGCGGGCACGCCGAGCACGAACTCCGACCACGCGAACGCATCCTTCTCGCCGTGGTCGACGAAGGCACGCTCGCCGAGCACCGCCTCGGCGAGGTGGGCGATCTCGTCGAGCGCACGGGTCATCAGCATCTTCAGCACCGACCCCGACACCGGTGCCAGGTTGTGCGACCACGATCCCGGGGTGAGACCGGCCGCCGCGCGCATCGCGGTGACCGCGGCCACCGTCTTCGCGATCTGTGGTCGGTGCACCGGATCGGCCTCGGCCCCAAGGCGTCGCACCAGGGCCACGGTCCGCTCCATCACGTACGGGGTCAGGGGTCCGGCCGCACCACTCATGGTGGACCGCTCGTTGCCCAGGCTGGTCGAGGCGACCTTCCAGCCTTCTCCCACACCGCCGATCCGATGGCTGTCCGGGACCCGCACGCCGTCGAGGAACACCTCGTTGAAGGCTGCGCCACCGGTCATCTGCCGGATCGGGCGTACCGTCACGCCGGGTGCGTGCATGTCCACCAGGAACATGGTCAACCCGGCATGCTTTGGGGCGGCCGGATCGGTCCGCACCAGCGCCTCACCCACATCGGCGAGATGCCCCATCGAGGTCCACACCTTCTGCCCGTGCAGCACCCAGTCGTCGCCGTCACGGACCGCGCGGGTGGAGACACCAGCGAGGTCGGACCCGGCGCCGGGCTCGGAGAACAACTGGCACCCGATCAGTTCACCACGGAACAGCGCGGGCAGAGCCGAGTTCCGCAACTCGTCGGGCGCGTGTGCACGCAACGCAGGTGCGACGATGTTGAGGCCGACGAACAGGGCTTCGCGCGTGGGGAATCCCATGTCGTCGAGCACGTCGTCGAGGACGGCGTCGTGGGCCGGGGTGAGGCCCAGCCCACCGAGTTCCGGCGGTCCGCTCGGCCAGGCGACGCCGGCGTCGAAGAGTGCGCGCTGGAACTCACGCAGCCGACTGACCTCGTCCTCGTGACCCTCACGCAGTTCCTCGACCGCAGCGATCCGATCGTTCTCGTCGCCGGCGGCCTCTGTCGGGCGGGCGAATTCGGCGGTCAAGTCGGCCAGGCGGGTGTGCAGGTGCGCCCCGAAGGCCGTCAGGTCCGTCGGCACGGCGATGGTGGTCATGCGAGTCCTGCGAGTTCGAGGGCCAACTTCTTGGCGTTGTCCATGTCGTAGTGCTTGCGCGCCACCAGACGCTGCGCGTACAG
>NZ_BAHC01000199.1 GCF_000298195.1 Gordonia rhizosphera NBRC 16068 | reverse complement strand
CTAGAAGCAGCGCGGGAGGCCAAGGTGCTTCTCACCGAGGTAGTTACGGAGCATGTCGTTGGTCAACGGGGCGAATGTGTACAGCCGGGCATCTCGAAAGAATCGCTCCATCGCGAACTCGGTGCTGAAACCCGCCCCGGCCATCACCCTCATCCCGGTGTCCGTGGCAGCGACGGCAGCCTCGGATGCCGCAACCTTGGCCATTGCACTCAGCGTGTCCGCGCGCTTCCCCTCCGCGGCCGCGGTGGCCGCGCGGTCCAGAAGTGCCCGGGCACTTTCTATCTGGATTGCGCAGTCGACCAGGCGGACCTGCTGGGCCTGGAAGGATGCAATCGGCCGCCCGAAGGCGACGCGTTCCCTGGCGTATCTCGCGGCCGCATCCAGGGCGCCGCGGGCAATCCCCAGGGCAACGGCCGCGGCGTTGAGGCGCTCGCCGTTGAGGGTGGACAGAACCTGCCGGAAGCCCAACCCGACCTCTCCCAGCACCGCGTGGGCAGGCAGCCGGACATCGTCGAACTCGACGAGACATGTGTCGAGGCCGTGAATGGCAAAAGTGTCGAGCTCGTTGATGCGCACACCCGACGCCCCCTGCGGCACGAGGAACATGGTGATCCCATCGATGCTGCTCACCGCCGGTTCCGCGGTTCGGGCCAGCACGATCAGATGGTCGGCGACAAGCGGGCCCGAGATCCATGTCTTGGCCCCGCTGAGCGACCAGCTGCCATCCGATCCACGTTTGGCGCGGGTGCGCATCGCGGCCGCCACGTCGGTGCCGCCATCGGGTTCGGTCAGCGCGAAGGCGATGCGCGAGCACCCTTCGGCCAAGGGAGTCAATATATCCCGGCGCTGGGCAACACTGGCGTACTGCGCGAGGAGACCCATCCCCATGTATTGCACGACGAGGCAGACGGCCATCGACGTGGGCCCGGCCCCGAGTTCCTCGAGAACCGCGACCTCGAGCCTCGGGTCGGGCGGCGCCGTCGTCGACGCCTCGTTTCCGAGGCCGATCAACCCGGCGGAGGCGAGCGCCTCGTACAGCTCG
>NZ_BAHC01000200.1 GCF_000298195.1 Gordonia rhizosphera NBRC 16068 | reverse complement strand
AAGTTGAACGCATGTTCGCGATCGAGGCGGCCGGTCACCTCGGGTCCCGCGAACCGGTCGATGAGGTTGTTGACCAACTCACGGACCGCGCTCGCCTCAGCATCAACCACACCGGAATCGACCGCACCCCAACCGGCTGGACCGGAATCGATTACGCCCGAGCCATTGACACCACCGCCGGACACCGCTGTTTCCATGGACCTCCACCTTTCACGCCCCGCACGTCACGTTCCCGCCGTCACGTGACCGTTGACACACCGGATCTGGTCGTTAATACTAACGAACGCACGTACGTTTTACTACCCCCCAAGTCGTGCCGTGCAGATGTCGTCGAGACCGCAGACAGCGGTCGTGAGGAGAAGCAAGAATCGTGCTGTTCGATAGCTACCAACTGGGCAACCTACGACTCGCCAACCGCGTCGTCATGGCTCCGATGACCCGAGTTCGGGCCACCAGCGACGGGCTGCCATCGGCGTCTGCTGCCGACTACTACGCCCAGCGCGCGTCCGCGGGACTGATCGTGAGCGAGGGCCTATCCCCCTCCCGCCAGGGACAATCCGAGCCCAACATCCCCGGGATGTACCGAGACGAACATGTGCAAGCGTGGAAGCCGATCACCGCGGCCGTGCACGACAACGGCGGCACGGTGTTCGCCCAACTCATGCACGGCGGGCGGATCGGACACCCCGAGATCAACGGGATGCAGCCGATCGGCGCCTCCGCCATCGCCGCTCAGGGGACCATCTTCAACTCCGGTGGACGACTCGCGTTCGTCACACCGATCGTGATGACGACCGAACAGATCCGCGAAGAGATCGATGTGTTCGTCAAGGCCGCCGAACGGTCGATCGAGGCGGGATTCGACGGAGTCGAACTCCACGGTGCCAACGGCTACCTGATCCAACAGTTCCTGTCGGACAACAGCAATCAGCGAACCGATGAGTACGGAGGCTCGGCGGAGAACAGGGTCCGGTTTGTGACCGAGGTCGCGACCGCCGTGAGCAATGCCATAGGCTCGGACCGGGTGGGACTGCGCATCTCCCCCGGCGGCCGGTTCCACGACATGAACGAGAGTGACCCGGCCGAGCTGTACGCGGCCCTCATCGATGCCCTGAACCCGCTGGATCTTGCCTACCTGCACACCCTCGAGACCGCCGCACCCGATGTGGCGGAGTTGATTCGGCAGAAGTGGTCGGGTCCGTTGATCGTCAATCCCGCCACCGTCGGAAGCACTCGCTACGCCAGCCTGGACGCTGCGAAGGACTCCATCGAGCGAGGTGCCGACCTTATCAGCTTCGGACGCTACTTCATCTCGAACCCCGACCTGGTCCGCCGCCTGCGGGACGACCTCGAGCTCACGGTCCCCGACGAGTCGACCTTCTACACGGGCGGAGACCGCGGCTACATCGACTACGCCGAGTGGTCGCCGTTGGAAGCGGTCTAGTCGCAGCAGACCACACTGCGGTGGGTCGTGGGCCGGCGAGAAGTGTTGCGTCCGCCCACGCCCCACCGCGGCCCACCGGCAGCATTCGCGTCCCACAAACTCCCTGCTGAAAGGAATCTCAGTGTCCGTCAAAGTCGTCGCCCTGATCAAAGCCCGGCCAGATATCAGCCGCGAACAGTTCCTCCACAAGTGGCAATCCGAGCATCCCGCGTTCGTCTGGCGGCTCCCCGAGGTCGAGCGATATTTCCAGAGCCCGGCGATCGAGCACCACAGCACGTGGCCCTATGACGGCCTCGCCGAGTTGTACTTCCCGTCGGTCGGCGCGGTCGCACGCGCGTTCGCGTCGCCCGAGGCCGACGCGCTGCGCGAACACGAAGAGGACTTCATCGAAAGCCTCAGCTGGTTCCTCTCCACCGAGACCGCCGTGCATCGCCCCGACACGAGTTCCTGATCGGCGATTATCGGCTCCAGGCCTCAGCGGGACACCGGCCCGCCGAGGCAGCCCGCGACAGGCGCTCACCACAGCCCGCCCACGCTCCCACACCCATCGTTCACCGCCCCTTGACGGCCCGGTTCGACACGCTCTAACATCCACCTGATATATCAAAGAGTGGAAGCCCGGGCCAGACCTTCTTCTCGGCGGGCCGGACGAGCGATGCTAGCATGCGAAATCGTCGCCTTCGACCGTCAGATTCGTTTCGGGTCAGGACAATTCGCATACAGGAGTGATGTTGAACGTCGCCGACGAGTACGACTACGACGAGAGCGATCTCGTCGTCTCCCCGAACAAGTCCTATGCTGCCGGCGTTCCTGCGGTGATGGTCTCCCTGCTTCGCGGCCGTGAGCAGATGGGTCTCGGAAGAACGGCCAGGACGTTCTTCAAGCTCAACCAGCGCAACGGGTTCGATTGTCCCGGGTGCGCATGGCCGGAGACCCCGGGCCATCGCAAGCACGCCGAGTTCTGCGAGAACGGCGCGAAGGCGGTCGCGGAGGAAGCCACCAAACGGACCGTCGGCCCTGAATTCTTCGCAGCCCACTCGGTCGACGAACTGCTCACCAAGCCCGAATACTCGCTGGGTCAGCAGGGGCGCCTGACACACCCGATGGTGCTGCGGCCCGGAGCGCAACACTACGTACCCATCGACTGGGACGAAGCGTACGCGCTCATCGCGGACGAACTACGCAATCTGGCGTCGCCGGACGAGGCTGTCTTCTACACCTCGGGCCGCACCAGCAACGAAGCGGCCTTCGTGTACCAGTTGATGATTCGCGCATTCGGGACGAACAACATGCCCGACTGTTCGAACATGTGCCACGAGTCCTCCGGTTCCGCGCTGACCGAGACGATCGGGATCGGCAAGGGCTCGGTGTCGGTACCCGACATCGAACACGCCGAACTGATCATCATCACCGGCCAGAACCCCGGCACCAATCATCCCCGCATGCTCTCGACACTCGAGAAGGCCAAGGGCAACGGGGCTCGGGTGATCGCGGTCAATCCTCTCCCCGAGGCCGGGCTGCTCCGCTTCAAGGACCCGCAGAAGGTTCACGGCGTCATCGGTGACGGCGTCGCCATCGCCGACGACTTCCTGCAGATCCGCATCGGCGGCGACCAGGCACTCTTCCAGGGGCTGGCCAAACTCGTCCTCGAGGCCGAGGACCGGGCACCGGGGACGGTGCTCGACCACGACTTCCTCGGACGCTCGTGCGCCGGCTGGCCGGAGTTCGCCGAGTACATCCGCACCGTCGACCTCGCCACCGTGCTCGAGGCCACCGGGCTGACCCGCGAGGAGTTGCAGTCCACGGCCGACGCCGTCATCACCTCGCAACGCACCATCATCTGCTGGGCGATGGGACTCACCCAACAAACCCACGGCGTTGCGACCATCCAGGATGCCGTGGCCCTGCTGCTCATGCGCGGGATGATCGGCAAGCCCGGCGCCGGCGTGTGTCCGGTCCGCGGCCATTCCAACGTGCAGGGCGATCGCACGATGGGTATCTGGGAGAAGATGCCCGATGAGTTCCTCGATGCACTCGACACCGAATTCGGTATCGAATCGCCTCGCCATCACGGGCTCGATGCGGTCGACTCGATTCGTGCGATGCGCGACGGCGCCGCCTCGGTCTTCATGGCCATGGGTGGGAACTTCGTCTCGGCCACCCCGGACACCGCGGTCACCGAAGCCGCCCTGCGTAACTGCGCACTCACCGTCCAGGTCTCCACCAAGCTCAACCGGTCACACCTCGTCACGGGCAAGATCGGCCTCATCCTCCCCTCCCTTGGTCGCACCGACAAAGACGTTCGCGCCGGACGCAAACAGCAAGTGACCGTGGAAAATTCGATGTCGATGGTGCACCTGTCGCGGGGCGGCCTCAAGCCTGCGAGTGAGCATCTGCGCAGCGAGGTCGCCATCGTTTGCGAACTCGCTCTCGCCCTGTTCGGGTCGAACCACCCGGTCCCGTGGCGCGAATTCGCTGACGACTACGACTCGATCCGGAACTCGATCGGCCGCGTCATCCCCGGGTTCGAGGATTTCAACACCAAGGTCCGTCAGCCCGACGGATTCTGCCTGCCGCATCCGCCGCGTGACGAACGGCGATTCGAAACCTACAGCGGCAAGGCGAACTTCGTCGTCAACGAGCTCGTCTGGATTCCCGTGCCCACGGGACGGCTGATCCTGCAGACGATGCGTAGTCATGACCAGTACAACACCACCATCTACGGTCTTGACGACCGCTATCGCGGGGTGAAGGGCGGACGACGGGTGCTGCTCATCAACGCCGCCGACATCGAATCGCACGGCTACCGCGCCGGCGATCGAGTGGACCTGGTCTCGGAGTGGACGTCTCCGGATGGCTCGCTCGAGGAGCGGCGCGCCGAGGACTTCAGGCTCGTGCCGTATCCGACCCCTGTCGGCAATGTGGCTGCGTACTACCCGGAAACCAACCCGCTCATCCCACTCGACCACGTCGCCCTCAAGTCGAACACCCCGGTTTCCAAGGCGGTCATCATCCGGTTGGAAGCCAGACACTGATGGGCAGGCTCAGCACTCGTACCCGGGTCACCCGCATCGAGAACACACGCACGACGCGCAGACCCGACGCGGTGGTGGTCGAGGAGCCACTCGAGATCCGCATCAACGGCACCCCGATTTCGGTGACGATGCGCACCCCCGGCTCGGATTTCGAGCTGGCCCAGGGATTCCTGATGACGGAAGGGCTCATCGGGGCCCGCGATGACATTGAATCCATTCGCTACTGCAACAGCTTCGACGACGACGGTCGCAACACCTACAACGTGCTCGATGTAACGCTCGCCCCCGGAGTGCGGCTCCCCGACGTCGGTATCGAGCGGAACTTCTACACCACGTCGTCATGCGGCGTGTGCGGCAAGAGCTCGCTGGATGCCGTGCGACAACGCACCCGGTTCGAGCCGGCCGGCGACGACATCTCGGTGCCGATCGACACCCTCGTCTCACTCCCGAGCACATTGCGCGAAGCGCAGCGGGTCTTCAGCACCACCGGGGGCCTGCACGCCGCGGGACTGTTCGATGCAGAGGGGACTCCCTTCGCGGTCAGGGAGGACATCGGTCGCCACAACGCGGTCGACAAGCTGATCGGGTGGGGTATGGAAGTCGGCCGATTCCCTTTGCGCCACACGATCTTGCTGGTGTCCGGCCGCGCTTCGTTCGAGCTGACGCAGAAGGCGGCGATGGCGGGGATCCCGGTTCTCGCGGCTGTGTCGGCACCGTCCTCACTCGCCATCGACCTTGCCGACGCGACCGGCATGACACTGGTCGGCTTCCTGCGCGGTGAATCGATGAACGTCTACACACATCCCGAGCGCATCGTCACGGGTTCGAGACGACGGTGACGTGAAATCGCGGAATCGTGTCGACCGGGATCTCCAACAGCCCCCGCAACGGAGTGATCACATGCGTCATCCGCACGTCGTGGGATTCGGACGGTAACTCGTCGAGCAACTCGTCATCGTGAACCACCGCCACCCTAGGGATCTCGCGGTCTCGGAGCGCGGACAGCGCGCGATCGTAATACCCGGCGCCCCGGCCGAGTCGCACACCCCGTCGATCGATCGCCAGCGCGGGAACCAGCACCAGGTCCGCGTCCCGGAGGCCGCGAGGCCTGCCGTCCCGGTCATCCGGTTCCCGGAGACCGTAAGGCCCACTGGTCATACGCGAGCAACCCGAGTACGCGCCCCACGACAGTGCCCGACCCTCACGCACCATCGGCAGCAGCACCGTCACACCGTTGCCGCGGAGCGCATCGAGCAGTGTCGCATCCCCGGGTTCGGCACGCATGGGCATGTAGGCGGCCACCGTGGCACCCGGCCGCACCAGATCCGAAACCGCGCCTCGGAGGCGCTCGGCGTCATGCCGGCGGTCGGACTCCGAACGCGCAGCGCGAGCGAGGAGCAGGCGCTCACGCCACGCTTCCTTTGCGCGAGGCTCACAGGTACTCATGCGTTCCTCTCCGTCGGGACCTTCGGGCCCGCAGGCGCGGCGGTGCCACGATTCCCCATGTTCTCGAATTTCGGCCGAGGGGGGTTGACCTGTGGACAGCATCACCTTACCTTAGATATATCAGTTGCCGACAAGTAATCGACATACCTGGCAACTGCAACGTCAACTCACCCGGGCCCGATCAGCCACTCACCCCGTAGCCCGCAATTAGGAGCAACAACACATGGCATCACCGCGCGTAGTAATCATCGGCGCCGGCATCGTCGGAGCGAACCTTGCCGACGAATTGACCGCCCGCGGTTGGGACCGCATCACCGTTCTCGACCAGGGACCGCTGCCGCTGACCGGCGGTTCGACCTCGCACGCGCCCGGGCTCGTGTTCCAGACCAACTCGTCGAAGACGATGACCGAGCTGGCGAGCTACACCGTCGAGAAGTTCGTCTCGCTCGATGTCGATGGGCAGTGGTGTTTCCGGCAGCTCGGTGGCCTCGAGGTGGCCACGACCGAAGAGCGCCTGGCCGACCTGCACCGCAAGCAGGGCTGGGCGACCTCATGGGGTGTCGAAGGCCGCGTGATCAGCCCCGAGGAATGCGCCAAGATCCACCCGCTGCTCGACGCCGACCGCATCCTCGGTGGTCTCCACGTGGAGACCGACGGCCTGGCCAAGGCTTCCCGCATCGTGGTCGCCCTCGCTCGACGCGCGGAGAGCCGCGGAGCGGTCTTCCAGGGCAACACCAAGGTCATCGGAATCGAGCACAAGAACTCGAAGGTCACCGGCGTCGCCACCTCGGCCGGCGTCATTCCCGCGGATATCGTGGTCTCCTGCGGCGGCTTCTGGGGCCCGGAGCTCGGACAGCTGGTCGGCATGGACACGCCGCTGCTTCCGCTGGCCCACCAGTACGCCAAGACCGACCAGATCCCCGAACTCGCCGGCCGCAATAGCGAACTCAACGAGGCAGGATTCCCGATCCTCCGCCACCAGGATCAGGATCTGTACTTCCGGGAGCACGTCGACCGTCTCGGTATCGGCTCCTACGCACACCGTCCGATGCCGGTGGATCTGCGCGACCTGCCCGGCGGTGACATCGACGACAACGCCATGCCCTCGATGCTGACCTTCACCGAAGAGGACTTCGCGCCCGCGTGGGCTGAGTGCCAGAAGCTTCTGCCCTGCCTGGAAACGGCGAAGATCGACAACGGTTTCAACGGCATCTTCTCCTTCACGCCGGACGGCGGACCACTGATCGGCGAATCGCCGGAGGTGGCGGGCTTCTGGATCGCCGAAGCGGTGTGGGTGACCCACTCCGCGGGTGTCGCCCGTTCGGTGGCGCAGCTGCTGGTCGACGGTCGCTCCGAGATCGAGCTGCACGGTTGCGACGTGCATCGCTTCGAAGAGTTCCAGCGCGACCCCGGCTACGTCAGCGAGACGTCTCAACAGAACTTCGTGGAGATCTACGACGTCCTGCATCCCCTGCAGCCCAAGGAATCCCCGCGAAACCTACGCGTGAGCCCGTTCCATGCGCGTCAGGTAGAACTCGGTGCGTTCTTCCTCGAGGGTGCCGGCTGGGAACGCCCGCACTGGTACGAGGCCAATGCCTCCCTGCTCGACGAGCTGCCCACCGAATGGCAGGAGCCCGAGCGCGACTCGTGGTCGGCGATGTTCCACTCCCCGATCGCGGCCGCGGAGGCCTGGCGCACCCGCACCGCGGTGGCCCTCTATGACATGACCCCCCTCAAGCGACTCGAGGTCTCCGGACCTGGCGCTCTGGCGCTGCTGGAGCGGCTGACCAGCGGCAAGATGGACAAGTCGGTCGGGGCCGTCACCTATACGCTCGCACTGGATTCCGCCGGTGGAGTCAAGAGCGATCTCACGGTGGCGCGACTGTCGCAGGACACCTTCCAGATCGGCGCCAACGGCAACCTGGATCTGGACTACTTCCAGCGTGAGGCACCCAAGGACGGCAGCGTCGCGGTCCGCGATATCACCGGTGGCACCTGCTGCATCGGCCTGTGGGGCCCGCTCGCCCGCGATCTCGTCGAGGTCTTGAGCGACGACGACTTCTCGAACGAGGGCTTCAAGTACTTCCGTGCCAAGAAGGTGCGGATCAGCGGCGTGCCGGTGACGGCGATGCGACTGTCCTATGTCGGTGAACTCGGTTGGGAGCTCTACACGACCGCCGACAACGGTCAGCGGTTGTGGGATGTGCTGTGGGCCGAGGGCCGGCAGCACGGCATCATCGCCGGAGGCCGCGCCGCGTTCAACAGCCTGCGCATGGAGAAGGGGTACCGCTCCTGGGGCACCGACATGACCACCGAGCACAACCCCTACGAGGCCGGCGTCGGGTTTGCCGTCCGACCGCAAAAGGGTGAGTTCGTCGGCCGTGATGCCCTCGAAGGAATCTCCGCGGACACCGTTGAGCGCCGCCTGTCGTGCTTGACGATCGATGACGGCCGCTCGGTGGTTCTCGGCTCGGAGCCGGTGTTCGTCGACGGTGAGCCCGTCGGTTACGTCACCAGCGCCGCGTTCGGACACACCGTCAGGGCACCGATCGCCTATGCGTGGCTGCCCGCATCGGCCGGCGTGGGTTCCCGGGTGGAGATCCAGTACTTCGATCGTCGCATCCCCGCCACCGTTGTCGCGGAGCCGCTCGTCGACCCCGAGATGAAGAAGATCCGCGCGTGACCGCCACCACGGCGCTGCCGCTACGGCAGCAATCGATCACCGGCTTCCTCGACACGCTGGCCGCCAAGGTCCCCGCCCCCGGCGGGGGCGCCTCGGCCGCCTTGCATCTCGCGCAGGCCGCCGCATTGGTGGCCATGGTCGCCCGCTACACGACCGGAGCCAAGTACGCCGAGCATGAGGATCTGGTCACCGTCATCTGCGATCGCGCGGACACGGCACGCAGCAATGCCCTACAGCTGGCCGAGGACGACATGGCCGCCTTCACCGGTGTCATCGAGTCCTACCGGCTCCCCAAGGGCACCGAGGCAGAGGTGCGGGCGCGGGCGGAGGCCATCAGCGCTGCGGCCGCCCGCGCAGCCGGGGTACCGGCCGATGTCGTCGACGGCGCCGCCGCGGTGCTCGAGCTCGCCGAGCGGCTCCTGCCGGTGGCCAATCGCAACGTGATCAGTGATGTCGCGGCCGCAGCGGATGCTGCTCGCGCCGCCGCCACCACCGCACGCGTCAACGTCGAGATCAACCTGGGCTCGATCACTGATGGTGAGACCCACACGATCCTGACCGCCCGCGCCCGCCGAGTCGATGACCTCATGGCCCGCGCCGACGCGGTCACCGCACGAGTACGAGAGCTACTGACCTCATGACCACCTCCCTCGGCGGTTCCGAGATGGCCCGCACGATACGCGCCGACGTCACCGCCCGTGCGGCCGTGCTCACCCAGCGCGGCATCACGCCCACGTTGGCCGTTGTCACCGCCACCGATGACGAATCCACCGCCTGGTACGTACGGTCGATCGCCGGATCGGCCTCGCGCACCGGAATCCATTGCGACACGGTGGCTCTGAGCCCCGACGCACCGACAGACACCATCCACGCCGCACTCGTGGAGCTGAGCAACAACCCCGGAGTGCACGGCATCATCCTGCAGACACCGCTCCCGGACGGCACCGACCTGTCGGTCCTGCGTGACGCCATCGCTCCGGAGAAGGACGTCGACGGCGCCAACCCGGTCAGCCTGGGTCGGCTCATGGCCGGTCAGCCGGCCTTTGCCCCGGCCACCGCGCAAGCGGTCATCGATCTGGTCGAATACCACGACATCGAGCTGAAGGGTCGAACCGCAGCGGTCGTCGGTCGGTCCCTGGTGGTCGGCACCCCGGTCGCCCACATGCTGGTCCAGCGCAACGCCACGGTCACCGTGTGCCATCGTCACACGCCCGACCTCGCCGGCACCACGCGCCACGCTGACATCGTGGTCGTCGCGGTCGGCGTACCCGGACTGATCTCCCAGGAGCACATCGCACAGGGCAGCACCGTGATCGACGTCGGCACGACCGCGACCGACGATGGTCGGCTCCTCGGCGACGTCGACGCCGACGCGCTCATCGGTCACGCCGGCGGCCTCACGCCCGTCCCCGGAGGTGTGGGACCGGTCACGACCGCGCTGCTACTCGCGAACACCGTGACCGCCGCCGAACGCGCCAACATCCAAGATCAGTTCCTCACCGCGAAGCTGATCGACTCCCCCGTCCCGGCGTGACCGTTTCACGCACCACCACCTCGGTCTCTGCCAACGGAGATCGCCACCCAGGAGATACGTACCGATGACCAAGACCTTCACCCTGACGCTGAGCTGCCCTCAGCGGCCAGGCATCGTCCATGCCGTCAGCTCGTTCCTGTTCGGACGCCACTGCGACATCGCCGAACACCAGCAGTTCGACGACACCCGCGGCCACGCCTTCTTCCTGCGCACCACGTTCCATTGCATCGACGACACCGTCGATGCCGCGCAACTGACCGAGCAGTTCACCGCGGTCGCCGATGAGTTCGGCATGGAATTCCGGTTCGATGGCTCCGAGCTGCCCCGAGTGGTCGTGATGGTGTCGAAGATGGGTCACTGCCTCAACGACCTCATCTTCCGGTGGCGTGCCGGAACGCTCGGCGGCGATCTGGTGGCGGTCGTCTCCAATCACGAGACACTGCGCCCGATGGCCGAGGCCGCCGGTCTGCCCTTCTACCACATTCCGGTGACCCCGGCGACCAAGCCGGAGGCCGATGCACAGTTGCTCGCGCTGGTCGACGAACTCGACGCCGATCTGGTCGTCCTCGCCCGCTACATGCAGATCCTCTCCGACGAAGCATGCCGGGCATTGCGCGGTAGGGCGATCAACATCCATCACTCGTTCCTGCCCGGCTTCAAGGGTGCCAAGCCCTACCACCAGGCCTACGACCGTGGTGTCAAGCAGGTCGGCGCCACCGCGCACTACGTCACCCCGGACCTCGACGAGGGACCCATCATCGAGCAGGAGGTCATCCGCATCGACCACTCCTACGATCCCGCACGTCTGGCCCATGTCGGCCAGGACGCCGAGGCATTGGCACTGTCCCGCGCAGTCCGGTGGCACTGCGAGAACCGCGTCTTGCTCCACGGGCACCGCACCGTCGTCTTCAGCTGAGCACCGATCGGCATTCGGCCACCACGCCCCGCGCGTGACCCCCTTTCCCCAATAATCGTTCAGGAGTCTCGTGTCCAACGAATGTCCCGTCCACCCCGTCGACACCCTGCCCATCAGCGAGGCCCAAACCGAGCCCGCGGACAGCGGCTGTCCGATGCGCATCAAGCCCCCGGTCGAGGGCGGCGGCAACAACCAGTGGTGGCCGGAGCGGCTCAATCTGCGGGTCCTGGCCCACAACCCGGATGTCATCAATCCGCGTAGCGCCGATTTCGACTATGCCGAAGCACTCGAAAGCCTCGACGTCGATGCCCTCGTCTCCGACCTCAAGTCGGTGATGAAGGAATCGCAGCCCTGGTGGCCGGCAGACTTCGGCCACTACGGTCCTTTGTTCATCCGCATGTCATGGCATGCCGCGGGCACCTACCGCGTCCAGGACGGCCGTGGCGGCGGAGGCACCGGCATGCAGCGGTTCGCGCCGCTCAACAGCTGGCCGGACAACGTGAGCCTCGACAAGGCCCGTCGTCTGTTGTGGCCGATCAAGAAGAAGTACGGCAAGTCGATCTCGTAGGCCGATCTGCTGGTGCTCGCCGGCAACGTCGCACTCGAGGACATGGGCTTCAAGACCGCGGGTTTCGCGTTCGGCCGCCCGGACGAGTGGGAGCCCGAAGAAGTCTACTGGGGAGCCGAGTCGGTGTGGCTGGGCACGAACCTGCGCTACTCGGGTGAACGTGACCTGGCCAAGCCCATGGGCGCCACCACCATGGGTCTGATCTACGTCAATCCCGAAGGGCCGGAAGGCAAGCCGGACCCGCTGGCAGCCGCCCAGGACATCCGCGACACCTTCGGGCGGATGGCCATGAACGATGTGGAGACCGCCGCCCTGATCATCGGCGGCCACACCTTCGGCAAGACGCACGGCAACGGCGACGCCGACCTCATCGGGCCCGAGCCCGAGGCCTCGCCACTCGAGCAGGTCGGACTGGGCTGGACCAATCCGAACGGCACCGGAATCGGCAACGACACCGTCACCAGCGGCCTCGAGGTCATCTGGACGCATACGCCGACCAAGTGGGACAACAGCTTCCTGGAGATTCTCTACGGCAACGAGTGGGAGCTCACCACGAGCCCGGCCGGCGCCTACCAGTGGAAGCCCAAGGACAACGGCTGGGCCAACACGGCCCCGATGGCTCAGGGCGACGGCAAGACGCATCCCTCGATGCTGACCACCGACCTGACCATGCGGATGGACCGTTGCCTTTTGGTGAGCAAGTGTGAGCATGCTCGTCATTGGGCAGCCTCGCCTTGCGGCGAGGCAGTCCCGGTCTTGTCCAGCGGGTGCTGGTGCCGGGTTGACGCTTCGTCGCCTGCTGCGTTGACCACTGGTGTGGTCGCGGACTCCTGCGTGGCTCCACGTCCGTGTCCACCCCGATGGGTGGCGGCCGGGCTACTCCCGGTACCGGTCCCCGTGTCACCCGTGTGCGGGGTGTCGCCGAGGCGGGCGAGGTTGATCGCGGCGTTGAGATCACGATCGATCTGCAGGCCGCAGTGTTCACACACGTAGGCGCGTTCGGCGAGGGTCAGGTTTGGTTTTCGCCTGCCACATCCCGAACACGTCTTGCTGGAGGGGTAATACCGGTCAGCTTCCACGAGTGTGGAGCCGTACCAGCGGGTTTTGTAGTCGAGCATCCGTCGAATCTCGCCCACCGCGGCATCAGCGAGCGACCGGTTCAGGCCACGCTTGCGCGCCCCGCCCGCCGCGCGCATCCCCGCAGCGTTCAACGTTTCCACCACGATCACCTGGTGGTGGTGGGCGAGGGCAGTGGTGTGCTTGTGCAGCACGTCACGGCGCACGGCGGCGGCGTGGGCGTGGGTGCGGGCGATCCTGCGCTGCTGTGTGATCCACCGCTTCGACGGTGCCCGTCTGGTTCGCGTGACCGGATCGTAGGGCCCCTGCTGGCGGGCCGCCCGACGTTGCAGTGCCCGCAGTCGTGCGTGGGCTTTCGTGAGTGACTTCGGGGCCGCGACGCGGTCGAGTTCACGACCATCCGGTGTCGCGACAACGCACAGGGAGTCGGCTTTCACACCGACATCGATCCCGACCACCGGCTCACCGGCCCCGACACGGCCGTGCCCGCGCTGCACGAGGGTGTGAAAGGACACGTGCCAACGACCCGCCGAATCCTCACACAGAGTGGCCGACACGATCCGAGCAGTACCCGCGTGGAGGCGGCGGGCGAGTTTGCGGGTGGACTCATGCGTTTTGAGCCGCCCCACTCTCGGGAGAGTGACGTGGTGCCGGTCGGTCTCGACCCGGATGACACCGGTGGTGAATCGCACCGACCGCCGAGACCGGACACTCTTGAAACGAGGGAACCCGACAGCCTTCCCCGCCCTCTCACCGGTGCGGGACGTGTGCCACGCCTGCAGACCCCGCGCCAACGCGTCGAGGCCAGTGTTGTAGGCCTCCTTGGAGTTCTCCGCCCACCACGGCGCGACCTCGTCTTTGCGGGCGTTCCACTCTTTGCGCAGCCCGGCCAGTGACCAGTTCAACGACGGGGTGAGATCGGCCTCGGCGATACCGTAGGAGCGTTCGGCCGCCCGTTGGTTCATCACGGCCTTCACCACGGCGAGCATGGTGTTGTGCGCTGTGCGTGCCCCGCCCGCGTGCGATCGGAATGCCCGCACCTGGGCGGGCGTGGGATCCAGCGCGAACCGGTAGGCCTGCACCGTCCACCCGTCGGGGACCTCGAACCTGGCCATCAGCAACTCCTCTCCACCCGGCCGTCGTGACTGGTGGCGGTGACCACACCCACCGCCCGGTCGCGCGCACCCCGACGACCGCTGAGGCGCGTACACATCCCGGTGAGCACCTCGATCATGTCGCGCACCAGATCATCTCCGGTCTCACCATCCCCGGTCGCCACGATCGCGCCGCCCTGCGCCGCCAGCGCCGCGTCCAGATGCTCAACCCCGAGCCCGGCCAGACGGTCACGATGCTGCACAACCACCACCCTCGCAGATGGGTCCGACAAGACCCGCCGAATCTTCGTCGCTTCCCATCCATCCAAGACCCGACCTCACACGACCTCACCGACCAGGCGCCCGTTCGCCGTCGCCCACCGCGTACGCCGGGCTACCTGGCGGTCCAGATCAGCACGCCGATCAGGCCAGGACACCCACGCGTACCCCATCACCCGGCCATCAGACCGCGCTTCGCGCCGCATCCACCCCGATCGTGCCCGACGCCAACCGCCGAGCATGCACCGGCATCGGGCCCCCACGAAACCAGCAGTACGCAGCATCCGGATGCACACCCTGCACCCGCACAGCCAACCCGACATCCCGTGGAAAACCACATTCGAGCACGTTTGATCACAGAACGTCGAGCAGTTCGCAACCCCGCCTTCGAGAAGATCACCCGCCGCTGGCTGGACCATCCGGAGGAACTGGCTGAGGAGTTCGCCAAGGCCTGGTTCAAGCTGCTGCACCGTGACATGGGTCCGGCGATCCGCTACCGCGGCCCGCTGGTGCCGACCGAGACGTACGTCTGGCAGGACAACGTTCCCGCCCAGGAGGACGCCGTCGTCTCCGACGCCGATGTGGCGTCCCTCAAGGCGCAGATCCTGGCGTCGGGTCTGACCGTGCCGCAGTTGGTGTCCACGGCGTGGAAGGCGGCGGCGACCTTCCGCGGCAGCGACTTCCGCGGTGGCGCGAACGGCGGCCGGATCCGTCTGCAGCCGCAACTGGGCTGGGAGTCCAACGAGACCGACGACCTCGCACAGGTGATCGCCGCCCTGGAGCAGATCCAGAAGTCGTTCAATGGCGACTCCGGGACGAAGGTCTCCTTCGCCGATCTGGTGGTACTCGGTGGTGTCGTGGCGGTCGAGAAGGCGGCCAAGGATGCCGGCATCGAGGTCTCGGTACCGTTCACCCCGGGTCGTACCGATGCGTCGCAGGAGTCGACCGACGTCGAGTCGTTCGCACATCTGGAGCCCGCCTACGACGGTTTCCGCAATTACGAAGGGAAGGGCAATGCCCTGCAGGCCGAGTACAACTTGGTCGACAAGGCGAATCTGCTCACCCTGACCGCGCCGGAGATGACGGTGCTCGTGGGTGGTCTGCGCGTGCTCGGGGCCAACCACGGCAACAGCACCCACGGCGTGCTCACCGAGAACGTCGGTCAGCTGACCAACGACTTCTTCGTCAACATCCTCGACATGGACACCGTCTGGGCCACATCGCCGTCCGAGGACGGCACCTATGTCGGCAAGGACCGGTCGTCGGGGGCCGACAAGTGGACCGGTACCCGCGTCGACCTGGTCTTCGCGGCCAACTCCGAGCTGCGCGCGCTCGCCGAGGTCTACGCCGAGGACGACGCCAAGGAGGCGTTCGTCACCGACTTCGTCGCGGCGTGGACCAAGGTGTCCGAACTCGACCGCTACGACCGGGTCTGATCTCGGTTCTCACGGGGCAAGACCGACCCACAACGGCGACGGCCCCCGCACTGTGCGGGGGCCGTCGCTGTTTCTATGAGGTGATAACCGAATGTGAGATCAGTCAGACGATGCCCCACCACGACCTGCCGACCCGGGGGCGGCTGGAGTGTCCGACGAGGTGAGTCGCGCAAGTCCGTCATGACGGCGCGCACGTAGTGTTCGGAGACGTCGTTGCCGGTCACCGTGACATCGGCATCGGCCACGCGCCCGCTGGGCCGGTAGGCCAGAACGGTCTGGATTCGCCGGGCCGCACTGGCGCGTGTGTCGGGGAGAACGTCGGCCGGATGCTCTGCGACGTCGTCGACGAGTAGTCGGGTGATGGCGCGGTCGTTGACCGCCTCCAGGATCGATTCGGGGTCGTCGGCGACCACGACCTCCTTGTGCGAGCGAAAGATGTCGAACATGGCGTGGATCACCGATGGCTGCGGGCCGGCCCGCGATCACCACGTCGAACATGTCCGGTACGAGCTCATCGCTGCTGTGCATCGTGCTCCGAGAGGATCGGTCGGCGAGACTCACGACGACTTCCGCCGAGCAGGGTGGCGGTTGTCGCCGACGGCGAGCTCACAGGAGCGAGCGGATGGTTTGTTCGAATCCCGTGACGTGGGCAAGAGTCTGTGCCGCGGCCGCCTCGGGGTCTCCGGCGATGATGGCCTCGATCAACGGGATGTGTTCGCGGACATGGTCTGCCACACCCGGCAAACGATCGAGGAACAGGCACCAGATCCGCGTTGCGTGCGCATCGAGACTCACCAGGATGTCCTCGAGGTGCGGATTCCCGGACGCTCGATAGATCGCCCGGTGCACATGCACGTCCTTACGCAGCACTTCGTGCGGCTCGTCATCGTCCGTGACGGCGGAGATCTCGGCCGCCAGCCTCGACAGCTCATCGCAGGCCTGACTCGTGGCGGTCCGCGCCGCACGCGCGGCGGCGGTGGGTTCGAGTTGCTTACGGATCTCGGAGATGTCGGCGAGATCGGTCAAGTCGACCATCGTGGCAAATGTGCCCCTGCGCGGATAGGCGATCACCAGGCGCTCGCGCTCCAGCCGTTTGAGTGCCTCACGGACCGGGGTGCGACCCAATCCGAGTGCGGCCGCGAGTTGGTCGTCGTTGATGGGATCGCCGGGACGGATGTCGAGCATGATCAGCTGCTCCCGGATGTGATCGTAGGCGCGATCGGCATTGGTCCGGTTGCCATTCTCGACGTCCGCGGACAGAAAGGACGTCACACGTATCACCGCCTCCACTGAAGTTCGATCAGAGCTATTGACGTGGTTGACCACTGGCCCTACTCTAACACCACATTGATATATCAGTAACCCCGTAACTGACGTGTCAGAAAGGTGATCATGACTCTCGGCACCACGACAGCTGCGCAAACCGCAGGCAATCCCCTCCTCAGTGAATCGCTGGCCACGCTCGACCCCGACGTCCACGCCCAGATCGCCGCCGAGCTCGGCCGGCAGCAGGGCACCCTCGAGATGATCGCGAGCGAGAACTTCGCACCGCTCGCGGTCATGCAGGCGCAGGGTTCGGTCCTCACCAACAAGTACGCCGAGGGATATCCGGGCCGCCGGTACTACGGCGGCTGCGAACACGTCGACGTCATCGAGCAGCTGGCGATCGATCGACTCACCGCACTGTTCGGTGCGAAATACGCCAACGTGCAGCCTCATTCGGGCGCACAGGCCAACGCCGCAGCGATGGCCGCACTCCTGACGCCGGGGGACACCATCCTCGGCCTCGCCCTGGCCCACGGCGGCCACCTGACCCACGGCATGAAGCTGAACTTCTCCGGCAAGCTGTACGACGTCGCCGCGTACCAGGTCGACGAGCACACCCATCGCATCGACATGGCCGAGGTGGAACGGCTTGCGCACGAGCACAAGCCGAAGCTGATCCTGGCCGGTTGGTCGGCCTATCCGCGGCAGCTCGACTTCGCCGAGTTCCGCCGCATCGCCGACGAGGTGGGCGCCTACCTCATGGTCGACATGGCCCACTTCGCCGGTCTGGTGGCCGCGGGCCTGCATCCCTCGCCGGTTCCGCACGCGCATGTCGTCACCTCCACCACCCACAAGACCCTCGGCGGCCCGCGTGGCGGCATCATCCTCACCAATGACGAGGCGCTCGCCAAGAAGTTCAACTCGTCGGTGTTCCCCGGCCAGCAGGGCGGTCCGCTCGAACACGTGATCGCCGGCAAGGCCGTCTCCTTCAAGCTCGCCGCCGAACCCGCCTTCGCTGAGCGTCAGCAGCGGACGCTCGACGGCGCGAAGATTCTCGCCGACCGCCTGCTGCAGCCCGATTCGAAGGCGGCCGGTATCAGCGTGGTGTCGGGAGGTACCGACGTCCATCTCGTGCTGGTCGACCTCCGGAACTCCGAACTCGACGGAAAGCAGGCCGAGGACAGATTGCACCGGGTGGGTATCACGGTGAACCGCAACGCCGTGCCCTTCGACCCACGGCCGCCGATGATCAGCTCCGGTGTGCGCATCGGCACCCCCGCGTTGGCCACCCGGGGTTTCGACCTCGAGGCCTTCGCCGAGGTCGCCGACGTCATCAGCCACGCCCTGCGTCCCGCGACCGATGACGCCGCCCTCGACGACCTGCGCGACCGCGTCGACGTCCTCGCCGCCCGCTTCCCCCTCTACCCGACCCTCACGGAGGCCTAGTCGTGACCGCACCCACACAGCCCCCCGGCGCTCATCTGCCCGAGCACCCCCGCTTCCTCTGGCGCACTCCCGAACCCAAGAAGTCCTACGACGTGGTGATCGTCGGCGGCGGCGGCCATGGACTGGCCACCGCCCACTACCTGGTGAAGAACCACGGCATCACCAATATTGCGGTCCTGGAGCGCGGTTGGCTGGCCGGCGGCAACATGGCCCGCAACACCACGCTGATCCGGTCCAACTATCTGTGGGACGAGAGCGCGCGGATCTACGAGCACTCTCTCAAGCTGTGGGAAGGTCTTGAGGACGACCTCGGCTACCCGATCCTGTTCCGGCAGTGCGGCGTGCTCAACCTCGCCCACAGCCTGCAGGACGTCCGCGACAGCGTGCGCCGGGTGGAGGCCAACAAGCTCAACGGCATCGACGCCCAGTGGGTCGACCCCGACGAGGTCAAGAAGCTGTGTCCGCTGGTCAACACCTCCAGCGACATCCGCTACCCCGTGTTGGGCGCGACGTATCAGCCCCGCGCCGGTATCGCCAAACACGACTACGTCGCTTGGGGATTCGCGCGCCGCGCCGATGAGGCCGGCGTCGACATCATCCAGAACTGCGAGGTCACCGGATTCGTGACCGACGGTGACCGTGTCACCGGGGTGCGCACCACCCGCGGCGACATCTCGGCCGGACAGGTCGCGCTGTGCGCGGCCGGGCACACCTCGACACTGACGGACATGCTCGGCATTCGCACTCCGCTGCAGAGCCATCCGCTGCAGGCACTCGTGTCCGAACTGCTCGAGCCCGTGCACCCGAACATCGTGATGTCCAACGCGGTGCATGTCTACGTGTCCCAGGCCCACAAGGGCGAACTGGTGATGGGTGCCGGCGTCGACTCGTACAACGGCTACGGGCAGCGCGGTGCCTTCCACATCATCGAACGCCAGATGGCTGCCGCCGTCGAGTTGTTCCCGGTCTTCGCTCGCGCACACCTGCTGCGGACCTGGGCCGGCATCGTCGACGTCTGCCCCGACGCCTCGCCGATCGTCGGCCGGGCCGGACAGTACGAGAACGTGTACCTCAACGCAGGTTGGGGCACCGGCGGATTCAAGGCCACCCCGGGGCTGGGGTGGTGCCTGGCCGACACCGTCGCCAACGACCGTCCCCACGAGTACGTCGCCCCATTCAGCCTCGACCGCTTCGTCACCGGCAAGCTCGTCGACGAACACGGCGCTGCCGGCGTCGCCCACTGATCCGAGGAATCACCATGCAACTCATCGAATGCCCCTGGTGCGGGCCCCGCGAGGAAACCGAGTTCCACTACGGCGGGCAGGCTCATGTGGCCTACCCGTCCGATCCCCAAGCCCTCGACGACGAGGAGTGGGCGCACTACGTGTTCTTCCGCGACAACCCCAAGGGACTCTTCGCGGAACGCTGGAGCCACAGCGCCGGATGCCGGCGGTGGTTCAACGCGATCCGTGACACGGCAACCTACCAATTCCAGCGCGTGTACCGCGTGGACGAGCAGAAACCGGCAATCTCGTGACCGCACCATTTCGTACCCGTACCGGCGGCCGTATCGACCGCGACACCACTCTCACCTTCACCTTCGGAGACCGGGAACTGGCCGGTCACCCTGGCGATTCCCTGGGATCAGCCCTGCTGGCCAACGGAATTCACCAGGTGACCACCAGCGTCAAACTGGGTCGGCCGCGCGGGATCACCGGCGCCTGGGCCGAGGACACCGGTGGCCTCGTCCAGATCGAGGCACCCTTCCCGGAGCCCATGCTGCTGGCGAACACGATCGAACTGTTCGAGGGCCTCGCCGCCCGCGGCATCCCCGGCCAGGGCCGCCTCGCCGAAATCCCCGACACCGCACAGTACGACGCCACCCACGTCCACACGGACGTCCTCGTCATCGGGACCGGGCCGTCGGGGCTGGCTGCAGCACTGACCGCGGCCCGCTCAGGGGCACGGGTCGTGGTCATCGACGAACACACCGAAGCCGGCGGCGCCCTGCTGGGTACCACCGACACCATCGACGGGCGTCCGGCCCTCGACTGGGTCGCCGACACGGTCGCCGAGCTGGCCGCCTTCCCCGAGGTCACTCATCTCCAGCGCACCACGGCGTTTGGTCTCTACGATGACGGCTTCGTCCTCGCGCTGGAACGGCGTACCGATCATCTCGGTTTCGACGCTCCCGCCGACATCAGCCGGCAGCGTGTCTGGCGTATCCGCGCCAGGGAGATCATCGTGGCGACCGGAGCCCACGAGCGCCCGGTGGTCTTCGACGACAACGACCGGCCCGGAATCATGCTGGCGTCCAGTGCCCGCACTTTCCTGCACCGGTACGGCGTCAAGGTCGGTTCCCAGGTCGTGGTGTTCACCACCAACGACAGCGCGTATGCCGTCGCGCTCGACCTGCACAGCGTCGGGGTGCAGATCAACGCGATCATCGACGCCCGCGAGTCCGTATCGCAGTACTGGCAGGACCAGTGCGCGGAGCGTGGCATCGTCGTGCGCACGGGATCGGTCGTCACCGGCACCCGCGGTAACGGCCGGATCAGCCACGCGATGGTGGCCGGATCCACCGGATCTCCGGTCCTGGCCTGCGATGCCCTGTTGGTGAGCGGCGGCTGGAACCCGGCGATCCATCTGTTCAGCCATGCTCGGGGAGCCCTGCGGTTCGACGAGTCCCTCGGC
Source organism: Gordonia rhizosphera NBRC 16068 (assembly GCF_000298195.1). GTDB lineage: Bacteria > Actinomycetota > Actinomycetes > Mycobacteriales > Mycobacteriaceae > Gordonia > Gordonia rhizosphera. Next base: position 29,967 of record NZ_BAHC01000200.1, on the reverse strand, counting down.
GCCTTCGTTCCGGACGAATCGGTCGACGGTATGAGCGTGGTCGGCTCGGCCACCGGCGTGTTCGATCTGCCCGGCTGCATCCGGTCGGGCCGCACCGCGGCCTCCGAGACCGCGGAATCGCTCGGATTCACGGTGTCGGACACCGCACTTCCGGGAGAGTCCGAAGCGGTGGTCGAGACCGCACCGCCGGCAGTTCTCTGGCGGGTTCCGGGCCAGGGCACGTCGGAACGTCAATTCGTCGACGTCCAGCGTGACGCGACGGTCGCCGACATCGAGCATGCGGTCGGCGCCGGCCTGCGATCCATGGAGCACATCAAGCGCTACACCACGATCGGCACCGCACACGATCAGGGCAAGACCTCCGGTGTGATCGCGTCGGGGATCACCGCCGAGCTTCTCGGCACCACTGTGGATCAGCTCGGCACCACCAAGCTGCGTCCCCCGTATGCCCTCGTACCGTTCGCGGCGCTGGCCGGGCGCTTCAAGGGCAGCCTGTTCGATCCCGAACGTGTGACAGCGGTACACGACTGGCATGTCGCACGAGGCGCGATCTTCGAGGACGTCGGCCAGTGGAAGCGGCCCCGCTACTACCCGCTGGCCGGTGAGAACATGGAGGAGGCGGTACTGCGCGAATGCGCCGCCGTGCGCACCGGAGTCGGTATCCTCGACGGCTCGACCCTGGGCAAGATCGACGTCCAGGGACCCGATGCCGGCGAATTCCTCGACATGCTCTACACGAACATGATGAGCACTCTCAAGGTCGGGATGGTCCGCTACGGCGTCATGTGCGGCGTCGACGGCATGGTCATCGACGACGGTACGGTGATGCGCCTGGCGGAGAACCGCTTCCAGGTGTTCACCACCACCGGCGGGGCCGCCCACATCCTCGACTGGATGGAGGAGTGGCTGCAGACCGAGTGGCCGCATCTGAAGGTGCGGATGACCTCGGTGACCGAGCAGTGGCACACCTTCCCCGTCGTCGGGCCCAAGTCGCGCGACGTGATCGGTGCGGTGTTCGGAGACCTCGACGTCAGCAACGACGCCTTCCCGTTCATGGCGTGGCGCGACACCGCGCTCGACGGCGTGCACGTGCGGATCGGCCGGGTGAGCTTCTCCGGCGAGCTCGCCTACGAGGTCAACGTGACGGGCTGGCACGCACAAGCGGTGTGGGAGCGGCTGATCGAGGCAGGTGAGCGCTACGGGATCACCCCCTACGGCACCGAGACGATGCACGTGTTGCGCGCCGAGAAGGGCTATCCGATCATCGGCCAGGACACCGACGGCACCGTCACCCCCCAAGATCTGGGTATGTCCTGGGCGGTGTCGAAGAAGAAGGCCGATTTCATCGGCAAGCGGTCGTTCACTCGCGAGGAGAACGTCGATCCGCTGCGCAAGCAGTTCGTCGGCCTGCTCCCCACCGATGAGCAGACCGTACTGCCCGAGGGCGCGCAGATCATCGAGTTCAGTGCCGACGGACAGCTCCCGCCGGCACCGGTCCCGATGCTCGGTCACGTCACCTCCAGCTACCGCAGCGCCGAACTCGATCGCCCATTCGGGCTGGCGCTGCTCAAGGGGGGTCGCGCCCGCATCGGCGAAACCCTGCATGTCCCCGTGGACGGCACCTTGGTACCCGTCGAGGTCACCGGCACCGTCCTGGTCGATCCCGAAGGAGCACGCCGCGATGGCTGACACACTGATTGCTCGTAGCCCCCTGCAGGACTACGAATCTCGATTCGCGACACTGCCGGACACGGTGTCGCTGACCGAAGAACCGTATGTGGTCATGGTCGATCTCTGGGCCGACCCGTCGGATCCCGGAGGCGCCGCAGCCGCGACCGCCGTCGGTATCGCCGGACTTCCCGTCGCGCCGTCGACGGTGGTGGACGGGCCCGACACCAGCGTGATCTGGTTCGGTCCGCAGGAGTGGCTGGTCACCAGCACCACCCGCGGCGGGGAAGAACTCGAGACGCAGTTGCGCGAGGCGATCGGTGACCACAGCGGCGCAGCGGTCGACGTCTCGGCCCAACGAACGACACTACGTCTGCGCGGTGCGCGGGCCCGTGACGTGCTCGCCAAGGGATGTTCGCTCGACCTGCATCCGTCGGTGTTCACCGTGGGCGCTGCCGCCCAGACGATGCTCGGACTGGCCGCCGTCGTGCTGATCCCGCTCGACGACGCCGGTACCGACTACCGCATCATCGTGCGGTCGTCGTTCGCACGGTATCTCGCCGACTGGCTGCTCGACGCGGCCACGGAGTACTCCGTCGCCTGGTAGTCACTCCCCCATGTCGGCCCGGTGAACTCTTCGGAAGGGTTCACCGGGCCGACTGCTCTCCCACACTTTGCCCGCACGGCAGCGACAGGAATGCTTGTCACGATGACTTCGGTAGTCCACCCTCCACGAGCGATGCCTGTGGCCCGTCTGCTCGAACGACTGGCCCAGCCGGCGCCCATGATCTGCGGCATCGTCAACGTGACTCCCGATTCGTTCTCCGACGGAGGGCGTTACCGCGCCGTCGCCGACGCTGTCGAGCACGCGCGAGTGCTGATCGCCGACGGAGCCGACATGCTCGACATCGGTGGTGAGTCGACGCGGCCGGGAGCGACGCCGCCGTCGCCGGCCGAGGAACTCGATCGCGTCGTTCCCGTGGTCAGCGCCCTGGCGCGCACGCTCGATGTGCCGATCTCGGTCGATACCTCGAGGCCTGAGGTCATGCGTGCGGCGGTCGCCGCCGGCGCGTCGGTGATCAACGACGTGCGCGCGTTGCGCGCCCCCGGGGCACTGGCCACCGCCGCCGAGCTGGGTGTGCCGGTGTGCCTGATGCACATGCAGGGCACACCTGGAACCATGCAGGTGGCGCCCACCTACACCGACGTCGCCGACGAGGTGATGGCATTCCTCATCGACCGCGTCAACACCTGCCGCGAAGCAGGAATCCCGACCGACCACCTCATCATCGACCCTGGCTTCGGATTCGGAAAATCATTGGCCCACAACATCGAGCTGCTCGCGGCCCTGCCGCGATTCGCCGATCTCGGACTGCCGGTCATGGCCGGGCTCTCCCGAAAGGGCATGCTCGGCGCGATCACCGACCGCGCCGTGGACCAGCGCACCGTGGCGTCGGCGACCGCAGCCATGATCGCGGCCACCAACGGCGCATCCATCCTGCGCGTTCACGATGTCGCAGCCACCGTCGATGCCGTCGCGGTCGGACAGGCCGTCCTCGGGAGCCACCGGAACCGGTAGTTCCCCAGGGACACGTCGCCTCGGGGAAGGATCACCCCGCGACGGGCACCGACCGGGCGTCAGCCGTAACGGATTCGGACAGCACAGGTTCGGACAGCACACGCTGCGAGGAGGTAGCCTTGACGAGGATCTCGGCGTATTCCTCGGCCGGATCGGACAGAGCGGTGATGGCGCCGCCGACACCGAACTCGACGCCTGAGTCGGTAGCGACCATCGTCCGGATGACGACGGACAGATCGACGTCACCCGACAGGGACAGGTAACCCAGCGCACCCGAGTAGACACCGCGAGGCCCCGCTTCGAGGTGATCCAGAATCTCCATGGTGCGCAGTTTCGGGGCTCCCGTCATCGATCCGGCGGGGAAAAGCGCCCGAACGGCGGCAACGGGGTGGGTATCGCGGCGCAGGGTGCCGGCGACAGTGGACACGAGCTGGTGGACCGAGACGTAGGACTCGATCGCGAACAGCTCCGGAACGTGCACAGAACCCGGTTCGCACACCCGTGACAATTCGTTGCGCACGAGGTCGACGATCATCAGATTCTCGGCCCGCTCCTTCTCGCTACTACGCAGCGCGTGCCGCAACAGCGCGTCCTCTGACTCGTTCTGCCCGCGCGGCCGGGTGCCCTTGATCGGCGCCGAATCCACCGTGCGGTCGGGGCGCACGCGAACGAAGCGCTCCGGGGACGCAGAGATCACCGACAGACCGTCGAATTGCAGGAGCGCGGCATAGGGGACGGGATTGAGTGCGCGTACCCGATCGAACACGTCCACCGCGTCGACCGGCCCGTCGACGGTGGCGCAGTTGGTCAGACACACCTCGTAGGTCTGACCGTCGCGGATCAGATCCATGCTTGCCTCGATCCGCGCGCGGTAGGCCGCAGCGTCGTGGCGCAGTCGCGGCGGTGCGTGCTCGGCCGCGGTCATCAGCGGCGCATGCCGCTCATATGGTGCACACGCATCGACGTCGACGACCGCGGCCGCCGTGTCGTCGAGCCACGATCGGTGCGCATCCGCACCGTGCTGCGCACGCAGGGTCAGCAGATATGTACAGCCGCGATCATGATCGATGACGACCGCGCGATCGGCGAAAACCAGCGCGGCGTCCGGGTGCGGCGATCGATGCACGAGTTGCCCGCCGGTCTCGGCCTTGAGTTCGTAGCCGAGATATCCGACGTATCCGAGGTGGAAGTCGATCGGCAGTGCCGGGTCGGGAACGATCGCGCGGTCGCGCAGGGACTTCTCGAGGAAATCGAAGAGCGACGGCACCCGGTGAGTCCGGCTCTCGAGGCCCCGGTCGATCCGCACGGACCTGGTCGTCACGTCGTAGGTGAGGTATTCGGCGTCGGGACCCGTGCAATCCCCCATGATGGTGACCCGCGCTCCCGCATCACGGCGCGCGGTGCCGTCGAGCCAGAAGGCCCCGGGGCGGTCGGCGAACAGTCGCTCATACAGACGGGCGGGATCGGGCTCGTGATCGATGGCGACATGTTCGAGCACAAACCGGCCCGGTGAATCCGGCACCTCCGGTGAAACCTGCTGTGGCGCGGTCAGTGTCGGCACCGAGTCGGCGAGACTCAGATCGCGGAAATTCTTCAGGATGGTGAGTCCGTGTTCGCTGGCGATGGATTCGGGATGGAACTGCACGCCCCACAGAGGTCGATCACGATGCCGTACGGCCATGACCACTCCGTCGTCGGTCGTCGCGAGTGTCTGCAGCTCCGCGGGGAGGTCGACCACCATCAATGAGTGGTAGCGGGTCATCAGCACCGGCGACGGGACGCCGGCGAACAAGCCCACGCCGTCGTGGTGCACCGCGGATACGCGCCCGTGCATCGGCTCCGGGGCATGCACCACCCGAGCGCCAAAGGCCGCGCACACCCCCTGATGACCGAGACACACCCCGAGGACCGGCAGACCCGACTCGGTGATGACTCGCGCCGCGATACCGAAATCGCGCGGCACACCCGGGTGTCCCGGGCCGGGCGAGATCACGACATTGTCGAATGCGGAGAAATCGATCGACTCCCATGTGACGTCATTGGTCACCACCACCGGAGGCGACCCGTTGACCGCGGCCACCAGGTCGACCAGGTTGTAGGTGAAGGAGTCGTAGTTGTCGATCAGCAGCGTGCGGACCATCGCCATGCCACCTCTCGTGGGTTCGATGCGCGAGCAGACTGATTCCGAGTTGATATATCAGTCTTTTGGTTGGTGATATATGATAGTTCAATCATGTGTTCTTCAATGCCCCGGACCGCATTCGCCGACCTCGATCACGTAACCGAGTACCTCTACGCGTTGCCCCGCGGTGGCAAGTCCGTTGGCCTCGCCCGCGCGACGGCGCTCTTCCGGGCACTGGATAACCCCCAGGATCAGGTCCGCACCATTCACATCGCCGGCACCGCCGGAAAGGGCTCGATCAGCGCATTTCTGTCTTCGATTCTGACGGCCCACGGCCTGCGGGTCGGCGCACACATGTCGCCGCACGTGCGGTCGATCCTCGAGCGATTCCAGATCAACGGGCAACCGATCAGTGATGCCGCCTTCGTCGAGGCGGTCACCTCGATCGCACCGTCGGTGGCGCGCCTGGGCAGGTCCACGATGGGCACACCGACGTTTTTCGAAGTTGCGAACGCCATTGCCTTCCATCATTTCTCATCGATGTCTGTCGACTACTCGGTGATCGAAACCGGAATCGGCGGACTACGCGATGCCACCAACACCATCTCCCGAACCGACAAGCTCGCGGTCATCGGCCGCATCGGTCTCGATCACACCGACCTACTGGGTGACACCGTCGCCCAGGTGGCTCACCACAAGGCCGGCATCCTCCCCGTGGGAGGTCACGGCATCTTCTTGCGGCCCCATCAAAGCAGCGTGCACACCGCGCTGCTCGATGCTGCGCGAACCCGACGATGCACCTTTACCGAGGTCGGCAACCACGATGCGGTCACCACGGTCACGCCTGAGGGAACCGTCCTTCACCTCGACGGTGCGGACTACCCACTGGGACTGCCGGGTCACCATCAAGGCAACAACGCCATGCTTGCCCTCCGCGCAGCCGAACACCTCTCCGCCCGCGACGGATGGGATCTGGTTCCCGATGCGGTGCATCGTGGGTTGTCCAGCGCGTCACTGCCGGGCCGATTCCAGCGGCATGTTGTGCGCGGTCGCGAGGTCATCCTCGACGGCGCCCACAATCACATAAAATTTGCCGCGCTCGTCGACACCTTTCGCGCCGTACACCCGGAACAACGGGCCACCTGGGTGCTGGCGATGAAAGGCGACAAGGATCCGCAGGGGGCGATCGCCGCCATTACTCCGGTCGCCGAGCATGTTGTCGTCACCCGGATACCCGAGGCCGACACCGATCCGCTGGCCGCATGGCAGCTGGCCGAGGTCGCGCGGACAGCCGGCCTGCCCGTCACCTCCGTCGATGACCCTCGCGAGGCGCTCGACATCGCGCTGGAGATGAGTCACGGACCGGTCGTCGTCAGCGGATCCTTTTTGCTGCTCTCCGCCATCGAGGACGGTATCGATGCGCTCGTCAGGGGTTGACCGAACCGCCCAACCTGACCTACGGTTGACGACGTCACTAATATATCACTTGGCTATCAGCACAGTGTTGTGCTTGGTGACCATCAGTAGGTGTTGGAAGTGCACTCCGGCCCTGTCCGATCCCTTGGCCCACGCACTCCGTAGCAGATCGGCGATCTTATGACCATCAGCGTGTTCGACCTCTTCTCCGTCGGCATCGGACCGTCCAGCTCGCATACCGTCGGCCCCATGCGTGCCGCGGCTCGCTTCGTGTCCGACCTGCGCACCCTCGGCGCATTCGACGACACCACCGACCTGCGCGTGGACTTGTACGGCTCGCTGGCCGCCACGGGCGCCGGCCATGGAACGATGACAGCGGTACTCCTCGGACTGGAAGGACATCAGCCCGACGAACTCGAGACCGAACATATGGAAGAACGGCTCGCCTGGATGCGCGCCACCGGGCACATCCGGTTCGGAGGAGTGCGTGACATCGCATTGACCGAGTCGGACATGGTGCTACGGCCGTTGACGATCCTTCCGTTCCACCCCAATGGCATGACGATCACCGCCTTCGGCGCCGACGGCACTGAGCTGCACCGTGAGACCTACTTCTCCGTCGGCGGCGGGTTTGTGGTGACCGAGGCCGAGAGCCGCCATGCAGTCGGGAACCGGACGGAAACACAGGCGCTCGGCTTCACCTCCGGCAAAGAGCTCCTCGAGCTGTGCGCCATGAACAAATGCAGCATCAGTGATGTGATGCTCGACGTCGAGCGCGAAACCCGCACCACCACCGAAATTCACGACCGGCTGCTCCATATCCGCGACGTGATGGTCGACTGCGAGAATCGTGGTATCGGCCGCGACGGACTGCTTCCGGGCGCTCTGAGGGTCCGTCGGCGGGCCAAGGACTGGTTTGAACGACTCGACCAGGAAGATCCGGATCGCCGACCGGAATTCGCCGAGGACTGGGTCAATCTCGTCGCGCTGGCGGTCAACGAGGAGAATGCGTCGGGCGGGCGCATCGTCACCGCCCCCACCAACGGCGCGGCAGGCATCGTGCCGGCCGTCCTGCACTACGCGATGAACTACACCCCGGCAGGTAGGCGCGACCGCGACGACACCACAATCCGGTTCCTGCTTGCCGCGGGGGCTGTCGGATCGCTCTACAAAGAACGCGCCTCGATCTCCGGCGCCGAGGTCGGTTGCCAGGGAGAGGTCGGGTCCGCTGCGTCGATGGCCGCCGCGGGACTCGCCGAGATCCTTGGCGGCACACCAGAGCAGGTCGAGAACGCTGCCGAGATCGCAATGGAACACAGCCTGGGCCTCACGTGCGATCCGATCGAGGGGCTCGTGCAGATTCCGTGCATCGAGCGCAACGCCATCTCGGCGGGCAAGGCTATCAACGCCGCCCGGATGGCACTTCGCGGCGACGGTGACCATCGTGTCAGTCTCGATCAGGTCATCGAAACGATGCGGTCCACCGGTGAGGACATGCACTCGAAGTACAAAGAGACCTCCACCGGAGGCCTGGCGGTCAACGTTCCGGTCAATTTCGTCGAATGCTGACCCAGATCGACGACTGACGGGAGTCCCGGTCGACACACAGAACTCGCACTTACACACGAAGTCTCGTGTGTAAGTGCGAGTTTTGTGTGTTGACAGGTCGGGGACGGTCCAATTCTCGAGGGGCCGGTCAGAGAATCGGACAATGTTCGTAATAGCCCCGATCCCTTGTAGGGAACGAGTGATCCGCACTACAGTATATGACTGATGTATCAGTTGGATTCAAGGCGACGACCTTCTCGGGTCTGCCGGTAGATCGCGATGACAACATCAATTCCCAACCCATAGCCAACAGGAGCGCACTCGCGCTTCGATTTCTAAGAGAATGGAGTCGCGCCATGGGTACTTCGCCAGCCCTCAAAAAGGGCCTCAGCGACAGACAATTGAGGATGATTGCCATCGGCGGCGTCATCGGAGCTGGATTGTTTGTCGGTTCCGGAGTCGTTATCCACGCCACCGGACCGGCCGCATTCATCCCCTACGCTCTATGCGGGTTCCTGGTCATCATGGTGATGCGGATGCTCGCCGAAATGGCCGTTGCCAATCCCTCGACCGGCTCTTTCGCCGACTATGCGCGCAACGCGCTCGGCGGTTGGGCGGGCTTTTCCGTCGGATGGCTGTACTGGTATTTCTGGGTCATCATCGTCGGTTTCGAGGCAATTGCCGGTGCCAAGATCGTCCAGTATTGGATTCCCGGAATCCCCTTGTGGTTGTGTTCGCTCATCCTGCTGACCGCCATGACCGTTACCAACCTGTTCTCGGTATCCTCCTTCGGTGAATTCGAGTTCTGGTTCGCCGGAATCAAGGTCACCGCGATCATCGTGTTCCTGGCAATCGGCTCCTGCTATATATTCGGCATCTGGCCCCACAAGTCCATGGACTTCTCGAATCTGACCTCCCATGGCGGCTTCTTCCCCAATGGTGCCTGGGCGATCACCGCTGCCATCGTCACCGTGATCTTCTCGATGACCGGCGCAGAGGTGGCCACAATCGCTGCGGCCGAGTCGCACGACCCCGAACGTGCCGTTGCCAAGGCGGCCAACTCCGTGATCATGCGGATCGCCATCTTCTACGTGGGTTCGATGTTCCTGCTCGTCACGATCGTTCCGTGGAACAGTGACTCGGTTGCCGCTTCCCCGTATGTGGCTGCGTTCACCGAGATGGGTGTGCCCTACGCGAACCACATCATGAACGCAGTCGTGTTGACGGCGGTACTGAGCTGCCTCAACTCGGGTATGTACACAGCATCTCGGATGCTGTTCGTGCTCGCCGCACGCCGCGAAGCTCCTCAGCAATTCGTTCGGGTCACCCAACGAGGCGTGCCCGCCGTGGCGATCCTCGTGTCCTCGGTTGTCGGTTTCCTCTGCGTGATCGCCGCCGCGGTCTCCCCCAATCACGTCTTCTCGTTCCTGCTGAACTCCAGCGGCGCGGTGATCCTGTTCGTCTACTGCCTGATCGGGGTCTCGCAGGTCGTGCTGCGCTACCGGACCGGTTCGGAGAATCTCCGCGTCAAGATGTGGCTGTTCCCCGCGCTGTCGATATTCACGGTCGTGGCGATCGTCGCCATCCTCATGCAAATGGGGATCGAGTCGGATTCGAGATCGCAGTTGGTGCTGAGCCTGCTGTCATGGGCCGTGGTGATCGCGCTCTACTTCTCCAACAAGTGGTACCTCAATCGCCGGCCCGAGATCGAAGGCGCCGGACCCGCCAAGGAGGCGCAGCGGGTTCTGGTCCTGGCCAACGAAACCGCCGATTCCACAGAATTGCTGGACGAACTGCGGAGCATCGGCGCCGCCAGCACTGCCAAGTATCTGGTTGTTGTTCCGGACAGCCCGATCGAGACCGGCGTAGCGGCAACGCACGGACCTCTCGACGTGCTCGAGGCCACCCAGGAGGCAGCGCAGGTACGCCTGGATCACACAGTCACCACCATGCGGTCGGAGAACCTCGATGTCGAGGGCGTCCGAGGCGACTTCCGCCCGCTCCGGGCGCTTGCCGATGCCGTCGATTCCTTCCGGCCCGACCAGATCGTGATCGCCACCCTGCCCGCCGAGGCGTCGGTGTGGCACCGGTTCGAGGTCGTCGATCGCGCCCGCTCCGAGCACCCTGATATCCCGGTAACCCACGTGGTCGCGAACCAAGCAGTCCACGCGGAGCTGGCCAAATGACGATCATCGCCGGCTTCAGTGCCCGGAGCCACGGGAGCGCGCCGCTTCATCTCGCCGCGCAGATCGCGCGCACCACAGGCGAGAAGATCATCGCGGCCGCGGTTCTCGAACGCTCGGAAGTACTGGAGAACGACCCGGTCGAGCGCGAATACCAGGCATATCTAGGGAAGCAGACCATGCGGGCACTCGAGCAGGCAGTGGCTGCGATGCGTACGGACCTCGACATCTCGCTTGTGATCCACCAGGCGAGTTCGATCCCCCGGGGACTGATGGAACTCGCAGGTCAACACCATGCGAGCGTCGTGGTTGTCGGGTCGTCGTCGTCGGGCTTGCTCGGCCGCATTGCTCTCGGCAGCGTCACCGAACGTCTGGTGCACACGGCCGCAGTCGCGGTGGCGATCGCCCCGCGTGGGTATCCGTCGTCCCCGGTGCCCGTACAGCGGCTCACCATCTCCTATGGAGGGGCCGCCGCGACCGGACACCTCATCCAGACCGGCGCCGAAATCGCGACCAAGTGGAACCTGAGGCTGCGGATCGCGTCGTTCACGGTGCGCCCACCTGTGATGTTCAGCGGCGCCATCGAGCGCTCGGCGGAAAACCTGGTCACCCGACAATGGATAGACAAGACGACCGACGCGGTTCGTCGACAACTCAACGAAGCCCGTGCAACGTTGTCGATCCCGAATGTCGATCTCGTCGTCGGCACCGGCACCGACTGGCCGTCCGCGGTCGCAGACATCACGTGGAAGCCCGGGGATATGGTGCTGCTCGGATCGGGTGCCGCAGGTCCCTTCACCCAGGTGTTCATGGGATCGGCGGCTTCGAAGATCATCCGTCATGTCCCGGTTCCGGTGATGATCGTACCGAGACGGCAAACCTGACCTGACGTTCTCGGAATCCGATGAGAGGAACCCGTCCGCCACCCCGGCGGGCGGGTTCCTCTCTTTCGTCGTATCGGCTACCCAGGTGCGACTGTCCTGCTCGATCAACTCGATGCACTCACCGCAGCCGATACCAGAGCGGAGCAGTGTGGCCGCGTTGATCAAGGCCGGCCCACAGTGTTGATCAAGGCCGAAGCCATCGAGCAGATCGGCGCGCACACCGGTAGGAGCGTTCCGCGGAACGCGCCAGAGAGAATCCACGACTCCGGCAGTGGAGGTCGGCATGCGTTCGGCACCGGTCTGTGCACCGCAGTCGGTGATCGCGAGTCGTTCGAGTCTGGATGCCGCACGCTCCCGGCTCGGCCGGGCCGGCAAACGCCGGAAAGGCATCGATCCCGGGCCCATGCGGGGCCCGGGATCGATGCCTTGTGCGGGAGTGCGTCTGGTTCAGCCGGTCGATGGCCTCACACGCCGACGGGTCACTCGGCCAGCTTGCTCTTCAGCCAGTCGTGGAACTCACCGATGTGGTGCTCACTGGGGACCAGGACACCGCCGTTGCGGTAGGTACGCGAGTCCATCGCCGGCTGGGTGCGCTCGCAGGCCTCGAAGTCCTGCGAGTTCACCCGGTGGAACAGTTCGACCGAACGGCTCACGTCCTTACCCGATTCGACGACGTGCGGCATGTACAGCCAGTCGCACTCGACGATGGTGTGGTCGGCGGCCATCGGGAACATCCGGTGGATGATCACGTGGTCGGGGACGAGATTGATGAACACCTGTGGGCGGACGGTGATCGCGTAGTAGCGACGGTCCTGATCCTCGCCGACGCCGGGGATGTGGTCGAGTCCTTCCGACCCGTCGACGGTGAATCCCTTGACGTCCTCACCGAACTCGGCGCCGTGGCCCACGTAGTACTGGGCCGCGTACCCATCCGCGAACTCCGGGAGCACCTCGGTCAGCTCGGGGTGGATCGTCGCACAGTGGTAGCACTCCATGAAGTTCTCGATGATGAGCTTCCAGTTGGCCTTGACGTCGTAGACGATCCGGCGACCGAGCGACAGATCGGCGATCGTGTAGTGGTCGATCGACTCCACATCGCCGAGGCGGGCGACGACGTCCGCCATGACCGAATCCTCGAAGGACGGCGGCTCGTCGGCAAGACAAACCCAGACGTACCCGAGCCATTCGCGGACCGCGATCTTGTTCAGACCGTACTCGTCACGATCGATGTCGGGCATCTTGGTGAGGTTCGGGGCCGCGATCAGCTTGCCGTCGAGATCGTATGTCCAGGCGTGGTAGGGGCACTGGAACGAGCGCTTGACCTCGCCACTCTCTTCGGTGCACAGACGCGCTCCGCGGTGCCGGCACACATTGTAGAAGGCACGGATCTCGCCCTTGCGGGACCTGCTGATCAATACGTTCTCACGGCCGACCTCGACGGTCTTGAAGGCACCCGGCTTGTCGAGATCGGCCGAGCGGACCGCACAGAACCACATGGCCTCGAAGACCTTCTCCTGCTCCAGCGCAAACACCTGGGGATCGGTGTAGTAGTGCCCGGCCAGCGTGGAGATGAGGCTGTCGGGCAGGCTGGGAGCGTTGGGGGTTGTCGTCATGGAACGGTTTCCTCCGATTCGGATTTGTCGAGCGAGTTCGATGGTGATGGGACTGAGGGGTGGTGCGGCCGGATCAGGCGGCAGCAGGAGTACTCACAAGCTGACGGCGCAATCGGTTGAACAGGCGCGGCTGGTCGACACCGAGCACCGCAACGATTCGACCGTCGCGTCGGTACGTCGCGACGAAGCTGCGCTCCTCGCAGCTGCCGGCCTCGACGACGATCTCGTCACCCGGCCGGGACATGCCGGCGAACTGGATTCGGGAACCGTACTGGTCCGACCAGAAGTACGGCGGCTTGGCCGGAGTGCCCTGGTGGACACCGCCCGCGAGCAGCGTGGAGACCGCAATGGCGGGTCGTTCCAGCGCACCGGTCCAGTGTTCCACCCGATGTGCGGCGCCCGTGGATTCGTCGAACCAGGCGGCACAGTCACCCACCGCGACGACGTTGGGGATGGTGGTCTCGCCGCCGCGGCCGCAGATCACACCGTTGCCCAGTGTCAGTCCGCTGCCGTCCAGCCACTCGATGTTCGGGATGCCACCGATGCCGACGACTACCACATCCGCCGGCAGTGAACGTCCGTCGACGAGATCGACGGACGTCACTCGGTCGCCGCCCGCGAGACCGGCCACCCCGACACCGCAGATCAGCGTCGTTCCGTTGTGTGCGTGGGCCGCGGCGACGATCGATCCGAAGTGTCCGCCCAGTTGGGCGACGAGCGGCGTCGGTGCGGCTTCGACGACCGTCACCTCGAGTCCGAGCTTGCGAGCGGTGGAGGCGACTTCGGCGCCGATGAACCCGGCTCCGATCACGACCAGCCGAGCGCCGGGACGAAGGTCCCCGCGGAGCGCGATGGCGTCCTCGATCGTGCGGATCACGTGCACGCCGGCCATCGTTTCGCAGCCGGGCCAGCGGCGGGCTCGCGATCCGGTGGCGAGCACGACGCCGTCGGCGTCGATCCGGGTGCCATCGGCGAGTTCGATTGCACCCGAGGAGGTGTCGAGGCGCGTGGCGGCGTTGCCGAGGATCCAGTTGACGTCCAGCTCGTCGTCCTCGTCCTCGAGTGCGAGATCCATCTCGGCGATGTCGCCGGTCAGGAATGCCTTGGAGAGCGGCGGACGGTCGTACGGCCGACGGGCCTCTTCGCCGATCACCGACAGCCGACCGGCGAATCCCTGGGCGCGCAACGCACGAGCGGCCGACAGACCCGCCAGTGACGCACCGACGATGGCTACATGCTTCACTTCTGTGCCCCTTCCCCGAGACGCGCACGGACGTCGGGAGGCAGATTCGGTACCTCGGTGCTCGGCTCCACCCAGATGATGCCGTCCTCGATCTGCACGACATGCGTGCGGACGGGACGCTTTGCCGGAGGCGCGTCGACCGCACCGGTGCGCAGGTCGAACTTGGAGGCATGCAGTGGGCACTCGACCTCACAGCCTTCCAGCCAGCCGTCCGCGAGCGAGGCGTCCTGGTGAGAACAGGTGTCGTCGATCGCGTAGATCTCGCCGTCTTCGGTGTGGAAAACGGCGATCGCCGGATCGGCCTCGACCCGGATTGCCTCACCGGGAGGCAGGTCGGACAGGGGACAGACTTCGATCATGGTCGCAGCCTCTCAATAAGTTCGGGTGACGGATCTGTGAGACGTAACGAGTGCGAATAACGAAACGTGATTCGTATTACGCAACAGTCTGTGGGTCGCCCGGGGGCTTGTCAAGGAGTTTCAGAGAACTTTTTCGCCCCCCATTCGGGTGCGATCCCAGACCCCGACATGCCCGGCACACGACGACACCCACCGGCCGACAGGGACATCGGACGGCGGGTGAAATCCGTTGAACTGCAGAGTGTTTGATCGATCTGTCGAATGAGAACAGAAAAGCGCCGAGATATCCGACGAGAGCGACACCAACACCTCGGACCGACGGCGTGCGGGCCGGCCGGCACATCGATCACCGCGGGAGTCGGTGCATCGATCCCGGACATGAACGGCGGCCGAAATCGCAGGGGGACATGGACCACCAGTGGCCAACCGGTCCTTCGTCTATCTCACCGGGCGGCGATGGCGGTCTCAGCGAAAAGGTGGACACCGGCCCGCATCGCCACTGGGCCGCCAGAACTCTTCGCCTAACAGATACTCGGTTGCGCAATGCGCAACCCTTTGCGTACCTAGGAATGATCCACGGGAAATGTGATCTGTGTCAAGTATCAGAAGGTTCATGATCCAGGACACAAGCCGCCTGGGTCAGAGCCGCTCTCGACACACCAACGGAAACCGCACGACTGAGCGCCACCGAGGAGAGATGGGTCCGGATCGATCCTTGGAGCAGTCAGCCCTGATAACCCATCCGCCAGCTGATCTCGGCCGCGGCCGACACGACCGCAGGCGCGCACTCCCGGGCCTTCGCCTCGTTGAGGCGGTAGACGGGACCCGAGACACTGATCGCCGCGATCACCTCGCCCAGATGATCACGTACCGGAGCGGCAACCGCGTTGAGGCCTTCTTCGAACTCCTCGATGCACACGGCGAAGCCATTCCCCACCACCGACTCGAGCTCCCGATCGACATCATCGATCGACGTGATCGTTCGTTTCGTGAAACGCTCCAGGCCACCCGCCTCGAGGAGCGCATGCCGGGAGCCTTCCGGAAGATAGGCCAACAAGACCTTTCCGCTGGACGTGGCGTGCAACGGCGTCAGCTCGCCGAGCCAGTCCTGCGTGGACACCGCGGAAGGACCCTTGGCCTGATCGACGTTGACCGCATAGTGCGAGCGGAGAACGGCAACATTGACGGTTTCCCCGAGGTCGGCGGCGAGTCGCTCGGTGACAACACGGCTTTGGTGGGTGATGTCGAGCTGGGCGGGTACGGCACTTGCGAGACGAAGGATTCCGAAACCCAGCCGGTACTTACCTCGGTCTTGCGATTGCTCCACCATCTCGCGCTCTTCGAGAGCAGACAGGAGCCGCGAGGCGGTTGATTTGTGCACCCCGACATCGGCGGCGACTTCCGTGACACCGGCCTCCCCGAGTCGGGCCAGAATCTCGAGCACCTGGATGGCGCGGTCGACCGACTGCACGCCACCGCCGGTGGCCTCAGAACTCGGGTTGCTCATAACGCAACCATACGCACATTGCGCCACGTCGCTCAAACGGCAACACGTCGCACGGGGTGCGTCAAATCGCACAAAAGTGGCTGACCAGCGGCTGGCTGCCAAACTACCAGAAGATATACCAGCTGTCGATCACTGGCGAGAGCCATAATCCGACAAACGACGCATGCCCGACACAGGGATCGCCGGCGTGGAAAGAGTCCGGATGGACACCGTTGGTGCGACCGGCTCGGACTTTCGGCGTGCGGGTGGGGCGGTGCCGCGCTCAGACGATCGCGCGGACGGATTCCTCGAAGCCGGTCACGTGGTCGAGAGCGATCTGCGCAGCGGCATCGGCATCGCCCGCCGCGATGGTGCGCAAGAGTTCGGTGTGCTCTGCCACATGCTGGGCGACCGTTGGCAGCCGGTCGAGGAACAGACAGAAGATTCGGCTGGCGAGATTGTCGTAGCGGACCAGCACATCCTCGAGGTGCGGATTGCCCGTGGCGCGGTATATCGCGCGATGCACGCGCAAATCCCAGCGCATCAGCTCATGACGCTCGATGTTCTCGAGATCGAGGGCCTCGGTCCGGTCAGCCAGCTCGATCAGCTGTTGACGCATAGCGGACGAGGCAGACTCGGCGGCAGTTCGTGCTGCAACCGGCTCCAGGCTCATGCGGATCTGCGAAATGTGCCGCAGGTCGGCAACGTCGACGCCGGTGGCGAAGGTTCCTCGCCGGGGGAAGGACACGACCAGCCGATCGGCCTCCAGTCGCTTCAGCGCCTCGCGGACCGGCGTACGTCCCACACCGAGCTGACTGGCCAGTTCACTCTCGACGACCGCCTCGTTTGGCCGGATGTCGAGCATGATCAGTTTGTCCTGAATGGTCAGGTACGCGCGGTCCGCCAACGACATGGTCTCCGGATCGACGTCCAACATGTCCGCTCCCAGAACTGTCATCACCTGCCCCTTCCGTACGTAGTGGATCCTGCTTCTCACCAGCTGGCAGTGTTCTGCGCGAACAATGATATATCAATGTCGATGAAGCCTGCCGCCCGGGGTAACCCCGGAGACGTCGTCGCGCGCCCCACCGCCCCACCGCACCGACCACGGGGGCCGCGGGACGTGCCGGCGGACCTGCGCATACCACGTTTGGCACATAGTTGATATATTAATAGCCGATCACACGGTCGGAGGAGCGGCAGCCCTCGACAATTCGCCGGACTGATGTACGTTCGATACACACTGACATCTCAGTGGGACTGCATTGTGTTTCTCGCAAGGAAGGCCTGAGCATGACAGGTGCACGTTCGGCTCATTCGGACCACCGTCGGCCTGCCGGGACACGGCTGCTCTCAGATCGGGCTTTCGACGCGATCAGAGACAAGATCGTGTCGCTCGAACTCCCGCCCGGTGCGCCGATCGAGGAGGAACAACTCGCCTCCGAACTCGGCGTCGGACGCACTCCCGTCCGTGAGGCGATCAAACGCCTCGCCTACGGGCGTCTCGTCGTCGTCTACCCGCGGAGCGGCAGCTATGTCGCCGACCTGCACCTCGCCGACCTGCAGGCCATCTGCGACATCCGTGAGCGGCTCGAGGGGCTGGCGGCTGAGCGCGCCGCCGCCGAGGCCACATATGAGGAGCGTCAGGAACTCCAGGCACTGGTGGACGAACTCGACGCGACAACTGACCCCGAAGAACTGCTCGCACTCGACGTCGACGTGCACCGGGCCATCCATCGCATGTCACACAACCCGTATCTGCTGGACATGCTCAGTCAGAGCCTCGACCTCTCGGTCCGGATGTGGAATCTCGCCCTCGAGCGACTTCCGGACCTCAATCACCACGTCCACGGACAGTCCGAGGTGTTACAGGCGATCCTGGATCGCGATGGCGAGCGGGCCCGACTCCTGGCGGAGACACATGTCCGCGAGTTCGAGGACGGCATCCGACAGATGTTCTGACGACATCAGTCGACCCCGGCGCTCGTCTTCTCCCTCGGGGCGAGAAGACGAGCGCCGGGGTCGACTGATGCTGCGATCCGGTCAGTGGGGAACAGGTTCAGAGCACCAGGCAGAGACGGAACGCGTCGTAGACCGCGGCATGGATGTTGCGGCTGGCGACGGCATCTCCGATCCGGAAGAGCTGATAGCCTCCCTCCGGGTTCCGCGTGACCTCCTGCGGCTGCACATCGATCAGTGCCTGCTGGTCGACCTCGCCCAGGTTGGTCGATCCCGGCACCAATTCGAAGTACAGGTCATCAAGCGGCAGCGTGCCGTGCTCGACGACCACCTGATCCACCACGCGTTGGCGGGTCGCATGCGCGTACTCGTTGTAGAGGTCGACCTCGAGGCGGCCGTCCTTGCGCCGGACCCCGGTCACGCGTTCATTGAGGGTGACCCGGACGTCGTGCTCGGCGAAGACCTTGAAATAGCCGGGATAGTTCACCCCACCCACGTCTGGCGCCAACGTTCGCTCGGGCGTCACGAACTCGACCGGGGTCCCGGTGCGCGCGATCATCTCGGTCGCGTCCAGGCCGGGATGCCCGCCATTGTCGTCGTAGAACATGACCTCACCGCGCGGCCGAACCGCACCGCAGAGGATGTCCCAGGCGTCGGTCACCAACGCGGACCCTTCGGCGAGGAACTCGTTGTTCGGCATTCCGCCCGTCGCGATCACCACGATGTCCGGGTTCTCGGCAAGAATGTCGTCGGACTCGGCATAGGTGCTCGTGCGGATATCGACGTCGAGTCGCTTGCACTCGTCCAGCCGCCATTCGACGATGCTGATCAGATCGCGGCGGCGCGGCGATGACGCGGCGAGACGGATCTGCCCACCCGCGGCGTCGGCGGCCTCGAACACGACCACGCGGTGCCCACGCTCGGCCAGCACGCGCGCGGCCTCGAGTCCGGCAGGGCCGGCCCCGACGACCACTGCGGTCTTCGCCGGGGAGGTGGCCGCTGGGACATCATGCGGAATCCGATCCTCACGTCCGGTCGACGGATTGTGGACACACTTCGCATCGCGATTCTGGTAGATCTCGTCGAGGCAATAGCTCGCCCCCACGCAGGGACGAATCCGATCTTCCTGACCCGCTTGGATTTTCGCGACGATGTGGGGGTCGGCGATGTGCGCGCGGGTCATGCCGACGAGATCGACGAGTCCGTCGCGGATCGCGTGACGGGCAGTCGCCACGTCGTTGATACGCGAGGCATGCATCACCGGGACCGAGACCGCCTGCTTGACCGCGCCCGCGAACTCGAGATGCGGTGCGACCGGGGTGCCCATCGGAGGGATGACTCGCGACAGCGCTTCGTCGCTGGCCATGTATCCCTTGATCACGCTGATGAAGTCGACGCCCTCCTCGACGACGCGCTGCGCGATCGCGACGCCGTCGTCCCATTGCAGCCCGCCGGGCATGTCCTCGTCGAGCGACATCCGGATGCCGACGGCGAAATCCGGTCCGGCAGCTTCACGTACAGCGCGAATGACCCGCAGCGGGAAGCGCAGCCGGTCCTCGAGGCTGGCCATTCCGTACTCATCGTCGCGATGATTGGTCAAGGGCGACCAGAAGGAGTCCAGGAGGTGCGTGTACGCCTCGAGTTCGATGCCGTCGAGGCCGGCCTCGCGACAACGTTCGGTGGCGTCGGCATAGGCACGGACGATGCGGTCCATATCCCACTCCTCGGCCGCCTTCGGAAAGGAACGGTGTGCCGGTTCCCGGATCGGCGAAGGCGCGATCACCGGAAGCCAGTCGCCGTCATAGTTGCTCGTACGACGCCCGAGATGGGTGATCTGGCACATCACCGCCGCGCCGTGTTCGTGCACTCCGTAGGCGAGTTCGCGGAACCACGGCACGATCTCGTCCTTGTAGACGTGCAGGTTCCCGAACGCCGCGGGACTGTCCGGTGCCACAACCGCCGAACCACCGATCATGGTCAGCCCGAGCCCGCCTTTCGCCTTCTCCTCGTGGTAGAGGCGATAGCGCCGCTTGGGCATGCCCTCCTCGGTGTAGGAGGGTTCATGCGAGGTGCTGACCACCCGGTTGCGCAGGGTGACGTTCTTCAAGGTGAAGGGCTGAAGCAGCGGGTCGATGAGCTGGTGTGACATTCCGGTCCGACCTTCTGAAATATTTGATGTGCCCTCTAACACATCATTCTGCTTGCAAGGTATGTCACCCACACGCATCGGTCAAGCGTCACGCCGAATGAATTCGCGCAATGCACCAGACTGCGGCCGATCCCTTGACCTCCCGGAACGCCTGAACTATCGTCGATACACGACTCATATATCATAAGCGCATCAGCGCCAAGCCGAGGGGCCGTATCCCCAGTCGATCGCAGCTGTTTGCGCCGGAGGTGTACGGAGACCTCGACCGTGGGAGTCGCCCTGAACGACCCGTCCACACATCGAACGTTGATCGTGCACCCATCCAGAAATGAGAGGCCCGATGATTGCAGACGCCGAGATGATCGACCGACTATGGTCGCTGCCGGGAAACGCCGCACGGTTTCTGCGGCAGTCGACGTCGCCGCGGGGTGTCTTCATCACCGACGTCCACACGGGTGTTCTCGATCTTCTCCTACGCAGCACTCCGCGACGTGGGGAAGCCTTCGTCGTCTTCCAGCTTCTCTCACCACATCTGCCCGGCAGCTACGACCTCCGTCCGGACACGGTCGCCGATGTGCTCGACCTCTTGGACCGGTTCGAGATCTCCGACGTCGAGTGTCATCGCGCGTTCGGACCCAATTGGCGCGCCGTGGTCATCCACGCACTCGAGGTTTCCGAGCAGATGGATGACACCGGGTCTGCAACGTTCGATCTCGGCGCCGATAGTCACCGACGACTCGGCGCGTGGGCGCATGCCCGCGAAGTCGCTGCCGCATCAGGTCGCCTGGACCAGTGGTATCGATCGCAGGCCGCGGCTTGGGAACCTCGATTCGGAAACCTCGCGGCACCGCGACCCGAGGACCTGATCACGCCCGAAGCAGTGGCGACGATAAGGGATGCGGCGGCAGCGCTGTCGGTTGGCGATCTCGTCGGCTCGAGTTTCACCCCTGCACACTTCGAGACACTTATTGCACCGTGGCGACATGCCACCCGGCATCAGCTCCGACTCGTTCCCTGAGGACGATCCAGGAGGATCCCAAGACCGGGTCACGCAGCGTGACCATGGCCGAAAGGACTTCCGCATCCGGTCCGCCGACGGCCGCCTCGGCGGGCGTCGACCTCAGTCGTTGCCTCAGCGGCGTCGCCCTCAGTCGTTGGCGTCGTCACGGACCTCGAGCGCGACCGGGACGATGCCGATGGCGAGCAGCGGTGCCAGCGCTACCAATCCGAACGCCGCCGGGTAGCCGGCCGCGGCGATGATGGCGCCGATCGCCGGGATGCTGAGCGACGCGATGAGGTATTGCCCGGTGTTCTGGATCGCGAGACCCCGGCCACTCCACCTCGGTCCGGCGTACTCGGCGATCGCGGTGAAGGCGAGTCCGTTGTCGGCGACGGCCACGATCGAGGCGGCGACCATGAAGATCACCGCGACAGGGCTCCCGATCCGATCGGTGACCGCGAGACCGGCCATCAGGATCGCGCCCACGATGGCGATCACCTGCACCGGCCGCATCCGCGAACCCCAGACGTCGGACCAGCGGCCTGCCCCGATACGTCCGAGCGCACCCAGGATCTGGGTGACGGTCACCAGCACGCCTGCGGTCGCCGCCGCCCAGCCCCGATCGTCGATCAACCACACCGGGACGAACGTCCACAGCATCAGTTGCGGGATCACCAACAACACACTGACGAGGTGGATACGGATGAGATACGAGCTTCGCCGGTAGGGGTTCTCGGCGACAGCCGGTGAGCCGTCGGGCTTCCTGACCGGCGCGTGCACCGGTGGATCGATGATCCCCACGACCGTCCCGAGCAGTGCGACCACGGCCACCACCAAGAAGACCGAGAGTCCGGCGGCCACGCCGAACTGCTCGGCCAGCACGGGAACCGTCAGCGCGCACACACCAATGCCCAACGGCTGGGCCATCTGCCGGATGCCCATCGCGGTCCCCCGTTGATCCGGCGGGAACCAGCCGACCACGATCCGTCCGCTGGCCCCGTTCGTCGAGGCCGAAACGGCTCCGGCAAGCAGCAACAGCAGTCCGATGATCCAGAAGGCCTGGTGGGTCGCAGCCGCGGCGACGGCCGCACCGGTCACCACCACCGTCGCCGACAGCGAGATGAGCAGGATCTCCCGCTCGCCGCGTCGATCCAGCGCCCATCCCCAGGGCACCGTCGTGAGCAACAGACCCACGCCGGCGGCAGCCGCGAGAGTGGAGGCCTGCGGCAGGGACATACCTGCCGAGCTCTGCAATTCCGGGATCAGGAAGGCGACTCCGCCGGCGATGGAGGCGGTCGCCAACGCCGCCATGAGCGAACAGCCGAGAATGCTCCACCGTCGCGCGGCCGACACCGTGGGGGTCGCCACCATCCCTCCACCTCCCTCGTTGATCCCCGAACGTGCATTTCTCACATAGTGAAACGGTGAGCCCACATACTAGAACCGTAGCGAACCGCGCCCCGCATGTGAACCCGTGGCCCGACATGTGAGATTCGGCTGCAGGCGTCACCGCCCGACGCCGGCGGCCTGACCGGGCACGGACACCGCCGCAGCGATCGCGTCGAAGGTCGTCATGCCCGATCGAATCCCGATGCTCTCGGCACACCGGTTCGCCCGGGAAACCACTCCGTTTTCCCAATGGTCAAGGGCATCTCCGATCCGGGCTGTCTCGTGGCTGACACAGAAGGCAGAGATGCCGTGGCCGTCGAGGATGTCCAGTGCCCGGAACCCGGCATCGTCCTTGCCGCCACCCGCATCGTTGAACGAGATCACCGCGGGAGCGAAGATCAGCGCGTGCTCCGCCGCGCTGATCCCACCGTGCGATGCGGACACCACATATCCGCCGCGGTCGTCCTCGGAGAGGAAGGACACGGAGTCGGCGAGGAAGACGGGTACGTTTCCACAGACGACGCGTCGCTCGGTCGGTGCGTGCGCCATGTCAGATCGCCCGGCTCTCGGCTGCCCAGAACGGCGCCCGCAACGCTTTCTTGTCGGCCTTGCCGAACGGCGTCATGGGGATGTCCTGCACGAACCGGACGGACTTGGGTGACTTGTACCCGCCGAGCGCGTCGCGGCAGATGCCTCGGAACTGGTCCTCGGTCAGCTTGTCGGCCTGATCGTGGACGACCACGGCGCATACGGCCTCCCCCCAATCGGGGTCGGGGATACCGATCACCGCGACCTGCCGTACGCCGGGCAGGGTCGCGATCACGGACTCGACCTCGGAGGAGTACACGTTGTACCCCCCGGAGATGATCATGTCCGACGTTCGGTCCTTGAGGAAGAGGTAACCGTTGTCATCCAGATATCCGACGTCGCGAGTGTGGACCCACCCGTCGACGATGGTTGCGGCAGTCGCCTCGGGATTGTTGTGGTACTCGATGAGCGCGTATGGGGCTCGCAGGCAGATCTCGCCGACCTGCCCTGATGGCAGCGGCTGTCCCTGGTCGTCGATCACCCGGACCTCGGCCATGGTGCTGCGCCGACCGGCCGACTCGAGGAGGGTGGGCTGGTCGGCCGCGCTCCGGTGATCGCCCTTGGTCAGTGTTGTTCCCCAGTTGGGGCATTCGGTCTGGCCGAACAGCTGGATGAAGATCGGTCCGAAGACATCGATCGCCTCTTTCAGCCGACTGGGAGTGATGGGTGCCGATCCATAGACGAAGGTGTCGAGTGCCGGCGCATCGACCTGGTGCTGTTCGATGTGGTCCAGAAGCCGATAGAGCATGGTGGGCACGACCATGGCCCACGACACGTCGAAGGTAGCGGCAGCAGAACAGAATTCCTCGGGCGCGAACTTGTCCAGGATGACCAGCGTCGCCCCTCTGGCCAGGCCCGCCGCGGCAAACGCGCCCGCAGAGTGCGAGAGCGCCGTGGACAGCAGCATGATCTCGTCTCGCCGGATCTCGGGCTCGAGGATATGGGCGAGGAGATTGGTCGCGATCGAGCTCTGGGAGTGGACAACGCCTTTCGGCTTTCCGGTGGTGCCGCCGGTGTAGTAGATGGCGGCAGCGTCGCCCGGTCCGACCTCACGCTCGGCGGCGGACCGGCTCGGAGTCACGAGTTCGGCGTAGCGTTCGGTGTCGACGTCGATGACCTGGAGGTCAGGGCATTGAGTCGCGACTTCTGTCAGAAGGTCCTCATCCACTGCGGTGAGGGCCGAGGACACCAGCAAGATGCGCGAGCCGCTGTGGCCCAGGATGTGCACGATGTCCCGAGCGGGGAGCATCGGGTTGAGCGGAACCTTGACGAGACCGGCGCGCATGATGGCAAGGTCTGCGGCGAGATATTCGAATCGGTTTCCCAACAGCAGGGCCACGCGGTCGCCGACCGCGAGCTCGGCCGACAGTCCCGCGGCCAGCGCCGCGGACGCGTCGTCAAGAGCCCGGTAGGTGTAGGTGTCCGAACCGAACCGGGCTGCGACCCGCTGTGAGTTCTCGGTGAGACCGGGGCGAAGGAGATTCCAGGGACGATCGAGGATGGTCATGGTGCTTTCTGCTTCTTTCGATTGTGTTGTCGATTGTCAGTTCGCGCTCAATGCGATGACCACGCAACCGTTTCCGTTCAACCCGGTGACGTTGCCGCCCATGGTCTCCACCACGCCGATACGCGGGTCGGTGAGCTGACGCTTATCCGCTCGACCGGTCAGTTGCCAGAAGATCTCGGCGACTTGCGCCATTCCCGTTGCGCCGAGTGGATGCCCCCGTGACAGCAGGCCACCGGACGGGTTGACCGGAGCTCTGCCACCCCGCCATGTGGTGCCCTCGACCGCGGCCTTGGCTCCGGTACCCGGCGGACAGATGCCCAGGGCCTCGATGGTGACGATCTCACCGATCGTGAAGGCGTCGTGGATTTCGAAGACGTCGATCTGTTCGGGGGTGATCGCCGCCGCGGAGTACACCGTCTGGGCGGTGCGCTGGATCAGCTCGTAGTTCCACACGTGACCGTCGCTGCCCGGCCATGGGCTCCCACTCTCCAGGGCACTGGCCAGGACCTTCACCGTGCCCGGCCCGTCGGTGGGGCGACCGGCACGGAACACCGCCGCTGCCGCACCGTCGGAGATGGGGCTGCACTGGAGCAAGGTCAGGGGGTCAGCGATCATCCGGGAGTCGAGTACGTCGTCCACCGAGTACGAGCCGCTGTATTGGGCCCGGGGGTTGGCGATCGCATGCTCGTGGTTCTTGACCGAGACCGCTGCCAGCTCTTCCGGTGTGACGCCGTACTGCGCCCGGTAGCGCTGGGCGGTCATCGCATACATCGCGGGTAGCGCCAGCCCACTTGCCCCGTCGGCGTCACCGGGATCCGACGGTATGGCCCCGGAGATGGAATCGGACATCTTCTCGATCCCGAGTGCCAGAACGGTCGTGTAGGTTCCGCTACGAATTCCCTCGATCGCGGTGTGTGCCGCAAGTGTCCCACTGGCGCAGGCATTCTCGACGGTGATGATCGGTGTCGCGGCGATTCCCGCCGCTCGGAGCACTCGATGGGCCACCCCCGGGTAGCTGAACACGGTACCGACCACCACGGCATCGATCTCGCCGGGATCGGTGCCCGCTGCATCCAGGGCCTCGCTGATCGCCTGCCACGCAAGCTCTTCGAGACCGGCTTCCTGTTTGCCGAAGCCGGACGTGCCGACACCGGCGATGACGACCTCCGGTGTCATGCGATCACCTCGACCATGACGTCCCCGTTGTCGGCGGGCGCGCTGAGCCGCACCCGGGCACCGACGCTGACAGCGTCGGTGTCCGACGCCATGTGCGCCACCACCCGAGCGGGACCGCCATCGAGATCCACGTAGGCGATCGCGTAGGGCGGCCGACGGTGGTTGAACGGAATCCGGACGACCGTGTGGCTCCAGATCTCACCCTCGGGCCCGAAAGCCGCGGGTACGACCTCACTTGCACACGCGGGGCAGCGCCGGGTGTCGAGGACGCTGGCGTATGTGCACGACGTGCAGCGGTACCCGGGAATGGTCCATTCCCCGTCACGGAGCTGGACGGTCGGACACGGATGGGATTGGTGAAGTGTGTCGTTCATCTTCTGTGTACTCGCGATCTGGTCAGCCGACATCTTTGCCGGAATTGGTTCGGTATCCACTGAAATCGCCGGGGAGAACGGTGAGGGCCCCGTCGACGGGAACTGCGGTCCCCGACACATAGCCGGCCTCGTCGGAGGCCAGAAAGCACACCGTCCACCCGATGTCCGCCGGTCGCCCGACGCGGCCGGACGGCACCATCTGCGATATCGCGGCGATGGATTCCTCGGTCGTCGCCGACTCCACGAGCGGCGTCATGGTGATGCCGGGGAGGATCGCATTCACGGTGATCCCGTACTGCGCGACCTCGGCAGCCAAGTGCCGGGTCAGCCCGAGCAGGCCGGATTTCGAAGAGGTGTAGGCGATTCCGCCGAGATAGCTGGTGCGGGTCCCGGCGATCGACGAGATGTTGACGATGCGGCCGTGTTGGCGGGACCGCATGTGCGGCAGAACGGCGCGGGACATCACAAAGGGGCCGTCGAGGTTGACGCGGAGCACCCGACTCCATTCGTCGTCGGTTGTGTTCAGCACCGAGCTCCGCCCGACGATGCCGGCATTGTTGACCAGGACGTCGATCGGCCCGACCTCCCGTTCGACCCGTCCGATCATGGCGCTGGCATCGTCCGAGTCCGCGACATTCCCGACGACGGGAAACGCCGGGATACCGTCGTCGGTCAGCCAGTCCACGGTGCGCTGGGCCGTCTCATCCGAGATGTCGTTGACGCAGACCGCGGCGCCACGAAGACCTAGGCACCGCGCGATTCCGGCACCGATCCCGCCCTGCGCTCCGCCCCCGGCGCCGGTGACAAGCGCGATGCGTCCGGTGAGGGAGGTACCCGGCGTGGCCGTCGTCATGACTGCGGTCCCGTGAAGTAGCTCGGCGCAGACAGTCCGTTCTGCTCGAGGGCGTCGCGGACCGTGCCATCCTCTCGGGCAGCGGTGATGAAGGAGTTCAGCGCCGCACCGAGCTCCGTGTTCGACTTGGTGTACGGATAGTTGGGTTCACCGGGACTCGTAAGCTTCGGATACCGCGCGTCCGGGCTCAGCGTCTCGACCTTCGCGTCGGAGTTTCGCGTCGAGACCTGGTGCGTCAGTACCGCCCCGCTGCCCAGGCCCGCGTCGATCCGTCCTGACGCCAGTTCCTGGAACACCGCGTCGATGGATTGGAAGACCACGACGTTGTTGTCGCCGACCGCCTCCTTGATCGGCGCCTCGAACAACGAGCCGCCCACCACACCGATCTTCTTGCCCGAGAGGGACTCGATGCTGCGGTAACCGGAGTTCGACACGATCGCGGGGCTGTCGTACCAGACGGTGTCGGTCTGTCCGACCACCTTGCCGCGGGCCGGTGTCTTGTACCAACCTCCGGCACCGATGTCGACCTTGCCTTCGCTCAACGCCGAGACCGCGGCCGGCCCGGCCAGCGGCTGCCAGGCGATGGTCAGGCATGCCTGCATCGCGAAATCGGGTAGCAGTGTCGAGTCGATACCCTGGACATCACCGTTCGGCGATACGTCGACTGACGGTAGTTGCTGGACGGCAGCAACTTTGAGCACTCCCGAAGACACAGTCGGAAAGTTCCACTCGGACTTGCAGTTATCGGGAACCTGACTTTCGGTACTGCTGCACGCGGCTGCCATGAGCGTTGCGGCGCACACCGCGCCGACGAGGGGGAGTTTCTTCATCATCATGTTCTTTCTCGAGATGCGGTTATTCACGTCAGAACGCGGGTTCTCTTGTCTTGGAACGACATTGCTTTTCGCCGCACGGCCGAGGTAGCCCACATCAGGAGGAGATAGGCGATCAGGTAGAACGCCCCCGCCATCAGCAGGTAGTCGAAGACGTCGAAGTTCATCGTGCCCTCGCTGTACGCGACGCCGAGCAGTTCCTGGACGCCGATGCTGTATGCCAGCGATGTCCCTTGGAGGACGAGGACGGCGAAGCCGAGGACCGGGGCGATGACCATGCGGAGGGCCTGTGGCAGGACGACGAAGGTCGTTGCGCTCCAGACCGGGACGCCCAGTGCCATTGCGGCTTCCCGCTGCCCGCCGGGCACGGCCGCAATGGCCGACCGGAATACCTCGGCTAAGTAGCTCGCCGTCGTGAGACTGAACGCCGCCACGAGCGCGACCGACCCGGTCACCGTGACGTTCAACTCCGGGAGTCCGAAGTAGACCAGGTACAAGGTCACCAGAGCGGGGAATCCGCGGCCGATCTGGGTCACCAGCATGATCGGCCACCGCAGGGCCCGCGGTCCTGACTGGAGGGCGAGACCAGCGAACAGGCCCATCGGAATTCCTATGAGCAGCACAGAGATCCACAAGACCAGGGTGGTGGCCAGTCCTGGGAGCAGGTTGGCGATCATCGACATGGTCATCGGGCCGCCACCTCAGTACGTCGCGCGCCGATCAGCCGGGCGATCACCGCGATACCGAGACTCATCACGAGGTAGATGCAGCCCACGACGAGGAACTCGGTGATCCCGTTCGCGCCGCGCTCGACGTGATAGTTCGCCAGGTAGGTGATGTCGACGACACCGATCAGCGACGCCAGGGCCGTGTCCTTGAGCAGGTGGATCGCGTACGACCCGCCTGAGGCCGCGATGAGCGGCATCGACTGCGGGATCATGATGAACCGCAGCGTGTCGATCCGCCCGACGCCGAGTGCATGTGCGGCTTCGACCTGCGTGGTCGGCACCGCGTCGAGACTCTCGCGGAAGACCACCGCCAGGTACGCCGAGGCGACGAACCCCAGCCCGAGGATCGCGGCACCCATCGCGCTCGGACTCCATTCTCCGGTGGCGATCCCGAAGAAGAAGATGAAGAGCACCACCAACGGCGGCACTCCGCGGAAGAGGGAGACCCACACGTGTGCGATGCCACGCGGCATCCGGTGCCCTGACCCGAGAGCTGCCGAGCACACCGTCCCGACGACGATGCCGATGGCCAGCGCACCGGCCCAGACACCAAGCGCCACCGGGATTCCTTCCCATAGGCCTGCCAGGATGTTCATAGCTCTGTCTCACTGATCGCAGCGATGAACTTCGCCGTCCGCTCGTGCGTCGGATCCCCGAAAATCTGTTCGGGCGAACCTGTCTCGACGATGTGGCCATCGGCGAGGAAGGCGATCTTCGAAGCGACTCGTTCGGCGAATCGGAGTTCATGGGTGACAACGACCATCGTCATTCCTCCCAGAGCCAGATCCTGCATGACCTTGAGGACCTCGATGCGGAGTTCTGGATCGATCGCCGACGTCGGCTCGTCGAACAGCATCACCTGCGGGTCCATCGCCAGCGATCGCGCGATCGCCACCCGCTGCTGTTGCCCGCCGGACAACTGCGCAGGACGGTTTCCGGCGACCTCGGCAAGTCCGACCCGGCGCAGGAGATCGTCGGCCCGTTCCTCCGCCTCGCCGCGGGATCGACCCAGCGACCTCATCTGCGCGAAGACGACATTCTGCCTGGCCGTCATGTTCGGAAACAGGTTGTAGGACTGGAAGACCATCCCGACTCGTGTACGCATGCGCTGCATGCCGGCGCGGTCGAGCGTGCAACGGCCACCCTCCACCACGCGATCTCCAAGGATATCGAGGCTGCCGCCGGTGGGCTTCTCGAGAAGATTCATACACCGGAGCAAGGTGCTCTTGCCCGACCCACTCGGGCCGATCAGCGAGACCACCTCCCCCTGCGCCACACCGATGTCGACGCCGTCGAGCACCCTACGTTTG
>NZ_BAHC01000201.1 GCF_000298195.1 Gordonia rhizosphera NBRC 16068 | reverse complement strand
GGAACCTGGAAATACGGGCCACTGACATCATCACCGGGCACATAGTTCTGCTCATAGCCATCCCCGACGAGCGCGATCGCAGTCGCGAACTGCGGATGCTTCGCCAGTTCCTTGACCTCTTCGCCCTCGGCGAAGATCCGCCGCCCATCATCGAGCGAGGCAAGGTAGTCGTCCCTCGTCATCATCGCCATCTTGAGTACGTCCTTTCGCGGTGGTTCTCATTGCTCGTTTCTGATGCTAGATTCAGTTTCAGAAAATGACAACCCCTCGACACAGATAGAGGAGGTCGGCATGAGCGCCGGACCCTTGGAAGGCATCACCGTCATCGAACTCGGCGGTTTCATCGCCGGACCGTTCGCCGGTCAGTTGTTGGGCGACTACGGTGCCCGCGTCATCAAGATCGAGCCTCCCGCCGGAGACCCGATGCGGCACTGGGGTGTGCAGCACGAGGGACAGAGTCTGTGGTGGCCGGGGATCGCCCGCAACAAGGAGTCGGTCGTCCTCGACCTCAAGAACGACGCCGACCGTGCGCTCGCCCGGACCCTGTTCACCAAGGCCGATGTGGTGCTGGAGAACTTCGCGCCCGGTCGCCTGGCCGCGTGGGGCCTGGACTACGCATCGGTGGCACCGGACAACCCGGCGCTCATCATGGCGCACGTCTCGGGCTTCGGGCAGGACGGTCCGCGCGCAGCCGACCGCGGGTTCGGCAGCGTCGCGGAGGCCATGGGCGGGCTGCGGGCCCTGATGGGATTCCCCGACCTCCCGCCCGTGCGCGCCGGCATCAGCCTCGGCGACGCACTCGCGGCGATGTTCGCGGTCATCGGCACGCTCGCGGCGCTGCAGGAACGAGCACGCACCGGCCGCGGCCAGGAAGTCGACGTCGCGCTCTACGAGAGCGTGTTCGCACTGACCGAATCACTCATGTCCGACTTCGAGATCGGCGGCGTCACCCGTGCCCGGTCCGGCAGTACCCTGCCCGGCGTCGCACCGTCGAACGTGTACACCGCCCGCGACGGGGTCGAGGTGCTGATCGCGGCGAACGCCGACACCGTGTACCGGCGGCTGTGTCAGGCGATGGGCCGAGACGACCTGATCACCGACGAACGATTTGCGACTCACCAGGCCCGTGGTGTCAACGCCGAGGAGCTCGACGCCCTCATCTCCGCCTGGGCCACCCAGTTGGACGGTGAACAGCTCGAGAAACTGCTCGACGACTACGAGATCCCCCGCGGACGCATCTACACCCCGGGCGACATCGCCGACGACGCCCAGTATGCGGCGCGGCAGATGATCACCCGGCTCGCCGCGCCGGGATTCCCTGCCCCCGTCCCGATGCCGAGCGTGGTTCCCAAGTTCACCGCCACACCTGGCACCATCCGC
>NZ_BAHC01000202.1 GCF_000298195.1 Gordonia rhizosphera NBRC 16068 | reverse complement strand
GGCGAGGAGTGGATTGAGTGTGGGCAGCAGGGTTTCGGTCGTGGTGACGAGGTGTTCGATGTCGCCGGTGTCGAGGTCGGCCAGGCGGGCCTGGAGCCACTGGTCGTGGTCGGGGCCGAGGGTGTCGGTGAGCAGATCGGCCAGGGCGTGGAGGTGTTCGCGGGCGTGGTAGAGGTCGACGATGGGGGTGGCGTGCGGCCACCTGGCGGTGGCGAGGTTCCAGATCCAGGCGGCGCCGTCGCCGAGGACGACGAGTTGGCGGATCTGCTCGGCGCCGCGGCGGGTGGCTTCGGCGGCGGCCAGGGGTGCGAAGTCGCCGACGGTGGCGAAGCTGGCGACGTAGCTGGTGGAGTCGGGGTCACGAATCGGTCGGCCGTCGTCATCGACAGCGGTTTGGGTGAACACGGCGGCCAGTTTCACCTCGCGGGTGTGGGCGCGGCCGTCGGGTCCCTTACCGGCGCGTCCGGCGACGGCGGCAGCGGTCATGGGGACGCCGGTGCCGTCGATGGCGATGTAGAGTTTGTCGGGCACCGGCTGCTCGGTTATTGGTGTCAGGACGGTGACCTCGCCTTGGCAGATGGCGGCCGATTCGCGGGTTTGGCGGTCGGCGGCAGCGGCCCCGTCGGTTTCGGCGGAACGTTCGATACGTTTGGTGCCCAGCCTGATTCCGGCCAGCTCGGCCAGCAGGGTGGAGGCGGCGGCGAACGGGGCGGCTGCGGCGGCGACCGCGGTGATCTTGCGGAGCCCGGGTGACAGGGAGGCGTCGGCGACGCCGAGTTCGTCATCACGCGGGAGCACGCCGTGGCCGCAGTCGGCGCAGTGGTAGTAGCCGCGACGCACGGTGACCGCGCCGAGCACGGTGGTGATCGTCTTGTCCCGGTAGCCGACGAACCGTGCGCTGTGCCCGTCACCGCAGTCCACGCGAGGGCCGCGGTAGCCGCCGTCGGCACCCAACAACTGCTCGAGCAGACTGGCCCCGATCTGGGTCATCGCGGCCCGGATCGCGGTCTCGACCCCAGCCAGGTCTGCATCGGTGCGGCCCAGCCCAGTGGTGGCCAGCCTGGCGAGGCGGTCTATTTCGGCGGCGATCTGCGTCGTGACCTGTTCGGCGATCTCGATGGCGGGCCCCCTTTTTCGGCCTGTGTCGAGGCCGGCGCGACAGGGACCTCGCCACCGGGCGGGCGGGCCTCGCAGATCGCTTCGTTGACCGCCACGATCTGTTCGGACACATCAGCGAACCGCTGGTAGTTGGCGATCTCGGCGCGCACCTTGTCCACCTCCTCCGGCGCCAGTTGCCGGCCCTTGGTGCGCCGCCCGGACACCGTGCGCGTCCACAGATAGCGGGGTCCGTGACCGGGATGATCCGGCCGGGCGCACACACAATTCGGTTTGCCGCAGCGGCGGTAGTTCTCGCTGACCGAGCCGCGCCGGAAATCGCCGGTCGCCGCCAACTCGGCAAACAACTGTTCTCGTGCTGCTTCCAACTCCTCCAACGACCGATCAGCCACCACCCACTCCAATCTGGTTGTCTAATACACAACCAGACTATCGGCCCACCAGCAACAACAGAGGTCACCTACTTACGTGTCGCACACCCATCCCGGGTAGTGGTGAGTGCGGGCCGCCACCTACCCGGCTGCGGCGGTCGAATGCCCGCTACCCGAGCGCGACCGCCCGCAACGCCCCACGCAGATCCCGCGCGGTCTTCGCCCATCCCTCCGCCTCGTGCAGACACACCTCTGCTTCGTCGGAATCGCCCGACGTCAGCGCCTCATCCGCGCTGTTACGCCAATTGATCATCTGCTGTTCCACGATGCGTATGTAGCGCAGGATCGCTTCCCGATCGTGCCCGCAGATCCGCGCGACCTCCTCGTCCGACAGCTCGACCTCCCCGCCCGCGTCGAGCTGGACGAGGATCTGAATCAGTGTGGGCAGGTCATCATCAGTCGAGCTCTCCGGTTCGGGAGACCACGCGAGCCGGCCGGAGACGTCGTCGGCGATCTCTTGCGCGTCTTGGAATACGGTGCGGCACTCGTCGAGGCAACGGAAGAGATGCGCCTCGACCGGTGGGTCGGCATACAGGTATGCCCGCAGCATGAGCATCTTGCCGTGCAACGCGAACTTCAGGATCGGGTAGCTGTGGTTGAGCGCATGTACCACGAATGCCGCATAATCGGTCTTGCCGATGTCGGCGACGACGGGCGAGAAGATCTCGATGAGATCATCGTCGTCATCCACGGTGACGAAGACCGTGCCGGTGTCGAATTGGATCGGGAGGTCGCCGTCATCGTCGAACTCCGGGACATGACCCAGCACCGGTTCCAGGGTGTCGCTGAGCCAGTTCTGCAGGTCAGAACGGCCACCGGGATTCGCAGGCACGGCCCCTCCTATCGTCTCGATGCGGTCGATGATCTCAGGTCCGTCCGCAAGTCTCGATTCGGTCCGCAACCTGGCTGGCCGCCTCCCACACCAGCCCGTGTCCCCGTGCGTCCGGCATGGACTCCCGAATCGCGGTCCGTACCTGCTCCTCCGGATGACCGAGCATCACCCCATAGGCGACCGCGACACTCGGTGTCCGCTGCTGTCCGGCAACGCAATGCAGCAGCACAGTCTTGCCCTCGGCGCGTAGGCCGCGCACCGCGTCTGCGGTGTCGGCAAGCACGAACTCCAGGTTTGGGTTGGCGGCCGGGTCGTCGGAGTCCATCAGCCGCGACGCGACCACTTCCGCGGCGCCGGCGAAACACGTCTGGCCGCGCCCGACCCGGCACATCGACACCACGGCGTCCGCATGATGGTCGACCGTCGCGTGGGTGCCGAGCAACACACCGTCGTCGAACGGGTGCGGGACGACGATGGCGGACGCGGCCTCCGTGTACCGCACGTCGTCGGTGGTCGGCCATCCCTTGTCATCCGGCTTTCCGCCCCGCACCGCCAGTGTCGCGAGGGCGACGAGATCGTGGGCGTCGCTGGGCCGCTCGTCTCTGCGTGGCCAGCCGTGCACGGCGCGGCGCCAGAACCACGGCACCGCGCTGGCACCCCACCGGGCTCCGAGGAGCCCGCCCGCGATCGCGGCGACGGTGTCGGTGTCGTGGCCGATTCCGACGGCCGTGTACAGCGCATCCTGAAGATGACGGCACGACATACCGGTGGGTTCCGGTGTCTGGAGGACGGCCGCGGTGGCCGCCTGCAGAGCGGTGACGGTGAAACCGTTGCGGGTGAACGACTTCGGATCATCCGACCCCGCTTGCTCGAGCCACGTCGACCACCGGCCGGCGCGCTCGGCCGGGATCAGGTCCAGGCCGGCGCGGATGTCGATGCGACCGTCGAGCACGGCCACCCGGATGGCCTCGCACCACAGCACACACGAATCACCGGCGAGCGGGTCAGCGTGCGTCAGCGACGCGACCGACCGCGCGGCCTCGGCGAGCCGGTCACGGTCGTCGAGGTGCGCCAACGTAACCGGAGCGGTCCGCATGAGCGCGCCGTTGCCTGCTGAACGGGGATGGGTGCGAGCGTATTGCTCCGCCTCCGCGCGCATGATCCGGCCCGCGCCGGTCTCGCCGCGATCGAGGCGCCGGCGCGTCGCGCCGAGCACCGCGCGCGTCTGGATGCCGACATCCGGTGGGCCGCCGTCGAACCAGCGCAGGAAGTTCTGCGCGATGTCGTCGAGGGACTCCTCGGTGGTGAGGTCGGCACCGGTGGCCGTGACCTCGGCGATCGCTATCGCCATCGACGTGTCGTCGCTCCACTCACCGGGTGCGAACGGGCCGAGGCCCCCGCCGAGCATCTCGGGTCGCTCGCCGTCGGCTGGCAGTGGGAGACACGCGAATTCGTAGGGGACGCCGAGAGCGTCGCCGGCGGCGGTGGCGAGGAGGACGCCGGCGGCGCGGTCGGTTTGTGCGGTGGTCAGGTGCAAATTGGTGGCCTTTCGGTGGGGGATGGGGCGGGTCTCGATACGCGCCTCCTTCGTCGGCGCTACTCGACCAGCGGAGCGGAGGCTAGCGGCTCGATGGCTACTGCTCCGGGGCGGTCGGGTGACTTTACGTGAAACCTAGAATAGCACTTTTCGCAGACGCGCGCTTACTGAGCGCTATGGCATGCGGGAGGAACTCGATCGGGGCTCCGGTTACCGGGTCATGTCCGACAAAGTCAACGACGCCGTCAACGGCGCGAGCGTGTCCAGATACAGCTCCGCCAACGTCGCGGAGTCACCCGCCACCCGTCGAATGCGCTCGACCTCCGACCTGGTCACCACGTCATCGACGGCGTGCTCTAAATCGTTGATCTCGCCGACCCGCTCAAACCAGTGGCGCTTGTCCTCGCGCCGTTGGATGCCGGCCACCACCGTGCGGTAGTCGGCAAACGCCTGCAACCGCTCGACCAGGCTGTCCGCACGGCGATCCAACACGCGGGCCTTCTCGATGTACACGCCGACCACGTCTGCATCGGTACGGAGGTGACCGATAGGTGGCCGACCGAGCAGCTCGCGCTGGTCGCGCAGTCCCACCGCGCTCGCCGCCATCGCCCGCACCTCGGCGGCGAGATCTACCCGCACATTGCGTTCGTCAAAGAACGGCAACTCCCACGCCGGGTAGGCGTGGATGCGGGCGGCGACCAGACCGGCGACGAACGCGATCTGGCCGAGCGGGTCCTTGCTCATCTCGGCCAGCGCCTCCTTCTGCGCACTGTCGAGCCCATACGTCCGGGTCAGTCGGGCGGCGCGGGTCTCGTCGGTGTCGGGTGAGTCGTCGGCGCTGACGAACGGCACCCAACTCCAGCCGGTCGACCGGTTGCGTTCGGTGAAGTCCGCGCCGCGCCAGATGTCGAGGGCGAGTGCAACGTGCCCGGCGACGGTGTCGTCGGCGAGACGATCCTCGACCGCGATGCTCGCGGCGACGGCGTCCCGGATGCCGTCGCATGTGGCTCGCCGCCGCATTCGACCGGCCCGCAACTCGGAGTCGAGCACGGTCAGTGGCGAACTGCGCGACGGCCGACTCGCACGGGGTCGCGGCTCAGTGCGACCGGGCTCGCTGATCGGACCGGATCGGCGACGACTCACCGACACCGCTGCGGCGAGCAGCGCGATGACAAGCAGAGGAACCACGAACGACAACATGGGCGGATTAGAGCATGGACCTGCGACAACCTCGGTGCGCGTCGCAGCTGTCCGCCACAGAAGGGGTCCGGAAATGTCGTACCCCCGTCGTACTCTGCAGATGACGGTGATGGCTCGAACCGCATCACCCATGTGCTTCAGAAAGGGGGAGTCATGACCGACTTCGATGTCGACGCGTCCATAGACGGCGCCTGGCGTGTGTTCCGCAACGACCTCGCCGACCGCCTCGCCGCCCTGCGGGTCGGCGACGGCTTCGTCGTCGAGCAGTCCCGCGACTTCCCGGAGGGACCACACGGTGTCCTCACGTTCACGGTCACCGGTACCCGCCGGATTCGCTGCACCGTCGCCGACGACGACCTGCATCCGACGGCGTCGTTCCACGACGAGCAGGTCACTGCGATGATCACGGCCGGGTGGCACAGATTGCGTGACGGCCGGCTGATCTATGAGGTCGGCCGTCGTCGGGTCGACGAACTCGCACATGTCGCGGTGGATGCACTCCGGGACATTTGGGAAGTGGTCCATCCCGCGTTCCTCGCGAACTCCGGGCCGGTGCCGCGCGAGGATACGATCGCGGTGGGCGTCGTTACGGAATCCCGTGAGCAGCTATTGCGCTTGATCACCGGTGTCCTCGAAGGCATCGCTGGGCGACAGATCACCGTCGACGGCGACGGCGACATCCCGCTGCCGACCAAGCAAACCCCGTCGTGGCTCCGGGTTCTCGCCGACGAGGCGACGATCGAGTTCTTCGGCACGCTGGTCGACGAGGTGCCCGACGTCGCAGCCGCCGCCGAGTTCGTCGCCACCGAATCGACGCGTTGGCCCGGTATCACGCTCATCCTCCACGAGTCGGCGTTGATGGCCTTCCACAGTGCCGACATGCCGGTTTTTCACCGCCAGCACCTTGTCGCCGCCGTCAGCCGATGGTTCGACTTCATGTATCAGATGGCGCCAGAGGCCATCTCGGCGGTCACCGGGGTCGAGGCGAGTCCTGAGCCCGAGGAGCCGAGTGACGATCGGCTGCCGGACCCGCTGCAGACGCTCATCGTCCTCGACGAGGACGGCACGACGCTGAACGCCGACGAGGTCGCCAAGATCTGCCGCTACGACCAGTCGGCGATCCTGCAGTACATCCGCACCACCCAGGAGCAGTACCTCGAGTGGATGAAATCCGCGTACGAGGCCGACGCCACCGGCGACACCGAGGAGGCGGCCGCCTGCCGGCACGAGGAGCAGGCCTGGCGGGTGACGACGCGCAAGCTGCAGGAGGCGTTGCGGATCGTCGTGCTCCGCGGCGACGACCCGATCACCGACCGGGGCCGGCGCCCGTCGGCCAAGTGAGGCATCAGAACCGTTCGGCCGACCGCATCGCGGCGAGTTCCTCGGACAACTGCGGGCCTGGCTGCGGCGCGGGAAGCTCCCGAATGTCACGCCGAGCCGGTCGGGCAGCGCCCGCCACAAGCAGACGCCCGAGCGGTGACGTCGGGATCGATGTCATCTGTGCGACGGGACGTCCCC
Organism: Gordonia rhizosphera NBRC 16068; assembly: GCF_000298195.1. Classification (GTDB taxonomy): domain Bacteria; phylum Actinomycetota; class Actinomycetes; order Mycobacteriales; family Mycobacteriaceae; genus Gordonia; species Gordonia rhizosphera. The sequence goes on along the minus strand of NZ_BAHC01000202.1, from coordinate 19,155 downwards.
GATCCGTGATGATCACGGTCTCACCGGCGGCCGCCTGTGCGACGACCGGATGCGTTCTGCTCGAGCTCGCGAATCTCCACCTCAGACATGTGATTCATTGTTGCGCTTTGCGACGAAGGGCGAGGGCTCGGCGATGTACTTTGTGGATATCGTCACCGGTGCAGACGGCATTCCCGAGGCCCAGGTCGAAGTGAGGTGAGCGCAGTGGCCCTGACTCCACATGAACGTGCCTTGGATGACGCAGCATTCACGCTCGTCGGCGGTACCCCGCCGGCACCGCAATCGCTGGGCGCGCTGATCGCGGATCTTGGGCTGACCCGGGCGGAGGACCCCGAACGGCGCCCCGGGCTGGTCGAGTGGCTGATCCACAACAAGCCGTCCACGCGGTTGATTCGTAGTTTCGAACTCGCGGCTATGGCGATCTCCTCGTCGAGGTCGCCACCAGTCGATGAACTGACCAGGGCGGATAGTCCTCCGGATCGTTTTCCGGAGTGTCCCAGATAGGACTCAGCCCTCCGCCCGGATCGGATGTCTGGCATTGGTGACGGCACCCGTCAGTCCGCGTCCTCCGCGTCCTCCGACTTCCCCTATGAGCGAGTTCATTCGCATCAGCCCACCCAACAATGTCGCCACGATTGATGCCGCACAGCACGTCCACCGAATCTTCGAGGAGGTCGGTGAGGTCGACCACCTCGGTCTCGAACACGACCGGCGACGTTCGCACTGACCGCATGGTGGCGATCACGGCACCGAAGATCGATACGTACACAATCGAATTCGCCATCGATCCCGATTGGTCGATGGCCAGTACGATGTCTTTCGTGACCACCCAGGAACGCCTGCCGTAGCCGACAAGGCGTTCGGGCACGATGGTTTTTCTGCTCCGGCAGATCGTTGCGCAGATTCCGCGCGATGGTCGCATTCCAGTCCACGTCGTGCGATCAGAACCCGGCGTTCGACCCGTGCTCGGCACTGGTGGTCGGGGCCTCGGTGTGCGGGTCGAGCACCCCACCGAACAGGGCGAGGATCAGGCCAGCGGATGACGTACTCGCAGCTCGGACAGGTTGCTGTTGGGACCTCGAGGCGGAGGAAATTTAGTACTCGGCGTAGTGATCGGTCAGCTTGGGCATTGGGACGCCGCGCTGGTGCGCATCGCGTCCAGCAGAGCGACCAGCTTGTTCCACTCGTCGGCGGGAACCATCACTTTGCCTGCGGCGTCGGCGGCGAGGAACACCGCGACCGCGCGGCGGATCACTTCGGTCGTAGGTAGGTCATGGGAGGCCGCGTACACGTCGAGTTGGCTGCGCAGCTCGACCGGCATCCGGACCGACATCGCCGGCGTCTCACCCTTGCGGGCCGAGTCCTTGCGAGGACGCCCGGCGCGGATCCGGGCGACGTCCTCGGGCGTGGCCGGGCGCGTCTGGAAGTCGTCGGACTCGGCGATGTCGGCGAGTTCTTCGGCGCGGGCCATGATTTCATCGGTGGTGGGCATGGCGAGTCTCATTTCAGGTATCGGGGCCGGGCGCGCATGGCGTGACTGATTACGGGGACACCGTCAGCGTTGATGATGAACCCCACTTCCGAGGGCTCTGCGGAACGGGAAGGGCGATCGCGATCTCGATGTCGTCGGCCGCTGTCTGACGCACAAGCCACGTCACCCCTGTGAACTCCCGTTCGCGCGACGGTCCAAATATTCACCGACGGCCTGCCGGACCACCTCCCCGACGGCGACCGCGTTGTCGTCGGCGTAGGCGAGCAACTCGGAGCGCAGGGCATCGGGGAATCGCAATGACATCGGCTTCGATTCGCCTCCTTCGCCTTTGGCTGGATGCCCACGCTGCAACCCCGGTCGAGGTTCGACGCTGATCACTTCGTGCTCACGGAGCGGGTTATCCGCGTAGTCCTTGGACATCTCGGCATAGTCTTCGTCGCTGAGCCGTCCCATAACGTCGTCTCCTTTCACATTCGTTGCCTTGCGTATTCGATGTCATCGATGTGGCCTTGCCCCCATTGGCGACCGGTTCGACGGCACGGCGGCGGGGGTTCTCGGCGTAGTCCTTGACCATCGCCTCATGGTCGTCATCGGTGAGCCTGATCATTGGGGCGCCGCGCTGGTGCGCATCGCGTCCAGCAGAGTGACCAGCTGGTTCCACTCGTCGGCGGGAACCATCACCTTGCCCGCGGCGTCGGCGGCGAGGAACACCGCGACCGCGCGGCGGATCACTTCGGTCGTAGGTAGGTCATGGGCAGCGGCGTACTCGTCGAGTTGGCTGCGCAGCTCGACCGGTATCCGAACCGACATCGTCGGCGTCTGGCCCTTACGGGCTGAGTCTTTGCGGGGACGTCCGGCGCGCATCTTGGCGTAATGGTCGGGAGTGACGGTGACACCGCCGTAGTCATCGGACTCGAATCGGTCGGCGTATTCATCGGCATGGGCGAGAGTTTCGTCACGGGTGGGCATCAGGTGTCTCATTTCAGAAATCGTGGTCGGGCGGGCATGGCGTGAACGATGATGGGAAATGTTGTCGTTGTCGACCCGCAATCCGATTTCGAGCAGCGCACCGTCGAGGGCGGGACCGATGGCCATGTCGAGATCGTCGGTCCCGAGGGTCACTGTGATGGCATTACGAAAAGGTGCAGGATTTCCTCGCGGGACAAATAATGTAACACAGGGATGCTAGTACCGTGTCTCAATTATTCGTGGAATTCGCCCACAACCTGCGTGGCGGCGTCCCAGGGGGACGTTGTGGACAGGTGAGTCAAGCCGCGTGGAGTCTACGATTGGCGCCTATCCTCAACATGAGCCCCTTGCGTTGAGCTTGCGGGAAGTGAACCCCAGACGCAGCCGGACGACTGTGCACTGGGGTTTCGCGCTTTCTGGTGTACAACCAAATTGACGAAAATGCGTGTCAGTCCGCATCCTCCGACATCCCCCGCTGCGCGAGTTCATTCGCATCAGCCCACCCGACAATGTCGCCCCGATTGATCGCCACCGCCAACAGATCCGGAAACGCATCCGGCGTACAGGCAAACGCCGGTACCCCGAGCGCGGCCAGTGCTCCGGCGATTTCCCGATCGAACGCCGGCGCACCCTCGTCGGAGAGTGCAAGCAGCACAACGACTTGCACACCGTCGCCGGTCATCTGTGCCACCCGCTTGAGCATTTCGTCGCGTACTCCGCCTTCGTAGAGGTCGGAGATGAGGACGAAGATGCTGTCGGCGGGGCGGGTGATGAGCCCCTGGCAGTAGGCGATGGCGCGGTTGATGTCGGTGCCGCCGCCGAGCGTGGTGCCGAACAGTACGTCCACCGGGTCCTCGAGCCGGTCGGTGAGGTCGACCACCTCGGTGTCGAACACGACCAGCGATGTCCGTACCGACCGCATCGTGGCGATCACGGCACCGAAGATCGATGCGTACACAATCGAATTCGCCATCGATCCGGATTGGTCGATGGCCAGCACGATGTCCTTGGTCACGACCCGGGAACGTCGGCCATAGCCGACAAGACGTTCGGGCACAATTGTTTTCTGCTCCGGCAGGTAGTTGTGCAGATTCCGGGCGATGGTCGCGTTCCAGTCCACGTCGTGCATCTTGGGGCGGTTGACGCGGGCGGCCCTGTCGAGCGCGGCACCCACGGCGCTGCGAGTCCGTTCGGCGACGCGGCGTTCCACCTCGTCGACGACCTTGCGCACCAACGCTCGCGCCGACGCCCTCGACTTCGCGGGAATCGCCCGGCCTAGGCCGATGAGCGTGGTCACCATGTCGATATCCGGCACGACAGTGTCGAGCAGCTCCGGTTCGGTGAGGAGCGCGTGCAGGTTGAGACGCTCCACCGCATCGCGCTGCATCACCTGGACCACGGTGGAAGGAAAGTACGTGCGGATGTCGCCGAGCCAACGCGCCACCGACGGCGCCGACTTGCCCAAGCCGCCCTTACGATCCCCGCCGGTGTCATAGAGCGCACCGAGCGCGCCGTCCATCGCGGTGTTGGCGCCACCGAGCGGGGGCAGCGACTCGGCGGCCGCGTCACCGAGGACCAGTCGCCAACGGCGGCCGCGTTCGTCATTTGCCACCATCTCCTCGGTCATGGCAGCCCCAGGATCTGTGCGACGACGGCGACCGCCGGCGCGGCGAGCGCGGCATCGACCGTGGTGGTGGGCGCCGTGGCTACGGGAGCCTCACCCAGCGAGGCCACCCGGTTGCCGATGTTGCGGCGCACCCCGGCGTCGAACTCGCCGAAGGTTCTGCGCAGCAACGGGAGAACGTCGGTGAAGTCCTGGTCACCGAGGCCGATCAGCCATCGATCGATGACGGCCAGCAGGTGACGGTCGTGCACGAGCAGCAGGCCGCCGTCGCCGAGGAACCCCTCGATCCACTGCGCCTTGGCCACCGGCGTCGCCCCCGCGGACAGCGCCAGGCCGAGTCGCCGGGCGGCATCGGCGGCATCGATCTCCCCACCGTCGAGCAGCAGTCGCGTCGCGCGACCGACGAGCAGCCCGTTGACGTCGGACCGGTCGGCGATCACCCGCACCGCCGCGGCCCACCGATCCCGATCCTCCTCGTCGAGCAGCGACACCGTCTGGTGCACCGCGTCGAGTCCGCGTTTGAACTCGGCGGCCGCGTCGTCGTTGAGGTTGGAGATCGCCGCCGGCACGCCGATGCAGACCCGCAGCAGCAACGACGACGCGACCGAGCCGAGCGCCGCGGTGTCGGTGCCGCGCACGTCACCGTACCGTCGCGCCCGACCCAGCGCGGGCAACGCCGACATCAGATGCAGCACATCATGATCCACCGCCACCCGCTCATGCAGCGCGGTGAGGACAGGAGGGAGCGCGTCGGGCAGTTCGGCGAGCAGCGCGGCCTCCAGCGCGCCGGTGACCCGGTCGAGCGATCCGCCCGAGGACGCCTGGTCGACGACCTTGGCGGTGGCGGCGGCCGGCACCGTGGTACCCCACACCGACGCCATCACCACGTCGATGACAAACTCCGGGCGCCACCGCAACGTCCAACCCTCCTTGAAGGTGCCGGTGCCCGACACCTCCAGCGGTGTTCCCCACTCGACCCCGAGCACCGAGAGGCGATGCAGCAACAGCGATTTGGCATTGTCGGCCGGACGGCGCAGGTCGACGACGAGTTCGCGCGCGGTCGGCTCCACCTTGAGTCGGGCGGAGCGGGCGGTGGCGGTGAGATCGGCTTGCAGCGGGACCACCGGCGCGTCGTCGGGCACTCCGCCGAGTCGTTCACCGATGACCGCTTCGCGGTACATCAGATCGGCGAGTCCGGAATCGCCCTGGCACATCACGGCGAGGGTGGCTTCGCTGATCTCGGTGAGCCCGGCCAGGGGGCGGCGACGCATCACGGCCAACGCGTCGGCCAATCGGGCGGTCTCGATGATGTGCGCTGACGATATGTCGATGTCCTTGTCGCGCAACAGGGTGGCCTGGTGGATGAGCCAGCGGACGGTGACGTCGTCGGGGGTGGTGAACAGATGGTGGTACCAGCCGGGGGAGATCACCCCGGCGCCATAACCACTGGCCGCGGCCAGCCGGGAGTGGGTCCACGGCACCCAGGCGAGTTTGCTGCGCAGCTTGGGCATGCCGCGCAGCAGTTTGCTGTCCGCGGTGGCGGGCGGGAGTTTCCCGGACAGCGCCGGTGCATGCCAGGCACCGCACACGATCGCGACCCGCTCTACCCCGGGGCGTTTGAGCGCCTTGCGGAGCACCTGCCGCATGTGTGCTTCCCGTCGTCGTTCATGGACCTCCTCCGCGCTCGGCTCGCCGAGCTCGAAGGGTTCGGCGGCGGTGCGCAGCGCCGTCATGGCTTCGGTGATCGCCGCGAAACCGGTACCTTCGCCGCGTGTCTCGATGACATCGTCCCACCAGCGTTCCGGGTCGTCGTAACCGGCTGTGGCCGCCAGGGTGCCGATCGGGTCGGCGCGGCTCGGCGCCCGCGGCTCGTCGGCGGGCGCGTCGTCACGGTGGGCGAGCACCTGCGAAGTGGGTAGGTCGCAGAACTCCACGGGCACCCCGGCTTTCACCGCCCAGCGCATCGCCTGCCATTCGGGGGAGAACTCGGCGAACGGCCAGAACGCGGCCTTGGCCGGATTGTCGGCGGCGTAGCCGAGCACCGCCACCGGCGGCGCCATGCCCGGATCGACGAGCGCACCGATGATCGGCGTCGCGTCGGCCGGTCCCTCGATGAGCACCGCATGCGGGCGAATGCGGTCGAGTTCGGCGAGCACCGCCCGCGCCGAACCGGGTCCGTGATGCCGGATGCCCAGCACGTACGTTCCTGCCGGTTCGGGTGCGGTCTCGGCCATTGATACAGTCTCAGCGCAGTGCCCCGCGCGCGGCGCGGTAGAAGTCGGACCAGTCCTGGCGCTCGCGCACAACACTTTCCAGATATTCGGTCCACACCACCGAGTCGGCCGCGGGGTCTTTGATCACCGCGCCCTGGATTCCGGCGGCGGTGTCGGCGGGACGGAGCACGCCGTCGCCGAAGTGCGCCGACATCGCGATGCCGTGCGTGATCACCGAGATCGCCTCCGCGGTCGAGAGGGTGCCACTGGGCTGCTTCACCTTGGCGCGGCCGTCCTCGGTGACGCCCGAGCGCAGCTCCCGGAACACGGTGACCACCCGCCGGATCTCCTCGGCGGCCGACGGCAACTCCGGCAGATCCAGCGACGCGCCGAGCGCCGCCACCCGTTGGGTCACGATCGCGACCTCCTCGTCGGCGGTGGCCGGCAGCGGCAGCACGACCGTGTTGAATCGGCGCCGCAACGCCGACGACAGGTCGTTGACGCCGCGGTCGCGGTCGTTGGCGGTGGCGATGACGCTGAATCCCTTGACCGCCTGCACCTCCATGCCGAGTTCGGGGATCGGCAGCGTCTTCTCGGAGAGAATGGTGATGAGGGCATCCTGCACGTCCGACGGGATGCGGGTGAGCTCCTCGAGGCGGGCGATCTTGCCCTGCCGCATTGCGATCATTACCGGCGAGGGCACCAGCGCCGCCGTCGACGGTCCCTCGGCGATGAGGCGCGCATAGTTCCAGCCGTACCGGATGGCTTCCTCCGGCGTGCCCGCCGTGCCTTGAACCAGCAGCGTCGACGTGCCGCTGATCGCGGCGGAAAGATGCTCGGACACCCAGGTCTTCGCGGTGCCGGGAACACCGAGCAGCAGCAGCGCCCGGTCGGTGGCCAGGGTCGCGACGGCGACCTCCATCAGCCGGCGCGGCCCGATGTACTTCGGGGTGATCACGGTGCCGTCGTCGAGTTCGCCGCCGAGCAGGTAGGTGACCACCGCGGCGGGGGAGAGCGCCCAGCTCGACGGCCGGCTGCCGGTGTCGTGACGGGCCAGGGCCGCCAGTTCGTCGGCGTAGAGCTGCTCGGCGTGCGGCCGCAGCAATTGCTCTTCGGTGATGCCGTCGGTCACGTGAGCTCCTTCTCGAGGACGGATCGGATGCGCAACGCCTCGCTGAGCGTCGCGAACTGGGTCGTGGCGGTCGGTGCGGAGTCGCGCATCGCATCGACGCGCTGCCGCCAGTCGTCGGTGGCGGGCAACCCCGTCGACATCAGGCTGATGATCTGCACAGCATTCGGCGTGATGAAACGCGAGCCGGACAGCTCGGCCTGAATCATCCGAACAGCGCTGCGACACAGGGTATCCCGCCACGGGCCGGGGTGGGCCCGCAGTGCCGCCAACTTGAGCGGGCCGGGCAGAGTCGCGAATGCGTCCACGATGTGGCCCTCGTCGGCGACATCGAGGATGGCCGGGCTTGCCGCGGGATGCTTCAGCAAGGCGTTCGCCCACCGCTGGTCTCGATGGGTGACTGTCGCCGCGCACAATGCCGCGACAAACTCGGTCTCGGCGGGATCGACAGCGGCGACAATCGCGTCCGGGGACATTCCGAAGTGCGCCTCCCACCGATTCGGTGGGACCCGGGACACCAACTGCGACAGCACAAACGCGCCGATGCCGACGCCACGGGGCGCCTTGAGGACGATGCCGTCGCGGGCGAATGCGGCGTCCGGATTGGAGGGTAAGGTGATCGCGATGCGCTGCCCGCGTGAGCGTGTCTGGGCGAGCCGGACGCACGCCACGGCGGCGTGAAAGAGTCTGTCCTGCAATGCCGAGCCGACAACGCCGTCGAGCAACGACGCCGCGGCGGTGCGGACGCCTTTGCGCCGGTCATCGAGCGCGGACTCCAGGAAGGCCTCGTCGCGGGTCGACAGGTTGTTCCGCAGGGCCGTGATGAGGAGTTCGCGGTCGTCGCCGGTCTCCGCGCCCCAGGTCTGGACGAGCAGGTCCAGGGCCGCCTGCGGATCACGCTCGCGCAGCGCCGCCAAGTAGTCACGACGTTCTCCGGGTTGACCATGGGTCCAGGTGGAGTCATCGGGAAGCGCGGTGCCCGAGGTGGACGTGGTATCGGGTAGGACGGCGCCGAGTTCGGGTGCGTACTGCGCCAACCACTGCCCGCGCGGCCCGACGATGCGCGCCGCCGTCTCGCGGATCGCCACATCGCGGGCGGTGCGGGCGAGCAGCGCGGGCAGCAGCGCAGGTGGTGGTTGAAACGTGCTGCGCGCCAGCAGGCTCAGACACCAGTCGGCCAGACGCGGGGTGAGCTCCAGCGCCCGGTGCACGTAGGTCGCCGCCAACTCCGGCATCGGTGGACGTGAGTCGTCGGGTGCTGGTGGAATAGGTTCGGCCGCAACGGTATTTGGGCCAACTGACTGGTGTGCGACGGCGGTCAACGCGGCGATGGTCAGGGTGGTCACGACCGGGTCCGTGAAGTCGGTGGGCAGATGTGCGCCGATCACCGGGTCGACCTCGTCGGTGGTGACCGGACGGGTGCGGACGCCGACCAGCGCCGCGGACACGGTGTCCTCCCAGGTGCTCACAGCCCGATCACCCGCTCGCCGGTGATCACCGAGATCGCGTCGAAGCCTCGCATGCCGAGTTCACCGAACAGTCGCAAGCCCGCCCCGGCTGTCGCGGCCAGCAGTAGCGCCCACCGGTTGGCGATGTCGGGCAAGGCGACTGCGGTGCCCGCGTCGTCGATGATCGCGGGTGTGTCGTCGGCGGTGCGGCCGAGTCGTCCGCTGATCACCGCCGGGCAGGTCATCGCCCACGGGTCGTCGGCGATGATGGCGGCGCGGCGTCGTCGTGCGTCGGCGATGCTCCCGACGGGCAACGTGCCCACCAGGTTGACGGTCGGTGTCTCCGAGGGTGCGGCGTCGTCGTAGAGGCAGCGGAGTTCGGGCGCCCCGGGATAGAAATGCATTGCCGCGGTGAGGGTATGGCCGACGACCGGTCGGGTCGGGAGGAGTCCGCCGGTCGGTGCGTAATCCAAGATCATGCCGAACCGACGAGTCGCGGCGCCCCAGATCCAGATGCGACGACTCTGCAGGTGATCCTCCTCCGTCTCGCGGCGCCCCAGCACCAGCCAGGTGTCCGAAACACCGGGTGTGGCAAGCACATCTGCTTTGGCAACGGGATAGCCGACATGGCGGCGGACGGTGCTGGCGAGGCAGTCGGGCAGCTCGTCGATGCGTTGGTGGGCGGTGCACAGCGACCAGATCCGGCCGTACTCCTCGAGCAGATGCTCGGGCCAGTCGACGGCGTCGCCGGAGTACCCGGAGATCAGCGCCGGCAACCGGCGGATGCGGGTGGCCAGGCCCGAGGCTTGAGCGTCGACGAGTCGCGCGGCGACCGCGTCGAACTTCCGGTAGGTGTCCACCTCGGAACCGGCCAACCCGAGACCGACCTGATCGGTGAGCCACAGTTGGAGTTCGTCGATACCGCCACGTACCCGGCCGACGCGGGCCGCAGCCGTCTTCGCGGCACGCTCGGGATCCTTGGCCGGGGCGGGTGCGTCCGATTTCTGCTCGGCGCGCGCGGTCCGGCTGGCGAGCCACGCAGTTGCATACTCTGCCGGGGTGTCGGCGTCGGGCACCTCGCCCTGACTCCACAGCAGCAACAGCCCCAACGCGTGCTTGCACGGGAACTTCCGGGACGGGCAGGAGCACTTGAAGGCGGGGCCGCCCAGGTCGACGATCGTCTGGTACGGCTTGGTGCCGCTACCTGCGCAGTATCCCCAGAGCATGGCCGCCGTGGCGCCGGTCTCGCGCCACGGTGTGGGGGTGGCGAGCTTGTCGCCCGCGCGCACCGACGCCGCGTCGGGCGCCAGCGCCCGGATCTGGTCGGCCGACCACCTGTCCGCCATGGGACCAATCAACCACAGGGCGCCGACATCCACCACGACGGCGCGATCGGCTGGTTGACGACCGACCTGGCGCGTCGTGCCGCCGAGTCAGCCGGCACGCGTGCGAGCCCGTCAGAGGCGGGAGCGGGTGCCGTTGGCGCGGGTGGATGAACTGTGGGTGTCCACGTCGCCCCGACGAATCGGCCGCAATCGACGGCGTGCCGCCAACGCGGCTGCAGCGACCACACCACCGGAATGGTGAGGGCAACGGCCTCTGGATCAGGTCCTGGGCTAGCCAGACTACGCTCCACCGTGGCACACTTTATTCGAACGTTCCGAAAGTACATGCGGAATGTTCATATGAGAGGAGTGTGGCATGGGTGCTGTCGAGGCTGTCGATCTGCAATCACAGACCGTGGTGCCCGAGGACGATCCGGAGCAGTTGGCACCGGTCCTGAGTTTTCTGCACGCCCATGAACGCCGGTCGGAATCCACCGCCACGCCCACTTATGCACTGGTCGGGGTCAACGAGCACGAGCGCATCGAGGTTCCCGAGACGGTACATCGCGTCTTGGTGCAGGTGGTCGCTGCGTTGCGGGCCGGTAAGGCGGTCACGATCGCGCCGCAGAGCATGACGCTGACCACCCAGCAGGCCGCCGATCTGCTCGGGGTCAGCCGGCCGACCGTGGTGCGGCTGATCACCACCGGCGAGTTGCCGGCCGATCGTGTCGGTAACCGGCACAAGCTGCTGCTCGACGATGTGCTGGCTTACCGCGATGCCCGCCGCCAACGGCAGTACGCGGCCCTGGAGGCGACCAGCGTCGACGTCGATCCCGATGACTCGCCGGAGGTGATCCGTGCCGAATTGAAAACCGCCCGCGCCGCGGTGGCGGCACGACGCCGTGCCGCCAGTTCGCGCTGACCTGTCCCTGGCACAATCGGACGGTGTTTGCTGCCGTCCTCGACACCTGTGTGCTGTGGCCCAGCACCCAGCGCGATTTCCTGCTGTCCTTGGCCGTGGAGAATCTCTACCGGCCGCTGTGGTCCGAAGTCATCCTCGACGAACTCGAATACCACGAAGCCGCCAAGCTGGTGCGATCTGGTCTCGGCGAGCAGTCGGCTGCCGACAAGGCCCGCGGCTCCGGGCGGTGATGACATCGGCGTTCGATGACGCGTCCGTTCAGGGATGGGAATCTCTTGAGGGATCGTTCGGGCTTCCCGATCCCGACGACGAGCACGTGGTCGCCGCAGCCGCCTGCGACTTTCCCACCGACCGAATTCCGCCCACCATCCAGATCCTGCGACCAGCCGAGTTCGCCGCCAATACCGTTGCGGTCTCACCGGATCGAGCCGTGACCGCCCTGCAGAGAATGCAGACGCGCCGCCGCCGGCCCGCACAATCCCTCCACGAGATCCTCGACATTCTCGCCGGTCGGTATGCGATGACCGAAGCAGTGAACTATCTGCTTGCCGCGATACCCGACCCAGAGCGACCTACAGGCTGTGGCTGAGGTATCCGCCAAGTGAGGTGATCAGACTGTCGCCGTACCAGTTCGCCAGTCCGTCAGCTGGTCTCCGCCTTGCGATCTCTGAGCTGCACCCCGACCTCGAGCGGCACGGGCCGAACTTCACGGTGTGGGAGATGATCGACGCTAAGGTCGACGTGTTTCACGACGAATGACCGCGCCACCGGCATCGCCATGCTTTCCTCCGCGACCAAGGAGCGGGCGGCCGATTCCTGGACGGGCGCACCACATTCTTCTACCTCGCCACCGTCAACACCCCGGCGATGGCACTGAAGATGGTGGGGAAGGGGTCGCAGTACGCATACGCGACCCTCGCGGCGGACGGCGAACCGCTCGACGGCGCCAAGAATTACCGGATGCGGCTGCCGGCGGACGCCCCGGCAGCCGACTTCTGGTCGGTGACGGTCTACGACCCGCAGACCAGATCCGAATTGCAGACCGGTCAGCCGTTGCCGGGCCGCAGCAGCCGGGATGCGTTGGTCTACAACGACGACGGCTCGGTCGACATCGTCTTCGGCCCCGACGAACCGGCCCAACTCGCGACGAACTGGCTCCAGACCGTTCCCGGCAAAGGCTGGTTCACCCTGCTGCGGCTCTACGGGCCGCTGGAGGCATGGTTCGACGGCACCTGGAAGCCGGGAGACGTCGAGGCGGACTGATCAGAACTCACCGGTTGATCGCCGCCGCGCAATGTCGATGGCGGTGGGACGCAGCTTCACGTTTTTCAGCGCCCGTGGCCAGTCGCACGTCGACGCCGGCCAAGCCAACATGTCTGACAAAAGTAGGACAATCGGCGGCATGCGAACGGTCACCAAGCGTGAACTCCATCAGCAAACCGCGGCAGTGCTCGACCAGGTCACCGACACTGAGGACGTCGTAGTCACCGAGCGAGCGACGCCGCGCTGGCGAATCAGCAGGGTCAGGGACTCCGACACGGGTCTCGCGCGGTTCGAGCGTGAGGGACGATATACCCCGCCGGCGGCGGAGCCCGCACCGTGGCCCACACGCCCGGGTGGGCCGACGTATACCCAAGCCGAGGCCGACGCGATGCTCGACGAGATGCGAGGGGACCACTGACCCGTGGCTGCCGCGTTGGTGGACCTCGACTCCTCGGTGGCGCTCCGCACGATTCTGGACGTGCCCGGTCGTGAACAGCTGCAGTGGTCTACCTACCGTGGAAGATCTGGTCGGGATCGGCTGGTGCGTGAAAAGCATTATTCGACAATCAGGTTGCCGACTCGCCGCTGAACTCCGCGCGCACCTCCAACGTCGCCCGATGCCAGCGCGCGACATAGTTGTTGGTCAGCAGATGCGGATGCATCGGGACGTAGTCGACGAACCAACCGCTCAGTCCGTCCCAGTCGTGGTGGTCGCCGGGAGGCAACAACGTCCAGCCCAGTTCGGCGAGTGTCCAGTGCGCCTTGGCCGAGTTGCGCAGCATCGACGTGGACACCCAGTTGGAGTCGTCGTCGGCGCCGCCGCGGGACACCGGAACGATGTGGTCGATGCTGGGGAAGAGTTCCCAGAATGCGATGTGTGTTTCGGCCATCTTCCAGTTGGGATGGGACGGAAAGTCGGACGGGAAGATCACCGATAGCGCCCGCAGCACGCCGGGATTGATGAGACGGACACCGGAGTAGCGGTCGATGAAGCCGTCGCGGTAGAACAACCGCAGCGATTCGCGGGTGGTGTAATGACGGGAGATTGCCGGTTCGGCCACGAACGCATAGTTGGAGCGCAGAATGTCACGGGCGCGATCGAACTCGTCCGAGCTCAGCTCACCACAGACATCGGCGATGACAGCGGCCTTGCTGTCGACTGTCCCGTCCGGTGGGTCTTGGCCGGCGCCCGTCGTCATAGGGCGAGTCTAGAGGCAAGCGACCGACGACAGTCGTCGGCAGCGCGGCGCGGGGAAGACCTGTGGGTATACCTCTCGGTAGACTCGTCGAATGGCCACGACGACAATCAAGGTGTCCGTCGAACTCCGAGACCGTATCAACCGCGATGCCGAAGCGAACGGCGTCACCGCAGCGGGCTTCATCGAGAAGCTCGTCGATGGATACGAGCGTCGACAACGGATGGAAGCGTTTGGCCAGGCATTCCGGAGCGCTGACGACGACTACTGGGACGAATACAGGGACTGGGATACCGCCTCGAGCTCGGGCGACGATGTCGTCTGAGCTGCGCCGGGGCATGGTTCTCTGGACCGAATTGGATCCCGTTCGTGGGCGTGAGCAAGCCGGGAGACGTCCCGCTCTGCTGATTGCGAGCGACTTGTATCTGGAGCAAGCCGATACGCTCGCGATCATCCTGCCGGCGACGACAACCGATCGAGGGTGGCCAAACCATGTCCTTTTACGCGGGCCCGCTTTCACTTCTGCGCGTCCGATATTCGCGATGACTGAGCAACCTCGCACTGTCACTCGCGAACGACTTCATGACGTCATCGGTGTGGTCGATTCGGAGACCATGGGTGAGGTCGACGGATGGCTCCGCGACTTCCTGTCCCTGCCGGCACGGTGAAGCGCGAAGAGGCACAGGCTGCTGTGTTTGCTGCATCGCGCAGCACGCCTGGGTGGCCGACCGTGATCTCGCGCCAAATGACCGGCAGGGGAGAATGACTCCGACACCGTCGACTGCGGATGGACAGCACACGCGAGCCATTCGATCGATCGCCCGCCTTGTGGTAGGTCTGGCGACAACCGTCGGGCTGACCGCCTGCCAGACCGACGGCCAGCCGATCTCCGTGCCGGAGACGGTGACCAGCACGATCACGGTCACGGGTCCCAGCATCGACACGCCCGCAGCCTCTTCCACCCCGACCGTCACCACCGAAGAGTCTCCAGCCCCGACGTGCTCCACCGACGGCAGTGCGGCCATCACGGCCGCCGCGGCGCAGATCCCGACGCCACTCCCGGATTCAGGACCCGACGCCGGTTGGGTCTTCCACGGCGAGACCAACTACAACACCTGCTTCGACCTCAGCTATGCCGCGCTCGAAACAGCCGGAGGCACCGGGTCCTCACCGTCACAACTGTTGATGTTCCACCTCGGAAGGTTCGTCGGCCGCGCCATCGCCTGCAATGCCGCCTTCCAGACCGTGACGGGATCGTCGCCGACGAGCGTGAACGTCACCTACCGTTACCTCAACGCCGGTGACCCCACCGCGAATCCGACCGGCCGGGCCGACGTCGTGTTCGTGTGGGACGCTTCGCAAGTCGTGATGCACGGCTCCCTGCCCTATGAGGTGACGCAGGGGAAGTGCTGAGCCGTCGGCGCAGCCCGTGAGCTCACCGATTCCGGCGCGGCACGATCAGCGGGTCGACGGGCGTGAACGGGAACTCCGGCAGGGAGCGTTCCGGGATGTCGAACGTCGCGGCCAGCACCTCACGCGAGAAGGCGCTGGCCGTGGCTCGGTAGCCGATGTCGCCGGGCGTCGGCTGGTCGAAGAAGATCACGAAGTGGAAGCCGTCGTCGTCGAGGACCTCGATGTGGTGCGGGTAGGCACGGGGCACGAAGTACAGGTCGCCGGGACCGAGTTCGTACTCGTCGCGGGTGAGGTCGGGGTCGAGGATGCGCATTCGGGCATGTCCGCGCACCACATAGCCCATCTCGGCGGTCACCGGATGCCAATGCGGTTCGCGCATGCCGTCACCCTGTACCCGCAGCGAGTACATGGAGATGTCGTCGAGCGCCGCCCAGAACTGTTTGCGCGCGAGGTGGGCGGAGCCGTAGGTATACGACAGCGGCGCGATCTGCCCCTCGGCGTCGAAGAGATGGGCGTTCGGCAGACGATCGGTGGGGCTGATCGACACGCTGCCGGAGCGGGCCAGGATCTGTGCCGACGGTGTGCGCGCGAAGTCGTCGAACGCCGACGCGGGCAGATCGTAGGTGTTGCCCAGCACCGGGTTCGTCATCGCCGACATGCTGTCGCGCAGCGAGAAATGCTGTGGCCGTTCGTGTCGCAGCGCGATGATGATCTCGGCCGGCTCGTCGCCGACGTTCTCGATGTGGTAGATCGCCCCGGACGGCACGTGGTACATCTGCCCGGGCCCGACCACGAACGACGAGAACTCGTCGACATTGCCCAACATCGCCACCAGCACCTGCCCGGACACCACATAGGCGAGCTGGTTGGCGTTGACGTTCCACTGCGGCTCGCGGATCGTCCGGGGCGCCAGCACAACCCGCTTGGCGGAGAGCCGGTTCAGGATGGGCAGGCTGTCGGCGTCGACGGCCTGCACCGACCCCAGATCGCTCTCGAACAAGGGCTGCGACGACGACAGTGACACGTAGTGCGGCGAGGGTGCGGGCATGGGTGCTCCTCCAGCGGACGATCGGGCCGACAGCCGAAACGTAGCGGGTTGTCGAGGCCAGGACGTGCGGATCGGAGAACAGTGTGCTGCGCGCGTGGGCGTGGCCGTGTTCGGGGAGTCGCCGGAACGTGCAAGGGCTATCTGTCTAGGTCGCACTTGCCTTGAATGTCTACCCCGGACTGGACTAGCTTGGTGACCAGGCGCAAGGAGGCCCCTCAAAAAGATCGCGATGGCAGCCACGGTCGCTGATGTCGACAGTGCGCGAGACCCAGTGGAAGTTCTGGTGGAGATGATGGCGACGATCAGCGCACGAGCGAGCCGAGACGGCAGATACTGGTTGGTGTACGTCCCCGAAATCGGGAAATACACACAAGGCCGCAATCTGACCGAGGCGCGACAGATGGCCCGTGACCTCGCGGCGACCGTCCTCGAGATACCGATCGACGACGTCGACGTAGCGCAGTTTGACATCGATCTACCTGAGACCGTGACTGCCGAGCTCCGTCGCGCGGGAGAGCTGCGGGCGGAGTCGCGGAGAGCGAATCATGAAGCCGCTCTGGCACTTCGCGGGGCGGCGCGGGGGCTGCGCGATCTGGGACTGACGGTCCGTGACATCGGAGCGGCCATAGGCATCAGCCACCAGCGTGCCGCCCAATTGCTGGACGATCCCACGGCAGCGGAGGTCAGAGCAGCAATGTGAGGCGACTCGGGCTCAGTTGCCGCGGACCACCCGGAGTGTTGATTCGCTGTCATCGCCCCGAGTGACTCTCGGAGATCTCTACCGCACAAGCACTCCGGCGACCACTGCGTCCGGCGGGAGGCTGTCGCGCGAGTCCGCCCGCTCGGCTCGGAACCCCAACCGTCCGCGCTGCGTCAAAGTACGCAGCACATGCGTTGAGGGGACATCATGCGCGATCAACTACGGCATACCGGGCGTCGTCGGGCGGCAACAACTTCGCTGCGGCAACAAGTTAACTTGCGGCCAGCGATCGGCGCGAGGTAGCGTGGAGATGCGGCGTGAGCCATTCATCGCCGTCAGCGCCTACCGGCACGGGGTTCCTGTCGCGGAGATGCTGCACGCGTACACGAACCCAATGCTCATTCACCGTGCCGACGATGGTTTCACCATGATCGTCGGACCTGCCGCCGATGCCACACTTATCGAGGCTGGCTACGTCGTCAGCGATGACGGCCTGCCGGTCATCATCCATGCGATGTCCCCAGCACGACGCAAATACTTGAGGTGATTCTGATGCCACGAACAACCGCGGAGATCCTCGCGCACGCCGACGACCTCGCCGCTCGGTTCGAGCGCGGTCCTGAGCCGGGCGAGTCAATTGAGGTTGATGCTCTCGAGGGGCTTGGCCGTGCCGTGGTGGAGGCGGCCAATGCGCAGAAGAACATCGAACTCTGGGTGCGGCAGGCGCGGAAGCAGGACAAGTCGTGGGCGGCGATCGGTGATGTGCTGGGTACGTCGGGGGAGGCGGCGCGCCAAAGATTCGCCACACCCTCCAGTGCCCCCATCGCGCATGCATGAGTGGCCAGGATCCGCCGCAGCTGCTCAAACGCTGTGATTCGCCATGAAGCCGACATAATCACCATATGACCAAGCGGCTGCAGGTTGTGATGGGCGACGACGAGTACGCCGAGATCGAAGAGTTCGCCGAGCGGCGGGGCGAGAGCGTTCCGCAGTGGGTGCGAGCAGCACTGCGAGAGGCTCGTGCCCAGCAGCCTCGACAGACCCAGGCTCGCAAGTTGGCGGCACTTCGGAAAGCGCTGACCTACGAGTTTCCCTCCGGCGATATCGAGCAGGTCCTCGACGAAACGGAACGCGGCTATCGGTCATGATCGCTAGCCGCGATTCACTGCGATCACCGATTCCACCAGGTAGCAGGCGAAACACACTGCAGACGGTCCCGACCGCTGTCGGACTGTGCCCGTAATCTCTACAACCGTGACCAGCGTTTCCTTCCGTGTCAGTGATGTCGAGCTGAGTAAGACATTCGGCGTCAACACGCTGGGACGGGGACACACCTACGCCCGGCAGCGCAAGATCGTCGACCATGCGTGGTCCGCGGACGCCTCCACCCTGATCGGCACGTGCCGGGGCAGTCGCGGGCAGCAATACCGGCAACATGTCCGGTTCCGGGGCGGGCCCGCAGTGTCCGACATCTCCCACACCGTGTGCACCTGCCCGATGCGGACCGACTGCAAACACGTTGCGGCATTGTTGATCGTGGCGGCACAGAAGTCGTCGGCAGCCGCGGTGACGACGTCGCCCGCTATCCCGGGACTCGCAACAGTCACGACCACCCCACCGCACGGCAGCACCCAACCGGGGTCGCCGCCGTCGTGGCGGTCGACGATCGCCGCGATCGCCGACGATCCGGCGACGACGGTGTCGCCCGCCGCCGTCAAGCCCTTGGCGCTGGCGATCGGGCTGTCGGCGCCTACGCACTATTCCGGGAGCCGCGCTCTGACCCTGCGGCCGATGATCACCGGCGCGCGGGACAACTGGATCAAGACCGGAGCATCCTGGCGCGATATCGGTGCCCCGTACCACCCGGCGGCCGATCCGGCCCATCATGCGGCGCTGCGGGCGATCCAGCGGGTGGTGGCAGGCAACATGTACAGCAGTGACACCGTCACGTTGGTGTCCCCGCCGCGAAAATTCTGGGAACTGCTCTCCGCTGCCATCGCCGAGGGCGTCACCTTGGTACGCGCACCGATCATGGGCACGCCGGCGTCGCCCCGAGTCGGCCGGGCCTCGCTGCGATATTCGATCACCGCACATCCCGACGGTGCGCTCCTCGCGAGCGAAATCATCGTCGACGACGCCGCGGTCGACCCGTCGTCGGTCGGCTACATCGGTATTCCGGAACCGCACGGGCTCTGGCATCTCGCCGACAATGTGCTGACCCTGGCGCCGCTCGACCACGTCATTCGCCGCGGCGAGATCGAGGCAATTCGCGCCGGCGGCAAACTCGTCATCCCGACGGCCGACCTCCCCGAGTTCTCTCTCGAGGCCCTGCCGCGCCTGACCCAGCGGCGCACCGTACGGGTCGACGACGGCCTGCTCGCCCCACCCACCATCGAGGGTCCCGAAGCCGTTC
>NZ_BAHC01000203.1 GCF_000298195.1 Gordonia rhizosphera NBRC 16068 | reverse complement strand
GCGGGGATCAGTGTGTCGGCGATCCGCAACAAGGTCGCGAGTTCGTCGGCGTTGAGGGCGCGCGGCGGAGCCGGGTGGCGCGGTGGCACCGACAGTCGCCGGTCGAGCGAACCGGCAAGATTGAGCGACGTCGCGGTCATGACGGGTCCTTCCCCTGGAGATCGTCGACAAGTTGTTTGCCGACGCGAAGAGCGAGAGCGGTGATCGTGCAGGTGGGGTTGGCCGATCCCGAGGTGACGAAGATACTGCCGTCGGCAAGGTAGAGGTTGGCAACATCGTGGGCCCGACCGTAGGAGTCGACGACCGACGCGGCAGGGTCGTCACCCATGCGGGCGGTACCCAGCAGGTGGCCGGGCTGATCCACCCACAGCTCCTGGGTGATGATGCGAGCGGCACCGGCCGCCTGATGTGCCTCGACCATCCGGTCGACCGTGAAACGCAAGATTTTCCACGTGTTTTCGCTGACGGTGTACTCGACCTTGGGTGCCGGCAGCCCGTCGGAGTCGACTTGATCGGCAGACAGCGTCACCCGATTGTGCTCCTCGGGAAGATCCTCGGTATTGGCCGCCCACAACACACCGCGCGATGCCGAGCGGGCGACATCGTGGATCGGCTCTCCCCACAGCTCGTCGAAGTCGAGATCAGTACGGTGTGCCTCGATCACGTTCAATGGACCCGGCGTCGGAAGTGCGTGCAGCTTCGCTCCCCGCACGAAGTCACGTGAAGGGTCGGTCTCGTAGAACTCCATGGAATGGATCAGCTGTCCCGCGGGCCCGCGCCAGCTTTCGAGCTCATCCTCGTAATAGCCCAGCGCGGTGCAGTTGGGATGGAGCATGAGGTTGCGTCCGACCAGGCCAGAGCTATTTGCCAGACCGTCGGGATGGGCGTCGTCGGCCGACATCAACAACAGACGTGGCGTGCCGATACCATTGGCGCACAACACAACCGATCTTGCCGGCTGATAATGGACGGTACCGTTGCGGTCGATCCATTCCACACCGGTCGCGTTTCCGGCGTCGTCGGTGACAACTTTGCGCACCCGAGCACCGGTTTCGACGCGAGCGCCAACCTGTTGGGCCTGCGGCATATAAATGAGATCGAACGACGCCTTGGCACCTTGCGGGCATCCCCACTCGCACACTCCCCACCGGCCACACTGTTCCAGCGTTTTGTTCTTCTGACTTGGGATCGCGTTGGTGCCGGGCCACCAGTGCCAGCCGAGCTTGTTCGCTCCTTCGACGGCTTTCAGCCCGGGTTTGCCCAGCGGCTGTGGTGGCAGCGGATATTCCAGTCCGTCCGGGTAGGCAGTGTCACCGTCGAGCCCCGACACACCGATGAACGCGTCGACCTCATCGTGGTACGGCTTGAGGTCGTTGTAGGAGATCGGCCAGTCGTCGGCGACACCGTCGAGGGTCTTGACCCGGAAGTCCGAGGGCAGCAGTCGCGGCCACTCGGCGCCGTAGAAGAGCGAGCCGCCGCCCACCGCGTTGAACATCACCGGCCACATGTCCGAGTCGGTGACATCGACCGGATAATCCGACGGCAACGCCCGTACATTCGGGTCATGTGCCCAGTCGTGCTGAATCAGCAACTCCCACTCCGGCTGATTGGCCGGGAAGTCACTCGGGTTGACCCAATCCCCCTGCTCCAGACAGACGACACTCAGTCCGGCGGTCGCCGCCGTGTGCGTGACGACCGACCCGGACGGTCCGGCACCGACCACCACGACATCGACCGGGTCGTCGGTGACCTCGACCGGTGCGGTGGCCCGTGAATGATCTACGGCCATGGGATTACTCATTTCTCTGTGGGCTGTATGAGTTTATTGTCGGGCTCGGAACGATTTCGTCGACCCTAGTGTGACCCGGCCTGTCGGCGTCGACACGCAAGATCGGTAACCTCGCGGCGATCGTGGTGCTCGTCCCGGGGTGGGGGTTCGGGGGCGGCCGCACGACGACATCGGCCGCCCCCGAAGCTCATGTCACGCGCCGGCGAGCACTCCGCCGTCGACGACGAACGCGGTTCCGGTGATGGCCGTGGACCGGTCGGACAGCAGGAACGACACCGAGTGCGCGATCTCGATCGGCAGGATGGCGCGGCCGATCGGCTGGAAGTCAGGCAGCCCCGCCTCGAGCTCCTCGCGGCCACCCAGGGCGGTGTAGTGCGGCACGTTCAGCGGGGTGTCGACAAATCCCGGGCACAGCGTGTTCACGCGAATGCCCTGCGCGCCGAAGTCGAGTGCGACAGCCTTCGACAGCGTCAGCACCGCACCCTTGCTCGCGGTGTAGGTGGTCAGCATCTTCTCCGCGCCGATCGAGTTGATCGACCCGAAGTTCACGATCGAGCCGCCGCCGACCTTGAGCATCTCCGGGATTGCATACTTGGTTCCCAGGAACACACCCTTGACGTTCACGTCGAAGGTCTTCTGGTAGTCCTCGACCGACGCATCGAGAATGGTGCCCGGCTTGAGTACACCCGCATTGTTGACGATGCCGTCGAGCCTGCCGAACTTCTCCACCGTGAAGTCGATGAGGCCCTTGACCTGCTCCTCATCGGTGACGTCGACGACCTTGCCGATCAGCCGGTCACTGCCGATCTCCAGTTTCCCCAGTCCCGACTCGGAGTGCACGGTCGCAACGACCTGCGCCCCTTCGTCGTGCAGGTGCAGCGCGGTGTCGAGGCCGATGCCACCGCCCGCTCCGGTGATGATGACGGTCTTGCCAGCGAGCAGGTCGCCCATGAGTACTCCTAAGTCAGAGGTGCGTTGTTCTCTTGTCGACAATACAACACTGGGTTGGCGGTGTACAGACCCTTCTTCGGGCTTTCGACGCTCAACCGGGCGAGGCCGTCGACCTCAGCGCCCGCCTGATCCTCCACCCGAATCATCGCGAACGGTGTCGAAAATCAGCGGGGATGTATCGGATTCTTCCGAACGCTGTTGCGAAATCTGGGCATCCGCCGTCGCCATGCTTACCGTCAGGTACGTGACAATCAAGGAAGCACCTGGGAGGAACCAGCGATGATTCGCGTACTCATCGCAGTCTCGGGTTCGGATCACTGAACCCTCGCCGACGGCGCCCATCACACCACCGGATTCTGGCCGGAAGAACTCGTGGTCCCCCACGAGGTGTTCCGAAAAGCGGTCTACGACATCGCTTTTGCCGCTCCCCTCGATCTGCACACCGTCTCCATCGATGACTACGACCTGATCTTCATCCCCGGCGGTCAAGGTCCGATGGAACACCTGTCCATGGACAAGGCATTTGGCGATCTTCTCCTTTCCTTCGACGACGCAGGCAAGACCGTCGCAGTCGTGTGTCACGGTCCTGCAGCGCTGCTCCCAGCGGTTGACGAGACCGGCGAGTGGGCGTTCACCGGTCGTCGCGTGACCGGTATCCGACGTCGAGGAAACCCAGCCGGGATTCGAAGACACCGCCCCATGGCTCCTCGAGAACCGGCTCGGAGATGCCGGCGGCAAGTACGAACAGGCCGATGACGCCTGGGGCGTACATGTCGTCATCGACGGGAATCTGTACACCGGAAGAACCCGACATCCACACGTCCGCTGGCCGAGCGTCTCGTCACCGACATCGCGGCAACCGCGTAGTCCGATCTCGGGCACGGGGCGCCGACGCTCATTCCGGTGCCCCGTGCGGCCCCCACCGCCCCTAGGGGACTCTCGTCATGTCGTTCTTCAATCATGACGTACCACAACCGATCTCGCGTTCGGGAAGGCATCCTCGACCCCGCCAAACATCAGCCGCTGGTTCCCGGCACATCTGCCGTCATACCTCGGCTAGTCGTGGAGGCCCATCTCGGCGAGGGGCTTGTGGAACGACATCGTCGGCTCGTCGCGCACGTCGTGGACCGCAAGGCGATCGCGCAGGTCCTCGATCCCCTCGAGGAGTCCCTCATGCCCATCGGGGGCAAGACGATGGCAAGAACCCAGTTCCCCACTTCCTGCTTCTCATCACGTCGTCGTTGCTGCTGCTGCGAACTGCTGCTGCATGTTAGATCCGTTCGAATCTGTCGCAGCTTCCTGGGGAAACAGCGCGAATCCGGAGCTAGTTGTCGCTGAAAATCCGGCTATAGATGTCGCAAAATCGCTCTTCGCTACACCGCACGACAATGAGACCTGCCGACGACGCCATGAGCATGCCGCTGGAACTCAAGCTGATGGTCCGGCTACAGCAGCGCGATTATCAGGCTTTGGCCGACCGCGGGAAGCATCGAGCACGACGACGTCCACGTTAACCGCAGCCAAGGACCGTTCCGCGATGAGTTGCTGGAGGCGCTGCTCAAGAACGCCGATACTGGAGTACTTCGCAGCCTTAGCTCTTCTCCTGTCGGAGCTGTCCCAGATCTCGTTGTCGAACCATACGACTAGATACACGCCGTCTGACGTGTGGATGTCTTTCATGTATCGGTTGAGAAGTTGTTCTTCCCAGGCAGTTTCGAGGTCATCATGCCAGCAGCCTTTGACCTCTACGGGCAGCACCACAGGCCGGAAAGTCGTGTCTGGTCCTTTGGCCTCGAGACGGAGATCGGTACGCTCGCCCATCCCCTGCCCTTTCTGATTGCGTACTTGCACCTCGCGGTTCACCACCGCGCCTTCGAGGATTGTTTGGAGCCTGTTGCGCAGATAGTCGGAGATCTCGTCCTCTGATTTCGGGCGCTTCGAGTGCGTGTCCCATAGGAGTGGCGCTTCGGGTGTATCGCCTTGCAGCACGGCTTGAATTTCGTCCAGCGCCGCCACGGTGGCAGTCCGCAGGTCTTGGGTGGTGCGTATTGGTGTCCGACGCGTGTCAATGGCGAGTGCGTCGAGGTCGTCCACCGTGAGTGGGATCCACTGGTTGGATGCGAGATTTCGTCGTGCCACGGTGAGCGCCGCGGCGAGGCCCGAAGATCCGGAATCGGCCTGGTGTATGCGGTTCAGTGCGTCGATATCGGCCGCGGTGGCGGACTCCATGAGGTACTGCGCCATGGTGTTCCGCCATGCTTCGGCGAAGTCGCGGCGATCGAGAAAGTGGACAATCCCGGGTCCCGTCGGATCGGGTTCGGCGATGTGGGTGCGCAGCCACAGATAGAGGTCTGCTAGATGCTCGGCCGTAAGTGCTGGCGCCCGATAGCGGCAGGTCTCGGCGAGCCGCCCGAACAGGTCTTGCGCCCAGGAAGTGTCTTCGTCTGCTCGCGCCCAGATGTCCTTCCAAACGTGTTCCGGGTGGTCCAGAAACAAGGCGATGCCGGCTCGAATCGACGCTTCTCGCGCACTGTCGTCGGTGTCGCCTAGTTGCTCGCTCAGCAGCGGGCGAACCAGCTGCATGTGTTTGTCTGTCAGGAAGTGAAGCACTTCCCACTCAGCGTGGCTCTGAGGCGTCCGAACTCCGTAGTGATCGAGGAGGGTCTGAGCGAACGCGGGAGTGTCGAGCAGCTTCAGTTCGATAGTGACATCGATGTGCTCCTTGGTCTCGACCGCGGCGTCGATCACCTGCAGCATCCGTTCTTCAAATCGGGTGCGCACGTGCGGCAGGACCACATCGAACAGCGCCGACTTGTCCGCTGCGTCGTCCGCCCGGCCGGACACAGGAAACGTCAGAATCGCCTTCGCCCACTGCCCCCATATCGTCTCCGGAAAGTCCTTCAACGATTCTGGTCGCTGATGCACGAGAGCTATGAACATTCGATAGCCGACGAGCGCGGGCCAGTATCCTACGTACTCCCCCATCACCGCGTCTTCACCGTCGTGATGGGCGTCAAGCCAGGCCACAGCCGCGTCCAGCAGACGCTGGTGTGTTTCCGGATCAGTATCGGCCCACCCCGGTCGTTTCGTCACGTCCGCGGTATCGTGGTCGACGCTGAGTCGATCTTCGCCCACCATCAACAACTGAAATGCTTCAGCAGCACAGCCATATTCGCCCTCGACAGCCGCGATCGCGAAACGCGAGATCGTGTCGGCAATGTTGATCTGAAGTTTCCGGCGTTCGAGCGTCGCTTCGTTTTCCTGCGTCCTCAGTCGATAGCGACGATACAGATCCGCTTCGGGTGAATCGAGCCGACAACTACCTCGACAAAACGCGAGTGCGTCGGCCGCCGGATGGTTGTCCGGCAGAGTGAGAATCATCTCTGCATGGCCCGGGAAATCGGGCGAGACGAGATGCTGCAGCACGATCTTCATGTTCTCCGTTTGTGTAGCGTCTCGCGCTCGAGCGTAGTGCTCGATCAACCACTCAAGGCTTGACGGCGGTAAGAGCCCTTCGTTGTCGTTGACGAAGCGGTACGCCATCGCGGCAGTGTGTTCCGGTGTGGCACGTTCAAAGACGGCCAGCGCAAGCCGACGCCGGTCGGACTCTGTCAGGGTTGGTGTGTCCCCCAATGCTCTGTCGACGTACAAGGGCCTGTAATCCGATGCACGAGTGATCGCGATTTGCGCAGCGGCATCAGCGATCTCAACGGATGTGTCAATCTCACGGATCAGGATCTGGGTCGCCTTCCGCACGAGATCCTCAAAGTGCTCGTCAGGGATCACGCCTGGGTGCGCAACGATCCACGCCGCCAAGGCTGGGGCGTCCCGGTCATCAAGGTCGTCAGCGAAGTCTCGGACGAAGCGCCAGTGCTGACCGTGAACATTTGCCACCTCGTGCGGCGTGAGCACCGCGAGAACGTCCTCGATGCTCATTGCGTGCGGGACCGATGCCCGCAATCCGATTCCTTGGAGTTCGAGACGACCCAGCAGGTCGAGGTCGCCTCGCGTGTCCTCGGAATCTGTAGCCAGCGGCACCAATTGGCTGGTCGGGTGCTCACTCGACAACACCTCGCACGCTGTCGCCGCCACCAGCCGATCCCTGACAGGCCTATCGGGATCGAGTGCGATATGACCGAATACTTCAGCCATATCACGTGTTTCGCATTGGATCGCGATAGCCGCGGCCACATCGAGCGTGGCTGCGTCAGCGGTCGGAACTATATCGATCAGCAAGTAACCCAGCCCTGCATAACTCAGTGTCCGGTAATCCATCCGTGCTCGATAGTCGAGGTCGATATCTCCTTGGAGAAGGGCACGGACAACTCGCTCGCGGAGGTCATCGGTGGGTACGTCTGTCCCGAGTGTGAACGCCGGGGGATCCACGTCCACAAGCCAACCGTAGTCCTGCGGGGACAGAGCGACGAGCCATGCGGCGACCGCTCTGGTCCGCGCGTAGAGGTAGTGCGGCGGTTCCGCGACAAGGAGAGCGCGCACTTGCGATTCAGAGAGCGCGTGAGTCGCGATCCATCGTGCAGCAAGATAGTCACCAAAAGTGGCGTGCGCCCATACCCGACGGTCGGTTCCACCGAAAAGCCCTCCGCGCCAGACTTCTTCCACCTCGGCAGGGGTAACGGACGTCGGCCACTCGGACCCATCGACGACACACTGCGACACTGTGGCGTCCTCGGGCGAAGCCTGCGCTTCGGGTCCCAACCAGATCGATGATTTCCCGCCGAAGGCCATGACCGCAGCCGTTCGTGCAGCGATTTCCATTGCTCGCCCCGGCACGAGTCGAGGCTGTCGAGGACCCCGGTCATCCGAAAGCTCTTCGCACAGGGCGGACATTCCTCTCTCGTAGAGGTCGGCTGACCGATTCGGTAGGGCACCATCGCGTTCGTATACACGCAAGAGCAAGTCCAAAGTCAGTGGGCGGGCGGCGATTGCCTCGACCCCCTTGCGCTCGACATCGCGCAAGAAGCGCTCCGGATCAACGCCCCTGCCTTCGGCGAAATTACTCACGTTCGCACGGGTCAGGGGCAACAAGAACATCGACTCACACGACGAGAATCGCTCATCGAAATCCTTCGTGTAACGGACTTCCCAATCACTTGCTCTACTGACGACCCGAAGCCACAGGCGCTCCGGCCCAATATCATCGACGTAGTCGAGGATCACCGAGAACAGCCCGGGAATCTGCCGCTGCGCCTCATCGAATCCATCAACGGTCAAGCACACGTCACCATCACCGGCTCGATCAACGACACCCTTGAACGCCCTGTGGACGGAGGACTCGCGCGACTTACCCACGAGATCGATCTTGAAAATCGAATCGACGCCGCAACACAACGGCGCCAAAACGCTCCCGTCGCCGACTGCCGTCGTCTTTCCGATGCCCGGCTCACCGAGCAGGATCAGACACCGCCTATCCGCAAGCCCGCGAGTCGCAACCGAGTCAGCGCCCCACAACGACGGTGCGGCGGCCCAGCCATCACTCGTCACGGCCTGCATGCCGTCGGTCGACGAGATCCAAAAGCGATCCATCCCATGGGCATACCTCACTTCACGTCTTCGATCAATCACCGCCCACTATCCAACTGCTCACAGCGCCATCAAGTGAGACTTCGATGTTCCACCGGGTGAGGACAAGGTCGGGATGCCGGATCGACCGCCATCACGTACCGAGGCCGTCATTGGGTCCACGCAGACCACTACGCTGTTCAGCGTGACAGTGACGTGCGAAGGGTGCCCGGAGTGCCTACGTGAAACCCGCAGCGAACTCGTCGGAAAGGCCGCCGCGATCAAGGTCTTGAATGACTCGACGCTGACACGCGTCTGCGCGCGGGGCGCGACCACATCGACACCAGACTACGAGTCTTCTCGATCGGTGGTCGAGGTCAAAGAGTTCCTCAGTTCCACCATGGCCAGGTACACAGACGCGATGGCCAAGCAACCCGTTGTGCAACCTGTCAACATGCTGTCGAAGACCTGGCACGTGATGCCAGAAGTGCTCTGGGAGTGGAATACAGCGCACGATCAGACTCCACGTGTCAAGGACCCAATCAACCGACTCGCACCACTCCTGGCCGAATTCGAGGCCCTGCGGATCCACGACCGGCGACGGGCCCCCATACCGCTTCTTTTTGAGCTCAGCGCCGTGATCGGGCGCGGCTACTGCGTAGTGGGCTCAAAAATCCCCGGCTATGGCCCGAGTGTGGTCTTGGGCCAGGCCATCTCCGGTGTGCGGTCCGGAGACATCGACGAAGCGATTGCCGATCCCGTACAGACGTGGCTCGATCACAGCTCCAGCAAAATGGTCGAATCACTACAAAGCGCAGAAGGACGCCGCGCATGCGGGGTCCTGGTCCTACCGCCCACTTAGACCCAACCTGCCGCCTCACACCTTTCGCGCTCCATCAATCACGACTTTCCGCACGATGTCCCAATTCGTTCGTTGAGACTTCCGAGCGAGATCGACGTACTCATAATCGCCGCCGAGTCTACCCTCCTGAGTTACGAACCATCCCAGGGGTGGCTACGGGAATTAGTCATCACTGACGAGATCTGACCGCAAGTTCACCTTCATCCCGGCTGTGTCTCGCTGCCCCTCGAGAGAGTGGTTCCCTCGCTACCCGATACCCCACCAACATTGGGTTGTCCCCTCCTCGATGCCGGCGGACAACACCAACTTCTTCACGGAGAACGAGTTTCATCGCGAAACATCGTGTGTAGCTTCTATTGCCGAAATCAGGTTGGCCTTTTTCATCCGGGAGAACCCGCGAATCCCCCCGGACTTGGCGATCGCGCGGAGCTCCGCGACTGTGCACTCACGGAGGATGTGGACATCCGCTGAGTCGGGACTGTGAGCCATTTGAGCGAGGTAGTCTTCGACATTGCGCCGGACGCCAGCCGAAATGTGGTCGCGCATCGCCTCCGCCAACGCTGTCGCGGTTTCGTCCACTGGCGAATCTCGGATCCATACAGATACCAAGCGAGCAGTTAACGTGCCCGGTCCGTTGAGAATCCTTTGAACGAGACACAGCGCCGCCGCATGTTTTTCGGTATTTGATTCGATGATCCACTTGGTGAGTCGATTGGCGACAATCGCCCTCACCCACGGGTCGGGATCGTGCGCCATGACGGCCAGCGAATCGAGCACCCCGTCACCACCGGTCGCCGCCATCACTGTGGCGGCTGCGATACGCGAGTCTCTGCCTCCCTCGAGAAGTCCCCAGGTTGATTCTGCAACGACAAGTTCCGGTTTCAGAGTAGCCAACGTGGAGACCGCAACTCCAGCGATTGAACCCTGCTCCATCAGCTTTGAGATTCGGTTGTGCTCTCTGCGTGCGTGTTGCTGCAGCACCGGGACCAATTTGTCGACAACTGGCCCCGGAATGCGCTCAGCCATCTGCCTGATGTACTCCAACGGCTGTCGAAGTTCGTTGGTGTAGATGGTGTTTGCGCGTAGGTAGTCGACGACTATGTTCCAGTCAGATGCGGCGGGATGCCATGCATTAATCATCACCAGGTCTGCCGCAGGATTACTGAAACCTGTTGTCGAGGAACCCTCCTTAAACCCCTCAATCTTCTTTTCCAGTCTGCCGTGGAGTGCGGCAACAAGTTGGACGGCGATCTCATGTCGAAGGTCTCGGACGTCGCCGTACGCGGAGAGCGCCGAGACATCACCTCCCGCTATTCGTTGTTCAAGCTCTGAGCGTCGCTCTGGATTGCGGGCGGACAGAACAGCCTCGAACGCGTCGGAAATCTCAGGAAGAGTGTCGCTTCGAGCCTCGATGCGGGTGAGATCGTCCTCTGTGAAAGACTGGGGCGGAATCGAAGTAATTAGATTTGCGTAGTCGTGGCTCCTGGGCATGTCGTCGCAGAATGGCTCGAGTGTTACGACGTGGTCTACAACGCGGCGCATGCACGCATTGTTGAGAGCCGGTAGCAGTGCCCCCAGCGTCTCAATCGCAGCCATCTCCAGGTTGTACGAACTCGCGATCGGCGCCTCGGAGTCTGACGATTCGAGTGCTTGAATCAACCAACACACGTGGATTTCAGCGGCGTCGTCGGAAATCACGTCCGCTCCGGCCTTGAGAAGCTGCAGGTCGGCGTGTAACGAGGTTCGGGTCGACCTATTCAGGTCAACTTCGCTGATCGCGTCCCTGACAGACTCTGGAGAGCCCGCCTCGAGTTGTTTCTCGACAGCCTGCTCGATGTGCGAGCGGGCTCCCGCGTTCCGCAGCAGGCGAAGACCAAGTTCGACTCGGTTTTCGCTATCTGACAACGTCAACACGGCTTGCGCCAACTGGATCATCGATGATCTCCACCCCCGCCGGTCAGCACCCATACCCGCAATCAAGGTCGCTGATCGCAAGTTCTTGAGCGCCTCATGATTCCGTCGCCTCGGCGATGCGTCAGATCTGGCCCATCGTTCGAAGGTATCATCGGCCGCGTTCTGCAGGCCGGCAGCCACCTCCTGTGTCCGCCACCATGAAGCAAGCGTATCGTGACTGAACACCGTGTCAGTTTCAGCTCCGCTTGGATGCCAGCCACTCCTGTAGATCAGATCCGATGCCGCGCCCACGATCGCCATCGCAGTAACGTCTGTGGCCGATGTCAAGCGGAGATCAATTGCTTCGAGCGCGAGAGTATTTGCGACATCCACCTGCCCAATTTCAGCTCGAGCACAAGCTAATTGGGTCTGAAGCCAGGCATGATCGACCGGCCCGCACGTATCTTGTTCGAGAGTCTGCTCAAGAATTACGCACCCGCGCCAGGGATCGCCGCGCTCGACGGCAAGTGCGCCCAACACCGCCGTGGCAGCAGCCCGTTCGAAGGGGCGCGCCGTCGCGGCGCGCACAAGTGGTTCCAGCACATCGGGCGCGGCATCATCGACAATGACGTCGTATAACGCAGCGAAGAAGCGCCACTGCCATGCCGTCGATGCGCGAGCCTGCTCGATGGTCGGTAGCTTCGCGGACCGTTTTGGCCGCAGACCCGCGGGTAGGCGGGCGAAACCAGCACTTTCAACGTCAGTTGCATCGATCCGCATTCGCAGCAATCGAGCGATCGCTTCATCCGGCGTGTAATCGCCCGTGTTCCCTTGCCCGATTGGCCGAGTAAGCAGCCGGGGCGCTATCAGAGCGTGGCGTAGCCGGTCCGTGGCCAGAATCTGGGTACTGTTCCGCGAGACTCCCTGCCAGTAAGGCATGCCATGATCGGTGAGAGCGATCCGAAGAAGATCCGAAAGATGTGTCAGGTCCACGGTATTCGCTTGTGGAACCAGGATTTTTGCACCTCGACCTGTGGACTGTACAGCGTCGTTCGTGACGTGCACCCAATAGGACACTCCAGTGTCCTCATCGTGCAACACGAGAAGGTGAGGGACGCGATGACTGACCCAGTACTCGAAATGGTCCGTGTCGTTCTCGCGATACCACCAGCCGCCGACACTACCTGCGGAGTCGTATTTCGGAGCGACAAAGAAGGTCGGACCGCTCTTGACCTGCGCGCCCACGAGTGCCCCGAGATCGAACAAGCGACTGTCTCGAGCCATCAACCACAGATCGGTTCCGAGGTCGTGTTCGACAGGATTCGGTGCGACACCCCATCCCAAGCCCTTGAACTGGGAACTGACAATGTCCTGCCCGATGGATCCGACCAGATTCGACTGTGATGCGCGCACCCCTACATCTTGCCGCCTACGGGCTGAGTCGGGTTTCCGCCGGCGTTTATCGCCGCCGTTGCCAGCTCTCCAGGGGGCGGTGGTGAGGCGTCGGAGAGCGACCGATAGTGGCGTCGCAGGCGAATACACCACGGAAGACCCAGAGGTCAACTTTCCTTTTCATGACCACCATTCGTCCGTTGAGTTCTTGTTTCATCCGTCGAAAACTTCCCGCCGACGAATCAAAACTCCACAGAGGAACTTCGCCGTACATCAACATTTTTGGCATCCACCATCACATTCACAGACACCCCGCTACTGGGCCTGAGACCAATGCTGGCCGCGCGGCGCACAGGTTGGCCACTTCAGCCACCCGCGCCGACCACTCGGCTCTACGGCGACGCCCATGCTCACATCTGATTTGCACTTCTATTATCTGAGATCGGTCGAAATAGACTCGGACAAATCGGGTTTAGACTCGGATCTCACACAACTCAACCTCACCACCACCGCCTGCGCGACAGGGGCGCACGACGCCGAACGCACACATGCATCAACCTGTGACCCTTGACACGTCCGCGTAGTGAATGTATATTCATTCATCATGAAAGGGCGGTCACCTACCGCACGGAGTATCGAAGGAGCTGGGCACATGAACTACGAGGACATCGACTACACCGTCGAGGGACCGACCGCGATCATCACGATGAACCGGCCGCAGCGGTACAACGCCTTCCGCGCCAAGACCGTCGAGGAGATGATCAACGCCTTCCGCCGCGCGTGGGCCGATCGAGACGTGCAGGCCGTCATCCTGACCGGCGCCGGCGACAAGGCCTTCTGCACCGGCGGTGACGTCAAGCAGCGCGCCGAGACCGGCGACTACGGCCCATCTGACAGCGGCATGTTCGAGATCGGCAACCTGCACAAGACCATTCGCGACATCCCCAAGCCGGTCATCGCCGCGGTCAACGGTCTCGCGATCGGTGGCGGACACGTGCTGCACGTGCTGTGCGACCTGACCATTGCGGCGGACACTGCGCGCTTCGGGCAGTCCGGCCCCAAGGTCGGTTCCTTCGACGCCGGCTTCGGCTCGGCCTTCCTCGCCCGCGTCGTCGGCGAGAAGCGCGCCCGCGAGATCTGGTACCTATGCCGCCAGTACGACGCCGAGACCGCGGAGCGCTGGGGCCTTGTCAACTGGGTCGTCCCCGCCGCCGACCTCCTCGACGAGGCCAAGAAGATCGCCGCCGAGATCGCCGAGAAGTCCCCCACCACGATCAAGTTCCTCAAGCAGAGCTTCAACGCCGACACCGACCACCAGGCCGGGCTGTCGAACATGGCGATGAGCGCCCTCGACCTGTTCACCCACTCCCCCGAGGGTCTCGAGGGTGCGACAGCGTTCGCCGAGAAGCGCCAGCCCGAGTTCAACAAGTACGTCGGCGCCTGAGCCGCCCGACCCGAGACGCAACGAACAGGAACCCCAACACCATGAGCAGCAAGAACATCGCCGTCGTCACCGGAGCCGGATCGGGCATCGGCAAGGCCATCACACTCGCCTTCGCCGAGCAGGGCACCATCGTGATCGCCGCCGACCTCAACCTCGATGCGGCCAAGCAGACGGCCGAGATCAACTCGAACATCGTCCCGATGAGCGTCGACGTCGCCGATCGTGCCACCGTCGATGCCCTGCGCGACGCCGTCAATGCCGAAGTGGGTGTCCCCAACATTCTGGTGAACGCGGCAGGTTGGGACCGGACCGATCAGTTCCTCAACGCGACAACCGAATTCGCGGAGAAGGTCGTGGCCATCAACTACCTCGGCCCGGTGCACATGTGCAGCGCGTTCCTGCCCGGGATGGTCGAGGCGTCGAAGAGCGACGACTGGCAGGGCGGCCGCATCGTCAATCTCGCCTCGGATGCCGGCCGGGTCGGGAGTTCCGGTGAGTCGATCTATGCGGGTGCCAAGGGCGGCGTCATCGCACTCTCCAAGTCGCTCGCCCGCGAGATGGCCCGCTTCCAGATCACGGTCAACGCGGTCTGTCCCGGGCCCACCGACACCCCGTTGTTCCAGGCCCAGGCGGAGAAGCTGAAGGAAGCTCTGGTCAAGGCGATCCCGTTCCGTCGTCTGGCCCGGCCCGACGAGGTCGCAGCGCCCGTTCTGTTCTTCGCCTCCCCCGCCGCGTCGTTCATCACCGGACAGGTGATCAGCGTCAGCGGTGGACTCACCATGGCCGGCTGAGCCACGACAGATCATCGGAGATCCCGCCATGAGCACCACCGAATCTCAGTACGTGTACGACGCACACCAGTACCGGACCTTCTTCGAGAGCGAATTCACCTACCTGAACGGCTTCCGCCGCAACACCCACCGCTACGCCAACGCGATCGCGATGATCGAACCGATCACCGACACCGAGTGGACCTACGCCCAGCTCGGCGATGCGGTGGACCGGGTCGCCACCTCCCTCGCGTCGCTGGGCGTGCAGGCCGGTGACGTCGTCGCCTACCAGCTGCTCAACGGCCCCGAGTTCGCCCAGCTCTACCTCGCGACCCAGGCGGCCGGCGCCGTCGGTTCCCCGGTGAATTTCCGGCTCGCCGCCGGCGAGACCGCGGTGATCCTCGACGTCAGCCGGCCCAAGGTCTACGTCTACGAGACCGATCTCGCCGAGATGGTCACGCGAGCCATCGAACTCGCCGATCACACACCCGATGTGCTGATCGGCGTCGGCGACGGCGACCTCATCGACGCGCCGACATCACTGCGCTTCACCACCCTTGCCCAGGCCGAGCCGAACCCTCCGGTGGTGACTCGCGGCGTCTTCGACGAGACGACCCGTCTCTACACCTCGGGTACCACCGGGATGCCCAAGGCGGTGCCGATGAACAGCGCGATCGAAATCTTCTCGGCGCACGACGTCATCATGCACTTCCCGCTGTCGCCGGAGGACCGCACACTGAACATGACCCCGTGGTTTCATCGCGGCGGACTGTACTGCGCGGGACCGAATCCGACGTTCTATCTGGGATCCTCGCTGGTGCCGATGCGGACCTTCGATCCGGAACAGACGCTCGACTGGGTGGAGAAGTACCGTCTGACCTTCCTGATCGGCGCCCCCACCAACCTGGCGATGCTCGCCAACGCCCAGGAGCGGAACCCGCGGGACCTGTCCAGCCTCAATGGCATCGTAACGATGGGTGCGCCTCTGGAACGCGAAGCGGCGCTGCGCTATCAGCAGATCCTGACCCCGCGGATCTTCAACGGCTACGGCAGTACCGAGGGCTTCTGGAACACCTTCCTGCGGCCCAGCGATCTGCCGGCTCGGGCCGGCACCGCCGGGCGCGCCTGCATCGACGACGACGTCCGTGTGGTCAAGGTCCACGACGACGGTCACCTCGCGAGCCCCGACGAGACGGTCGCCCGCGACGGCACCGAGGTCGGCGAGGTCATCATCCGGTCGCCGAAATGCGCGGCCGCCTACTACGACTCACCCCATCAGGAGAAGGCGAAGTACCGCGGCAGCTGGCTGCATATCGGTGACCTGGCCACCTGGGATGCCGAGGAGTTCGTCACCATCGTCGGCCGCAAGGACGACATGCTGATCTCGGGTGGCGAGAACGTGCACCCAGTGCAGGTCGAGGAGGCGCTCAACGGTCATCCCGACGTCGCGGACTCGCTGGTCGTCGGGGTTCCGGACGACCGTTGGGGGCAGCTGGTGGTCGCCTATATCCTGCCGGCCGAGGGCGCCGCCCCAACCGCCGAACAGCTCGACGACTACTGCCGTCGGCATCCGATGCTGTCGACATTCAAACGCCCCCGCGCCTACCGATTCGTCGACTCGCTTCCAGTGTCGGCGACCGGAAAGAAGCTGCACTACAGGGCAACCGAATCCGCCGCCACCGACATGGCGGCCGGCGAGTTCAAAACTCCCCAGACCACATCCACCGCTTCGAGATAGGAATCCCGATGAGCACCTCGACCAGCACCCCGAAGTTCTCCGCCCTCGACCCCCTCAACCTCGACCTCGACTATTCCGACGACGAACTCGCCGTGCGGGACTCGGTGCGCGGCTTCCTCGCCGAGCACGTCACCCCCTCCATCGGCGAATGGTTCGAAAGCGGTGGCATCCCCATCGCCCGCGACCTGATGAAACAATTCGGTCAGCTCGGGGTACTCGGCATGCACCTGGACGGATACGGTTGTGGTGGAGCGAGTTCCGTCCACTACGGCCTGGCCAGCCTCGAGCTGGAAGCCTGCGACTCCGGCATCCGGTCCATGGTGTCGGTCCAGGGATCGCTGGCAATGTACTCCATCTACAACAACGGCTCCGAGGAGCAGAAGCAACGTTGGCTGCCGTCGATGGCCGAGGGAACCACCATCGGCTGCTTCGGACTGACCGAACCCGACGCCGGGAGCGATCCGGCCTCGATGAAGACCCGCGCACGCCGTGACGGCGACGACTGGATTCTCGACGGCCGCAAGATGTGGATCACCAACTCCCCGATCGCCGACGTCGCTGTCGTCTGGGCCAAGACCGACAACGGTGTCCGCGGGTTCATCGTGCCCACCGACACCCCCGGCGTCAGCACCCCGGAGATCAAACACAAGCTCTCACTGCGCGCCTCCACGACCGGTGAAATTGTCTTGGACAGTGTCCGGCTGCCGGCGGACGCACTGATGCCCGGCAACGACGACCTACACAAGGGCAACGGGATCAAGGCACCGCTCTCGAGCCTCACCGAGGCACGCTACGGGATCATCTGGGGTTCGATGGGAGCCGCACGCTCGGCGTGGGAGGCGGCAGTCGACTACGCCAAGCAGCGCACCCAGTTCGGCAAGCCCATCGGTGGATTCCAGCTCACCCAGGCCAAGATCGCCGACATGGCCATCGAGTTGCAGAAAGGGCAGTTGCTGGCCCAGCACCTCGGCCGGTTGAAGGACTCCGTCGGCCTGCGCCCCGATCAGGTCAGCTTCGGCAAGCTGAACAACACGCGCGAGGCCATCAAGATCTGCCGCACCGCGCGAACCATTCTGGGCGGCAACGGCATCTCGTTGGAGTTCCCGGTGATCCGGCACATGGTGAACCTCGAGTCCGTGCTGACCTACGAGGGGACTCCGGAGATGCACCAGCTCGTGCTCGGACAGGCCTTCACCGGTGAGAGCGCCTTCCGCTGAGAGCTTTTGGCGAGAGTGGTCTCGATACGCCGCCTCGCCTGGCGGCTCGGAGGCTACTCGACCAGCGGGAGGGCCGTCTCGCTACGCTCGTCGGCACTCGACCGGCGGGAGGCCCACCCAACCGCTGGTTGAGTAGCGACGAGCGAGCGCAGCGAGCCCGACGCGTATCGAAACCATCTTCGCAACAACCACTCCACAAGGGACGCAACATGACTCCTCTGACCCACGACATCGAGCACAAGCACTTCCGCGAGACCGTCGCGAAGTTCGTCGCCGAGCAGATCACCCCGACCCACGAGAGCTGGGAGAAGGCCGGCCAGTGGGACCGAACCTTGTTCACCGAGGCGGGCAAGAACGGACTGCTCGGGTTCCCGGTCCCCGAGGCGTTCGGCGGCCCGGGCGTCGACGACTTCCGCTACAACGCGATCGTCATCGAGGAGACCGCCAGGATCGGCGCGGCGGCCGAGGCCATCGCGTTCTCGTTGCAGAACGACGTCGTGCTGCCCTACCTGGTCGAGATGACCGACGACGAGCAGAAGGCGCGATGGCTGCCCGGCGTGGTCTCCGGTGAGACCGTGCTCGGTATCGCGATGACAGAGCCGGGCGCGGGCAGCGACCTGACCGGCATCCGGACCACCGCGGTCCGCGACGGCGACCACTACGTCGTCAACGGGTCGAAGACCTTCATCTCCAACGGCCGCAACGGTGACCTGTTCGTCGTCGCCACCCGCACGAGCCCCGACAAGCACAAGGGACTGACACTGTTCGTCGTCGAGGCCGACACTCCCGGCTTCGAACGCGGCCGCAAGCTCGACAAGATCGGGCTGCACGCCCAGGACACCAGCGAACTCTCGTTCACCGACATGCGCGTCCCCGTCGCCAACCGGCTCGGCGAGGAAGGTCAGGGCTTCTACCAACTGGTGCACAACCTGCCGCAAGAGCGGCTGTCGCTGGCGATCGGCGCGGTGGCCGCGGCCGAAGGAACGTTCGCCCGCACCCTCGAGTACGTGAAGGAGCGCACCGCGTTCGGCTCACCCATCTCGTCGTTTCAGAACACCCAGTTCGTGCTGGCCGAACTCGCCACCGAACTCGACATCGCGCGCACCTATCTCGACGACTGCATCGCCGAGCACGTCGCGGGCAACCTCACCGCGGCCCGCGCGGCGAAACTGAAGTGGTGGGCGACCGAACTGCAGGTGCGCACCGCCGACCGCTGCCTGCAGCTGCACGGCGGCTACGGCTACATGCGCGAATACCCGGTTTCTCGCGCCTTCATCGACGCACGCATCCAGACCATCTACGGCGGCACCACCGAGATCATGAAGACGATCATCGCCAAGGATCTGGGCATCTGAGAGGATTGGGGCCGTGACGAGGAGTTCAGCCACCACGACATCGGTGGACGTGGCCGAGGCGGTCCGTGCCGCCCGGACATCGTCGCGGCGGCGTCAGCTGCTCGATGCCGCGGTCGCGGTGATGGGCCGCACCGGCTTCCACCAGATGTCGATGCAGGCCCTCGCCGACGAGGCACAGGTCAGTGTCGGGCTGTTCTACAAATACTTCGGCAGCAAAGAGGACATCCTGCTCGCCGCCATCGTCGACATCCTCGAAGCCTTCCGCGACCAGCTCCAGCCGGCGATGGATCTGGCCGGCGACGACCCGGTGCTTCAGCTCATCGCCGGATTCCGGCAGTACACGAGCATCGTCGAGGAGAACCGTGACGCCGTGGTGCTGACCTATCGGGAGAGCCGCACCCTCGATGCCGAAGGCCGCGAGAAGATCAAGGAGCTCGAGGTTGAGACCGCCGCCCCGATGCGCGACGCCATCACCGCCGGCATCGAGGCCGGGCTGATGAACGACGTCGACGTCGACCTAGTGGTGTTCGACCTGATGATGCTCGCCCACGGCTGGGCACTCAAACACTGGCACTTCGCACCCGAGTACGCGCTGGACCACTACATCTCCGCGCAGCTGCGGTTCGCGCTCCCCACGCTGGTCATCCCGGAGAAGCTCGACAAATACCTGGCGCAGATCTGATCGCCTCTCGCTCTACCGCCGTTCCCCGAGATGCAGGCGTGGCCGCGGGTTGCCTTCTTGTGTCTCCGATACCCCAATACCCCAATGAGTGTGCGACACGTAAGTAGGTGACCTCTGTTGTTGCTGGTGGGCCGATAGTCTGGTTGTGTATTAGACAACCAGATTGGAGTGGGTGGTGGCTGATCGGTCGTTGGAGGAGTTGGAAGCAGCGCGAGCACAGTTGTTTGCCGAGTTGGCGGCGACCGGCGATTTCCGGCGGGGATCGGTCAGCGAGAACTATCGCCGCTGCGGCAAACCGAATTGTGTGTGCGCGCGGCCGGATCATCCCGGTCACGGGCCCCGCTATCTGTGGACGCGCACGGTGTCCGGGCGGCGCACCAAGGGCCGGCAACTGGCGCCGGAGGAGGTGGACAAGGTGCGCGCCGAGATCGCCAACTACCAGCGGTTCGCTGATGTGTCCGAACAGATCGTGGCGGTCAACGAAGCGATCTGCGAGGCCCGCCCGCCCGGTGGCGAGGTCCCTGTCGCGCCGGCCTCGACACAGGCCGAAAAAGGGGGCCCGCCATCGAGATCGCCGACCAGATCACGACGCAGATCGCCGCCGAAATAGACCGCCTCGCCAGTCTGGCCACCACTGGGCTGGGCCGCACCGATGCAGACCTGGCTGCGGTCGAGACCGCGATCCGGGCCGCGATGACCCAGATCGGAGCCAGTCTGCTCGAGCAGTTGTTGGGTGCCGACGGCGGCTACCGCGGCCCTCGCGTGGACTGCGGTGACGGGCACAGCGCACGGTTCGTCGGCTACCGGGACAAGACGATCACCACCGTGCTCGGCGCGATCACCGTGCGTCGCGGCTACTACCACTGCGCCGACTGCGGCCACGGCGTGCTCCCGCGTGATGACGAACTCGGCGTCGCCGACGCCTCCCTGTCACCCGGGCTCCGCAAGATCACCGCGGTCGCCGCCGCAGCCGCCCCGTTCGCCGCCGCCTCCACCCTGCTGGCCGAGCTGGAATCAGGCTGGGCACCAAACGTATCGAACGTTCCGCCGAAACCGACGGGGCCGCTGCCGCCGACCGCCAAACCCGCGAATCGGCCGCCATCTACCGCGGCGAGGTCACCGTCCTCCCACCCGCCGAACAGCCGTTGCCCGACAAACTCTACATCGCCATCGACGGCACCGGCGTCCCCATGACCGCTGCCGCCGTCGCCGGACGCGCCGGTAAGGGACCCGACGGCCGCGCCCACACCCGCGAGGTGAAACTGGCCGCCGTGTTCACCCAAACCGCTGTCGATGACGACGGCCGACCGATTCGTGACCCCGACTCCACCAGCTACGTCGCCAGCTTCGCCACCGTCGGCGACTTCGCACCCCTGGCCGCCGCCGAAGCCACCCGCCGCGGCGCCGAGCAGATCCGCCAACTCGTCGTTCTCGGCGACGGCGCCGCCTGG
The DNA here is from genome assembly GCF_000298195.1 of Gordonia rhizosphera NBRC 16068. Lineage (GTDB taxonomy): Bacteria > Actinomycetota > Actinomycetes > Mycobacteriales > Mycobacteriaceae > Gordonia > Gordonia rhizosphera. The sequence continues at coordinate 304 of NZ_BAHC01000203.1, read as the reverse complement.
ATCTGGAACCTCGCCACCGCCAGGTGGCCGCACGCCACGCCCCATCGTCGACCTCTACCACGCCCGCGAACACCTCCACGCCCTCGCCGATCTGCTCACCGACACCCTCGGCCCCGACCACGATCAGTGGCTCCAGGCCCGCCTGGCCGACCTCGACACCGGCGACATCGAACACCTGGTCACCACGACCGAAACCCTGCTGCCCGCACTCGATCCACTCCTCGCCGCCAGCACCGCAAAAGCGTTGGGCTACTTCACCACCAACGCCCACCGCATGCGCTACGGCTACTTCCGCGACCTCGGC
>NZ_BAHC01000204.1 GCF_000298195.1 Gordonia rhizosphera NBRC 16068 | reverse complement strand
CCGGCTGCAAAACCATCATCGGCGCACGCCTCAAACAATCCGGCATGCACTGGAACATCCCCGGCGCCACCGGCATCATCGCCCTGCGATCCCTGCAAGCCAGCAACCGCCTCGACACCATCTGGACCCACCCACACAACCAAACCAACATCGCCTGACCAGCCCCACCGCGGCCGAACCCGGCCTACCGGCCAGTCACCTA
>NZ_BAHC01000205.1 GCF_000298195.1 Gordonia rhizosphera NBRC 16068 | reverse complement strand
GCGCGCTCATGGTCCAGCGACCGAAAGGCTCTGCGCACGTCGTCGTGCGCGGCGAGCGCTGCGGCCGCCTCACGTGTCGAACCGCGCAGGGCGAGTGCGGTGATGTGCGGTATCCGATAGCGGTATCCCCACCCCGCGGCGTGCGCCACGGACAGACCGTCGGCCGCGGTACGCAGCAGCGAGCATGCGGTGTCGAGTCGGCCGGCACCAAGTGCCGCCCGACCCGCGACGGCGGCACCCAGGAGTTGAGCCGCCCCGGGGAGATCGGCGGACTGTCGGCGGACACGCTCGGCGACATCGAGCGCAGATCGGATCTCTCCGGCCAACAGCAGCGCGCTGACTTCGGCGTCGGCGATGTTGAACCTCATCTGCGGTGCGTCGAGCGATCGCGTCGCGACAGCGCGTCCGGTGTCCGCCACCGACACCGATTCTGTCGCGCGTCCCGCGTCGGCGGCGATCTGCGTCAGCGCCCATGACACTTCCGCCCCGGCGACCGGAAGGTCGTCCGGCGAAAGGTTGTATGCCGCGCTTAGGGCCGCATCCGGCTGGTCCATCGCGAACCAGTACACCGTGCGGAAGGCATCGATGTACTCGCGCACATCCGGGTCGATGCTGCGCGCCGCGTCGTCGATGAGTTCTTTCGCCCGCCTCGGGTCCGACAACGCCCACAGCATGTTGCTCGACCGCAGGAACGCGAACCGGGCACGGTCGCGGTCGGACAACTCGTCGGTGCTCGTCGCGGCAAGCACATCCTCTGCCTCCTGCCCGCGCCCCAACCACGACAATGCATGTCCCCGAACAAGATTCGGTTCCGGACCCGCTCCGGCGCGGGCAGCGGCCTCCGCGAGGCGATCCGCGAGAGTCAGGTCGGCGAGCCAGACTGCGCCATATGCGGCCCGCAGAAGCAGATCGGCGTCGGGCCGCAGATCCGAATCGAGGCTCAGCGTGGCTCGGCGTACGACGACCCGCAGGTCATCGCGGTCGTCGGACGTGGCGAGGTCGGAAGCGACCAGACCGCGCAGCCGCCGCAGCCGAGTGCGCGCCGCGCGCCCGCGGCGTACCTGTCCGTAGAGCGGATGGGCCACCCGCACCTCGATACCGCCGCCCGCCGGCTCGAGCATTATCAGGTTCCGCATCTCGGCTTCCTCGACGGCAGCGGCGTCGGTGATCCGGGTGAGGACCTCCAGTTCGATCGGCTCACCCACCGCGACGAGGTCGATCACGTCGCCGACCGGCGCGGGAAGGGCTCCGATCCGGGATTCGATCAGCTCGACCAAACCAGGCGGGATACTCGGCTCCCCGATCCACCGCCAGTACCCTTTGCGCTGCACCATCCGCCCGGCGGCGACCTCGTGTTCGACGATGTTGCGCAGATACAGCACGTTGCCGCCGGTCAGCTGCCACAGCCGCCGCGTGACATCCGCATCGACCGAACCCTCCAACACCGCCGACAACAATTCGCCGATATCGTCGCGCGTCAGCGCGTCGAGGTCGAGTCGGTCGCACTGTCCCGCCTTCCAGATCTCCTGGATCGGGGCGGGAACCGGCGCATCGGCGCGCGCGGTGAGGACCAGTTTCGCCGTGCCACGCGCGACGATCTGGTGCACCACGAACGCGGACAGGTCGTCGAGCAGATGGACATCGTCGACACCCACCACCACACCGCTCGCCGACGACGCAGCGGTCAGCGCCTCGATCACTCCCTGCAGCACCGAAACGGTGTCCGAGACACCCGCAGGCACCCACGCACTGAACGCGCCGAGGGGGATGTCCCGCGCCGCCGACGTGCCCGCCGTCCAGCGGGTCCCACCGCCCTTGGCCGCCACTGCCGACAAGGCCTCACGGGCGATTCGGCTCTTGCCGACGCCCTCCGGCCCGCTGATCAGAATGCCGGATTCGGCCGGAGCCGAGAGAGCGGCTTCGACGATTCGCATCTCCTTCGTGCGGCCGACCATCGGCCACGACAAACGCACCCGACAAGCGTAAGAGCGCGGACAGCACTGCAAAAGGCAAACCGATGATTCCCCGTCGGCGATAGCGGCACCTGGATCTTCGCGCCGGAAGCGGGAGCCGAATGGGTATGGTCGGATTCCTGCTTGCCGCCGTGCAAGCTCAAGCGCGATCTCGTCGGGGCTCTGCTGCCGAGCCGGCGAAGCCAGGGGTATGCCTCCGCCGGCCGATGACCTATTCGGCGTGAGATTCGGCGGCCCGGGCCGCGTGCGCAATCTCGGCGGCCCACGCCTCGACATCGGCCCAATCGCGGTGATCACCCGGGCGTGCCCCCATCACCCACATCAGCACCCGGAATTTTCGCTCGGGCGGACGGCCGAACCTCCCCGCGAACGCGTGGTATGCGTTCGCCGCCAACCGGTCCCGCACCTCGGCGACCGCGGGTGGCAGCTTGTTGCGGAAGATCGCGCCGATCGGTCCGCGCAGCGTCGGGCCCATGCTGAGGGTGAACATCCAGACCGGGTGACGATGCAGTTCGGCGAGATTGTCGTCTACGAAGCCCACGAACTCGGGCAATACCGCACCGTTGTGAACCGCGCTGCCCAGCACGACGGTATCGGCGCCGACAAGGTCGGGACCCTCGGCGACGGATGCCACGCGGACCTCGAGTCCCGAATCCTGCAGGTATTGCCCCAGGCGGTCGGCCACCTCGGCGGTCGACCCGTCGGCGCTGGCGTAGGCGACGAGCACGTTTGTGGTCATGACTTCATCGTCATGCAGACATCACGCCGCCGGTAGAGGCCAACGGCCCCGCACCATGGATCCGGCGGCGAATCGCTTGCGCAGCCTCTGCTCTACCGCAATGCTCATAGCCGAAGGGTCTACCGGAAGCGTTTCTCCTACACACGACGAGGACACGGAATACCGATGAGATGCAGAGGTTCACTCGATCACCTTCCGCCGTCAGGTCACCGGTATGTCTGAGCCCGGGTCCGCACCATCCAGTATCGGCGTACTCACCAGCGGCGGCGACGCCGCGGGCATGAACCCGGCGGTCCGGGCGGTGATCCGCACCGCGCTGCACCACGGCATCGACGCCTACGCGATCCACGAGGGCTACCAGGGCCTCGTCGAAGGTGGTGAGTTCATCCGGCGGATGGAGATCGCCGACACCGACGGCATCCTGCACAAGGGCGGCACCGCGATCGGAACGGCCCGGTCGCAGAAGTTCCGTACCCGAGAGGGCCGCCGGGCAGCTGCCCGCAACATGCTCGAGCGCGGCATCGACGCGCTGGTCGTGATCGGCGGCGACGGTAGCCTCACCGGCGCGAACATGTTTCGTGCCGAGTGGGCGGAACTGCTCGCCGAGCTGGTCGACGCCGGAGAGGTCACCCGCGACGTCGCCGACGCCCATCCCTTCCTCCGGCTCGTCGGTCTGGTCGGCTCGATCGACAACGACATGTCCGGCACCGACATGACGATCGGCGCGGACACGGCGCTACACCGGATCGTCGAGGCGATGGACGCGCTACGCAGCACCGCCTCCAGCCACCAGCGATCCTTCGTCGTCGAGGTGATGGGCAGGCACTGCGGCTATCTCGCGCTGATGGCCTCGTTGGCCACCGCTGCCAACTGGGTGCTGATTCCCGAACAACCACCGGCCGACGACTGGGCCGAACAGATGTGCCGAGACATCCGCGCCGGCCGGCTGATCGGTCGTCGCCAGTCGGTCGTGGTCGTCGCCGAGGGCGCCGAGGACCGCGAGGGCAATCCGATCACCGCCGAGCAGATCCGGAAACTTCTCGAGGACGAGCTCGGTGAGGACACCCGCATCACCACCCTCGGCCACGTGCAACGTGGCGGTTCGCCGAGCGCGTTCGACCGGTATCTGGCAACCCAGTTGGGGTGCGCCGCCGTGGAGCGTCTGCTCACCGACGACCCGCAGACGCCCGCCCAGTTGATCGGCCTGCGCGGGAACCGGGTGGTCACCTCTCCGCTGATGGAGTGTGTCGAACAGACACGGGCCGTCGCAGAACGCATCAAGGCCCGTGACTATGACGGGGCGATGTTGTTGCGCGGCGGGAGTTTCCGTCAGTCCTACAAAATCCTGCAGACGGTACAGCAGGCCGCGGCCCGCCCGACGCGGCCGGGCCGCCGACGCTTCCGGCTCGCGATCGTGCACGGCGGGGGCCCGGCGCCCGGGATGAACACCGCGGTGCGCGCTGCCGTACGACTGGGCCTCGACCACGGCTACACCGTGCTGGCGGTGAAGAACGGTTTCCGTGGGCTTCGGCGTGGGCAGGTCCAGGAGATGGGCTGGATGGATGTCAGTGGCTGGGTGTCCGACGGTGGTGCCGAGCTCGGCACCAATCGAGACGTGCCCTCGGGAGAGCAGATCGGGCAGATCGCCGAGCAGATCGCCGCCCATCGGATCGACGGTCTGCTGATGGCCGGCGGCTGGTCGGGTTACGCGGCCGCATATGAGTTGCATCGGCACCGCGACAAGTACTCCGCGCTCGACATCCCGATCGTCTGCATGCCGATGACGATCAACAACGACGTGCCGGGCACCGAGCTGAGCATCGGCAGCGATACCGCGCTGAACAGCATCGTGACCGACGTCGACAAGATCAGGCAGTCCGCGGTGGCCACCCGACGGGTCGTCGTCGTGGAAGTGATGGGTCGAGACTGCGGATACCTGGCCCTGCTCAGCGGGATCGCCTCAGGTGCCGAACGCATCTACATGCCGGAGGACCGCATCACCATCGACGACCTCACCTCCGACATCCACGCGATGGCCGAGGGATTCCGGTCCGGTAAGCGACTGGGGTTGATCATCCGCAGCGAAGGCGCCGATTCGGTCTACAACACGTGGTTCATCACGTCGTTGTTCGAGAAGGAGGGCGGGGAGCTGTTCGACGCCCGGCAGGCGGTCCTCGGGCACGTCCAGGAGGGCGGCGACCCGTCCCCGTTCGATCGCATCCACGCCACCACCTTGACCGCGCGCTGCATCGAGTTCCTCTCTGAGCAGCTGGAGGCCGGTGGCCGGGCCAGTGCCATGATCGGATTCCAGTCCGGTCGTCAGCAATTCACCGATCTGACCTCCTATCCGGCGCTCATCGAATCGGACGTCAGACGGCCCGTCGAGCAACGCTGGATGGAGAGCCGCCGACTGGCGGTCATAATGCGTCGCTGACCGAGGTTGGCTCGAGAAGAGCCCGAGGGCTGAGCCGGGTCCAGCGGTCCGGCCGGCCGTGACGACAGTCCCTACCCCGCGTCATTCAGCATTGCCTCGGCCCACCTGATATGCCCTTCGAAGCCGAGCGATTTCGCCATCGCGAGGTAGCGGCACGCCAAGGCACGGTGAGTGTGTGGGTCACCCGTGGCTCGGGCCAGCAGAGCGCGCAATTTCAACAACGTGATCTTCGGTATCGCCGCGTCCTTGCCCGATGGCAGTTCTGCCACCCAGTCGATCGCCGACCGAGCTTCCGCGATATCGGCCTCGGTTCCCCGCGCCAGCAGTGTCTCGGCCAGCACCATGGTGCCGCAAACGCCCCACCCCGGCCGTCCCTCTCGGTACAGAACCTCGACGGCGGCACGCATCACGGGTATCGCGCCGTCCTGATCACCGCGTCTGGCCCACTCCCGGGCCACCAACACGTCGATCAGGGGAAGGAACGAAGGAGCACGCTCACGGAAGAAGCCTTCGGCCTGCGCCACCAGTGTCAGCGCTCGATCACGTTCGCCCGCCGCGTCGCGATACAGCAGCGCCAGAATCCGCACGTGGTGCGCCCCCTGGAGCCCGAAGTCGTTGGCGGCCGCGTAGGCCGGCGCTTCCGCTTCCTCGAGCGCCCGAATCGTGGAGTCGTCGGCGCGGAGCACCCCGTAGAGTAGCGCGGTACCGTAGATCCAGGAGACGACAAGGGCATCGGTCCCCGGGTCGCTCTGTCGGGCCAGGGCGAGGGAATCGACGAGATCCTGCCGCCAGCCGAGGTGACCGAACCACCACCTGGCAATACCGCGAAACGCCGTCGCCATGGCCAGCGGCGACCCCAGCCCGAAGCCCGCCCCCAGGGCCGGGTCTCCGTCGGCCAGATCGATGACGATCTGCGACCACCGCAGGATCTCACCGAACTCCCCGCCGTCGTACCAATTGCAGAAGGCCATCAGCGCCAAGCCGATCAGCAGGGCGGGGTCACCGATCGACTCCAGGAGCGCCATCTGTTCGGACGCCAATCGCGATCCTTCGCCCGGACGGCCCGCGTAGAGAAGTTCGACGGCAAGCCCACTCATACCGATGGCCAGCGACACCTTGTCCCCGGCCAGAGTGCACAGTTCGCGTAGCTCGGCAAAGCGGCCCCAGGTGTCTTGGACCGGCCACGCCTGCCAGTCGGTGGCGCACAACATCGTGCGCGGGGCTATACGCATCGCCAGAATGTCTGTGCCCTCGCCGGGTAACCCATCGGCGACTCGGCGGGCGCCCTCCCAGCTGACGCGCGCAGCACCCAGATCTCGGCTCGCCGACCACCCACCGCTGCGCATGTGCCAGCCATAAGCCGCGTGCAGGTCGCCGGCCGCTTCCAGGTGGCCGGCGATCACTGCTGCGTTCTCGTCCTCCGATCCACGGTCTCCGATCGCGGCGGCCAGACGCCGATGTCGGTCGGAACGGTCGGACCGCAGCTGCGACTCATAGGCCACCGCGCGGATCAGCGGGTGGCAGAAGGCGTACTCGCCGCTCGGGCGCGACCGCAACTGATCGATGAGCTCGGCGTCGAGCAGTTCGTCGAGGACCGGCTCATTCTCCACTTCGGCGAGCAGGTCCGCCCCGAATCGGGCCCCGATCACCGCCGCCATGTGCAGGGTCCGCTTGGCGGGGGGACGCAGCGTGTCGATGCGCGCCTCGATGGCCGCCTGCACCGTGACCGGCACGCTCACGTCGGCGACGTCGAGCCGGCAGACGTGGTCACCGCGCTTGCCCGCGAGCACCCCGCGCTGCACCAACTCCCGCACCATCTCCTCGGCGAAGAACGGATTACCTGCGGCCCGATCGGCGATCTTCTCGGCCAGTTCGGCCACCGATGGATCTGTCCCGAGTAGCTCGTCGACCAGTGTCGCCGTATCCCGACCATCCAGCGGGGATAGCGTCATCTGCTGCGCGCCCGACAGCTCCAAGATTGCTCCCTGATACTCGGGGCGCGAGGTGATGACGACGAGAGTCGGTGTGTTCGGGATGACCGAGAGGAAGTCGACCAGCATAGACTCGCTCACCGAATCGATCCACTGCACGTCTTCGACAATGAGCAGCACCGGCCCGGTGCGTGCCCGCGAAGCAGCGTTGATCAGCGCGACCAACCGGCGGCGCCGGGCATCCGGGTCGATGTGGCGTAGTGCCGCGTCGGGGGCGGCGATGCCGAGGAGATCGTCGAGCAACAGCAGATCCTCTGCGTCGGCGTCGGTGAGTCGTTCCCGGACCCGGTTACGAGCGGTCTGCCCGTCCAGTTCCGCCACCCCGAGGCCGGTTCGCAGCAGACTGGCGACCGCCTGAAGCGGAACGTCGCGGGCATGCGATTCGCAGAAGGTCCAGAGGACCTCGACCCCACGAGCTGCCGACAGTGCGGCAACCTCTCGCGCGATTCGGCTCTTGCCGATACCCGGTGGTGCCACAACGTTCACGACACCTCCGAGACCACTGATCGCGCGGTCGACGAGGGCATCGAATACGGCCATCTCCCGGCGCCGTCCCACCAGTCTGGCCCCAGTTCGCCCAACAATCCCTTGGCGCGGACGGATCCCCAGTAACCGCCGCGCACGGACCGGCTGGTCGGCGCCCTTGATGTTGACCCACTCCGGCTCCGCCAGTTCAGCGAAGCCCTCGACCAGCATCGCGGTCGCCTCCGACAACAACACGCCGCCCGCCGGGGCCACGGACTCCATGCGCTGCGCGAACCCGACCTGCTCTCCAGTCGCGGTGTAACCGAACGACCCGGAACCGAGTTCCCCGGCGATCACCTCGCCCGAGTTCAGCCCAACCCGCAGATGCAGGTCCACCGAATCGTCGCGGGCCACCTCGGCCGCCAGGTCATCGGCTTCGCGCTGGATATCCAGGGCGGCCAAGCATGCGCGCACCGCATGGTCCTCCAATGCCACCGGTGCTCCGAAGACCGCCATCACACCGTCGCCGGTGTAGTCCACGGTCCCGCCGTACCGCTCCACCGCCACCGCAGCACGCTCGACCAGACCGGCCATGATCTCGCGGTACCGCTCCGGTTCCACCGCCGCCGCGATCCCCATCGACCGCACCACGTCAGCGAAGAGCACGGTCACCTGCTTGTACTCCGCAGGATCACTCGAAGCCGCGATCGGCGCTCCGCACTGGTCGCAGAACCGGGCGCCGTCGCGCAGACCGGTGCCGCAGGCCCCGCACGTGACGACTGCGGCCATCCGAGCACCACCGATCCAGGCTCCGAACCCCCGATGATGACAAGAATAGGACTTTCACCAGCATCGACAGTGGACGTCGCGGGATGTCGTGCAGACCCGGTGTACGACTTCGCGGGTGTCGCCCGCTGGTAGCCGTCGTGTGGTTTCGGACGCAATGCCCCGGCTCGGGTGACGAGATTACTCGAGGACGAACACCGGGATCAGCCGGTCGGTTTTCGTCTGATATTCGGCGTAGGGCGGGTATGCGGCGACCGCGAGTTTCCACCAGTGGTCGCGCTCGGCTCCCTCGACCTCGCGCGCCGTCAGCTCCCGCACGGTCTCGCCGTCCTGGGCGGTGACATGCGGATGCGCCTTGATGTTGTGGTACCAGGCCGGATGACGGGGATCGCCGCCCTTGGAGGCGACCATCGCGTAGCGGCCGTTCTCCTCGACCCGCATCAAGGGGACGTAACGCTTCTTCCCCGATTTCGCGCCGGTGACGGTGAACAGAACGACGGGACGGTCAAACACCTGCACTCCGTCGGTGGTTCCCTGCTTCAAGATCTTTTCGGTGTGGTCGTGGACCCACCCGGTCGGGCTCAGCTCTGGTTGTGCGGTCACATCCGGAGACAACGCCGAGCGGCGGGCGCTATTCCATCTCGGCAGTGTGTCTCGTATCAGGAATTCTTAAAATATGATCGTCTCGATAGACCAGCCACCCGAATGTCCGGATCTCAGCAGCAAATCGTATCTTCCGTCTGCGACTTCCCGAATCTACTCTCATAATCCACGTCGCTCTCAGCGCATATTTCAAGACTTTTTGAGATAGCATGATCGCCATGAAGTCAGATGCGGCGAGCGCGTCCGCCGGCATGATGCTCGGCTACGCCCGCGCCGGCACCGCACCCCACACACTCGAATCGCAGATCAACGCCCTGACCGACGCAGGGATCGAGCCCGCGCGGATCTACACCGACGCACTCGAGACGATCCCGATCGTGCGCGAACGACCGGGCCTGCGTGCATTGCTCGACTACGCACGTGCGGGCGACACCGCCGTCGTCGTGGGGATCGATCGGCTCGGCCGCACCACCCCGGAAGTCCTGGCGACCGCACGTGAACTCTCCAATCGGCGGATCGGCCTGCATTCCCTGCGGGAGAAGATCGACACCGACGACCCTGCCGGTGCGATGATCGTCGGCCTTCTCGCGTCGCTGGCCGAGCTCGACGAGGAGCTCGGACAGGCGCGGCGACTTGCGGCCGCCGAATCGCGGCACGGAGGCGGGTCATCCGTCGGTCGGCCGCGGGCCCTCGACGACGATCAGGTGGCGTTGGCCGAGCAGATGCGCGCCGACGGACAGCCCGTGCCGACGATTGCGGCGGCGTTGGGAGTCAGCCGTGCAACGCTGTACCGCACGCTCGCCGAAAGGCGTTCGGTCCGTTGACAACCATCGACCCCGACCTCCCCGAACTGGACATCGTCACCGCCCACGGGACGGTGACACGCCTGCCCACGTCGTTTCCCATCATCGACCCCGAACTCGACGGTCATCTCGACCCGGACCTGTTTCAGAAAGGCTTCGAGGACGGCAACGCGCGGCTTCTCACGCTGCCACCGGCGTGGGCACGTCACCACGCGTCGTCGATCCTCGCGTGCGCTCCCGATCCCCACGATGACGAACCGAGCTACACACGCGGCTACCGCGCGGCGTTGTACGGCCACCTGCGTCACGCGCGAGACTGAGTCGGCACGGTCGCGGGTCACTCGCGATCGTGCCCGCCTCACGGGTTGCCATGCGCGCAGGCGTACTCACTTCACTCCACCCGCGCCCGAGGTGATCGGACTTATCGGTCGCGCGATTCCAGGACAGTGGCGTGCTCGGACAGGTCGAGGTGCAGGGCCTGGTGTGCGTCGAGCAAGTGCCGCAACCCCGTGTCGAGGGGCCAGGGATAGACGAGTTCGTGACCGAACCGGTCGTCCACCGCCGCAACCGAACCCTGCTGCAAGGACGTGGCATCGACGCGCTCGACCATCGACTCGAAGAGCTCGATCGGCGTCGCGAGGTAGTACAACGGACGATGGGCACCCGGTGCGCTCATCCCCGCGGCGTACACGAGGCCGTGCGACGTGATCACCAGCCGATCCGATGCGATCACAACCTCGCCGGCGAGCTCGGATTTTCCCCACTCCACCGCCGCGCTGCGAGCCTCCTCGACCCGCCTTCGCGTGTCGTCGGTCAGCAACTGCTCGACATCCTTGCGGTCCATCCGCGCGGCGGATCTGTACTCCGGGCCGAAGTGTCGTTGCAGAACCTCGTCAACGAAGTCGAACAGTGGGTCGCTCGACACCTGCTCCTCGCTCATCGCACGCTCCTCCGTCCGAATCACGCGCTGGCCGTTCAGCGTGCTATCGACACTACCGCGCCGGACGCGAGACCCCGGGGAAAAGCGAGAACTTGCGAGGCCGCTATCCGCCTCCGCGGCCCCGCATGGTCGCGCTGCGCGAGCGTAACCTGGGCCTGGGTGAACTCCGATGACCGTGACGCTCGATGACCCGCACACAGTGCCGACAAAGTTCTGGCATGGCCTACCAGACGGCCGGTTGCAGTGCGACGTGTGCCCGCGCGCCTGCAAGCTGCGCGAGGGCCAGCGAGGACTGTGTTTCGTGCGGGCCCGGATCGACGATCAGATCGTATTGACCAGCTATGGGCGTTCCAGCGGATTCTGCGTCGACCCGATCGAGAAGAAGCCCCTCAACCACTTCCTGCCCGGCTCGGCCGTGCTGTCCTTCGGGACGGCGGGCTGCAACCTCGCCTGCAAGTTCTGCCAGAACTGGGATATCTCCAAGTCACGCGAGATCGACACCCTCTCCGGACGCGCGGGGCCCGACGAATTGGCCCGCGCCGCTGAGCAACTCGGCTGCAGGAGCATCGCCTTCACCTACAACGATCCGACCATCTTCTTCGAGTACGCCGCCGACGTCGCCGACGCCTGCCACGAGCGCGGCATCAAGGCGATCGCGGTAACCGCCGGATACATGTGCCCTGCACCGCGCGCGGAGTTCTTCCGCCACATCGACGCAGCCAACATCGACCTCAAGGCGTTCACCGAGGACTTCTACCACCGGGTCTGCGTCAGCCACCTCGCCGACGTGCTCGACACCCTGATCTACCTACGGCACGAGACCGACGTCTGGTTCGAGATCACCACCCTGTTGATTCCCGGACACAACGACAGCGACGCGGAGATCGCCGCCGAAAGCGACTGGATTCGCCGGCACCTGGGCGAGGACATCCCGCTGCATTTCACCGCCTTCCACCCCGACTACAAGATGCGCGACGTTCCCCCGACACCCGCGGCGACACTCTCGCGGGCCCGGCGGATTGCGATGGAGGAAGGCCTCCGCTACGTCTACACCGGCAACGTGCACGACGCCGACGGCGGCACCACCTCGTGCCCGTCCTGCGGCGCCGCGGTGGTCGTCCGGGACTGGTACGAGATCCGCAGGTATGAGCTGACCGATGACGGTCGCTGTCAGCGTTGCGGGACAACGGTCCCCGGCGTCTACGACGGTCCGGTCGGCCGGTGGGGCGGCCGACGACTTCCAGTGCTCCTCGAGTGAGGCCGAGCGCATCCTGCTGAACCGCCGATCCCTACCCGGCGTCATGCAGCACTGCGTGCCCATCTCGGCCATAGGATCTCGCCGGACTGTGTCGAAGTGGTCCCGGGCTATTCAGGGCAGGGGGTTGCGGGTGTCGCGCGCATGGCCTATAGTCGAACATACATTCGAACAGACTCGCTGGGGGGGTGAGCATGGCCGAGCCGAACGATCAGGTGACCGAGGAGTCGTTGTCCGAGGTGCCGGGCCTGCTCGCCGACATGGATGCCCTGTTGGATCGGATCGCCGCCGCCGATCTGTCGCGCTGTAGCGATGCGGAGTTGGCGGCGGTGGCTCAGGCACAGGAGCGGGCGATCAACCGTATGACCTTCCAGGGCAACCGGCAAATCCTGGAACTATCCGATCGTAATGTGCCCCGCGCGATGGGATTTCGGAGTCTGACGAACTTCATGAACGTCCAACTGCGGGTGTCCGATCCGGGCCGCCGCAAAGCCCAGATCGCCGCCACCGGACGGTTCCGGCAACTGAGCGGGCAAACCGCTGACCCGAAATATCCGACCCTGGCCGAGGCATTCACCCGCGGCGAGGTCGGCTCGGCGCATGTTCGCGCGACGATCGACATCCTCGATACCGTCCCGCAGCGGCTACCTCACGACAAGCAGGTGGCGGCCGAGGCCACCCTTTCGGAGCTGGCGCGCCGCCACACCCCCGCCGAGATCACCGCCCTCGGACAACGCCTACTCGCACATCTGGATCCCGACGGAGAGCTGACCGACGACGCCGACCGGAAGCGCAAGCGCAACCTGTGGCTGAATCAGCAAAACGCGCAACAGATGTCGAAGCTGACCGGCCACCTCGATCCGGAAACGCGTGCCCTGCTGGAGATGATGCTGGCGGTGTGGGCAAAGCCGGGACTCAACAATCCCGACGATCCCGACTCCCCGTCCGGCGCCGAATCCGACGCCGACCCCGACGCGTTGAAAGAGGCCGCCGACCGCGACAACCGGACCCAAGCCCAACGCAACCACGACGCCTTGACCGCGTTGCTGCGGGCGGTGTTCACCGACGGACTGCTGGGCAAGACCCATCGCGGGCTGCCCGTCCAGTTGATCATCAAGGCCGACCTCAACGACCTGGTCCGGGAATCCGGTGTGGCCACCACCGCCACCGGATCACTGATGCCGATCGCTGACGTGATCCGGTTGGCCGCCGGGGCCCAGCAGTATCTCGCCGTCTTCGCCGACGCCACCGCACTGCCGCTGTATTTCGGTCGGGCCAAACGATTCGCCACCCAAGCCCAACGCCTTGCCTCCTTCGCCCGCCCGGACGGCGAGGTGTGCTCTGCGCCCGGATGTGATCAGCCGGCCACCCACGTCGAAATGCACCACGCTCGGCGCGACTACGCCAAAGGCGGCAGCACCGACATCGTCGACCTCGCCCCGGCCTGCCCGAAACACAACCGCATGGTCGGCGGCGGGGTCGGGCAGTTCTCCACCGGCATCTACGACCACGGCCCCCACACCGGCCGCACCTGGTGGCGACGCAACAGCGAACCCGGTGCACCACCCAACCCGCCACAGATCAACCGCCGCCCCGACATCGGCGCGCTCTACACACAACACCTCGACCACGCACGCGCGCACCTGCACCCGCCAGACCCGCAGACCCCACCACCGATCCGCGACAACCTGCACCTCACTGAGACCATCCCACCACCCATCTCGGTCATCGAAGCACGCCTGGCACTGCGCCTGATCGAGCGTTCCCGCTGAGACAACCAAGTGGTCCTGTTCATGAATTCGTCCGGGGTATTCGGTGGAGCGATGGGCGACTGGCAAGGCGGAGGAGTGAGCGATGACAGCGTCATCGTGATCGACGACAACGCAGCCAGTCGTTCATCGAACGCCGAAGACCCCCGACGAATTTTTGGCCAGGACCACTAAGCTCGACACGAACCCGCCCACCCGGCAGAGTCGGATCTGCCGGTAAGTCTCCGGAGTGTTCGATGAACGACGCAGTACTGCGCGAGTCGCCCCTCGATCGGGGTGGTTCGGTCACAGATCTGCGTGAGCAGAACCTCTCTCAGGTGCTACGGGTGCTGGCCACACACGGGCCGATGGTGCGAGCCGAGATCGCGCACCGATGCGGTCTGAAGGTCACGGCGTTGACGAGCCTCGTCGACGAGCTGCGCGGCCGAGGACTCGTCGAGGAGATTCCGCAACCGCGCAGCAAGGCACGCGGGCGCCCCGCGCACCCCGTGGCGCTGGCCGCCGAACCGACGTGCACCCTGGCCTTCGGCTGCAGCCGCAATCACGTGGTCGGCGCCATCGGCAACCTGCGCGGCGACGTCGTCGCCGAGAATCGTTGGCCGATCAGCGGTCCGGCGGGATGGGACCGCTACGCGCCACAGCTCGATGAGGTCCTCGTCGCGACGGTGACCGACGCACATCGGCGTGGGCTACGGCCCCTGTCCGCACAGTTCGCGATCCCCGGTGCCGTCGATCACGATCGCGGACGGGTGATCCGCTCGGTCCTCAACGGATGGGGTGGCGTCGATCTGCGCGGTGCAGCCGAGGACATGCTCGAGCGCGCCGGGATCGGGACGGCGTTGGTCGGTGTCGACCGCGAGACCAACTACGCATTGCTGGCTCGGCGAGAGAGCTTGGACCGCCCCGCCGAACCGGTGGTGTATCTGGGCGGGCGCAACGCCATCAGCGGCGGCATCCTGGATCGCGACGGCATCGTGCACGGGGCCGGCGGACTGGCCGGCGAGTTCGGCCACCTGATCGTGGATCCTGGTGGACAACAGTGCTGGTGCGGCCGCCGCGGATGCGTGGAGACCCGACTCGGGTTGCGCTACCTGTACGCGGCGATCAATGGTTCGGAGCCATCCTTCGACGAGCTCTCGGAGCGCTACCCCGCGATGATCGACCTCATCACCAAGAAGGCCGATGCCGGCGACGCGACCGTCGACGCGGCGCTTGCGGAGGCCGGGCGTTGGCTCGGCATCACCATCGACACCGTCGCGTCGGTCGTCAACCCGCAAGTCGTGTTCGTCGACGGCTATCTCTGCCGCCTCACCGAGCACGTCGAGCCGTCCCTTCGGGGGTACCTCGACTCGGTGGGATCGCTGCCGTCGCTGGCGTCACTGTCGGTGGTCTACCGCCCCGACGACGCCGACGATCTTTCCACCACCGGCATGATCATCGCTGGTCGCAACGCCATTCTGGCCCGGCCGTCAGTGGCCCGGAAGGCGGCGGCCTAGCCGCAGGGTTTATTTATTCCACGACGTGGATTAAAGTGAGCTCGGCCACTGAGTTGATGCTCAGTGGCCTGCACCTCACCACGGAAAGGCCAGTCCCATGACCGGGTTGCCCACCATCGATCCACCGACACACCCGGTGTCGAACCCTCCCGCCCCGACCACGCCGGTGCCTCAGCAGTGGCGCCCGCATCAACTGCGAGCTCGACGCCCGCTGCTCTGGGCGATCCTGTGCATCGCCGGCATCGGCGGGCTGCAACCGCTCGATCCGTCCCTGCACTCGATCGCGTTCACCGGCGCGGTCTCCGACCTCGGCATGAATCCGGGCATCGCCTCGTTCGTCAAGAGCATCGGGACGATCGTGCTGGCCGCGTCCATGCTCGGCGTCGGGATTCTCGGTGACCGCCACGGACGGCGTCGGATGCTGGTCTCCGGTGTCACCCTCATGGGTGTCTCCGGCATGATCACCGCCCTCGCGCCGGATGTCGCGGTCTTCACCGTCGGCCGCATCCTGATGGGCGTCGGTACCGCGATGATGTTCTCGATGTGCGTCGCGATAATCCCGACCCTGTACTCGAAAGCCGAGCTGCCCAAGGCTTTCGGAATATTCTTCGCACTCGGCTCCGCCGAGCTCATGGTGTGCACGGCATTCTCCGGGATCATCCTCGGGGCCTTCGGATGGCGCACCATGTACGCCCTGGTGGGCGTTCTGGCGCTTGTCGGTGCCGTCGCGGCGACCCTGCTGCTCCCGGAGAACCGCGCCGCGACGAGCCGCCGGTTCGACGTGATCGGCGTCCTGCTGGCAGCTGTCGGCCTCATCGCGCTCGTGTGGTCGATTGGTCAGGCCTCGATCCGGGGATGGTCCGGTTCGACGGTGCTGTTCGGCCTGTCGATCGCCGTTGTGACGCTTGGTGTCTTCGCTTGGTGGGAAGCCCGGGTACGGGAGCCCGGATTCCCGATCCGGCTCTTCGCGATTCCCGCGTTCAGCGCCGCATGCATCGCCGGCGTCCTGTTCAACTGGGCCGACGCATCCCTGCTCGGCCAGTATCCCGCGATGGCGCTGCCGGCAGGTGTCGCGCCGGCCGTCGTCACCGCGATCGTCGCGCTGATGTACCTCGGGATGGTGTCCGGCTCCGCGGCGGCAGCGACCCTACAGCGCCGGTTCGGGTTGAGCACGCGGACGATGTTCGTCAGCGGTCTGCTGCTGTGTGCCACGAGTCTGATCGCCCAGCTCGGGGTGTCGGCACCGACCGACATCGTACTGCCGGCGATCGGTCTGTTCTGTGTCGGTTTCGCCGTGATGTGGATGCAGAATCCGCAGGCTGCGGTGATCCTGGGATGTGCACCCTCCGACCAGGTGGGCGCCGTCTCTGCGGTGAAACCCGCTGTGGGACAACTCGGCTTCGGCCTCGGGTTCGCCACGGCCGCCCCCATCGCGTCGCTGTTCACCACCGGACCGACCCTCGACGTCGGCGGGTTCGGTCACGGTCTCGCGGTAGAGGGTCTCGTGTTCATCGCCGCCGCGGCCGCGGTTGCGTACTTGTTGCGCAGCCGACGCACAGCGTCCGTCGCGACGACCGATGCATCCGCGTCGACCACCGATGCAGAGGTGAACCGATGATCAGCGCAGACACGATCTTCCTCGGCGGCCGGATCATCACCGTCGACCCGGACTTCCGCATCGCCGATGCCGTCGCGGTCGCCGACAGGCGCATCATCGCGGTCGGCACCGAGTCCGAGGTCCGCACACTGTGCTCCCCGAGCACTCGGGTGATCGACCTCGCCGGGCGCACTCTGCTACCCGGATTCGTCGAAGCGCACGGCCATCCCACCGCGGAGATGAACATGCTGGGTCCGGACACTGTCGACATCCGCGCATCGGAGTGCCCGACCGCGGCAGACGTGTTCGCACGCCTCCGGGACGCCGTCGCGCTCGCGGCTCCGGAGGACTGGGTGATCGCGTTCGGGTGGGATCCGCTGCTCGTACCCGACCTGCCCGAGATGTCGGGCCGATTGCTCACCGAGCTGTCACCCGAGATCCCCGTGTCGGTAATGCATTACTCGGCGCATTCGTCGTGGGCGAACGACGCCGCCCTGGCCCGCCTGGGACTCGATCGCAATTCGCCCGACCCGGTCGGATCGGCGTTCATCCGTTCCGCGGATGGCGAACTCACCGGCGAGGGGCGCGAGGTTCCGGCGTCGATGATCCTGATGGGTCCGACGATGCAGGCCCGGCCCGACTCGTTCGGCGGCTTCCTCCACCACGAGCTGCACCGATTCGCCGCCGCGGGCATCACCACCACCGGCGACCTCGCGTTCGAGGCCACGCATTACGACGCGGTGGCCGACTACATGGCCGGCCACGACAGCCCGGTGCGCATCCGCGCCTACGAGCGGTCCGGCGCCGGACCCCACATCGCGCCGGCCGCTGCGGGCGACTCGATGTTCCGCAAGGTCGGCGTGAAGGTGTGGAAGGACGGCTCACCTTGGATCGGCAACATCCACACCAGCTTCGGTTACGAGGACAGCGCGGCGACGCGTGCCGTCGGGGTGCATCCCGGTCACCGTGGCTGCAGCAACTACACCGCCGAAGACCTGTTGGAGATCTGCCGCACGCATGTGGGTGACGGCTGGCAGATCGCCTGCCATGTCCATGGGGACCTGGCGATCGACACCGTTCTCGACACCTTCGAGCAGGTGATGGGCGAAACCGGACGCACCGACCTGCGACTCCGATTGGAACACTGCGGCGCCATCACCGCAGCCCAGGTCCGCAGGGCACATGCGCTGGGCGTCACGATCTCGTTCTTCGTCGCCCATATCCACTTCTATGGCGACGTATTGCGTGGGCTGTTCGGGGACCGCGCCGACGAATGGACACCGGCCGGCGTCGCCGCCGAATGTGGGATGCCGTTCTCCCTGCACAATGACTCTCCGGTGACACCAGCGAATCCATTGCTGAACATGCGGACCGCGATGACCCGGCAGAGCAGGTCAGGTGCCGTCCTGGGTGACCATCTTCGCATCGATATCCGGGATGCGATCCGCGCCCAGACGATCTGGCCCGCATGGCAACTGCATTCCGAACACGAGATCGGCTCGATCGAGACCGGCAAGTTCGCCGACTTCGTGATCCTCGACGGTGATCCGCTCACGACCGATCCCGCCGAACTCGATGCGATCGGTGTCGTCGAGACCTGGATAGCCGGACGACGCGTCGACGCGGTGCACGACGTCGCGGGCATCGGCCCGTGATGAGCGACGCACATCTCGGTCTATGAGGGGATTCGGAGCCGAACCGCCGGAGCGATTCGACTCCGAATCCCGTCGCGTCCACGGTGGGTCACGTCCGTTGACGGCGGCGACCGGTCAGCTGTTGTGCCGAACGCGACTGTCCTCGATCGACCGCCGCGGCGACAACGGCAGCTCCGGTGCGTCCGGCATCGGCCGGCTGAGGCGCAGAACCACCGACGAGAGCGTGCCGACGTCGCGACACCGAGATCGCCTGCCCGGTTACACCGGCACGTCGTGCACAGCCCGTGCGTGCACTTCCTGCACAGACGGATAAGTCGGGTACTCGATTCCGGACAAGTGCTGGACGGTGCGGACGACCTGGCAGGAATACCCGAATTCGTTGTCGTACCAGACATAGAGGATCACGTTGTCGTCGTCGACGATCGTCGCGTTGGCGTCCACGATGCACGCCGCCCGCGATCCGATGAAGTCGCTGGACACCGCGTCGGTCGCGGCCGTGTAGTCGAGGTTGCGGCTCAGCGGTCCCGACAGCGACGCCTGCCGGAGGTACTCGAGCACCGCGTCCTTCGTGGTCGCTTCTCGAAGCGTCAGGTTGAGGATCGCGATGGATACGTCCTGCGTCGGGACACGAACCGAATTGCCGGTGATCTTGGCCTTCAGTTCTGGCAGCGCCTTCGCCACCGCCGACGCCGCACCGGTCTCGGTGAGGACGAGATTGGACGGCGCCGAACGGCCACGGCGGTCGGCCTTGTGATAGTTGTCCAACAGGTTCTGGTCGTTGGTGAACGAATGGACCGTCTCCACGTGACCGCGAACGATGCCGAACGCCTCCTCGATGGCCTTGAGCGGTGGCACGATCGCATTGGTCGTGCACGACGCGCACGAGAAGATCTGCTGCTCGAGGTCCATCGTCCGATGGTTGACTCCGTGCACGATGTTCGGCACGTCGCCCTTGCCGGGTGCCGTCAGCACCACCTTCGCGATACCGGGACGCAGGTGCTTGGACAGACCGTCCCGATCCCGCCACTTGCCGGTGTTGTCGATGAGGATCGCGTTGTCGATGCCGTACTCGGTGTAGTCGACGCTGGCCGGGTCATCGCTGTAGATGAACTTGACGACATTGCCGTTGGCAACCAGAACGTTGTTCTCGGCATCGACCTTGATCGATCCGTTGAAGTGCCCGTGGACCGAATCGCGACGAAGCAATGATGCGCGCTTGGCCAGGTCGTCGTCGCCGCCCCGGCGGACGACGACCGCCCGCAGGTTCAGCCCGTTACCGGAGCCGGCCTTCTCGATGAGCAGGCGCGCAACCAGCCTTCCGATGCGGCCGAAACCGTAGAGCACCACATCCCGTGGCCCCTGCGGCTCGATCTTGTTGGCCCCCGTCACGTCGTCGAGCACCTCGGCGGTGAAGGCAGGCACCGACAGACCACGATCATCCGCGCGATACGCCATCACCAGCAAGCCGAGGTCGATCTTCGACGGACCCAGATCCAGATCGGCAAGAGCCTGCAGGAAGGCGAATGTCTCGTCGACCGACAGTTCGTCGCCGCCGATCTGCCGTGCGAAGCGATGGGTTCGAAGGATGCTGATGACCGACTTGTTCACCAGAGACCGGCTATGCAGCAGAATCGTCACCCCCTTCGAGCGATGCAGAGTGCCGATGATCGGAATCATCGCCTCCGCGACAGCTTCTTGGGAGTTCCAGCGGGCAAGTTCTGGCGTGGTCACTGCAAGTCCTATGGTCACTCGGGCGATTTCCAAACGGGCGGTGCACGTCGATCGTATTCAGTGCGGCCGGTCGCGCTGCGCTCGACCCCGCTTGCCGACGCCTGTCGCCGAAGGTGTACGGACTCGTTTCGGCGCAGCCTCGGCGAACAGGTCAACGACGTCGTGACCGCACCCGACGCCATCGACAAGAGCCTGCGAAAAACGACCCGGATCTGCTCGACTAGCGGACGCGACTGTCCTCGATCGACCGCCGCGGCGACAACGGCAGCTCCGGTGCGTCCGGCATCGGCCGGCCGAGGCGCAGAATGATCTGCGGATAGGCGCGGTTGTCGAGCACCTTGTCCGTGATCTCGGCACGTATCTCGGAGATCTCCAACGGTTCGGTCACCGGGCAGGTGGCCAAACCCGCGCTGGTTGCGGCCAGCAGCATCTCGCTCGCCGCCTCACCCGCACGCAGCTGCGCGGCGCCGTCGTCGACCTCGGAGCCGATCACGATCAGATCACCGACCGCACCTCCCGCGGTCGACGTTTCGGGAGTGCTACCCGCAAAGGCACGGGCCGGGAACTCGGCACCAGGATCGGAACGTACGACGTTGGACGAGGGCACGCCTTCGTCAGGCGATGGCAGACCACTCCACGTGGCGAGTTCGAGCTGATACTCCGGGTCCTCGGAATGTACCGCCGCGGCGTCGCGTGCCGCGCGCGCGAGGCTCGAGCGCTTCGCCTCATCTGACACCACGGACGCAACAACACCGTGTCGGGAGGCCCGCTCGAGCAGGTCGTTCAGCTGATCTGGCGCAAGCGGTCGCGGGTCGTAACGCCGACGGTCGGTGCGGCGCCGGCCGATCGCGGCGGCGAGCGCCGACTCGTCTTCCGTCGGTGTATGAGGCGCGCTGAAGTCGACGTGTGCGACGTGCTGGGGATCAAAGGTCCTGGGGAACAGGTGAATCTCCGCGCGCCGTCCCTCGACGGCGAGAGCGATCTGTAGATGATTCAGCAGCGCACCGAGACTCAGCAGGGCGTCACGCCCGTGCGGATCGGCGCTACGTAACACGAGATCGGGGTCGATGAAAAGATCCACGCCGTCGCCCGACTGTCGCCACAGCCACGGCTGGGTGTTGTGCGCCGAGGGTGCCCGGACCGCCGTGGCGAGCGCCCGTTCGAGGATGCCATCGGTTGTCGCTGTGGGCGGCACCATCGTGATCGTCTCCTTCCATCGCCATTCACCTTCCAGCGTCGCATGCTGGGGCATATCGAACAGGGGCTTTGAGCACGTTGCCAACCCGTCGTCGATCGCGGACTTCAATCGGCCACGATGTGCTAAGCAAGGGGCGTGTCCCGAATCCTGCGCACCCCCGACGAGAGGTTCGCCGACCTGCCCGACTTTCCGTACGCACCTCACTTCATCGAGTTGGGCGATGTCCGGATGGCAGTGGTCGATGAAGGCGCCCGGGACGGAGAGCCCGTTCTCCTGCTCCACGGCGAGCCAACCTGGAGTTATCTCTACCGGAAGATGATCCCGCCACTCGTCGCTGCCGGGCTGCGGGTGGTGGTACCCGACCTGATCGGGTTCGGCCAGTCCGACAAGCCGGCGTCGATCGAGGACTACAGCTACCAGAAGCACGTCGATTGGGTGTTCGACGCGGTGCGAGCCCTCGAACTCGACCAGGTCACACTGTTCGGCCAGGACTGGGGAAGCCTCATCGGGTTGCGGATCGCGGCCGAACACCCGCAGCGATTCGCTCGCGTTGTCATCGGCAACGGTTTCCTGCCCACGGCGCATGGGTCGCCTTCTCTGGCGTTTCTCGTGTGGCGCACCTTTGCTCGCTGGTCTCCGGTGTTCCCGATCGGCCGTCTCGTCGACACCGGGTCGCTGACGAAACTCACCAAAGCCGAACGCGCGGCGTACGACGCCCCGTTTCCCGACAGGACGTACAAGGCCGGGGCACGGGCCTTTCCGCGCCTGGTCCCGCTGCGTGCTGATGATCCCGCCGTCCCGGCAAACCGTGCGGCGTGGGACGCGCTGGCGGCGTGGGACAAACCTTTCCTGACCCTGTTCGGCGCCAAGGACCCCATCCTCGGGCGTGCCGATGCACCGTTGCAGAGGCACATTCCCGGTGCCGCCGGGCAACCCCACGACCGACTCCGTGGCGGGCATTTCATCCAGGAGGATCAAGGACCGGAGCTCGCGCGCAGGATGATCGAGTTCATCGGCGCGGGACGCCGATAGCTTCGTCGGCCTGCGGACAATCGAGTGACTCGAGCGAGGTGCCGGAGCCAAGGACCTTGGCTCAGCGACGACCGACTCCGCCGTATTCCGTCAGCCGTGTTCAGCTCGCGTTGACCTTGGGACGGCTCCTACCTGTCCAACACGCTGCGCCGGCAAGCGGGACCATGGGGGATCCCGACCCAGGATGATTAACACCATGTTCGGCGCGGAGTGCTCGCTGCCGCACCGACCTCGATCCGGCCGACCTCGAAGTCCAACTCGGCGACGACACCGGCTGCCGCTGAGCATCCCTGCGCGCGTCACACGATGTGGGCTGTGTCGGCAGCGACCAACGCGGTCAGGAACGAGGCTGGGACCGTGGGCAATTCGGACTGCCGGCGATCGACGAGCAAACCTCCTGGCTTCCAGCAGGCTGCGTGGGTGTCGCCGGACCTCCATTCTGTCCACTTACTCCCCGGCCCAACGACACGCGAGTTCGGTCGGCTCATCGGGACGCGCCTCGAGGAGCAGCAATCTGTCGCGGTGTCCTCCTGGAGCTGTGCGGTGGTCTCCTCGATGCCGTTCTCGGGCCGGCGCCGCGTAGGGAACCACCGGCACCGGCCCGTGGTCCGGGAATGCGGGCAGACCCAACCTGACCCGCTCGTTCTCCGCGACGGCCCGCAAACGCCCCAGCGACAGGGCCTCGGCGATCCACAGGGCCTCATGGAGACGTTGCGTCGCCGCGTCGCGATCGCCGCGCAGCGCCTTGATCCGAGCAGCGAACCGGCCATGCGAACGGGATACGAACGCTTTCCGCAGAACGCCTGGCCGCCCTCAGGGCCTCGCGGAAAGGGTGTTCCGCGGTGTCGATGTCAAGTTGGTGGTGGGCTGCGATACCCACCCAGCAGTGCCCGGATATCTCGTCGTAGGGGCCGCTGTTGCGATGATGGTATGGGGAGGCCCACTCCTGTAACCGACGTGGCTCCTCGAGGTCGAACCGGTAGGTCGCAGCGAACGTCGCGACATTGGCGGCGACCGACACCACCCACGGACGGAGCGTTCCGGATGTGGAAATGACGGCGCCGCAAGCTCTTCTATGCCCTCAGGCCGGTCGGCCCGCAGCGTCACCACGGCGCGAAGCGCCGCTGCCTCCCGCCGAAGATCGGCGATCTCGGCCGGCGTGGAGGTCCTGGTTTCGATGGCGGTCTCGACGAGGTCCCGTACATGCTCGGCCGGCCCGGCGTGATGCATCAGGATTTCGGCCCATGCGGTGACGAGTTGCAGCCGTGGCAGGGCCGCGACCACCTACATTCGAACACCGCATGACCGGTGACATCGGCGAAGCCGGCCGCGCCCCGCTCCGCGGCGGCTGACGTCGTGACGTCGGGGCCGTGTCGGATTCGGGTCGACTTGGGCCATCGATGCCCTCCGCAGTCACGCGCCGGCGGTGCACCTCTGACCCGAAAATATCCCCCAGCCGCGCTCAGCTCGCGTTTACCTTGGGCATGATCTCCTCGGCCAGTCGCTTGAGGTCGTCGATTGTCTTGGAGGTCGGCACGTCCCGGAACGGGGGCCACAGGAACGGCATCGTCATCCCCGCCTCCTTGTAGCGCTTGAGGATGTCCTCGATCTGCTGGGCGTTGCCCGCGAGCAGATTGGAGGCCTTGCCCGCCGGGGTCTGATCCATGGGCTCGTCGGTGATGACGAACCAAATCATGCTGCACATGTCGAAGCCCTCGGGGAAATCGCGGCCCATTTCGTTCAGCTCGCGCCCGATCTCGCCCTTCCAACGCTTGATGTCCTCGGGCGAATCCTGGATCCCGATCCACCCCTGCAGGCCGTACTTCGCGATGCGGCGGGCCGAGCGCTTCGGGTCCTTGAGGCCGGAGAAGTAGATCGGCGGACCCGGTTTCTGGATGGGCTGGTGGCCGAAGCCGCAGAGCGGGAAGTCGGCGAACTCGCCATGATATTCGAACAGCTCATTGGACCAGATGCCCTGCATGATCTCGATCGTTTCGCGTACGTGCGCGTGTCGCCGCGGAAACAGGTGCGAGGCACTTGCGGCTGCGAACTCCTCAGGCATCCAGCCCGACCCGACGCCGACGTTGAGTCGTCCGTTGCTCAGGTGATCCTGGGTGGCGAGTTCCGCGGCGAGCACCCCTGGGGATCGGTATGGCGTGTCGATGATGCTCATGCCGATCCGGACCTTCTGCGTCTTCGCGGCAAGCCACGGGATGAGGGTCATGCCCTGGAACCACTTGCCCCGCGAGATGACCGGCAGGGCCTTGGGAAGGTCGGTCATCATGCCGAACGGGTATTCGAGCTCCTCGTGGTCGGAGGCCTCGGGAACGACGATCCGGTCCAGGGTCCACACGGAGTCGAAGTCGAGGTCCTCCGCGAGCGCGGTGAGGTCTTCGAGTTCCTTGATGGTCACGTGGTCGCGGAAGTTCGGAAGGTAGAGGGCGAGCTTCATCGGTCGGACTCCTCAGGGCGATTCGAGCAGGATGTGGCCGTGTCGCGGGACGACGCCCAACACGAACACTGCCTGCGACCGTATTCAGTCCTTCTCAATGTCGTCTCAACCAAACCTCAACGCTTCATCAACCGTTGCCGGCGAATCGACGCATGGGCTTATGTTCGGGCGATGGAGTGTGGCCCGGCAGATCTCGTTCGATGCCCGCCCGATGCGCCGGCCGATGTCTGACGTGTTGTGGCGCCCATCGCCGGAGCGGATCGAGAAATCTCCGCTGCGGGCGTATCTGAACTGGCTCGAAGGGCATGAGGGACAGGCGTTTCCCGATCACGACGCCCTGTGGGAATGGTCGGTGCGTGATCTCCGCCGTTTCTGGACCTCCATCGTGGACTACTACCACGTCGAGTTCTCGGCACCGTGGACGCAGGTCCTCACCACCGACCCCATGCCGCGGGCCCGCTGGTTCACCGACGGCCATCTCAACTGGGCCCACCACGCACTTCGTCGGGGTGCCGATGACACGGCGGCGATGGTATGCGTTCAGGAGGGCGGACTGCCCGGTCGGGAGATCACGTTCGCGCAACTGCGTCGCTCGGTGGGCGCAGCCGCGGCGTGGTTGCGCACCGTGGGGGTGCGACCCGGCGACCGCGTCGCCGCCTACCTGCCCAACACCGAGCATGCCGTGATCGGTGTCCTCGCCTCTGCCGCCGTCGGCGCGGTGTGGGCGTGTTGCTCCCCCGACTTCGGGCCCGACGGCACCATCGGTCGCCTCGCCCAGCTCGAACCAACGGTGCTCATCGCCACCGACGGTTACCACTGGAACGGCAAGGAAATCGACCGCAGCGACGTCGTCGCACAGCTGCGCGAGAACCTGCCCACGGTGCGGCATTTCGTTCACGTTCCGTACGTGTTCGACCGGCCTCATCCCGACAACTCGACGCCGTGGGAGGAACTCGTTGCGCACGACGCTCCGCTCGAGTTCACACAGGTCGAGTTCTCCGATCCGCTGTGGGTCCTGTTCACCTCGGGCACCACCGGCGTGCCCAAGGGGCTGGTCCACGGCCATGGTGGGATCACTCTCGAAGGCCTGAAATGGTCTGGCCTGTATGGCGGATTCCGT
Organism: Gordonia rhizosphera NBRC 16068; assembly: GCF_000298195.1. Taxonomy (GTDB): domain Bacteria; phylum Actinomycetota; class Actinomycetes; order Mycobacteriales; family Mycobacteriaceae; genus Gordonia; species Gordonia rhizosphera. The sequence continues at coordinate 18,372 of NZ_BAHC01000205.1, read as the reverse complement.
CCGGGTGAGCGCTTGTTCACCTACACGTCGACCGGCTGGGCCCTGTGGAACATCGAACTCGGGGCATTGACTCAGGGCGCGGGCATCGTGTTGTACGAGGGCAGCCCCGGCTATCCGCCCGGCGCGGTGTGGGAGGTCGCGGCGCGCGCTCGGGCAGATGCCCTGCTGCTCGGCGCCGCTGTGGTGACGTTCTCTGCGGGCGCGGGATTTTTTCCCCGGGACAATTACGACCTGAGCCGGCTGCGGCACGTGATGGTCAGCGGCTCGGCCCTACCGTCGGCTGGCTATCACTGGCTGATGGACCACGTCAGCGCAGACCTCCGCATCGATTCCACCAGCGGGGGCACCGATATCTCCGGCTCGTTCGTCGGCGGTAACGAGTACGCACCGGTCCGGGTGGGACGGATCGGCGGTCGGCTCGCCGGCGTCGACTGCGCCGCCTGGCGCGACGACGGCACTCCCGTCGTCGAGGAGGTGGGCGACCTCGTGATCACCCAGCCGATGCCGTCGATGCCGGTCATGCTGTGGAACGACCCCGACTACACGCGATACACCGATTCGTATTTCGACACCTGGCCCGGGGTGTGGCGGCACGGCGATTGGGTGACAATGCATTCCGACGGCAGCGTCACGATCCACGGCCGATCGGACTCCACGCTCAACCGGCAGGGCGTGCGGCTGGGGAGCAGCGATTTCTACGACGTGCTCGACGGCATGCCGGAGATCGCGGAGACGCTGGTGATCGGCGTCGACCAACCCGACGACGCCTACTGGCTGGGCCTGTTCGTCGTTCCGGCTCCCGGGCATGCGGTCGACGACGAGCTCAAACACAAGATCGTGGTAACACTGCGGACGCGCCTGACACCCCGCCATGTGCCCGACGAGATCATCGAAGCCCCCGCGGTGCCGCACACCCTGAACGGGAAGAGACTCGAGATCCCGGTCAAGAAGTTGCTGCTCGGCAGGCCTCTGGAGCAGGCCGCGAACCTCGCGTCCGTCGATGATCCCGACACGTTGCGGTGGTATGCGCGGTTCGCCGCGGATCGGCTGGGGGCGGCGGGCTGACCGTCGGTCACCTCGCCGCGACGTCCTCGGAGTCGACTCGCGCCGACGTCCGAGGCAGCACCACGGTGAAAACCGCTCCCCCCTCCTGCGCGTTGTGCCCGGAGATCGCACCGTCCATCGCGGTGACGAGCCCATGAGCGAGCATCAGCCCGATTCCGTATCCGTCCACCGGCGCGCTCGGGGCGCTCGCACCCTCGGCACGGGAGAACGGCTTGAACATCCTCGGCAGGTACTCGGCCGGGATACCAGCGCCGTCGTCGATGATCTCGATCGTGACCTCGTTCATCGTCGGGGTCACGACGATACGCACGTTCCCCCCGCGGCGGCCATACCGGATCGCATTGGCGATGATGTTGAGCAGCACCTGGCGAAGCCGCCCTCGATCGGCCCAAACCGAGATTTCCGGATCGATCGACACCTCGATGGTCACGTCCCTGTCCGCCGCTGCGGATGCCAGCATGTGCACGATCTCGCGGACGGTCTCGTTCACGCCGACCGCCTCGACGTGGAGGGGCAGGACGCCGGCCTCGGACCTACTGATGTCGAGGACATCGGTGACCAGGTCCAGCAGATGATCGGCCGCGAAGTTGATCCGCGCGAGCGCCTCCTGCCGGCGCGATGCATCGAGATCGAGCGTCCCCAGCAGTTCGGTGAAACCCTTGATCGCCTGCAGCGGGGTGCGCACTTCGTGGCTCACCGATGTGAGCAGGGCAGACTTCGCGTTGCTGTGGTCTTCGGCGATCTGCCTGGCGACCTCGGCCTCATGACGTGCCCGTCTGTCGGATTCGGCCGCGAGGCTCTCGGTCAGGTCGATGACGTTGAGGACGAGCCGCGAGGGCAGACCATCGCGACTGCGGATCACCGAGATCGTCGTCGCCACCGGCCGCAGCGTGCCGTCCCTGCACTGCAGATGCATCTGCTGGGTCACGCACTTGGTCAATTGGGCGACGAGTTCGCTGTCGATGCACGCGTCCGTGTCAGGGACGGTGCGGATGACCGTCTCGAGTGGCCGCCCAGCCAATTCGGCCGGACGGTAGCCGCTCAGATGAGCGAACGCCGCGTTCACCCGCTCGAATCTCTGGTCGAGGTCGAGCAACGCCTCACCTGCCGGGTTGTCGTCGAACGTACGACGGAAGAGTTCCTCGCTCTCGACCAGATCTCCGAGTAGCCGACTGTGTTCGATGGCCACCGATGCGAGATAGGTGAAGCGCGTGACCAGGCGACGCTCTCGATCGCTGGGATCATGCGATTGACCGTGGTAGACGGCGAAGGTGCCGACAGTCTCGCCCCGCGGGTCGAAGATCGGCGAGGACCAGCACGAGACGAGACCCGCGTCGAGCGCCGCGGCGCGGTATTCGGGCCATCGTTCGTCGGTGCGGACATCGACTGCGACGATCGGTTCCCCGAGGTATGCCGCCGTTCCACACGATCCGGCCCGCGGGCCCGGCCTGATGCCGTCGATCGCTCGGATGTATGTCTCGGGCAGATTGGGGGCCGCGCCATTGCGGAGAGTAGGTCCCGCGGGATCGACGATCAGGATGGAGCATCGCGCGCCAAGAATGAGGTCCTCGAGCGAGCCGATGATCGCATCGAGCGTCCGTTCGAGTGGAGCACCTGTCGCGACGAGTTCCAGAACCTCCATCTGTCGCTCCAATAGCACCGAGGTGTCGGTGGGCTCGAGGACGTGATCGCCATCCTCCTTTGGACGCGCCTTCATCATCGATCACTGTCCCGGGCAGACATCGAGTTGATAGCCGACGCCCCGGACCGTTCGGATCAGCGCCTCGGTGCTCGCCCTCCCGAGTTTGTTCCGCAGCCGGTGGACGTGCTCGGTAACAGTCGCTTCCCCGAGCCACTCTGCGGACTGCCATACCGTCTCGAGCAACTGATGCCTCGTGAACACCTGCTTTGGATGACCGGCGAGGAAAGACAACAGGTCGAATTCCTTGGCGGTCAGTTCGATTCGTTGCCCGCTCACCGTGACCTCGCGGCTGGAGACGTCGATCTGCACAGGACCAACGGTGAGGACTTCGGATATCACGACTGGCCCGGCACGGCGCAGGAGCGACCTCACTCGTGCGGCCAGCTCGCCAGGCGAGAACGGCTTCACAAGGTAATCGTCCGCGCCGAGATCCAGGCCGACGATGCGGTCGGTCTCGCTGCTTCGGCCCGACAGAATGATGACGGGGAGGTCACGCGAAACACCCGCACGTCCATCACGAATCGCGCAGAGGACGTCGAGTCCACTCATCCCCTGCAGCGAGAGATCCAGCACGATCAACAGAGGAACCTCGTGCGCCATCACCTGCAATGCCGACGCCCCATCGTCTGCCTCGACGACATCGAACCCCGAGTCCTTGAGTTGCCACCGGACTACGGTCCGTATTCCGTCGTCATCGTCGACGACGAGAATTCGCTGCCCCGCCGCAGCGCCGGCCGTCGGTCGGCGCGGATCGACGTCGGTCGGAGAAACGTCCACGGGTGTGACTTAACACCGGCTGGTCCGCCGGCGCCAGTACTTCCGCGGCAGCAGCGCAGTTCCCCGCGGCCTTGGCCCGAATATCGATCAACGTGGTTCACGAAGAGGCAGACGTGGCGGCCCGGGACGTAGGCGCGGTCGCAGACGCAGATCGGATGCCCAGGGTCAGCAGATAGCCGATCATCCAGAACTCCCCGATCGTCGCGGGGAATGCCAAGAGATCCACCAGCAGGCTTGGTGCGCCGACCAGGCCGTAGTCGACAAAACTGCTGAGGACGTAGCCCGCGCCACCTGCCACCAGGATCCAACCGAGCACCGCCGGGAACCGACCGCTGGTGATCGCAGCCCACCCCATCGGGATGAGCCAAAGTCCGAAGAAGAGCGCGCCGATGCCCCAGGCCGCCGTGCTGAGCTGGTGGAGTAGTCCGACGGTGGCTGCCGCGTCACCGGCGGGAGCGAGGGAGGAGTCCCCGGCCACCGCGAGGGCGCTGGCCATGAAGACCGCGCTGGCCATGATCGCCACCGCGTTGACGAGCCCGAATGCGGCGACGGCGACCCCGGCGACATGATTCACGGACCGATAAAGCTTGTAGAACCAGATCGCCGCCAGCGCCTGGGTAACGACGATCGCCATTTCGAGTGCGAGGCCGAGGCGCGCGAGACCCTCTTTCTCCGTCAGATTCGCGAGCGTGGCCGCAGCGTCGTCGTCGACCCAGATCGCCGGGCGGATCAGCAGGAACCCGACCATTCCGGTGATGCCCAGTCCGAGATACCAGGCACCCGTCGCTCTGGCGGTGGTCTTCTGGCTGGTCATGTGGTTTCCCTTCCGACAGTAAATCCGTCAAGCGATGTCTGAGTTACGGGTGTCTGATTCGGACCCGGACACCGAAGCGAGCCGGGAAGACGCCACGCAGGTGAGCCAACGACCACGGCAGCCCGGCCAAGGTGTGCGTACCGAAGGCCGGGTCGGCGCAAAGCGCTGACTGCCACGATGCGGACGGGGCACATCCGAAAGGTCGGCCGTCTCCGCAGCGGGCAGGACTTTCCGGCACACCGGTGTCGACGCTAACACTCCAAGCGACACGCCGCCGGTGCCGGAGATGTCGGATATTCGGAAGGTGATGGCCGACCGTGACCGGGTGATCACCGGCAGTTCGCGCGGATCGCAACCGATACGGAGTCAGGTCGTCGTGCGCCGACCCTGGTCGGGTTTCAGGTAGATCCAGAAGCGGATCGTATGCAACCCGAAGAGAGCCGCGACGGCACCGCGACGCGCGATGTCGACGGGCGTGTCCGAGCCTGGTCCAACCTCCGGCCGCCGGCTCCGGACCAGCGGCATCGTCGTCCCGGACGCGCCCGCCGCCGCCAGCGCTTCGAGCCAGAGCAGCCCGGCCGGTCCGGTCCTGAGCCGGTGCGGGGTGCCGCTCGCGATGAGCGCCGCATCGCGGACGAAAAGGCCGAGGCAAACCATTTCGACGACGACGGCACCCCTCCGGCCGAGGCGCCGGACAAGCGCCTCGGTTATGGGGTAGCCCGCCGCGCTGAGAGCCAGCACGAACCCACCGACTGCGCGCCGCATACGACTCCTCCACTGACGCGGGGCCTCGCCACAGTGCCGTCGACCAGACGGCGCCATTCCTCCGACAATCATTCAACAGCTCGAGCCTGCGCGCGGACCAGTATCGTCACCACCAATTCATCTGGGCTCACACGTGCCACACTTCGCCATCGGTCCCGGCATCGGTCCGTGGCGTATTCGCAGTCATTCGAGAACCCATGCCTCCGAAGACGCTGAGCGAAAATGACGTCGATTGCTCACGGCGACTGGACAAGACGGAATCGATCGTATGCGCTGAGATGGATCGCATGCAGACCACCGACCGCGCTGACCGGGATCAGGTAGTAGGCGAGGTCACCGGCAATGACAAAGAAGTCGTCGATCTCGTCCGGGTCATACGTCTTTCGCTCACGGTGGGCAGTCGAGAGATACACCTTCCACGTGTGTCCCACGCGGACGGTCGTCGTCTTCACCTGCACGCGTCGGATGCCGTCACTGGTGCTGACGAGCAGGTCGTAACGGCTGGGCTCTAGTGGCCAGGAGACGTCGTGGCCGGACAGTGCGAACCACGCGGCTGCGAGCAATGAACCGGCACGATCGAGATGATCGATTCTCGGCCGAGTTCCAGCGGGATGCACCGAGGACCGCTCCCCTGCCAGATGCGCAACGTCAAGGCCCAGCCTCACCGCATGGCCCTTCACCGTGGCTGTTACGGACTCACCACAAAGTCCAAGTTCTGCTGTAACTGCAGTCCAGGTTTCGGCAGAAGCGATCGCCGAGCGCAGTTCGTCATCGGTCCATCGTCGTTGTCCCCTGAAGTGGCCGTAATCGATGCCCAGACGATCAGCACGCGAGCGGACCGATCTTATCGCCCCAGCGGAAGTCGCAGTCTTCCCCAATTCTCGCAACACTCCCCGCCACGAGTTCGCGGCGGCAATCGCATCGAAGAGCTGTTTGTCCGAGTACGTTCGCTGCCACGTCATACCCAGACCGTATGGGGACCGTCTGACATCCCAAGGTGACCACCAGCGTGAAGACTTGACCGCTGATCGTTAGTCGCCGCGCGCAGAAAGCGAGAAGTCCCGGAACTCTGGAATTCCCGGGTGCTGGTCGGTCGGGCTGACAGGATTTGAACCTGCGACCACCTGACCCCCAGTCAGGTGCGCTACCAAACTGCGCCACAGCCCGTTGCGCCGTTCCCAGCGCCCGATGAGGTTACCGCAGACGTGCCCGGGGATGCGAATCGCCTGCCAGACAAGCCCACGGGCGGCCCCACAGGCGGCACTGGCTCTGGGCGTACCGGGGCGCAACCTCTGGGCCCGCGACGCCGAACTGCTCGTTGCGCCACTGCAGGATCGATCCTGCGGTTACCTGCTGTCGATTCCTCGGATGAAGTCGGTATCGCGGCGGTTCCGACCTCGGGCTGCTCGACGAGCACCATGTGCCCCGCCCCCGGGACAGTCAGCAGCCGCGCGTCCGGGAAGACGCCTCCGCCTGGAGCGGGTCGTTGTCCGACTCATCGTGTCCGGCCCACTCGTCCTCGCCGGTGATGATGAGCGTGGGCGCTTTCACCTGGGCGAGCAGCTCTGGTGGGTTGCCCGGTGCCCGAACACCTCGCGGAGCATCGGCATGGCTTCGGGCACCACCGTCGCCGAGAACCGCTGCCGCCATGTCTCGCGGTCGTCTGCACGTTCCGGGTCGGACATGAATGTCGTTCCGAGCATGTTGCGCATGACCTGCTCGGTCACCCGGCGCCGAATCGCGGTGCCGACCGGTCCCAGCCGTCGGCTGGCGCGCACCATCGATCCGAGCACGTCGATCTGCAGCAGGTCGGCGCGGGACACACGCCGTATGCTCAGCCCGATCAGGACCAGCGATCGGATCCGCTCGGGATGACGCGCGGCCACGCGAATACCGACAAACCCGCCCATCGATGCGCCACCCAGTGGCAGCTCTCGACGCCGAGCTGGAGCAAGGCGACCGCGTCGTCGTCGAGCCCCTCGGTGCCGAGGAGGTGCCGCGACGGTTGCGTAACAGCACTTCGCTGGTCGTGGCTCCTCCTGGTCAGGACTCGTTTGCACTCGCGGCGGTGCTCAGCCCACCGACTCTGGAAGATCTTGTTCCGCAACAGATTCGGTAACGGCGCTCCCCGTCGAACTGTCCTCGGGCAAGTCGATGTCCAGTCGGACAAACGATCTGATACCCATCAGGTCGAACAGCTTCCGCTTGCGTGCGAGCTTCTCTGGCACGTCACCAGTTGCCACGATGGTCGGTGCGACGGTGTGGTAGCGAACGCCGTCGTGCTCGATGTCGCAGGCACCGGCGGCCCGGACGTTGCGCAGCCAGTCGACTGCAGTGCCGTAGGGCAGCCCGACGAAAAACGACTGTCCGACACGGTGAGCCCAAACCGGGGTGACGTATTGTTCCCCGGACCTGCGGCCGGCGTGATGCACGAGCGCCACGCTTTGCCTACGCTTCCCGCCCGACCTCAGCGACCGGCGGTTCCCGAAGTTCTTCTGATACCGGCGAAGTGCATCGATCGCCGGCTGCCAGCGCGCACGCCACACGACGACTCGGAGGACGACGGACATGAGGTAGCCGAGGGCGAGAGCGCCCAGCGCGATCGTCGTCCAGCGGAGGATGACGGCCAACGTCCGGTCTCGCGCGTGTGCCGCTTCGAGCGAGGTATGTGTGATCATCGCATCCGACCTCCTGATACCGATCATGCTCGGGCGCGGGGCCGCTCGAACGGGTAGGAGGTCACCGGCGATGAGAGACCTTCGACCTTCGGTGATTTGCCCAGCGACCGCGTGAAGGCACGGGTTCCAGTTGACCTGAGCGAACCTGCCGAGTCGGCATCGAAATCGATTAGCTGCCAACCTTGTTCGTCAATCCAGAGGTTCACCTGACTGCCGCGGCAGCCACGGCAGTGACGGATCTCGGTGGAGAGACATTCCTACTGACCGCCGAGACCGTGGGTCGACCTCCCGCCGACGACTCCCACGGTCGCCCTGGCATGTCAGCCAGCGCGCATCAATCGCTCGATGGGAATAACAAATCCGATTCCCACGTCGAAGGGCGCAACGCCCCACTCCCTTAGGGCAGCGATGGTCAATTCGGCTGCCTCCACACGCGCGAACGACGACATGGTTGCCGTCAGCGTTACCCGGTCGCCCTCCGCCCCCGATTCGCCCCAGCGGCTCCCGCCCGGCACGGGCGACGCCGAGACGACCGAACTCGTCCATGCACTGATCGTCGATGTTCCGAGCAGGACCGCGGGACCATCTGGCTGGGGATGCGGCCCGGGACCCACCACCAGCAGTTCGCCACGAGCCTGCACTCCCTCCGCGGCCCTGATGATCAGGTCCTCGACACTGTCCCAGTGCATGTCATGACAGGAGTCGTCGCGCGTCGCTTGCGCCACCTCGATCCACAAGCACGAATCGACAGTCCCTCCATGGTGCGAGAAGCGAAGCGTCTTGCAGATGGCGAGCACCGAGCTGACCCGATCGAAACTCGCGGTCTCGCAATAGAGTCCGTCGTCGTACCGCTCGGTTTAGATCGCGCCCGAACCCAACAGATCTATGTACTCGTCGAAGTCCGCGTAATTCGACACCTTCCACAACGACGGGGTCTCCTCGTGCCATATCCGGAGATGCCCGGCCGTCGCGACGCCGAGAACGACGGGTACGGATTGAGACGGGTCGTAGCCTAACGGCAGAACGGTCACAGGTCCTCCAATCGGTTTGGACGAATGCACCAAATCTGCCGAGTGACGATCGGTCGATCCACAGGCCGGAAAGCAATCGCTGGCCCCGACGGCTTTTCATTGGTTGAGTCGCTGCGGGGGCCGACGAAAGTCGATCGGGACTCCTGGGCGTTTGGACCGGCTGGTCAATACCACACCGGAATCCCGGGACCGCGTCGTCGACGCCGCCCGCGTGTTCTGCATCGTGGTGGTCACCTTGTGACACTGGACGCTGTCGGTCACCCATCGGACCGCTGACGGCTCCCTCGCCATGTCCAACCCGATCGATGTCGTGCCGGGTGGTTGGTCGGCCACCTGGGTCCCGCAAGTCATGCCGGTGTTCTTCCTGGTGGGCGGCTACGCCAACGTGATCGGCTGGGGGCACGCGCAAACTTCCGGAGTCACCCCCGGACGGTTCGTCGCCGACCGGCTCCGGCGGCTCCTGGTGCCGACCGCCGTGTGGGCCGGGGTGTGGCCGGCCGGTGAGCTGATCGCCGCGGCCCGGCCGGGACCGCATCGCTGGATCTGGGAGCGGTTCCCCGGATACCTGGTGCCGCTGTGGTTCCTCGGGGTGTACGGGCTGCTGATCGTGACGGTCGTGCTGACGATGGTCGCGGGCTACCCCAGCTCGATGGTCGCCACAGTCGGCGCCGACGAGTCGAACATCCCCCCACAAACGCGGCAATCGCGGCGCTCGCCGTCCTTCAGCTCGGACTGTTGGCGCTCATAACGCCGACAGCCGCGCGCGTGTTGCGCCGACCTCGTCTGTGGAAGCCACTGGTTGCGCTCAACGCGGTCGCGATCACCGTGTTCCTCTGGCACATGACCGCCTACCTCATCGTGGTAACGATCTTCGAAGGCCTGGGCCGTCGGCTGCAGACGGAGCCGAGCACCGACTGGTGGGCGCAGCGCTGGTTCTGGTTGCTGGCCCCGCTTGCTGTTCTCGTGGTGGTGGTCGCGGTGTTCGCCCCGGTTGAGAGGATGTCCCGCCGGTCGAGCCGAAGGTCGCATTGAACTGTGATGGGTGCGGACTTCCAGGGCGCTCGATGAGCCTGCACTGCGTTCCGCGGAACGCGGTGCAGGCGGAGAACGCAGTGCAGCGGTGGATCCGGGACCGCTGGTGGATTCTCTCGGTCAGGAGACTGCCGACCGGCCCTTGTACCACATCCAGCCACCGGTCACCAGGATGGCACCGACGATCGACCCGATGATCCCGCTCGGCCGGAAATCCAGACCGTCACCAGCGATCAGACTGATCAGCAGGCCGCCGACAAATGACCCGATCAGGCCCGCCCCGAGCGCAAGTCCCCAGTCGATTCCCTTGACTCCCTTGCCGAGTATCAATTGCGCACCCGCGCCGATCAACATTCCGAACAGGATGATTCCGATGATGAGCACGAGTCGAAGTATCGCATGCGCCGTGATGCAGCCATCGTCGTGGACACGCGCGGAAGCCAGCGCAGCACCGACAACCCGGCCGTGGCATGTCCCACCGCGCACGATCAACGCCAGGGCGCGCACGCTCGACGCAGTGGTGGCACGCTCGACGCAGTGGCGTGCCCTCTCGACGCTGCGGTGCGCACGCTCGACGCGGGAGTTTGCACGGTCGACGCCGGGGTGCGCACGATCAACGCGGTGGGTGGGGTGGGGTGCGCTCGCGGACCGGCGAACCCGGCTCAGCGTCGTCGGCGCTGCTCCCGCTTGTCGCGCACGCGGACGTTGATCCGTACCGGCGACCCGTCGAAGTTGAACTCCTCACGCAGCCGCCGTTCCAGGAACCTGCGATAGCCGGCCTCGAGGAAGCCGGTCGTGAACAGCACGAAGGTCGGCGGTCGCGTCGCTGCCTGGGTAGCGAACATGACCCGCGGCTGGCGTCCGCCACGCAACGGTGGCGGCGTGGCCGCGATGACCTCCTTGAGCCAGGTGTTGAGCCGTCCGGTCGGGATGCGCTTGTCCCAGGATTCGAGCGCGCCTTCGATCGCCGGCACCAGCTTCTGCACCGACCGTCCGGTGGACGCGGAGATGTTGACGCGCCGCGCCCAGGGCACCCGGGCCAGTTCGCGGTCGATCTCCTTGTCGAGCTGGTAGCGACGGTCCTCGTCGACGAGATCCCATTTGTTGAACGCGATCACCAGCGCGCGGCCGCTGTCGACCACCATCGACAGCACGCGCAGATCCTGTTCGGTGATCGGTTCCGACGCGTCGATCAGCAGGATCGCCACCTCGGCGGTGTCGAGCGCGGCGCGGGTCCGCAGCGACGCGTAGTACTCGTGCCCGCTGGCGGTGCGCACCTTGCGCCGCAATCCGGCGGTGTCGACGAACAGCCAAGTCTTGCCGTCGATCTCGACGAGCTCGTCGACGGGGTCAACGGTGGTGCCGGCGACGTTGTGGACCACCGACCGCGTCGAGCCGGCCAGCTTGTTGAGCAACGAACTCTTGCCGACGTTGGGCTTGCCCACCAGGGCGACACGACGTGGGCCACCGAAACTCGTTGACTCGCGCGGGGTTTCGGGCAACACGTCCAGGATGACGTCGAGCAGGTCGCCGGCGCCGCGGCCGTGCGCCGCGGAGACCGGATAGGGCTCACCGAGACCGAGAGACCACAGCGCGGCCGCCTCTGCCTCGGCGCGTTCGCTGTCGATCTTGTTGGCGGCCAGGATGACCGGCGTCTTGGACCGCCGCAGCACACGGGCGACGGCCTCGTCTGTCGCGGTGGCGCCGACGGTGGCGTCGACCACCAGCACGATCGCGTCGGCGGTGCGCATGGCCAGTTCCGCCTGCGCCGCCACCGCCTGCTGCAGGCCCTTGGCGTCGGGTTCCCAACCGCCGGTGTCGACCACGGTGAACGCGCGGCCCGACCAGCTCGCGTTGTAGGACACCCGGTCGCGGGTGACGCCGGGGATGTCCTCGACGACGGCCTCACGGCGGCCGAGAATCCGGTTCACCAGCGTCGACTTACCGACGTTGGGCCGGCCGACGATGGCCAGCACGGGCATGGGGGCGGCGCCGATCGGTGTGCCGTCGCCGGCGAAATCGGTCATCTCCCAGTCGGTCTCGTCAGACCAGGTGCCGTCACCGGGTAGGGCCAGGTCGTCACCGGGTAGGGCCAGGTCGTCACCGACCGCACTCACGGAATCGTGTTCGCTCACGACTGCACTCCGATCCGATCGCGGGTCAGGCCGTCGAGGGTGTCGAGCACCTGCTCGAGGGTGAGGTCGGAGGTGTCGACGACGACGGCGTCGACGGCGGGCCGCAACGGCGACACCGCCCGCGTGGAATCGAGATGATCGCGTCGGTTCACCCCGGCCAGCACCTCGGCATGATCACTGGGCCGTCCGGCCGCCAGGTTCTGGCGGTGGCGCCGCAGCGCACGGGCCTCCGGCGACGCGGTCAGGAACACCTTGAGGTCGGCGTCGGGGAACACCACGGTGCCGATGTCGCGGCCCTCCACCACGACGAAAGCACCGTCGGCCTCACGCCGTTGCACCGCAACGAGTTTGGTGCGGACCAGCGGCACCGCCGACACCGCGGAGACGGCGTTGGTGACGGCGTCGGTCCGGATCTCGCGCGACACGTCGGCCCCGTCGAGGTAGGCCGTCGCACCGTCGTCGGTGATGTCGAGCTGGATGTCGGCCGCCGCCACGACCTCGGCGATGGCCTCGCTGTCATCCAGCGACACACCGGCATTCAGCACCGCGAGGGTCGCCGCGCGGTACATCGCCCCGGTGTCGAGGTAGCGGGCACCCACGCGGTGCGCGAGAAGTTTGGAGACGGTCGACTTGCCGGTGCCGGCCGGGCCGTCGATCGCGATGACACGGGAACCGCTCACAATCCCACCGCCTTGTACAGCGCGCCGATCTCGTTGTTGCCCAGCACACGCAGGCTGCCCGGGCGCTGATCGCCGAGCGCGACGGCACCGATGTGGGTGCGCACCAGGTTGACGACCGGGAACCCGACCTCCTCCATCAGCCGGCGCACGATCCGGTTGCGTCCCTCGTGCAGGGTGATACGCACCAGCGATTGGCCATCGTGAACCTCCATCGGGGTGAAGCTGTCCACGGCGACCGGACCGTCCTCGAGTTCCACCCCGTTGCGCAACGTCCGGCCCAGCGACCTCGGCACCTCACCGCGCACGGTGGCCAGGTAGGTCTTGGGCACCTCGTAGGAGGGATGCATGAGGCGGTGCGCGAGTTCACCGTCGTTGGTCAGCAGCAGCAGACCCTCGGTGTCGGCGTCGAGGCGGCCGACGTGGAAGAGCCGCTGTCCGGCCATCACGCGCTCGGCGACGATGTCGCCGACGCAGGGGCGGCCCTGATCGTCGGCCATCGTCGACTGCCAGCCGCGAGGCTTGTTGAGCGCGAGATACTGACGACTCTCGTCGATGACGACCCGCGCACCGTCCACGCGGATGATCGCGGTGTCCGGGTCGATGCGCAGGCCCTGCTCGGTGACGATCTCGCCGTCCACCTCGACGCGTCCGGCGGCGATCAGTTCCTCGGCACCGCGCCGGGAGGCGACCCCGGCCGAGGCGAGCACCTTCTGCAGGCGCACGCCGTCGGCGACATAGGTGGCACCGGACTCGGTGTGATCGGGTCCGGGGGTCTGGTGGCGGGCCGGTTTGGCGTTGTTGAGCCGTACCTGGCCCGACTTCACGTCGGGTTGCGCCGAGCCCTTGCGGTGCGTCTTCTTCGCGGGCCGGCCATGGTGTGCGTTACCCGACGCGCCCCGTCCGGCGGTCTTGCCGCCGGATTTCGATCCCTTGTTACCGGCTGTCTTCTTGTCGGTCTTGTGTGCTCGCGCGGGTTTGCGGCGCGGGCCCGGTGTGCCGTCTCGGCTAGCGGATGCCATCGTGTTCAGTCCTGCTCGTCGGTGTCCGGGCCGGTCGACGAGCCGTCAGCTCCCGACCCGGGTGAATCGTTACCTGTCGAGTCTGACCGGTGAGCGTCGAGTTTGGCGAATCGCGGATCCGAGGAGATCTCCTCATCGAGGTCGTCGATGACGTCCACGTCGGGCAGCAGCGGGGCCAGATCCGGCAGGTCGGACAGCGAGGCGAGGCCGAGCCGCTCGAGAAACAGCTCGGTGGTGGCGTAGGTCGTCGCGGTGGTCTGCGGGTCGGTGCCGACCTCGTTGATCAGGCCACGCGCCACCAGCGTGCGGATCACACCGTCGACGTTGACCCCGCGGATGGCGCTGACGCGGGCGCGGGTGACGGGCTGCCGGTAGGCGATGACGGCGAGGGTCTCCAGCGCGGCCCTGGTCAGCTTCGACCGGGCACCGTCGAGCAGCAGCCGCTCCACGTACGGCGCGAACTCGGCGCGGGTGTAGTACCGCCAGCCGTCGCCGGCAAACCGCAGGTCGATCCCGCTGTTGGCCGACCTCAGGTCATCGGCGATGCGGGTGAGCATGGCCTGCACCCGCTGCCGGGCCTCGCCGACCGCCGACGCGAGTTCCTCGGTGGTCGCCGGCGAGTCGACCACGAGCAGGACCGCCTCGAGCGCCGACCGCAACGTGTCGTCGTCGAGGACCTCGGTCTCGGCGATGTCGAGGGTGGTCTGTTCGGGCGTGTCGGGTACGTCGGTCATCCGTAGTCCTCCTCCGCCGCCTCGAGCCTCATGTCGTCGGCGTCACGCTCGCCAGTCCAGCTGACCCGCAACTCCCCGAGCGCCTCGGGCTGTTCGAAGGCGATGGCCCGCTCGCGGAACAACTCCAGCAGCCCGAGGAACCGGCCCACCACCTCGAGTCCGAACTCACACTCGGCGACGATGTCGCCGAAGCTCATCCACTCCCCCGGCCGTGACGTCAGCAACTCGGCGATCCGTCGCGCCTGCGCGGGCACCGACACCTTGTGCACGTCGTGGAGATGATCGAGTCCGACGGTGGGCACCGGGCGCGGTGTCATCGCGGCGGCGGCCACCGCGGCGAACGCCGCCGCGTCGACGCCGAGAGTGACCTCGGGCAGCAGGTCCGAGAACTGCGGTTCGAGGGATACCGCACGCGGATAGCGTTGCAGCGCGGCCGCTTCGAGTTCACCGAACAGTGCCGCGACCTGCTTGTAGGCGCGGTACTGCAGCAGCCGCGCGAACAGCAGGTCGCGTGCCTCGAGCAGAGCGAGATCCTCCGGGTCGTCGACCTCCCCGGTCGGCAGCAGCCGCGCCGCCTTGAGGTCGAGCAGGGTCGCCGCGACCACCAGGAACTCGGTGGTCTGCTCCAGCCCCATCTGCGGGCCGAGTTCGCGGATGTAGGCGATGAAGTCGTCGGTCACCTCGTGCAGGGCCACCTCGGTGACATCGAGGCGATGTTGATTGATCAGGCTCAGCAGTAGGTCGAACGGACCCTCGAAGTTCTTCAGACGGACCTGGAAGCCGGTGGACGCAGCCGTGTCGTCGGCGATCATGTGCGACGGGAATTGCGGGCGATCACCTCACGCGCCAGTGCGCGGTAAGCCTGGGCGCCCGCGGATTTCGGCGCCCAGGAGGTGATCGGCTCACCGGCCACGCTGGTCTCCGGGAAACGGACGGTACGACTGATCACGGTGTCGTAGACGGTGTCGCCGAACACCTCGACGACGCGCGCCATCACCTCCCGCGAATGCAGGGTGCGGGAGTCGAACATCGTCACCAGGATGCCGCCGAGATCGAGTCGGGGATTGAGACGGTCGTGCACTTTTTCGATCGTGTCGGTGAGCAGCGCGAGCCCACGCAGACTGAAGTACTCACATTCCATGGGTATGAGCACCGTGTCCGCGCAGGCCAGCGCGTTCACGGTGAGCAGGCCCAGCGACGGCTGGCAGTCGATCAGCACGAAGTCGTAGCGGTCGAGCACCGGGTGCAACGCGCGCGCGAGCGCCTGCTCCCGCCCCACCTCGCTGACCAGTTGGATCTCGGCCGCCGACAGGTCGATGTTGCTCGGCAGCAGATCCAATCCATCGACCCGGGTGCGCATGAGGACGTCGTCGGTGGCGGCGTGCGGCGGGACCAGCAGGTTGTAGACGGTCTCGTCGAGGTCGTGGTGGGCCACCCCCAGCCCAGCCGACAACGCGCCCTGCGGGTCGAGATCGACCAGCAGCACCCGGCGACCGTATTCGGCCAGGGCCGCACCCAGGTTGATCGTCGAGGTGGTCTTGCCGACGCCGCCTTTCTGGTTGCACACCGCGACCACGGTGGCCGGACCGTGCCGCTCCAGCGGTTGCGGCTCGGGGACCGGACGGTACGGCCGACCGGTCGGACCCAACTCGTCGCCGTGATCGTGGTCCTCGTCGGTGTCGATGCCCGGAGAGACCGCGATGCGGTACTGATCAGCGTGTGCGGCGGCCGAACGCGGTGCCCCCGGGGTGCTCACGTGTCCGCCGCTCCCTTCGCTCGTACCGGCCGTTGCGCGATGGTCACAGCCTAATGTGTCCGGCGTCCGAACCGGGGACGCATCGCCGAGGTGGATCGGCTCGAGTCCTGGCAGGTGGTACTGCTCCATGCTCACCGCGCCCGCGGATGCGCCGTGGCATACACCTCGCGCATCGTGTTGACGGTGACCAGGGTGTACACCTGCGTAGTGGTCACCGAGGCGTGCCCGAGCAACTCCTGGACGACACGGACGTCTGCGCCCCCGTCGAGCAGGTGGGTGGCGAAGCTGTGCCGCAGGGTGTGCGGCGACACGGTCTTGTCGAGTCCCGCGCGCTGCGCCGCGTCGGAGAGCACCTGCCAGGCGCTCTGCCTCGACAGCCGTCCTCCGCGGGCGTTGAGGAACAGGGCGGGGTTGGCCCGGCTGACCAGCGCCGGGCGGCCCCGCACCAGGTAAGCCTCCAGCGCCTCCACGGCCGGACCGCCCACGGGCACCACCCGTTCCTTTCCACCCTTGCCGCTCAGCCGCACCGCACGGGTCTCGGCGTCGATGTCGTCGACGTCGAGCGCGGTGGCCTCCGAGATCCGGGCGCCACAGCTGTAGAGCAATTCGAGCAGGGCCCGATCGCGCAGCGCGCGGGGATGATCGGCGGCACCCGCGGACTCCAGGATCGCGACCACCTCGTCGACCGGCAACGACTTGGGCAGCCGCCGGGCCGGGCGGGGCGGGCGGACCGCGTGGGCCACGTCGGCCGCTACGAGACCCTCGGCGGCGGCGAACTTGTGCAGACCGCGCACCGCGACGAGGCTGCGCGCGATCGAACTGTCCGCCAACGGAACCCAGCCGGCGTCCGGGTCCCCGCGGCGCAGGTCGACGAGGAACTCTCGGACGTCGTTCTCGGTCACCGACGACAGGTCGTCGATGCCCCGGGAGGTGAGGTACTGCTCGTAGCGGCCGAGGTCGCGGCGGTAGGAGCTCACCGTGTTCGCGGCGGCCCCGCGTTCGACGGTGAGATGGTCGAGGAAGCGGGTGACCTGGTCGGCGGCGGTCTCGTCGGTCACACCGGTGCGGCTCATCGGTGCGACCGTCGTTCCCGCAGGGCGGTCGGCTCGTCCACCCAGGGTGCGGTGACGTCGCGCAACGGGATCCGCCGGTCGTCGGCCAGCGCCACGGCCAACACTCCGGCGACGGCGGTGGCGTTGACGATTTCGCCGGCCAACACACGGGAGACCGCATCGTCGACGGCGAGCCATTCCACCGTCAGATCGGCCTCCTCGTCGTGGCGTTCGGCGGCCTCCAGTGCGTGCAGGTCCTCGGCGAGGTAGATACGCAGTGCCTCGTCGGTGAATCCCGGAGAGAGGGCTACGTCGACCAGTACGTGCCAGCGATCGGCCGCGAGATCGGTCTCCTCGGCGAGTTCGCGGTGGGCGGCGACGAGTGGGGTCTCCCCCGGGCCGGCGTCGAGCAGCCCGGCGGGCAGTTCGAGCAGCCGGCGCCCGATCGGGTGCCGGTACTGGCGGACCATGGCGATCCGGCCCTCCTCGTCGCGGGCGACCACCGCCACCGCGCCGAAATGCTCGACGACCTCACGTCGGGCGACGCGCCCGCCCGGCATCTCCACATCGTCGACCCGCAAGGACAGGATCGCCCCGTCGTAGACGGACCTGCTGTCGCGGACGACGAACTCGTGACGTCCGCTCAAGCGCCACGTTCCTCGTCGTCATCGAGCGGTTCGGGGTCGGCGTCTGCCGATTTGTAGTCACCGAGGTCGACGGGAAGGCGTTCGGCCGCCTTGTATTCCAGAGCCGCCTCGATGAATGCCCGGAACAGCGGATGCGGCCGGGTGGGACGGCTCTTGAGTTCGGGGTGTGCCTGGGTGGCGACGAAGAACGGATGCACCGACGGCGGGTATTCGACGAACTCGACGAGGTGCCCGTCGGGCGAGGTCCCCGAGAACACCAAACCCGACGCGGCGATCTTGTCGCGGTAGGCGTTGTTCACCTCGAACCGGTGACGATGACGTTCGGAAACCTGTGTGGTGCCGTAGGCCTCGGCGACGACGCTGCCCGGTTGCAGGGTGGCCGGGTAGGCACCCAGCCGCATGGTGCCGCCCAGGTCGGCCTCACCGGCGACGACCTCCTCCTGGTCGGCCATCGTCGAGATCACCGGGAACGGCGTGTCCGGGTC
>NZ_BAHC01000206.1 GCF_000298195.1 Gordonia rhizosphera NBRC 16068 | reverse complement strand
GAGGTTCCGGGTGCCGTCGGCGGGGATCCGGGTCGTGCTGTCGGCCCGAGGGTGCGGTCAGCCGCCGCAGCAGCCACCCGTAGCAGAGCGCACGTCACGGGTGATCTCGTTGCGGGCGGCCAGTTCGGATTCCGGCGGATAGTCGACCCCGACCAGACACAGACCCCGCGCATCGGCGACCGGGATCTTGCTGTTGCGGGTGGTCTCGGTCAACAGTCCCCGGCACCAGTCGACGTTGCGGCGTCCGTCCCCCACGCTCGCGACCGCGCCGACGAGCGAGCGCACCATGGACCAGCAGAACGCGTCGGCGCTAACCGCGCCGATCAGCACCCCGTCGTGGTCACGGTGCCAGGAGAATCGTTGGAGATCGCGAATGGTGGTCGCCCCCTCGCGACGCCGACAGAACGCGGCAAAGTCGTTGAGCCCCAACAGACTCTCCGACGCACCATTCATCGCATCGACATCCAGGGGGCGTGACCAGGTCGCCGTGGACCGCGCATGGATGGGTTCGGATCCCCAGCGCGCGTCGGTCAGCCGGTACATGTAGTGCCGCCGTAGCGCCGAGAACCGGGCGTCGAAATCGGCGCTGCCACGCTCGATACGACGCACCCGCACATCATCCGGCAACATTTTGGCAAGCCGCCCGACGAGTCGTGACGGGTCTCCCGCGATGGACCGTGTGTCCAAACACGTTTCGGGTACGTCGGTGTGCGCGACCTGTCCGGTCGCATGCACCCCGGCGTCGGTGCGGCCCGCGACGGTGAGCCGGACGGGGACCCGCAGCACCGTCGACAGTGTCTCCTCGAGCAGCTCGCATACGGTTCGCTGCCCGATCTGCCGCGCCCACCCGGCGAAGTCGGTTCCGTCGTAGGAGATGTCGAGGCGCAGACGACAGAACCCGCCGTCACCGGATGCGGTGACGGCGGGCTCTGACAGCGCGTCTGGACTCAGTCGTCCGACTTCTTCTCGTCGGCAGCAGCCTCGGCACCTTCGCCCGTGGCAGCAGTACTCGAAGCGTCGTCGGCGACCTCGGTCTCGGCAGCCGCGTCCGCCTCGACGGCCTCAACCACGTTCTCGGCCTCGGTGGCCTCAGCGGTCTCGGCGGCCTCGTCGGCGTCGGCAACCTGCTCGGCAGCCTTCTCCTGTGCCTTCTGCGAGGCGGCGACGCGGGTCGCGCGGCTGGCCTCACTGGACACGGTCGACTCACGCACCAGCTCGATCACAGCCATCGGGGCGTTGTCGCCCTTGCGCGGCAGCGTCTTGATGATGCGGGTGTAGCCACCGGGACGGTCCGCGAAGAACGGACCGATCTCGGCGAACAGGGTGTGCACGACATCCTTGTCACGGATGTCCTTCATCACCTCGCGACGGTTGGCCAGCGAGCCGCCCTTGGCGTGGGTGATCAGCTTCTCGGCGTACGGGCGCAGCCGTTTCGCCTTCGCTTCGGTGGTGGTGATGCGGCCGTGCTCGAAGAGCGAGGTGGCAAGGTTCGCCAACATCGCCTTCTGGTGGCTGGCCGACCCGCCGAGGCGGGCACCCTTGGTGGGCTTGGGCATTTCTCTTCTCCTAGAAGAAACTCACGATCTCACGACCGGAAGTCAGGGGTGGGCGGCAGCTCAGAGCTGCTCGGTCTCAGCGAAATCCTCACCGGAATCGGCGTCGAAGGACGCGTCATCCGACCACGTACCGGTCGCCGGGTCGTAACCGGCCACCTGCGACGGGTCGAAGCTGGCCGGGCTGTCCTTGAGCGACAGACCCAGCGCATGCAGCTTGACCTTGACCTCATCGATCGACTTCTGCCCGAAGTTGCGGATATCGAGCAGATCCGACTCGGTCCGGGCCACCAGCTCGCCGACGGTGTGCACACCCTCGCGCTTGAGGCAGTTGTAGGACCGCACGGTCAGCTCCAGATCCTCGATCGGCAGGCTGAACGACGCGATGTGGTCGGCCTCGGCCGGCGACGGTCCGATCTCGATGCCCTCGGCCTCCACGTTGAGCTCCCGGGCGAGCCCGAACAGCTCGACCAGGGTCTTGCCCGCGGAAGCCAGCGCGTCACGCGCGGTCATCGAGTTCTTGGTCTCCACATCGAGCACGAGCCGATCGAAGTCGGTGCGCTGCTCGACACGGGTGGCCTCGACCTTGTAGGTCACCTTGAGCACCGGCGAGTAGATCGAGTCGACCGGAATGCGGCCGATCTCGGCGCCCGACGCCTTGTTCTGCACGGCCGGCACATAACCGCGGCCCCGCTCGACGACGAGCTCGATCTCGAGCTTGCCCTTGTCGTTCAGGGTGGCGATGTGCAGGTCAGGGTTGTGCACGGTGACACCGGCCGGAGGCACGATGTCGGCGCCGGTGACGGTGCCCGGACCCTGCTTGCGCACGTACATGGTGACCGGCTCGTCCTCTTCGGAGCTCACCACGAGGCCCTTGAGGTTCAGGATGATGTCGGTGACGTCTTCCTTCACCCCGGGGACGGTGGTGAACTCGTGCAGGACACCGTCGATGCGGATGCTGGTGATCGCAGCGCCGGGGATCGACGAGAGCAGGGTACGACGGAGCGAGTTGCCGAGGGTGTAGCCGAAGCCCGGTTCGAGAGGCTCGATGACGAACTTCGAGCGGTCCTCGGCGATGATCTCCTCGGTCAGAGTGGGTCGCTGTGAGATGAGCATTTCTTGTGTATCTCCTTGTGGCCGACCGCTATTTGACGGCCTAGAAGTGGACCGAACAGCTTGGGCTGTTTGGTTGGACTGCTCGAGAACTACTTGGAGTAGAACTCGACGATGAGCTGTTCAGACAGCGGAACGTCGATCTGGGCGCGCTCGGGCACCTGGTGCACGAGGATGCGCAGCGTCGACGGAACCACCTGCAGCCAACCCGGCACCGGACGATCGCCGACGAGCTCCTTGGCGATCTGGAACGGGACGGTCTGCAGCGACTTCGGACGGACGTCGATGATGTCGTACTGGCTGACGCGGTAGCTGGGCACGTCGACATTCACACCGTTGACGGTGAAGTGGCCGTGGGTGACCATCTGGCGGGCCTGACGACGGGTCCGGGCCAGGCCGGCGCGGTACACGACGTTGTCGAGGCGGGTTTCGAGGATGCGCAGCAGCTCGTCACCGGTCTTGCCGGTACGACGGTTCGCCTCTTCGTAGTAGCGACGGAACTGCTTCTCCATCACTCCGTAGGTGAAGCGTGCCTTCTGCTTCTCCTGCAGCTGAAGCAGGTACTCGCTCTCCTTGATCCGCGAGCGGCCGTGCTGGCCGGGCGGGTAGGGGCGACGTTCGAACGCCTGATCGCCGCCGACGAGGTCGACGCGCAGACGACGGGACTTCTTGGTTGCGGGGCCGGTATAACGAGCCATTTTTCTTTTACCTCTTCCTTTCCCGCTTAGACCCGACGCCGCTTGGGCGGACGGCAGCCGTTGTGCGGCTGCGGGGTGACATCAGAAATGGTGCCGACCTCGAGGCCGGCGGCCTGCAGCGACCGGATGGCGGTCTCACGACCCGAGCCCGGTCCCTTGACGAACACGTCGACCTTCTTGACGCCGTGCTCGGCGGCCTTGCGTGCAGCGTTCTCCGCCGCGAGCTGAGCCGCGAACGGGGTGCTCTTGCGCGAGCCCTTGAAGCCGACGTGACCCGACGACGCCCAGCTGATGACGTTGCCGTTGGGGTCGGTGATCGACACGATGGTGTTGTTGAACGTCGACTTGATGTGTGCGTTGCCGTGCGGGACGTTCTTCTTATCGCGACGGCGTGCGCCCTTCTTGGGGCCTGCGCTACGTGACTTAGGAGGCATTACTTCTTCTTCCCGGCGATGGTCTTCTTCGGGCCCTTACGAGTACGGGCATTGGTCTTGGTGCGCTGTCCGCGGACGGGCAGGCCACGACGGTGGCGCAGACCCTGGTAGCAGCCGATCTCGATCTTGCGACGGATGTCGGCCTGCACCTCGCGGCGCAGGTCACCCTCGACCTTCACCGAGGCCTCGATGTACTCACGCAGCTTTGCGACGTCTGCGTCGGTGAGATCCTTCGCGCGCAGGTCGGGGCTCAGCCCGGTGCCCTCGAGGATCTCCTTGGAGGTGGTACGGCCAACTCCATAGATGTAGGTCAGTGCGATCTCCAGCCGCTTCTCACGGGGGAGATCCACACCAGCAACACGTGCCATGTGGCAGATTTCCTTTACTTCTCAGAGGTCTGCTCCTGGTCCGTCCCCGACTCTTCTCTACTGCTTGTGCTGCGGGGCTCCGGCCTCTGAACCGGAGGTGGGCGCCGACCCGTTTGTCGACGCTGGTGCCAGGAGGGCTTCACAATGTGCTGTTCAGCTCTGTCATCGATATTCAGTTATGTTTCTCAAGCGACCCCGAGGGTTGCGAGTGATCAGCCCTGACGCTGCTTGTGACGCAGGTTCTCGCAGATCACCATGACCCGGCCGTTGCGGCGGATCACCTTGCACTTCTCGCAGATCGGCTTGACGCTCGGCTGAACCTTCACGTCCGCTTCTCCTTGAATGGTCCAGGCACGACGAAAGCCGCACCTGTCGGTGTCCTCACCCGAAATTCGGGGGAAGTCCTACTTGTACCGATAAACGATGCGCCCACGACCGAGGTCGTAGGGCGAGAGTTCCACGACGACCCGGTCCTCGGGCAGGATGCGGATGTAGTGCTGCCGCATCTTGCCGCTGATGTGGGCGAGAACCTTGTGACCGTTCTCCAGCTCAATGCGAAACATCGCATTGGGCAGGGGTTCGATGACTCGTCCCTCGACCTCAATGGCCCCGTCTTTTTTCGCCATGTCCTCCGCGATCCTGGCCGCTCATCCGATTGGCCCGGTTGACTCCGTGTTTATCCGTTACGGTGTTGGCACCGAGTCGGCTGACCGGTACCGGTGGTGGGTGTCCCAACCCGGCCCCACGTGTACAAACTCGTTGTCGACACGCCGAGGCCGGCATGCGACGCACACCGACGTTCTATGTTACGCGAACTGCTGTAACAGACCAAACCGCCCACTTGGACCGCGCTCGCCGGGTCTGCGGTGAAAATAGAGCCGTGGCTGGTTTCTTCTCCGTCCGACTCGCACCCGGCCTGCGGATCAGTGCCTCGCGGCGCGGTCTGCGCGCCCACGTCGGACCACGCGGCGCGCGTCTGCACGTTGGTGGTGGCCGCACCGGCGTGTCCACCGGGGCCGGTCCGTTCACCTACTACACGAGCCTCCCCCGGCCCGGGGGCACCGGGACCGCCGCCGCATCGCGGCAGCTCGTCGAGGTCCGCACGCAGGCGCAGCGGGCGAAGCTCGGGCAGGCGCAAGAGATTTCCGCGACCCTCGACGCGATCATGGCGATCCACCGCACCGAGTTCCCCCCGGCCATCCGACCGCAAGCACCCCCGGCACCGCCGGTCGACTTCGCCCCGATCCTGGCCGGACACCGCAAAGCCGCCAAACGTGCCACGAGCGTCTTCGACCGAACGGCTCGAAAGAACGCGCTCGCGTGGGCCGAGCACAACGCCCGCCTCGAATGGGAGCACGTCAACGCCGGGCGCGAAGCGGAGCGTGCCCACCGGCAGGCCGATGTGGATGCCTGGTGGGCGAGGCTGTGCGGCTGCGATCCCGACACGGTCCTCGCCGCGCTCGCCGCGGCCTTCGAGGACAACGAGGCTGCCGCGGCCGCGGTCGGGGTCAGGGGCACCGAGGTGTCGCTGGTCGTCGAGGTGCCGGCCGAGGACGCGATCCCCGAACGGCTGCCGACCACCACCGAGGCCGGCAACCTGTCGCTGCGCAGGATGACCAAGACCGAGGTCGCCGAGTTCTACATGGCACTGGTCGCCGGCTACGTGCTGGTCACACTGCGCGAGGCGTTCGCCGTCGCGCCCGGGCTCACCGCCGCACGGATCGTCGCGGTCCGCGCATCGGGCATCAACGCTTATGGTGCCCGTACGGCCGAGGTGATTCTCGCAGCCCGATGCACCCGCATCGCCCTCGACGGCGTGCGGTGGGATCAGGTCGACGCCACCCGGATCATGGACGACTGCCTCACCGATCGCCTCACCAACCGCAACGGCCGGACCGGCGCGCTGCGCCCCGTCGACCTGACCGACGAGCCCGATCTGCGGGCCGTCGTCGATGCTTTCGACCTCGACGACGACGACGTCGCGGCCTTCGACGTCGACTCCGCAGTGTGACCCCGCGGCCCCGTCATCCCGTCATCCCGTCATCCGACGACGCGCGCCCGCCGATCGAGCGCAACCCGGTGGTCAAACATCCACGCCTGCGCTTTCTCGGTGACGACATACCGGAAGACGAGCCGCATCGCCGCGTCGTTGAGGACCCGGCGAATCCCGCGGGGGATTTTGGTGCTGCTCGCGCGCCCCCTCCGGCGACGATCCGCTCCGCCGAGCGGCGCCGGGTGTGCTCGAGACCTTGTCACAGCGTCCTTTCACGCCTATCCTCGCTGACAGTGACGTCAGCGTCAGCGCCGGTGGCGCAGATGCCGAATTGATGAGGAGCAGGAGAATGGGCAGGATAATCGTGGCAAATCGCGGCGAGATCGCGGTTCGGGTCCTTCGGGCAATCGGTGAGGCCGGAGAGGAATCCGTCGCGGTGTATGCACGCGACGACTCCGGGGCAGCCCATGTGAACCGGGCCGACGCGTCAATCGAGCTGCCCGGAAACGGCCCGGCGGCTTACCTCGATATCGGCGCGGTAATTGCGGCTGCCGTCGCCTCCGGCGCCGACGCTCTTCATCCCGGCTATGGATTCCTGAGTGAGAACGCAGCACTCGCGCGCGCCACGCGAGATGCCGGGGTTGAGTTCATCGGTCCCTCGCCTGAGGTTCTCGAGACCCTGGGTGACAAGACGGCCGCCCGAGCCCTGGCCGAAAAGTGCGGTATCCCGGTCGTCCCCGGGACGACCGGGGCCACTTCACTCGAGGAGGCGAATGCGTTCTTCGGTGCGCACGGTCCCCTGATGATCAAGGCCGCGGCCGGTGGCGGCGGGCGAGGCATGCGCGAGGTGCACCGAGTCGGCGATCTCGACGAGGCATACTCCCGTTGTGCCTCCGAAGCGCGCTCCGCGTTCGGCGACGACACGCTGTTCGTCGAGAAGCTGATCGATCGTCCGCGCCACATCGAGGTCCAGATTGTCGCCGACCACAGCGGCGCGGTAACGCATCTATGGGAGCGCGACTGCAGTATCCAGCGCCGTCATCAGAAACTCATCGAGGTCGCTCCGAGCCCACGCCTGGCAGAGGGGTTGCGTGACCAGATTCTTGCGGCCGCCCTGCAGGTCGCGGCCACCGTCGGGTACCACGGCATCGGCACCGTCGAATTCCTTGTCGGCGACGATGAGTTCTGGTTCATGGAAGCCAATCCGCGTCTGCAGGTCGAACACACCGTCACCGAAGAAATCACCGGCGTCGACCTCGTCGCGACGCAGATCAGGCTGGCCGGCGGCGCGCTGCTCGCCGACTGCGGCCTGGATATGCCGCCTGTCCCCCGCGGATTCGCGATCCAGGCGCGAGTGAACGCCGAGACCGTCGAGGCAGACGGCAGCCCACGCGCCAGTTCCGGGAATCTCACGGCCTGTCGGCTCCCGTCTGGTCCCGGTGTGCGTGTCGACACCGCCGCGTATCAGGGTTGGACGCTCAGCCCGCGCTACGACCCATTGCTGGCCAAGGTCATCACCCGGGCCGACGACTTCGCCGCCGCGGCCCGCCGCTGCGCGAACGCCCTCGAGGATCTCGAAGTCACCGGCGTCGGCACGAACCGTTCCCTGCTGCACGCCGTGATGACCGATCCCGAGTTCACCACCGGAGTCTTCGACACCGGCTACCTGACCGACCGTCTGCCAGCCCTGCTCGACCATGAACTCCCAGATCGTGCCGGCCCCGCCGCGACAACGCGGTTCGACGACTCGTCAACGACCGACCGGCATGCCGGTGGACTCGAGATACCCGCGGGCGCGCACGTCGTCCGAGCACCGATGGCGGGGGCGGTGCTCACCATCAGCGCCGACATCGGTGAAGCCGTGCGAGCCGACGGTGTGGTGGCGGTACTCGAATCGATGAAGATGGAACACGCTGTGCGCACCGATACCGAGATTCGCGTCATCCGGTGCCTGGTGGCGCCGGGCGAGGTTGTCGAAGCCGGGGCACCCATGCTGCTCGTCGACACCGCGACCGACTGGGCGACAGCTGCATCTCGTACCGGTCATGTCTCCGGGCAGGACGGCGACTGGTCCGCCGAGGTCGCCGAGATATCTCGCCGCAAGGGGTTCGCCGCACAGATGGGTGGCCCCGACAAGGTCGGGCGGCACCATGCGGCGGGGCGGCTCACCGCACGCGAGCGCATCGAGTCGTTCGCCGACCGCGGAACGTTCGCCGAGATCGGCGCGCTCACGGGATTCCCCACCGGGCATGACAACGGGCAACCTCGGTCCGTGCTTCCGGCCAACTTCGTGGGCGGCACCGCCCGGGTCGATGGCCGCAAGGTGGTACTCGGCGTCGATGACTTCACCGTTCGCGGCGGCGCAGGCGATGCCGCGATCCACGCCAAACAGGTCTTTCTCGAGGAGTACGCGAACGAGATGCGCCTTCCGATGGTTCGCCTGCTGGACGGACAGAGTGGCGGCGGCTCGGTCAAGATGGCCCTCGACGCGGGCTACACATACGTCCCGGCCAACCCGGGCTGGGATGCGGTCATCGACAGCCTGTCGGTGATACCGGTCGCCGCGGCGTGCCTGGGGCCGACGGTCGGACTGGGTGCCGCTCGACTGGTGACGTCGCACTTCTCGGTGATGGTCGATGGGGTCGGTCAGGTGTTCACTGCGGGTCCACCCGTCGTCGAGAACGCCACCGGCGAACGACTCACCAAGGAAGAACTCGGCGGCAGTGCGGTCCATCGCGACAACGGGATCGTCGAGCGCATCGTCGCCGACGAGCAGTCCGCGTTCACCGTCATCCGCGACTTCTTGTCGTATCTGCCCACCAACGCGTTCGAGCTCCCACCCGTTGTCGACTCCGCCGACCCGGTCGACCGCCGCGAGGAGTCGCTGCTGTCCGCCGTTCCACGCAACCGGCGTCAACCCTACGTCATCGACGACATCCTCAGCGGAGTCTTCGACGGCGGTTCGGTCTTGCGATATGCAGAATATGGCGGCGGCACGTTGACCGCGCTGGCACGCCTGGACGGCCACCCCGTCGGGGTGATCGCCGCCGATCCGCTCTGCGGCGCCACCATGTCGGCTGAGGGGGCTCAGGCACTGACCCGGCTGGTCGACCTGTGCGAGACCTTCCATCTGCCCGTCGTAAGTCTCACCGACCAGGCCGGGATGACGATAGGCCTGGAAGCCGAACGACGCGCGACAATCCGCCACGGAGCACGGGCCATCGCCGCGGTGTACCAGGCCCGGGTCCCGCAGGCCGAGGTGATCGTTCGACGGGTCTACGGCGTCGGCGGCGCAGGTATCGTGAATCGACATCGCGCACTGCGGAGTTGGGCGTGGCCGTCGGGCGACTGGGGCTCACTCCCGGTACAGGGCGGCGTCGAGGCGGCATTCCGCGCACAGATCGAAGCAGCCGACGATCCAGCCGCGGAGGCACAGCGTCTGCGCGACGAGATCTCGGCGCTGGGTTCCCCGTTCCGCACCGCGGAGAGATTCGGCGTGGCCGACATCATCGACCCGCGCGACACCCGCCAGTTGCTGTGCGAATGGGTGCACGACGCTTACCGAGTGTTGCCGACGCTCGTAGGCCGACCCGCCTTCGGCACACGCCCCTGAATCCGCTCCACCAAACCTGTTGACCAGAGGAATCTTTCGATGACCGCACGCACTCTGCCCGAGCTACACGTACACGACGACGAGCTGCTGCGCATGCTCGCCGAGCATACGGAATTGATCACCGACCGCCTCGACCACTGGGCACAAACCCGGGGGGAGCGCACATTTCTACACTACGGCGAGGACGACCTGAACCTGACCTACGCCGAGTTCGGTCGACTCACCGATCACATCGCCGGCAACCTCGCGAACCGCGGAGTCCACAAGGGGGACCGCGTCAGTGTCCTGACGACGAACTCGTATCTCGCGTCGGTGCTCATGTTCGCGATCTGGAAGACGGGTGCAATCTACTGCCCGGTGAATTTCGCATACACCGGAAAGCTCCTCACCTACCAGCTCAACGATACCGAGCCGATCCTGCTGGTGACCGATGCGAGGCTGATCGGCGTCGTCAATGATGTTGCCGCCACACTCAATTCGCCGCCGATGATTACGGTTTTCAACCCGGCACAGGGTATGCACGACCACGTTCCAGACGTCGTCACACCCGATGCGCGGTATACCGTCGTCGAGTGGGCAGACCTCGTCGCAGAGTCGGACCGGCCCGATATCGAGGTGGACTTCGACGACCCGGCCAACATCGTCTACACCTCCGGGACCACCGGACCCCCAAAGGGTGTGCGACAGCCCTATCGCTGGATGGCCCAGTACACCTTCGGATTATGCGCGCCCCTGACCGAGGACGACGTCATTTACAACGACCTGCCGCTTTATCACGTCGGCGGCGCCATCGCCAACGTCGGTCGCGCCGCGTGGGTCGGCTGCGAGGTCGCAGTATGGGACCGCTTCAGCCCCAGCGATTTCTGGCGCCGCATCAAGTCCCGCGGTGTCACCACCGCAATCCTGCTCGATGTGATGATCCCGTGGCTGATGAATGCCGTGCCGAGGCCCGACGATCGAGCCAACACACTCAACAAGGTGTACATGCAACCGCTACCGCTGCACCATCATGAGGTCGCAAGCCGGTTCGGTTTCGACTTCGTACTCGCGGGATTCGGCCAGACCGAATCCGGCGCACCACTGATTGCGCTCCTCGAAGAGACCATCGAGGGCGGCGGCACTCCCGCCCAGCGATATCGCGGCCTCGACCATGCGTCGATCATCGACCGCGCCGCGCGCCTCGGTATCCGGACCATTGACGGCTCGGCTGTCAAACGCAAAGGCTTCATGGGCAGGCCCGGACCGTTCTGCGAGGTCACGATCCGCGACGAACACGATCGAATCTGCGCTGTGGGCGAGCCCGGCCAGCTCGCGCTCCGGCCCCGACTACCCGCACTGACCATGCTCGGCTATCACGGCAAACCCGAGGCCACCATCAAAGCATGGCGAAATCTGTGGTTGCACACCGGCGACGCGGCAGTGATGGACGAGCGCGGAGACTTCTATTTCGTCGACCGCCTCGGCGACCGAATCCGGGTGCGCGGCGAGAACCTCTCCTCGTTCCAGGTCGAAGACATGCTCAACCAGCACCCAGGGGTCCAGTACTGCGCCGCGTTCGCCATCGACTCCGACGACGGCGACGAGGATTGCGTGGTTGCCTTCGTCGTCCCGACGCCGGGAGATGCTGTCACTGCCGACGACATCCATGACCATGCTCGCGCGGTGATGCCCAAGTACATGCGTCCGAGTATCGTTCGCATCGTGGACGATCTCCCACGTACGGCGACCAATAAGATCGATAAGTACAAGCTGCGCAAGCAGATCCTCCAAGACTTGGAGTCATCGTGACCGAGCCGGCCGCGTGGGGACGCGCCCGCAGCTCCCGGGAGGGCAAGGACCACGAGACGCGCACCGCATTGCTGGAACGGGCCGCGGAAGTGTTCGCAACAGAAGGCTATGCGGCAACCACCATCGCAGACATCACCGCGGCGGCAGGTGTGTCTCGTGCGTCGTTCTACCTGTACTTCACTTCCAAGGCAGATGTCTTCGCGTCCGTGGCAGTCGCCGTCCGCGACGATTTCCTCGCTGCCCACGAGATGACCGGGGTCGACGAGACGGATCCCGTTGCGCTGGGTCGTGCATCGAGCGCTGCTTTCCTCAGGGCCAACACCAGGCATCACGACCTGATGGCGGTCATCGAGCATCAATCCCTGTCGGACGAATCGATCGCCGCGATCTGGTCCGAGATCAGGGAACGACCACGCCGTCGCATGGTCCGTTATGTCGAGCAGCTCACCGAGCTCGGCTTGGCGTCGCCCGCCGCCGACGCCGAGTCGGTGGCAACTGCGGTGGTGGGTATGTTCGCCGAGTTCGCACACCAAAGGATCACCGATCCGTTGGAGTTCGAGCGGACCGTCGACGCATTGAACGCGATGTACCTGAGGCTTCTGGGGGCCGAGCCGCTTGAGTCCGACCCGATGGTTCTGCAGGACGACCCGTCCTAGAACATCCATCATTGCGACTTTTCGGTGACCGAGTACCGGAACCCACGACGATGTCCTTGAACAGCCACGCGATTTCCTGTGGTGTCTTGGCGCGGCCCGATCGGGCACCAACGGTCACGATCTTCTCGACGCGCGCGTCTCAAGCCGGCTACGGGATGCTGGCCCTCGTCTACCCCGACCAGCCGTTGCTGTCGATGACGCACGCCAAGAAGCACTTCGGCGCCTACCTGTTCTCCGATGAGGCGGTGGCAGCGGCCGCACCGGACTCGAGGGTTCGGCCGCGGCAAGGGCACGGCGCGATTCACGCGTGGACGCCGCTGGCAGCTGAGTCCAGATGAGTCGATTCCCGCGGGGTGAGCGCCGAACCTGGCACACTCGCTGCCATGTCCGCGTTCTTGATTCGCTCCGCGTTCACCGGATTCGCGCTGTGGATCGCAACCCTGATCGTGCCGGGTCTCTCTTTCGTCGGCGGGACCACCGGCTGGGAACAGTTCGGCATCGTCGTCGTGGTGTCGCTGATCTTCGGTGTGGTCAACGCCTTCATCAAGCCGATCGTGCAGATCCTGTCGATCCCCCTCTACATCCTCACGCTCGGCCTCATCCACATCGCCATCAACGCGTTCATGCTGGAGATCACCGCCTGGATCACCCGTAACACGACGCACTGGGGACTCGAGGTCGACAGCTTCTTCTGGTCGGCGATCTTCGGCGCCATCGTCATCTCGATCGTGGGATGGATGCTCGATCTATTGCTCAAGGAGCCGATATGATCTTGGGTCGCACGACATTCACCCGACTGCTGACCCTCGTGGCCATCGACGTCGACTCCGCGGTCTGACCCCGCGGCCCCGTCATCCCGTCAACCCGTCATCCGACGACGCGCGCCCGCGGATCGAGCGCAACCCGGTGGTCGAACATCCACGCCTGCGATTTCTCGGTGACGACATGCCGGAAGACGAGCCGCATCGCCGCGTCGTTGAGGACCCGGCGAATCCCGCGCGGGGTCTTGGTGCTGCTCGCCCGTGCCCCGACGGCGACGATCCGCTCGACCCGGGCCCGTCGGGCCCTCTCGAAACCCTCGAAACCGGCCTCGATCGTCGTCGCGGCCGCCAACGACGACGCCATGACGACCGCATCCTCCAGGGCCATCGAGGCGCCCTGCCCCGAACTCGGTGCGGGCGCGTGGATCGCATCCCCGACCAGGCCGAGCCGGCCCCGGTGCCAGACCGGAACCGACGGCAGGTCGTAGGTGTTGTCCGCGGCGAGTTCGAGGCGACCTCGCGCGATCAGTCCGGCGAACGGGCCGGCATCCGGAGCTGCCAACGCGCCGAGCCGGTCGCGCCACCCCGACTCCGAGGTGGCCGACCGCTGCGCACCCGAGATCGGTGCCTCCGGCACGTTGACGAACCACACGACGTCGCCGGTCGGCGTCGGCAGGGCGCCGAAGAAGGCGCGACGTCCGAACACGAAGTACCAGGACTCGGCGGGCAACGTCGCCGCGATCGTCGGATCGTGGGTGACGCCGCCGAAGTTGGTGAGCCCGACGTAGCGGCCCGTCGGCGTATCCGGGTCGATCGCGGTGCGTATCGCGGAGTGGATGCCGTCGGCACCGATGACGAGATCCCCGGTCAGGCGCGTTCCGTCATCGCACACCACCGCGGCGCCGCGAGCGTCCTGCTCCGCACCCGACACACGCACACCGTCGAGGACCTCGATGCCCCGTCGTCGCGCCTCGTCGACGAGCGCTCCGGCCAGCCGCGGTCGTTTGAATGACAACGCGGGGGTGCCGTCGGGCAGCGGTGTCCCCAGCGACAGCGCACCGAGTCCCCGCCCGGTGGCGCCGACGATCACATTGCGCCTCGTCGGCACCCCCAACGCGCGCACCGGACCGAGTGCGTCGAGGACATCGAGGGCCGCGAGTCCGTTCGGCGAGATGGTGAACCAGGAGCCCTCGTCGCGATCGGTCACCGACCTCGCCTCGATCACGACAGGTTCCACACCAACCGCCCGCAATGCCATCGCGGTCGCCGGTCCGGCGATTCCTCCACCAACTATCACAGCCCGCATGTCATGATCCCTTCGTACGAAACTTGTACCTTTCAAAAATCGAATCTTTCGTATTTCGAAAGGAAACCACGATGGCCGTCTCACGTCAAGAGGCGATCGGCGCCGTCGGCCGCGCTCTACAGGGCTATCAGCGCACGGTGCAGTCCTTCGACGACGCCGTCGCGCGCCGGCTCGGCGTCGGCCCGGCCGACCTGCGCTGTCTGGACTGGCTGTCGGAGGCCCCGCGCACCGCGGGCGAGCTGTCGGTGGCCACCGGTCTGCGGCCGGCCGCGACGACGGCTCTCATCGATCGGCTCACCGACAAGGGGTTCGTCCGGCGCATCGCCTCGCCCACCGATCGCCGCCGCGTCCTCGTCGAGCTCACCGACGAAGGGCGACAACGGATCTGGGAGTGCTACGGCCCGATGGTCAACGAGGGTCAACATTTGTTCGACGGGTATTCGGCGGCCCAACTGGCGATGCTCGGCGCGCTGCTCGACGAGATGTCGGCCCTCACCGAACGACACCGCGAACACATCGAGAACCAGACCTGAGAGGCACTCATGGGAACCATCGACGACTACCTCGGCGGCCTCGACGACCACGACCGCGCAGCAATCGAACGTGTCTATGCGATCGCGCGCGAACTCGTACCCGAGGCCGAGCAAGGCACGAGCTACGGGATGCCCGCGCTCATTTATCACGGCAAACCGCTGTTGTCGGTGATGCGTACCAAGAAGCACATCGGCGTGTATCCGTTCGGCCAGGACGCGGTGACCGCGGCGGCACCCCTGCTCGACGGGTTCGACCACGACAAGGGCACGATCCGCTTCCAGCCGAACACACCACTACCCGACGACACGATCGCGGCGTTCGTGCTGTTTCGGCGCGATCAGATCGGCTAGCGAGCCTCGAGCCCCAGACCGACCACCACGCGGCCCGATGGGTACACCGCCGAACCGGTCGAACCTGGCACACTGGCTGCCATGTCCGCGTTCTTGATTCGCTCCGCGTTCACCGGATTCGCGCTGTGGATCGCAACCCTTATCGTGCCGGGTCTCTCCTTCGTCGGCGGGACCACCGGCTGGGAACAGTTCGGCATCGTCGTCGTGGTCTCGCTGATCTTCGGTGTGGTCAACGCCTTCATCAAGCCGATCGTGCAGATCCTGTCGATCCCCCTCTACATCCTCACGCTCGGCCTCATCCACATCGCCATCAACGCGTTCATGCTGGAGATCACCGCCTGGATCACCCGTAACACGACGCACTGGGGACTCGAGGTCGACAGCTTCTTCTGGTCGGCGATCTTCGGCGCCATCGTCATCTCGATCGTGGGATGGATGCTCGATCTATTGCTCAAG
This sequence comes from Gordonia rhizosphera NBRC 16068, assembly GCF_000298195.1. Lineage (GTDB taxonomy): Bacteria > Actinomycetota > Actinomycetes > Mycobacteriales > Mycobacteriaceae > Gordonia > Gordonia rhizosphera. The sequence goes on along the minus strand of NZ_BAHC01000206.1, from coordinate 45,698 downwards.
GAGCCGGTATGAGTTCTGGTCGCACTACCGTCACCCGACTGCTGACTCTGGTGGCCATCGTCGCGGCGGTCCTCGGGGTGGCCGCCTGCGGCGACGACGGCGGCGACGGCGACAAGCCACGGACGGTGACCGTGGTCGGCTCGGGCAAGGTCACCGGAACCCCGGACACGCTGCGCGCGGACATCGGTGTCGAGGCCACCGCGGCCGACGTCTCGAGTGCGCTCAACGAGTCCAGCGCCCAGGTCACCAAGGTGACCGACGCCGTCGTCGCGGCCGGAGTGGACCGCAAGGACATCCAGACCCAGCAGGTCAGTCTGACCCCGCGATATTCGACGGCCGCACCCGGCGGTTCCTCGGAGATCACCGGATATCAGGCCACCAACACCATCCGGGTGACCATCCGCGACCTCGCCAAGGCATCGGACATCCTCGCCGCAGCGGCCACCGCCGGCGGCGACAACACCCGCATCGGCAACGTCGCCTTCGCCATCGACGACGATTCGGAGCTGATGAAGCAGGCCCGCGAGGCCGCGTTCGACGACGCGCGGTCGCGCGCCGAACAGTACGCCTCGCTGGCCGGCGATTCACTGGGCAAGGTACAGACCATCACCGAAGAGACCAGCGGCCAAACCCAACCGGTCACCGTGCAGCGCGATGCCGCCGCGGCATCACCGGTTCCGATCGAGCCGGGCGAGCAGACGCTGACCTTCTCGGTGACCGTCACCTACGCATTGACGTGACCGCATTGACCTGAACCGCCGACGATCAGGTCTGTGGTTGCGCCGACGCGCCGAGTTCGGTGGCGATCTCCGCGCCCCACTTCCGGATCTGATCCCAGTCGCGGGAATCGCGGAACTCCTCGGGGGTGTTGCGCGCCATCGCCTTCTCGATGAAGCCGTGCGGGTCCTCCGGAATGCGCCCGGCGAAGACCACGTGACCGCGCACCCCGACCGACTCGGCCAGCCCGAGCACATGATGGGGCTCGAGCCACTTGGAGTCCTCTTCGAGCTCCTTGTCCACGTTCTCCCCGACCGGACCGGACGTGAAGATCCAGAACGGGACCTGCTTGAGCGCGTCGAGATTGTGTTTGAGGAAGGTTCGCGCGTGCCGCAGCCAGCGGCCCGTGTACATCGCGCTGCCGAGGACGACGGCGTCGTAGCCCTCGGCGCTCGTCTCCCCGGCTTCGAGGCACTCGACATCGAGCCCGTGCGCGCGCAACTCGTCGGCGATGGCGTCGGCGATCTCCGCGGTCGAGTGATGCTTACTTGCGTATGCGACCAGCACCTTTGTCATGACTCAAATTGTCCGCCGCTGACTCTCGTGTGAGCCAGGGCACAAGGACTCACGCGCACACGCCGCGTTCGCGCGCATGTAGCGACGTGAGCGTAGAGGTGAGGAGTGCGCGTTTGCAGCGGACGGCACGCCTGCCCGGTCACCGCCGAGTCCGAGCCCATGGCACGCTGATGCGCATGCGTGCTGTGGTTCAACGTGTCACCGAGGCCTCCGTGGTCGTCGACGGCAAGAAGGTCGGCGAACTCGAACTCGCCGACGGTACCCAGGGGCTCGTCGCCCTCATCGGCGTCACCCACGATGACACGCCCGAGCGGGCCGCCGCCCTCGCCGACAAGATCTGGCGGCTGCGCATCCTCGACCCCGACGACGACGGCAGGGAGCGCTCGGCCTCCGACGTCGATGCGCCGATCCTGGTGGTCAGCCAGTTCACGCTGCATGCCAACACGGCCAAGGGCCGCCGTCCGTCGTGGAACGCCGCGGCACCCGGCCCGGTGGCGCAACCGCTCGTCGACGCGGTGGTCGACGCGCTGCGCTCGGCCGGTGCGACGGTCGCCACCGGCGAGTTCGGTGCGCACATGCACGTGCGGTTGGTCAACGACGGCCCGGTGACCCTGATCCTCGACGTCTGATCTCCGGGTCACCGTCACTATCGTTGAGTCCGTGGGACGTATCACGACCCAAACACGGGTGACCCGGATCCGGCGCGACGCGGCGCCGACGACACGCGCCGACGTCCTCGCCGTGGAGGAACCCCTCGAGATGCGGGTGAACGGCCGGCGTCTGGCGGTGACGATGCGCACCCCGGGTAACGACGTCGAACTCGCGGCCGGTTTCCTGGTCGCCGAGGGCGTGATCACCCGGGCCGGCGACGTCTCGGTCGCCCGCTACTGCGCGGGAGCCACCGGCGCCGACGACCTGACCAACACCTACAACGTGCTCGACGTGACCCTCGCACCGGAGGTGGACCCGCCTGGTCCGGAGTCGTCCCGCAACTTCACCACCACAAGTGCGTGCGGCGTGTGCGGGAAGACGAGCATCGAGTCGGTGACCCTCCGTTCGGCGTTCGACCCGGCCGACGACGGCCTTCTCGTCGACGCCGACGCGATGCTGCGGCTCCCTGACCGGCTCCGCGCCGGACAATCGGTCTTCGACAAAACCGGTGGCCTGCACGCCGCCGCGCTCATCGACGGGCACAGCGGTGAGATACGGGTGCTACGCGAGGACGTCGGACGGCACAATGCGGTCGACAAGGTCATCGGCTGGGCTGTGCTGGCCGATCTGCTCCCACTGCGCGGGCACATCCTTCAGGTGTCGGGGCGGGCCAGTTTCGAACTCGTGCAGAAGGCGGCGATGGCCGGGGTCCCGGTGCTGTCGGCGGTCTCGGCACCGTCGTCGCTGGCGGCCGAGCTCGCCGAGGAACGCGGGATCACGCTCGCCGGGTTCGTCCGCGGCGACTCGATGGTGCTCTACGCGCGGCCCGATCGGGTGCAGGTGACCCCCGCACGATCCTCGTCGCACATCTGAGGGTCCCACCCGCAGCGCCAACCGAGCGGAGCACCAACCGGGTGCTAACCGTCACCCGACGACGCCGCCAACCGAATGAGCTGCGCCGGGGTGGCGTCCGGCAGATACGCACGGCTGATCGCCAACCCGATCCGCGGAAGATCCGCCTCGTCCCGGTACGCGAGATACACCGGTTCATAGCGGGGGTTGAACTTCTTCTTGAAGGTGTGCAGCGACCGGAACCCGTAGAACGGCTCCAATGCCGCACCCAGGCTGTCGAGGACACGATCCATGTGCTCGGCCTCCTCGGCCTCACCCGTGTGTGCCAGCGGCGCCCCGGACAGCGAGATGAACTCTGCCCCTTCGTCTTTGAACGCATGCGCGGACGACGCGATCAGGTACTCGACCACCGGGCCGAAACCGTCGGTGCGTCGGCGCATGATGTCGAGGGTCCAGCCGCGGACCACACCCGTGGGCCCGAACACGGGCAGCCACGACAGCACGCCGTGCACGCTGCCGTCGCCATCGAGGGCCAACGCGACACGGACCTCGGGATCCAGCGCCTCGTCGACGGTGCCGAGGGTGAAGCCCATCTCCGGTAATCCCTTGTCGCCGACCCACTCCTCGGAGATCGCCCGCACCTGGGCCTTGATCGAGAACGGTTCGTCGGCGAGGACCGTCATCCGAAACGAGATGCCCTCCTTGCGCGCCTTGTTCAGAGCCGACCGCACGTGCTGCCACTTCTTGCCCTTGAACTCGAGATCGGGCAGGTCCACGATCGTGTCCTCGGCGATCTGTACACTGCGCCAACCGAGTTCCTCGGCCGCACGAGCGGTGGCGGAGCCGACCGAGAACCAGCACGGTGTCTTGCCGGTGCGCTCGGCGAGATCGATGAAGCCCTTCACGGTCGGCGCCAGGCGCGCCTCGTCGCACACGGGATCGGCGAGTGCCAGCAGTGTGCCCATGTGATTCTGGTAGGCGACTACCCCGTCGCCGTCGTCGGAGAACAGATAGTCGTTACCCGGCCACGTGATCATCCACGACATGGTCCCGCCGCCGTGTTCACGCAGCAGCTCCCTCACCGCGTCGAGGGGGTCCTCGCCGCCGGTCGGGCCGACATGACGCACCCGCCACGGCACGCGGAACGCGAAGCGGCCCGGGATCAGGATGGCAAGCAGCACCACCCACAACAGGGTCGTGCCCACCGTGACGTTGCCGGACGTCTCGAAGTCCCGCGTCACGGCGAGGATCACCACCACGATCACGGTCGCGACCACGTTCAGCGAGCCGAGCACCACTACCACCCACCACGCCCAACGACGCCCGCGGCGTAGCTGATCGGCGATCAACACGTTGATCACCACACCGATGAGCAGCCCCACGAACGATTCGTCGTCGCCGGTATCGGTCGGGCCGAACGGACCACTGGTCGGAAAGAACCACACGACCACACTCGCCGCGGCGATGATGAGTACACCCACGCACGCCAGCAGCCGCACCTCGCGTCGGGTCCGGGGCAGCAGCCCCTTCTCCCCCGAGCTGTACCATTTCTCGCCGACCGCGAGCATCACCACGACGACCACGACAAACTCGGCCGTCGCCAATGTGCCTTCGAACAGGAAGGTGATGGCCACCGTCGCCGCCAACAGCGCCCGAATCCGCAACCGCCACGGGGATCGCAGGGTGGCCGTGGCCGCCGCGAGCGCAGCCACGACCATCGTCATCGCACCGCCGGCGCGGGCATCGGAGAGTTCTCGCGCCCATTGCCAGGACAAGTCGCCTCGCGTGACCAGCCACAGCAGCGCCGCACAGATCAACTCGGCGGACACGAGTCCGCCCACCGCCACGATGGCCACCCGAGCCGTCCCCAGACGCCACTCCGCCCAGCCGATGCCGAAGCCGATCGCGACCAGGGCGAGGACGTAGGTACCGGGACTGGGCGCGATGACCGCCGAGGACAGCACGGTCCACCACTTGCCGTCCTCCAGGGCCGGCAGACCGAATGCGACGTCGGCATACCAGCCCTTGTCGGAGGCCCGGCCCCAGAGTGAGCCGGTCGTAACGGCGACGACGAACACCATGACCCACAGCCCGATGGTGAAAGGGAGTCGGCGCAGTGCGGCGATCACGGGATCGAAGCCGTGTGACGGGGCGTCGAGTGCGGACTCGTCCGTCATGGTCGTCGCTCACCATCCGATCCGGGGCAGCCGATGACTCGGTGCGGTCACCGGGTCGATCCTAAGTGGTGCTGTTCGGAAATTCGTCGGGGTATTTCGGTGGAGCGATAGGCGACTGGCAAGGCGGAGGAGGGAGCGATGACAGCGTCATCGTGACCGACGACAACGCCGCCAGTCGTTCATCGAACGCCGAAGACCCCCGACGAATTTCCGAACAGCACCACTAAGACGTCAGGTTAGCAATCGGCGCACAACGCGCAATTCGGATCCGCCGGGACCGGCAATCATTCCGGGCGCGGGGTGAGAATCAGGGGCCCGTCGGCGGTGACCGCCACGGTGTGCTCCCAGTGTGCGGCACGGGAACCGTCGTCGGTGACGACGGTCCAGTCGTCGTCGAGGACAGTGGTCTCGGTGGTGCCGAGGGTGAGCATCGGTTCGATCGCCAGGGTGGAGCCGACCACCAGCAACGGACCGCGGTTCGGTTTGCCCTCGTTGGCGAGGAAGGGTTCCATGTGCATCTCGCGGCCGATGCCGTGACCGCCGTAGCCCTCGACGATGCCGAAGGAGCGGGAGAACTTCTGTTCCGCGGCGCGGGTACCGCGTTCGATCGCGTGTGAGACGTCGGTCAGCCGGGCGCCGTCGACCATCGCGGCGATCCCCGCCTCCATCGACAGGCGCGTCGCCTCCGAGAGTTCGGCGTCGGCCTCCGACAGGTCCCCGACACCGAAGGTCCACGCCGAGTCACCGTGCCACCCCTCCAGGATGGCACCGCAGTCGATCGACACGAGATCGCCTTCGGCGAGGATCACCGCGGCGGACGGGATGCCGTGCACGACGACGTCGTTGACCGAGCTGCAGATCGACCCGGGGAAGCCGTGATAGCCCTTGAACGAGGGCACCGCGCCGGCCTCACGGATGACGGTCTCGGCCACCTCGTCGAGTTCGAGGGTGCTCACCCCCGACTTCGACGCGGCCCGCACGGCCACCAGCGCCCGGCCGACGACGGCACCGGCCGCGGCCATGGCTTCGAGTTCACCCGGTGACTTGAACGGCACCGGTTTCGGTTTACGAAATGCCATGGACGCGGCCGATCTCCGTCGTTGAGCGTGTCGAGGTCAGGAGACGCCGGCGCCGAGCGCGCTCAGCACACGCTGGTGCACGTCCTTGACGTCACCCACGGCGTCGATGGTCTTGACCTGGTCGCCGTAGTACTCGAGCAGCGGAGCGGTCTCAGAGGTGTAGACCGACATGCGGTTGCGGATGACCTCTTCGGTGTCGTCGGCGCGACCACGGGCCAGCATGCGCTCGACCACGACGTCGGTGTCGACCACGAACGACAGCACCGCGTCGAGCGAGGTGTCGAGTCCGGCGAGGATCTCGGCGAGAGCATCGGCCTGCTCGGTGGAGCGGGGGAAGCCGTCGAGGATGAATCCCTTGGTGGCGTCGGGCTCGCCGACGCGGGCACGCACCATGTCGACGGTGATCTCCGGCGGCACCAGATCACCGGCGTCGAGGTAACGCTTCGCCTCGATGCCGATCGCCGTGCCCTGCGAGATATTCGCACGGAAGAGATCTCCGGTGGAGATGTGGGGAATGCCGAGGGCTTCGGAAAGCAGTTCTGCTTGCGTACCCTTGCCGGCACCGGGGGGGCCGAGAAGAACGAGTCTCACTTGAGGAACCCTTCGTACTTGCGTTGCATCAATTGACTGTTGACTTGCTTCATCGTGTCCAGACCCACACCGACCATGATCAGGACGGCCGTGCCCCCAAATGGCAGGTTCTGTACACCACCGCTGTTACCGATCTCGAGGAACAGGTTTGGCAGTACCGCGATGATACCGAGGTAGATCGAGCCCGGCAGAGTGATGCGGCTGAGGACGTAGCCGAGATAGTCGGCCGTGGGTTGTCCCGGACGGATGCCGGGGATGAAGCCGCCGTACTTCTTCATGTCGTCCGCGCGCTCCTCCGGGTTGAAGGTGACGGCGACGTAGAAGTACGTGAAGAAGATGATCATCAGGAAGTACACGGAGATGTAGACCCAGCTGCTGGGGTCCGTCAGGTACTGGTTGATCCATCGTTGCCAGCTCGACTGTTCGCCGGTGGAACTCTGGGTCAGCTGGATGATCAGCTGCGGTAGGTAGAGCAGCGATGAGGCGAAGATCACGGGGATGACGCCGGCCTGGTTGACCTTGAGCGGCAGGTATGTCGACGAACCGCCGTACATCTTGCGGCCGACCATGCGCTTGGCGTACTGCACGGGGATGCGACGCTGACCCTGCTCGATGAAGACCACACCGATGACGATCAGCAGCGCCGCGAGGCAGACGAGACCGAACACCAGGCCACCGCGGGTGTCGAGGATGTTCTTACCCTCGGCCGGGATGCGGGCCGCGATGCCGGCGAAGATGAGCAACGACATACCGTTGCCGACGCCGCGTTCGGTGATCAGCTCGCCGAACCACATGACCACACAGGCACCGGCGGTCATCACCAGCACGATGATCGCAAGTCCGAAGATGGACTGGTCGGCGAGGATCTGATCGCCTGTCGAACAGTCCGCGAGCAGCTGACCTCGGTCGGCGAGTGCCACGATGCCGGTGGACTGCAGCAGCGCGAGCGCCACGGTGAGGTAGCGCGTGTACTGCGTCATCTTGGCCTGGCCGGATTGGCCTTCTTTACGCAGCTGTTCGAAGCGCGGGATGACCACGGTGAGCAGCTGCACGATGATGCTGGCGGTGATGTAGGGCATGATGCCGATCGCGAACACCGACAGCTGCAGCAACGCGCCGCCGGAGAACATGCTGATCAGCGAGTAGATATTGGCCGAGCTGCCCTGCGACACCTCGTCCAGACAGGCGTGGACGGTCTTGTAGTCGACACCGGGCGAGGGAATGGTCGCACCAAGTCGGTACAGCACCAGGATGCCGATGACGAAGAGGATCTTCTTCCTCAGGTCAGGCGTCCGGATGGCCGCGACAAGGGGGGAAAACACTTATTCCTCCTAGGAACGACCACGCGGGGATCCTGTAGCCCCCACGTGCTCGGCAATCGACGTTGATCGAAGCGTCAAGACAACGCTTGCACTGTAACAGTCACGTCTCGACCACCCGACGCCGCAACGGACCCGCGTCCGCCGGGTTCGGGTGCACCGACGCCGACACCGCCGGAAGGCGGGCAGCGTGTCTCCACACTGCCCGCCGCCGGCGGTCTCATGACTGCTCAGAGCTCGGTGACGCTGCCACCGGCAGCGGCGATCTTCTCCTTGGCCGAAGCCGTGAACTTGTTGGCGGTGACGTCGACCTTGACGCCGAGGTCCCCGTCGCCGAGGACCTTCACCAGCTGGTTCTTGCGAACCGCGCCGGCGGCGACGAGCTCGTCGACGCCGATGGTGCCACCCTGCGGGAAGAGCCGGGCGATGTCGCCGACGTTGACGACCTGGTACTCGACCCGGTTGCGGTTGGTGAAGCCCTTCAGCTTCGGGAGCCGCATGTGGATCGGCATCTGGCCACCCTCGAAGGCGGCGGGCACGTTCTTGCGTGCCTTGGTGCCCTTGGTGCCGCGCCCGGCGGTCTTACCCTTGGAGCCCTCACCGCGACCCACGCGGGTCTTGTCGGTCTTCGCGCCCGGGGCGGGGCGAAGGTGATGGAGCTTGATGGTCATTACTTAACCTCTTCGACTGTCACGAGGTGCCGGACAACGTTGACGAGGCCGCGGTTGACCGCGTTGTCCTCACGGGTGACCGACTTGCGGATGCCGCGCAGACCGAGGGTCCGCAGGCTGTCACGCTGGTTCTGCTTGGTACCGATGGTGCCTTTGACCTGGGTGATCTTCAGCTGTGCCATGTCTTTCACACTCCCTGGCCGGCACGGGCGCGGAGCATGCCGGCCGGTGCCACGTCTTCGATCGGCAGACCACGACGTGCGGCGACCTCTTCGGGGCGCTGCAGCATCTTCAGCGCGGCAACGGTGGCGTGCACCACGTTGATCGCATTGTCGCTGCCGAGGCTCTTGGCGAGGACGTCGTGGACCCCCGCGCACTCCAGCACGGCACGCACCGCGCCACCGGCGATGACACCGGTACCGGGGCTGGCCGGACGGAGCATCACGACACCGGCGGCGGCCTCACCCTGAACCGGGTGAGTGATGGTGCTGCCGATCAGCGGGACGCGGAAGAAGTTCTTGCGAGCCTCTTCGACACCCTTCTGGATCGCGGCGGGAACTTCCTTGGCCTTGCCGTAGCCGACACCGACCATGCCCTGACCGTCGCCGACGATCACGAGGGCGGTGAAGGAGAACCGACGTCCACCCTTGACCACCTTGGAGACACGGTTGATGGCGACCACACGCTCGAGCTGGTTGCGATCCTCGCGATCGCGCCCACCGCGGTCGTCGCGGCCGCGGCCACGGCCACGGCGCTCGCCGCGCTGGTCGTTGCCGCCGGCGGCGGTGGTGTTGTCGTTTCCGGCGGGTCCGTTTCCGCCGTCACGCTGACGTCCGGGCATCAGAGGTTCCCTCCGGTCATGTTGGTGAAGCTGTAGAAGTTGGTCATCAGAACTGCAGGCCTCCCTCGCGGGCGGCATCGGCGAGCGCCGCGATCCGGCCGTGGTAGTCCTTGCCACCACGGTCGAAGACGACGGTTTCCACGCCGGCTGCCTTGGCACGGGCGGCGATCAGCTCGCCGACCTTGCGGGCCTGCGCGGACTTGTCGCCGCCGGCCGCACGCACGTCGGCCTCGATCGTCGACGCGGCGGCAATGGTCTTGCCGGCCAGGTCGTCGATGAGCTGGACGTGGATGTGGCGCGAGCTGCGCTTGACCAACAGACGCGGACGTTCCGAGGTCCCGCTGACCTTCTTGCGAAGGCGGAAGTGGCGGTTCGCGGTCGCGGTGCGACGACGGGTCGACACGTCCTTGCCGAGCGGCTTGCGGTTCTTGGTTGCTGTATCAGTCATGGCTTACTTACCCGTCTTTCCGACCTTGCGACGGATCTGCTCACCCTCGTAGCGAATGCCCTTGCCCTTGTAGGGGTCCGGACGACGCAGGCGGCGGATGTTCGCCGAGATCTGGCCGACTTGCTGCTTGTCGATACCCGAGACCGAGAACTTGGTGGGCGACTCCACGGCGAAGGTGATGCCTTCGGGAGCCTCGATCGGCACGGGGTGGCTGTAACCGAGGGCGAACTCGAGGTCGCGGCCCTTCGCCTGCACGCGGTAGCCGACACCGAAGATCTCCATCTTCGTGGTGTAGCCCTGCGTGACGCCGATGACCAGGTTGTTCACCAGCGACCGCGACAGGCCGTGCAGCGCGCGGCTGCGACGCTCGTCATTGGGCCGGGTGACCACGATGGCGCCGTCTTCGGCTGCGATGGTGATCGGCTGCGAGATGGTCAGTGAGAGCTCCCCCTTGGGGCCCTTGACCTTGACGTTCTGGCCGTCGATGGTGACGTCGACGCCCGACGGGATCTGGATGGGGTTCTTGCCAATACGCGACATGTTTCTTTAACCCTCCCTCACCAGACGTAGGCGAGGACTTCGCCGCCCACGCCCTGGTTGGCTGCCTGACGATCGGTGAGCAGGCCAGACGACGTGGAGATGATCGCCACGCCGAGGCCACCGAGCACCTTGGGCAGGTTTGTGGACTTCGCATACACCCGCAGACCCGGCTTGGACACGCGGCGCAGACCGGCGATGCTGCGCTCACGGGACGGGCCGTACTTGAGGGAGACGACGAGGTTCTTGCCGACCTCCGCATCTTCGGTGCGGTAGTCGGTGATGTACCCCTCGCGCTTCAGGATCTCGGCGATGTTCACCTTGAGCTTCGACGACGGGAGGGTCACCTCGTCGTGATACGCCGAATTGGCGTTGCGCAGACGTGTCAAGAAGTCTGCGATCGGGTCAGTCATGGTCATGGGTGACCGTCAACCTTTCTCGTGGCGGTTCCCATGCAGCGCCGGTCGGCGGGAAATGATCCCTGACCTGCGGTGGGCCTTCCACGAAGTGGATAGTTGTAGATAAGGTTCTCGCCACCGGTGCCCTTGGTTTTTCACCGGCACCGGCGACTATTCACTTGTGGTGTGCGCGCCCCGGAGATGCCCCACAGGACACAGGCAACCGCTCTAGTGTAGAGAATTCGCTGGCCAGACCCAAATCGCCCCAGCTCCCCCGCGTTCTTCCCCGCGGTCTGGTTTCGTCCACCGCGTGTGCATGCGGACGAAGAAGCGATACCCGAGGGACGAACGTCGAAGGCCCGACGAAACCCGAGATGTTCCTCGGAACGACCCCGGGCCGTCGAGCGCGGTGCCACAGTGTGGTCATGGATGCCACACGCCTGCCTGACCTCGTCGATGAACTCCTGACGAAGGCCCGTTCGGCCCACAGCGGACGCGCCGCTCACACGCTCTACGGCAGCAAGGATCATCACCTGCGTCAGACGGTGATCGCGCTGGCCGCCGGCCACAGCCTGTCCGACCACGAGAGCCCTGGCGAATCGAGCCTTCAGGTACTGCGGGGCGATGTCACCCTCACTGCCACGAACGGGCAATGGGCCGGGTCCGTGGGTGACCTCGTCGCGATCCCGAACGAACGGCATGGTCTCACCGCGCAGAGCGATTCGGCGGTTCTGCTCACCGTCGTCACGGGATGATCGTCGGCGCCACCGCGGGCGACGAGGCACGATATCCGAATGAGCGAGCGGGAGCTGACCTCGGCCGAGCGACGACGGGGCGAGAGCGATCGGGTGAAGGCGTTCAGCGACGGGGTCTTCGCCATCATCATCACGATCCTTGTGCTCGAGATCGGGGTACCTGCCGGGCTCGATGAGCTGTCACTGACGCAGGCCCTCGACGACGTGTGGCCGGAGCTGGCCGCCTGGACGATCAGCTTTCTGCTCACCGGCATGTACTGGACCTGGCATCGAGACCTGTTCAACCAGGTCCGCTACGTTGACCGCGGCGTCGTCTGGCTGAACCTGCTGCTACTGCTGCCGACCGCGCTGATCCCGTTCGCCGCCTCGGTGCTGGGTGAGTACCCAACGGACCCCATCGGCATCCACGTGTACGGCACCGTGCTCATCGCGACTGCACTGATGCGCTGGGTGCTCTACGCGTACGCGATGCGCCGGCCGGAATTGCTGTGGACGGCCATATCGCCGCGGCATCGGCGAATCGGCGCCGCGATCAGTCTCGCTCCGGTCCCGGTGTATGCGATCGCGATGCTGGTCGCCGAACCGGCGCCCTACCTGAGCCTTTCCCTCTACTTGCTGTTGCCGCTGCTCTATTTCGCACTGATCACGGCGCTGCGACGCCGACCCGGCACCCAGAGCGAGGCCGAGGACTATGCATAGGCGGAGCCGATGCGTGGCCGGCGCGCAGGTGTAGCAGCGCTATCGGAACACTCGGCCCTTGTTCTCCGACGCATGGACTCGTTCGACGATCCAGGTGACGAGAACCTCGGGCTTGCGCTTGCGGCCGGTCTCCTTGCGTGTGTCGAGTTCCTGGTCGGCGATGATGTCGCGGAGTTGTTCGAGGTCCAGGGAGGCGAGCCGCTCGGTGAGGCCCTCGCTTCCCGACTCCCGGAAGACGACGAACGGATCGAACGCACCAGGCTGTCGCGAGGTCTTCTTGGATGGCGCCGCGGTGCGCTTACGTGGCGCCGCGGTGCGCTGCGGTGCCACCCCGAGAAGCGTGGTGTCCGGCACCGCATCAACCGAGGCCAGCGAGTCGACCACGTCGGTCAGTGCCTTGGCGAACCGCGTCGATCGCTCGGCCTCGACGATGATGGCCTTGGCCAGACCGGCGATCAGCTGCGCGGCCTGGGGATTGCGGGCATCGAGCTGCATCAGGGCTCCGCCCACGGCCTGGTACTCGACGCGACGTCGAGCTTCGTCTGCGCTCATAGCTTTTCCTGTGCCTCGGTCATGACATCGGTGGTCAGTCCACGGAACTGATCGAACTGGCCCTGGTTGCCGTACTTCCTCTTCAGGGTGCCGTAGGGCACGAACTCGGCAGAGGCGGCGATGGCGTTTGCCTCGTTGATGTAGCTCGGTAACACGTTTTGGATGGTGGGGTCGCGACGAAGGCGTTTGGTCGTGGAGCCGTGCACGCTCGAGTTCGACTTGAACTTCGTGATGACGACGCCGAGTTCGACGATCTCGCGACCGATCTCGTCGCCGAACTTCCGCACCCGGTTCTGGATCTGGGGGATGCCGTAGGTCGACAGGTGATCAGGGACGGTGGGAATGATGTAGGCGTCGGCGGCGGCCAGCCCATTCAGGGTCACCGGACCGATGTTGGGCGGGCAGTCGATGAGGACGTAGTCGTAGAAGTCGACGACGGGTGCGATCGCCTTGCGCAGGAACATGACACCGCCGTCGGACCGCTCCCCCGCGACCCTCAGTGCACTCATCTCTTCCTGGAGTTCGACGAGGTCGAGCGATGAGGCGAGTAGGTCGACCGTGGCCACCCGCTTCACGGGTGACACCCCCCGCTGGATTGCGCTGTCGAGGTCGAAGTCGCTGGTGCCGTGCACCGCGTCGGCGAACAATGCCGCAAGGGTGTCCCCGTTGGTGTTGAGCTCGAACCAGCGTTCCTCGCTGATCATCATCGTGGTGAGATTGATCTGGGAATCGAGATCGATCAACAACACCCGCTGACCGAACTCCGCCGACATGAACTCCGCGAGCCCAGCGGTCACGGTGGTCTTGCCCACCCCACCTTTCAGGCTGATCGTCGCGATCACCTTTGCCATCGAATACTCCTGACTTTCTTGCTGTTACGCATCGACGATGGCTCCCGCATCGGACTTTCGGACGGTGAATCCGATGGCCGGGCTTGGGTATGCCGCGAACGGTAGGGCGTAGGAGAAGAGCGTGGCGACATCGACCGGATTCACCTTCCCCCGACCCGGGTCCTTGAACTGACGAGCCCCGTACGGGTCGCTCGCGAACAGTAGGATCATTCCTCCGCGTGTGGGTTTACGCAGCTGCTGCGCCAGCGGACCGCCGACGAGTTTGTCCGGGTTGCCGGCGATGTGCTCGATCGCATCCCGCTCCCGGACCGCGGTTCCCGTGAAACCGGTCCGATAGGCGACCGGCTGACGCTTGCGGTTCACCAGCGGTAGCGGCACCGGGTAGTCGCCGATGAGAACCGGTGGCCGCTTCTTCGGTACCGGGACCAGGATCGCGAAGTCGTCGAGAGCGCCGCGCTCCATCGCCCGCGCAAACGCCTCGCGGTGCGGGCCGAAGTCCCAGTTGGCATCCCACACGAACCGATCGACGACATCCAGAACCAGATGCGCAGCAACCGTTCCGAAACGCGCCTCGAACATGCGGGATCGTCCGTCCTTGTCGATGAAGGCGAACTCTCCGGTCTCCTCGAGTGCGTCGAGCAGAGGACGAACGAGTCGGAAATGAGTGACGTTGTTCGAGCCGTCGTCACGCGGCCCCTGCATGGTGAAACTGAAGCTCTGGCCGCCGACGCTGCGGTAGGTCATCTCGGCGTTGTACATCTTGTTGGCAGCGGTGGGCCGGAGCCATGGCAGCCGCTGGAACACCATCGGCGGAACGTCACGGGGTGTCACCATCGGTTCACCGGCCGCGTTCATACCGCTGAATCGATCGAGTTCCTCGCGGAAGTCCTCCTCGTCGTCGACGATCGCCTCGAACGCCCGATACATGTCGACGATCCTGCCCGCCGGCCCCGGGACCTCGCGCCCGATGAACAGTCGCACCAGATCCCGATACCCGGGCCGGAAACCGAACCATCTGCCCATCTGCATCAGCGTGTCCGCCTGCGCCGTCCGACGGGTGTAGTACGTCGTCGTCAGCCCCTCGACGGTGAACCCCCGGCTGAGCTTCGTCCCGCCCACCAGGATCTTCCACACCTGATGCTCCTGGAAGTTGAGCGGTTGCTGCAGATAGTCCTTGTCGGCCTCACCGTTGACGACGATGATCGGCCGCACTCCCTCGCCGATCTTGTCGCACGCGGCGCCGATGAATGTCTCGAGGTCGGCGAAGGATTCCGGGCTCGGTACCCCTGGTTGCGCACGGTGCTCGGAGACGACCCGAAAATCGTTGTTCCACAGCTCTTCGAGCCGCACGAGACCGGATGGCTGGCTGTAGGAGGCCGACTTCCACAGGGCTTCGAACTCGGTCGCGAGTGCCTTGTGCTCGGCCTGTTTGACCGATTCGTGGACCAGCATGGTGTGGTGGCGGAAGTCGCCCGGCACACCTCGGTCACGTCGGAACAGCTTGACGGCCCCGGCGAGGACAAAGGAGTCGAGTGCACGCAGTCGCTCCGCATCACGGTCTTCATCACTCTGCGCGACAAGATCCCGGACGAATGCACTCTCGTTCGAGTTCGCGGGTGTCTTCTCCACGCCGACACCGAGATCGACGTCTCGATCGTGAAAGTCGGCACCGCCCATATAGTCCGCCGGACGTTCCAGGCTGACGATGAAGTCGTTCGGGAAGATGTTCACCGAGTCGTCCGGGTCCACGAACACGTTGGCGAACGGTGTCGCCGTGTAGCCGATGTACTGACTGCGTGGCAGAAGTCCTAGCAGCAACGAGATCTGTTCGTTGATCGCGGTCCGTTCAACCCGCCCGTTGGCGAAGTTCTTCGGGTTCTGGGTGTTCACCGACGCCTGATCGGCCTCGTCGTCGATGATCAGCGCCGGAATCTGGTCGAGTGGCGTGGGAATCTTCTGGACATCGGACACCAGCTTCTTCAGCACCGCAGAGTTCTTCTTCACCACGGCGACGCGGACATTGCTGGAGTAGAGGTTGACCGGATCGATCAGCGGCAGATCATGATCGACGAACTCATAGTGCAGGGTGCCGATGCCCTTTGCGAGCGCCTTGTAGTCGTCGACCACACCGGTCAGACGCCGGATGGCCGGGGCGTCGTTGGAGTGATTGGGGTCGATGACGTGGCTCAGGAACGCTCCGTTGTGCCAGTCCTCGTCGTTGCAGTACTCGGTCTCGTCGATGTTCTGCATCCCGATGAGCTCCATGTCCAGACGCCGCTGCGTCTGACTGCGCAGGAGCTCGATCGTCCCGGTGAGGACGATGACGAGACGGTACCCGGCGTCGACGGCCTTGGCGATCACGCCGGTGAAGTTGGCCGTCTTCCCGCTCTGGACGTACCCGACGACGAGCCCTTTGGATTGGTACGACTCGGTTCGGGTCGGATCGGCAAGTCGCCGAACGACTTCGGTGGTGGCGACGTCGAGCTTGTCGACGGTGTCCTGCGTCCACCCCTTCCGGCCGAGGATCCCTCGGTAGGCATACCAATAGAAGTCGTGCGCCGCACGGCGTTCCGGCGTGTACCAGGGCTCCCACGGCTGTTGCGCAGCAACGACGGTGGGTCCAGTCGCGACGGGATACCTGTCGTTGAGCGCGGCGAAGGCGGGTTCGGGTATACCCAAGCGTGTGTAGATCACCGCGCGCCGGTCGAGCGAATGTGGTTGCGTCCCGTCCACCCACTCGGCCACGCCCTCCGCATCCCATCGCGTCAGCGCCGACCGGACGGCCCGGTGAACCGGCGGGACGCGCTCGTCGACCATCACATCGACGATCACCTCGATATCGACGAGTCCGCCGCCCGCATCGGCGACACGTCCGGTCACCGCACCGAGGAGGCGAGCGGGGGGATGGTCTCCGACGAACTCGCGTGCGACCGCATCGATGAGTGTCTGGGTCATGACACCACCTCCTCCGCGGACATCGCCGCGATCAGCACCCGCTGCCACGAATCCAATTGCTCGGCCTGCTTGGAACTGTGTCTGGTTGCGTCGAACATGTCCTGGGAGAGCAGGAAGAGCAAGGTGCGCAGCAGTGGAACATCGCTGCCACCTTTCCTGCTACCACCGAGACGCCGCCGAAATCGGGCATTGATCCACAGCGACCGGTTCTCGAGATCCACCTCGAAGAATCGGTCACCTGCCAGGACCCGCCAACCGATCTCAACCGGATCGGCCGAGTCCACGAAGGTGAAGCAATCCGCGAACTCGTCGAGTACCTCGTCGGGGAGTCCCGCGCCCGGCTCGACGACGGTGACGGGACGCCGTTGGACCCTGCGGGCCGCCCGTGCCGCCGCCTCGGCATCGTCGAGGTAACCGCTGCTCAGCACGTCACGCCAGGCGGCGGAGAGGGCTGCGTCGATCGTCACGCCGGATTTCTCCGGGTTGATCACGACATGGTCGCCGGTGGCTGAGTCGAGTTCCACGGCAACCCGCGCGAGGCCCCATTCGGGACGGGGCCGGACGACGCCGAGCCAACCACCCGCGTGCAGGAGTCGGTCGTTGCGGTAGACGAAGAATCCTTGCGAGTCGCGACCCGGCATTCCGCCGAGCTTGTATTCGGGCACCGCGGTGCGCGCGGGCCAGATGTGCGCGGCCATCGTCGTCGGGTCGGCGAGCCGCACGGAGAGCTCACGCGGGTAGTCCGGGTCGCCCGACCGCCGGTAGCCGAACGGATCGATCGCACGCACCGATCGGGACGCGCCGGCGCGCCGCTCGACATCGTCGAAGACGTCGACGGTGATGGAGATCCCCCGCGTGATCAACCGATGAAACACCAGTCCCAACCAGTCCCGAAGGTCTCCGATCGCCCCTTCCAGCCACGCGGCCTGATCATCGGGGTCGGCGGAGGTCGGGAAGGTCCGGATGCCCCGCCACTCGACGATGGTCCCGGTGTCGAATGGGAATCGCGGGTGGGCCACGTCCATCGCGGCTTGCGCGTCGTCGTCGTCGATCGCCTCGAGTCGCGGGACGTCGTCGCGGTCGGAAACCGTGAGCCGCCGACCGTGAGTGACGCAGCCGGGCGCCCGCGAGTAGACGGTGAGAGTGTCGGCCTGGCTGATCGACGCCGCTTTCATGCCGACGCCGAAGTGGCCCTGTTCGTCGGTGCCGTAGCCGCGCGTGGCCCCATACCGCATGGCCGCGTCGATCGTCTGACCGTCCATGCCCCGTCCGTCGTCGATCACCCGCAACCCGGTGACACGGCGGCCTGCCTGGAGAAATCGGATCAGGATGTGCCGGGCCTGCGCATCGACGCTGTTGTCGACGAGGTCGGCGACGGCGGTCGGCAACGTGTGGTGCAGACCGAGCGCACGGGCGACCCGGGACGCCTCGCGGTTCATCGGGACGCCACCACCCATTTCTCCTCCAAGAGGCGGGCCACCGCATCGTCGCGGGATTGATAGGCGCTGAGGATGCGGCGAGGTTTCGTCTCGGGTGGCAGCCCGGCTACCTGGGCGAGAACGGTCGCGAGACGGTCCTCGGCGACGTCGGTGGGGGCCGGATGGCCGACAAGGGCGAGTGCGCGTCGGAGCGGATCGTCGGTGTCGGACACTGCGGCCGCTCGCCGCACCCCGAAACCCTCGCGTTCGGAGCACGTCAGGATCACCACGTCTCCCGGCCGGCTGTCGAGTTCGGTGAGGAAGCGCCGGATGGTTCCCGATGTCGGGCTTGCGGCTGTCCACCGCAACGTCTGCGGGCCGAGCGGGCTGGGGAGCTCGTGGACCGTTCCGGGCCGGCATCCGAAAGCCGTCGCCACACCGGCCGGCACGGCCAGGCTCGCGCCCCGGAGATGATCGGCCGCCACCGAGATCCGGAAGCACCAGGTGTCGTCGATCCGATAGAGGCGTCGGGTCTGTCGGACATCTTTGAACCTGCGCTGCTCGCCGAGCGCGCCCGGGACGTCGTCACGCAGCCGCCAGCGTCCCGATTCGTCACGAGTGACCCGGTCGTCGTCGTTCAGAATCCGTTCCACGGATCCACGGGATCGATAGGTGTCCAGGTGGTCCATGACCTCGTCGGTGGTCAGCGACCGGGATGCGGCGTCCAGGATGCCGGCGATGTGGTCCTCCGGCCGTCTGGTCATGAGCAGGGCGTGACCGTCGACGATGGGGATCTCACAGAACTCGATCCAGGCCCCGGCCTCATCGGGCGCGAGGTTGAGCGATCGGGCGACCGTCGACAGTGCGACGGCGCCGTTGTCCGATTCGAACTGCTCGAGCATCACGATGGTTCGCCCCTTGGCGGCGTGCACATCGGGCGCGGCCGCCCAGCCCTCGCTGACCTCGAAGAAGTCGTCGAGTCGGTCGAGTACCAGCCACAGCGGAACGCCCAACGAGGGCACCGCCCGATCGAGAATCGGATGCAGCGTGAGGAGCCTGACCAGCGGTGTGACCGGTGCGATCTCGGTGCGGATGCTCGCCAGCAGACCACCCGCCGCGGTGTCGAACCCACATGCCGTCGCGAATCTCTCCTTCACTGCGGCGACCAGTGTGCCGGCGCGGCTCTTGGTCACATGCAGTCGGGCGCTCAACTCCCCCATCGTCACGGGGTCGGCCGCCATGAGGCGATCGCGCAGGACAATGCACTCGCGTTCATCGAGTTGTTCGACGAGATTCTCGATCTCGTCGATGGGATTGGCCTCGACGAGGATGTCGAGGTCACGCGCAGTCACCGCCGAAACGCGTGAGGCCGCGTCTTGCACCCCTTCCGGTGCATCGTCCTCGATCTCGACCTCGATCAGGGGTGCATCGAGCCGGTCGCGGAGCCTGCGCCACCGGGCGAGGAACCGGAGATCGTCGACGAGCTGGGTGACCGCGGGGTTGTCGCCCTCCTGGTCGGGCGCCGTGCCCTGCTCCGGATCGGCCAGGATCGACGCGGCCACGATTCCCGCAGCTATCTGCTGCACCGTCTCGAGGCTCGTGCCGCGCAGAGTGAAGAGCGTCTCCACATTGGCCGACATCAGGGTTTTCACGAAGTCGCGGGTGCCGAGTCGACGGACCACCGTCTCGGCACGTGGGGGAAGGTGGAGCGCGGCGAGTCCGATCCCCGTATCCAGCGTCGGGGCGATCTCACCGAACAGCACCGAGCGATGATTCCGGGCGACGAGTTGGCCCAACGACGCGACAAGTGAATCCATCGACACATCGGTGCGGGTGTCACGCGGCGAATCCGAGATCCACCAATCCGCTACCTCGGGAACCAACGCTTCGAGTCGGGCGGCCGCCGCCGATTCGTATGTGTCGAGCCACGGGAACAGCTCGACCCAGGTCTCTTCACGCAGGTCAGTGCCGTCACACTGCGAAAACGCGAACATCTACGGCAACGGCTCTTTCTGGTGCAGTCACTGCAACCCTGCTGATCACTCCGTCGAGGAGCTTATCCGACGACATGTGAACTCGCTTTCTGCCACCTGCCGATGTCGGGCGACCCGCCTCGACGCTGCGGGGATACGGCCTGACGACCTCGGGCCTGGGCCTGACACGTCAGCGCCCGAAGCGGTGGCGGCCCGGTGGCGAACGGCCGCCAAATCCTTAGCGAGACAAAGCAACAGTCGCTTATCACCACTGAATGAATCAGCAAAGTTGGGCGGACAGCGTCGCCGGAAAGCGGTAAATTTCGACATACTGCACCGACGATTGACCGCCTTGTCTGGTGGTCGTCGTTGCATGGGCGATCACCAGGCGACTCACCGGCACCGTGGCCTTCGAGCCTCCATGGCAGTAGGAGACACAAGATGAAGAGGACAGGATGTCTGGCGCTTGTCGCCGGCGTCGTCGCAGCCACCGCACTCATGGGTCAGGGTGCCGCGCATGCCGCCCCGGACACCCACGAAGTCCTCACCTCGCGGGTGAAACCGGCCCTCGTGCAACTGGGCATCGTGATGACCGGATACGTGAAGTACCCGCCGACCACATCCGGGACGCCGGCACGATGGTCGGACAAGGTGGAGGTCGATTCGACCTGTACCGGATTCGTGGTCGACCCCTCGGGCTACATCGCGACCGCGGCGCACTGCGTGGACTCCACATCCGAGGAGGTCAAATCACTCTTCCGGCAACAGTTCTTGACCGGGGCCCTCGAAGATCCGGCCGCGGACCTCGCCGCCAACCTGCAGGTAGCCAACGCGAATCAGTGGCCCGTCGAGGGCAAGGAGACCGGCGCGGCCCCGGATGTCCACGTCGAGGTCATCCAGGCTCCCCAGGACGGTCGGGTCATCGACAGTTGGACCACGGTTCAGGTGGTGGCCAATCAGAAGTTCTCCGGCGGCGACAACGCCCTGCTCAAGCTCAACGGCATGCCGACCTTGAAGGCACTGCCGGTGTCCTCCACCGCACTCGAGGAGGGCCAGGACGTCACGTCGGTCGGGTTCCCCGCGAACGTGGGCGCCACCACCGACCAGTCGCGAATCCAGCAACCGTCGTTCAAGTCGGGCACCGTCTCGTCGAATCAGGTCACACCGGACGGGGTGGCCGGCACCGAGGTGAACGCCGACCTCTCACCGGGAATGAGCGGCGGGCCCACCGTCGACGAGCAGGGCAACGTCGTGGGTGTGAACTCGTACACACTGACCGGGAACGACCAGGCCCCGCAGAACTTCAACTTCATCACCAGCGGGGAGGCGCTCGCGACCTTCCTCACTCAGTCCGGTGTGGACCTGCAACCCGTCTGGGCCGCACCGGAGGGCAACTCGCCCCCCGTTTGGGTGTGGATCGCCATCGCGGCCGGTGCCGTCCTGATCGTCCTCGTCGTCGGCGGAATCCTGTTGTCCAGGCGTGGGAAGAAGGGCCCACAACCGGCACCGCAAGGCTACGCACCAGGCCCGTATCCCGGACCCGCTCCCGGCTCTTATCCGGGTCCCGCGCCCGGCCAGTATCCGGGTGCTGCACCCGGCCAATATGCGGGAGGCCCTGCCCAGGGTTCGGGCCCGGCAACCGCTCAATACCCCACGCCGACTCAATATCCGGGACCGGCCCCGGCCCCGTACCCGCAACAGCCGACCACCGGACCGGCCACGACGATGCCGCCCAACCCCCAGCAGTTCCCGCCTGGGCAGCCCTCCCCACCCCCACCCCCGCCGACGACGTAGCGAGAATCGGCGCCCCCGGACGTTTCTCGCCACGTCTGGGGCTCGTCGGCGTGTGCCAGGCCCGACCTCCTGTCGGACCCGAGTGGTGAACTGGACGACATCACTCGAACAAAGGAGCGAACATGTCGGACCACACCGCTGCCCACCGAGGTCTCCGCCGCTGGCATCCGGATCCCGTCGTACGGTCGACGATCAGCACCATCCGCTCAAAGGGCTGGGCGGTCACCGCGGTCAGCGGCGTATGCGTCTGTGGATCATCGCAGTGCACATCGCCGGGCTGCTCGTTCGCCTACACCACGGGGATGGGGCTGCACGTCATTCCTGAATTGGCGGTCTACGGGCTCGACGCCCGGACGAGTTGCGCCGTTCTGAACGAGCTGGGGTCGCTGTTCCACCGACAGGACTGGCGCCGCGTCGTCGACGGACGCGTGGTCGTGTCGCTGCAGTCGCTCGACGTCGGCGTCCGGGTCATCGAGATGATCGACAAGTCCGATCTGCTCATCACCAACGAACTCTTCCCCGATGCGCCGGCCCTCCAGGTCGTGTGGCCCGACGATTCCGGCCGCTTTCCCTGGGACACGGACTACTCGCTGCCTCCGGCTGCACAAGAGATCAAGGGGACCTCGGATACCGGGGCTCGCACCACTGAGCCGCGAGTCATCAGATCCCCGGCACCCAACCGCGCCCAACGACGGGCCGCCCGGCGGCGGTGCTGACCACCGCGGGGGCCGTTGTTAGGCAACGTAAATGCAAACGTAGCGAGAATCGACGCCCAGAGACGATTCCCGCTCCGTCTGCGGGGAGCGAACGCACGAACGGGAGTGCACGCACGACGGCCCCACCTCTCACTCGAAGAGGTGGGGCCGTTGTCTGTGACTTGTACCCTGGTGGTCTCGATACACCGTTCGCTAGCGCTTCGGGTTACTCGACCAGCGACAGGGCGTCAGCTCACCAGCTGGACTTCTGCACGCCCGGCAGCTCGCCGGCGTGCGCCATCTCGCGCAGGCACACACGGCACAGGCCGAACTTCCGGAACACCGAATGCGGACGACCGCACTTGTTGCACCGGGTGTAGCCCCGCACGGCGAACTTGGGCTTCTTGTTGGCCTTGTTGACCAGAGCCTTCTTTGCCATGTCAGTTCTCCTTCACGGAGTTGTCTTTGAACGGGAAGCCGAGCTGACGCAGCAGCGCGCGGCCCTCGTCGTCGGTGGTGGCCGAGGTGACGACGGTGATGTCCATACCCCGCGGCCGGTCGATCTTGTCGATGTTGATCTCGTGGAACATCGACTGCTCGTTCAGACCGAAGGTGTAGTTGCCGTTGCCGTCGAACTGGCGATCCGAGAGTCCACGGAAGTCGCGGATACGCGGGAGTGCGATGGACACGAGACGGTCCAGGAACTCCCACATCCGGTCGCCACGCAGGGTGACGCGGGCACCGATCGGCATGCCCTCACGCAGCTTGAACTGCGCGATGGACTTGCGGGCGCGACGGATTTCCGGCTTCTGGCCGGTGATCAGCGCGAGGTCGGCGACCGCACCGTTGATCAGCTTGGCGTCGCGGGCGGCGTCACCGACACCCATGTTGACGACGACCTTGACCACGCCGGGGATCTGCATGACGTTGTCGTAGTTGAATTCGCTGTTCAGCGCGTCCTTGATCTCGGCGCGGTAGCGGGTCTTCAGCCGGGGCTGAACCTTTTCACTGGTGGTCATTTCAGATGTCCTTCCCGTTCTTGCGGGAAATCCGGACCTTCTTGCCGGTCTCCTCATCCACGCGGTAGCCGACGCGGGTGGGGGTACCGTCGGAGTCCACGACCATCACGTTCGACACGTGGATGGGGGCCTCCTGGGTCACGATGCCGCCGGAGGATGCGCCACGCTCGTTCGCCGAGGCAGCGGTGTGCTTCTTGATGCGGTTGACGCCCTCGACGAGGACCCGCTGCTCCTTCGGGAAGGCCTGGATGACCTTGCCCTTGGCGCCCTTGTCCTTGCCCGAGATGACGATCACGGTGTCACCCTTGTGCACCTTCATGTCAGATCACCTCCGGTGCCAGCGACACGATCTTCATGAACTTCTTCTCACGCAGCTCACGGCCGACCGGGCCGAAGATGCGGGTACCGCGGGGATCGCTCTCACCCTTGAGGATGACGGCGGCGTTCTCGTCGAATCGGATGTAGCTGCCGTCCGGACGGCGGCGCTCCTTGGAGGTGCGCACGACGACGGCCTTGACGACCTCACCCTTCTTGACATTGCCACCGGGGATGGCGTCCTTGACAGTGGCGACGATGACATCGCCAATGCCGGCGTAGCGCCGCGAGGAACCGCCGAGCACGCGGATGCAGAGGATTTCCTTTGCTCCGGTGTTGTCGGCAACCCGCAGGCGAGACTCCTGCTGAATCACTCGTCAATCTCCTTGACCTGGATGTTGATGTCCGCCGGATTTCCGACCCGACGCACACGGTCTGTCACCATCGGGCACGCGCCTGCCTGGGGTTTTCCGCGCGAGCGGGCCATCCCAGTGGGTTCGCGAGCCGATTCGCGGCACTCTCGCGCCGCAGGCAACCCCACAAGTGTAGGCGAAACCGCAGGTCGCAACCAAATCCGTGGCCTTGTCGGCCGGATGACCGACCCGGGCGGACCGGGGGATCCCCTAGACTGGGCAGCCACGTAGGGCGCCGGAGCAGACGGGGGCATCAGTATGAGTGTCGCAGCGGGGAGACACAATCGGGTCGTGATCGCGGTGGTCATGGCGCTCGTGGCGACCGTCGTGGCGTTCACCGCCGGGGTCGGCGGGTCCGCGTCGGCGGCCCCGGCCTCTGCGATCACCACCGTCTACGACGACGACCCCCAGCAGGACACCCTCATCGTGTACTCGGCGTCGATGAACCGGACCATTCCGGTCACCGTGCTCACCCCGAAGAACGCCACGAAACCGAGTCCCGTGCTCTACCTGCTCAACGGCGCTGGCGGCGGCGAGGACTCCGCGACCTGGGACGCCCGGTCGGACTACAAGAAATACTTCTCAGACAAGAACGTGTACGTGGTGACGCCGATCGGAGGCGCGTTCTCCTACTACACCGACTGGGTCCGCGACGATCCGGCGCTCGGCCGCAACAAGTGGCAGACCTTCCTCACCAAGGAACTGCCGCCGCTCATCGATGCGCATTACCGCACCACGAAGGTCAACGCGATCGCCGGCATCTCGATGGCCGGCACGTCGGTGCTCAACCTCGCCATCGCCGCCCCCAAGCTCTATCGATCGGTCGCGGCGTTCAGCGGTTGCGCGCGCACCAGCAACCCGTCCGGCCAGCAATACATCCGCTTCGTCGTCGAGGACCGCGGCGGCGCCGACATGGAGAACATGTGGGGCCCGCTCAACGGTCCCGGCTGGCGTGCGAACGACCCGTACCTCAACGCCGCGAAGCTGCGCGGCACCAAGATCTACATGACCTCCGGCACCGGCCTGCCGGGCGCGCACGAGACTCTCACGGACCCCAGTACCGGCGGAAACGTCTGGACTCTGTCCAATCAGGTGGTGCTCGGCGGGATGATCGAGGTCGCCATCGACCAGTGCACACGGCAGATGACCACCCGCCTGGCACATCTCGGTATCCCGGCCACGGTGACGATCCGTCCGGCCGGCACCCATTCGTGGGGCTACTGGCAGGACGACCTGCACAACACGTGGCCGTCGATCGCTCGCGATCTGCGCTCGTGACGCGTGGGTGATGTCAGACCGACGTCACCAGGAGTCAAGGCTCGTGTAGCCGTCCTGCAGCGCGCGCGCCAGCAGGTGGGTCTTCGTCGGCGCATCGCGGCCGACCCCCGAATACTTCGCACGGATGCGGGCCAGATGGGTACTCACCGTCGACGCCGAGATGAACAGCTTCGACGCCGCCTCTTCTTTCGACTCCGCCGCCAGCCAGGCAAGCAGCACCTCGATCTCGCGCAAGGAGAGGTCGGGACGCCGATACCGCGCCGCCTGCGCGTCAGATTCGCGATAATCCGACATATGGGTCACCCGCGGCCCCGGCGATGTGACGGACTCTGCGACGGCTTCTCGGCATCCCTGCGTGCCCATCGGCTGCGCCAAGTGAATCGGCATTCGTGGACTCGCGGTCACCTGTCATCCCTCGCTCTGCAACAAGACTTCACAACCTGCGACGCTCCGATACCGCGACGCGAATAGAGTACAGCTTCGCACATCGACGGTTGTCCATCGTGGACAAGACCTCGACGAATCCGGCAATTACGGCAAAATTGACCACTGTGGGCGACAAGCGAGCTGGCCGACCTGGCATTTCGGCCAAATTCTTCGACATTGATACCAGATGTGACAATCGCCTCATCGCTCGGGCTGCGCGATGTATCGCGCCCCTCAGGGCCGCCTCCACGGACGTGGGGCGCCGATCCGTACCGTGCCGCGCAGACCTCCGGAGAGATCTGCGATTCGAACACCCGGGCCGATGTCGGCGACGGATCGGATCGCCCGAACACCCGTCGTCGACAGCACTCCCCCACAGGTTCCACACGGCGGTCACACCTGGCACCATGAACCCTGGGAAACGAGAACACGTTCTACCCGGACCCCGGTTCGGAGTGAGGGGTATCGATGGCGGACACGGCCTCCACGCATCAAGTACTCGGCACCACGGTCACCATGCCGGTGGAGATCCAGCACGCGCGTTGCTTCGTCGCGGGTTTCACCGCCGATCGCGCCGAGGTCGGGCGGGTCATCGGAGACGGGGTACGCCCCCTGGCCGTCCGGAAGAACCGCACCATGTGCATGCTGGTCTTCGTCGACTACGTCGACGGTGACCTCGGACCGTACAACGAGTTCGGGGTCTGCTTTCTGGTCGAGGACCCGTCACACCCACCGCCCTCGCGGCGCGCGGCACTGCGGTCCCTCGTCGGCGGCGACGCTCGGGCCCTCATCCACCGACTGCCCGTCGACGGCGAGTTCACGCTGGCGGCAGGTCGCCGCATCTGGGGATTCCCCAAGACCCTCGCCGAGTTCGAGGTCGACCACGACTCCCCCACCAAACATGGCCGGCTGACGGCGGACGGACAACTCGTCGTCGACCTCACCGTCCGGCCCGGCATCGGTGTGCCCGACACCGCCACCGACACGGTGCTGACCGCGTACTCCCGACTCGACGGGGTGCTGCGGACGACACCGTGGCGACTCACGTCGACCAACAACACCCGCACCCGCATCGGCGGGGCCACCCTCGTACTCGGCACCCACCCGATCGCCGACGAGTTGCGGTCGTTACGACTGGGCCGGCATGCGTGGATGTCGTCGTCGGTCGGCACGGTGACGATGTCCTTCGGCGACGCGACCGTCGTCGCATCCACCGAGCCTGACCCACCGGTCTAGACTCGGGAAACACAGCCGACCCTGGGAGTGGTGGTGCACCGATGAGCAACCTGGAGGTCCATCCCGCCGAAATCGATTGCCACTCAATCGTTCACCGGGCAACCGGCGACGCCGGGCGGATGATCACGGTGGAGCGGCTGACCGCGCGCGACGTGCCACTGGGTGGTCCGCGGGCG
This sequence comes from Gordonia rhizosphera NBRC 16068, assembly GCF_000298195.1. Classification (GTDB taxonomy): domain Bacteria; phylum Actinomycetota; class Actinomycetes; order Mycobacteriales; family Mycobacteriaceae; genus Gordonia; species Gordonia rhizosphera. The sequence continues at coordinate 18,286 of NZ_BAHC01000206.1, read as the reverse complement.
ATGACCGTGCACCGCACGCTGCCCCAACGTCAACGGTCACTGATCGGCGCGTGGTGTTTCGCCGACCACTACGGACCCGACGACGTCTCGCTCACCGGCGGGATGGACGTGCCCCCGCATCCGCACACCGGGCTGCAGACCGTGAGTTGGTTGTTCTCCGGGGAGATCGAACACCGTGACACCATAGGCAATCACGCGATGGTCCGGCCCGGTGAGATGAATCTGATGACCGCCGGGCACGGCATCGCCCATACCGAGGTGTCCACGCCACAGACGACGGTGCTGCACGGCGTGCAGCTCTGGGTGGCGCTGCCCGCCGCGGCCGCCGACGCCGACCGCGACTTCGCCCACCACGTTCCGTCGGTGCTCGAACGTGACGGCGTCTCGATCCGGGTCTTTCTCGGTGAACTGCTCGGGAGCCGATCGCCGGTGCACACCTTCACCCCGCTGGTCGGAGCGGAGCTTTCCTTCGAGCCGAGCGCAGGCGTCGAGCTCCCGGTGAACCCCGACCACGAACACGGCGTCCTGGTCGACGCCGGACCGGTCCGGGTGGTCAACTCGGCCGCCGAGGCATTGCAGCGCACCGAGCTCGGCTACATCGGGCTCGGTGCGACCACGATCGGCCTGCGCAACGAATCCGACGAGCGGTCGCGCGTACTGCTTCTCGGCGGCGCCCCGCTCGACGAGCAGATCATCATGTGGTGGAACTTCGTGGGCCGGACCCACGACGACATCGCCGCGTTCCGCCGAGAGTGGAGTGAGCACAGTGACCGATTCGGGCAGGTGCAGGGCTACCGGGGCGAGATCCAGCACCTACCCGCCCCCGCCCTCCCGAACAGTCGGTTACGGCCGCGACACAACGTCCCCGGCGAGGCGTGAGGATCCGCGTCAGGCGCTCTCGCCGAGCAGCCGCGCGAAGTTGGCGATCCCGGCCGCCTCGGCCGCAGTGTCCCGCGCATCCGACCGCGGCGCCGTGACGGCACGAGTCACCTCTGCGGGCGCCGGCGCAGAACCCACGCGCAGTGCCGTCACCAGCTCACGCGCCGCACGACGCACCCGTTCGGACAGAAGCGCGGTGTCCCCCGAGGTCCCCGCCCAATCCTCGGCCGCGGCGTACACCACGGTGGGCACGACGACCGCGCGCAGATAGGAGAACAGCGGCCGCATCGCGTGATCGAGCACCATCGAATGGCGTGGACTGCCACCGGTCGCCGCGATCAGCACGGGCTTACCCTCCATCCGGTCGACGTCGACGAGGTCGAAGAACGACTTGAACAGACCGCTGTAGGAGGCGTTGAACACGGGGGTCGCGGCGATCAGGCTGTCCGCGGCCTGAACCGATTCGACGGCCTCCCGAACCGCCCCGACGGCGAAACCCGACGCCAGCGAGCGACCGATGTCGACGACGAGATCGCGCAGATCGACGATGGTGACGTCGACCGTGATCGGCGAGTCCGCGAGTTCGCCGGTGACCGCGTCGACCAGACGGTCGACGAGCAGCCGCGTCGACGACGGCTCGCCGAGCCCCGCATTGACAGCGACCAGGGACAGCGCTGCGGCGCTCACGAGTTCACCGCCTCGGTCTGCGCACCGGATCGGACGGCGTCGCGGGCGGCGACCAGCGACGCGTGCGTCGGGGCATCCGGGACATCGGCCGGACGGCCGGCAGCGAACCCGGCGCGCAGGTCGGGCAGGACCTCGCCGAGCAGGTCGAGTTGCTCGAGCACGGTCTTGAGTGGGAGGCCTGCGTGGTCGACGAGGAACAGCTGACGCTGATAGTCCCCGAACGACTCACGGAACGTCAGGGTCTTCTCGACGAACTCCTGCGGGCTGCCCACCGTAAGGGGCGTGTCCCGCATGAAGTCCTCCAGGGTCGGACCGTGCCCATACACGGGCGCGTTGACGAAATAGGGCCGGAACTCCCGGATCGCGTCCTGCGAGTTACGCCGGATGAAGAACTGGCCGCCGAGGCCGACGATCGCCTGGTGCGCCTTGCCGTGCCCGTAGTGCTCGTAGCGTTCGCGGTAGAAACCGATCAAGCGCTGGAAGTGCTCCTTGGGCCAGAAGATGTTGTTGGCGAAGAACCCGTCTCCGTAGTAGGCCGCCTGCTCGGCGATCTCGGGACTGCGAATCGAGCCGTGCCACACGAACGGTGCGACGTCGTCGAGCGGGCGCGGCGTCGAGGTGAACGAGGTCAGCGGGGTACGGAACTTGCCCTCCCAGTCGACGACGTCCTCGGTCCACAACCGGTGCAACAGGTGGTAGTTCTCGATGGCCAGCGGGATACCCTGCCGGATGTCCTGCCCGAACCAGGGGTAGACGGGGCCGGTGTTGCCGCGCCCGAGCATCAGGTCGACACGCCCGTCGGCCAGATGCTGCAGCATCGCAAAGTCCTCGGCGATCTTCACCGGGTCGTTCGTGGTGATCAGCGTCGTCGCCGTGGAGAGCTGCAGGCGCTTGGTTTGCGCGGCGATGTAGGCCAGCGTCGTCGTCGGCGAGGACGAGAAGAACGGACGGTTGTGGTGCTCACCGAGTGCGAAGACGTCGAGTCCGATGTCCTCGGCCTTTTTCGCGATCTCGACGATCGCCTTGATCCGCTCGCGCTCGGTCGGCTCGACACCCGTGGTGGGATCGACGGTGATGTCGCTGACGCTGAAGAGTCCGAACTGCATGTCGTGCCTCCTGAAGTGGTCGGAAGGTTCATCCACTGCAAGCGGACCGCGGTCCGATTAATTCCCGGGTAAAGTGACGACGCCTGTGGGCTAGGGTGAGCTCAACGCCCAACCCGTACTGATGGAGTCGACATGAAGGTTCGCAAGTCACTGGCCGCAGCGGTGCTCGCCTCGACGACGGTACTCGTCGCAGCCGGATGTTCAGAGGAGGCACAGCAGACCGCGAGTGACGCGGTGAGCAGCGCGGTCGGCAGCGCGGTCGACCGGGCCTCGGCGGCTCTCGACGAGGCGACCAGTGCGGCGAAGAGCGCGGCACGGGATGCGCTCCTCGGACTCGACAGCCAGGACGCACAGAACATCCTGCGGACCGCGGTCAACCCCGACACGACGTCGGACGAACTCGACAACGTCGTCGACGTCAGCAATCCGGCCACCAAACCGGCGATGGAGGCGTACGTGCAGGCGTCCAGCGCGGCCGGCCTCACCCCGGAGTCCTACACGGTCACCAACGTGAGCGCCGACGGCGACAACCAGGCCAACGCCTCCGTGTCGATCCAGGTCCCCAACGCCGCGCAGCCGACCGACACCACCCTGGCCTACGTCAAGGTCGACGGGAATTGGAAGCTCAGCGGCGACGCGGTCACCCAGCTCTCGTCGATGACCAGCCAGTACGGCAACTGATCCGGCGGTCTATCCCCCGATACGAAGAACTCTCGCCGCGTCCGATTCGGATGCGGCGAGAGTCGTTTCGACGATGCGCTCGAGACATCTGCTGTCCCCCGAGGCGCGAACGGAGCAGCGAGCCACGAAGGCGGCCCTGCGACGGAGCGGTCCCGACGCCTCAGCTGACGGCGCGGAGGTGGCGGCCTTCGCCGCCGTCGATGCCACGGCCGAGCCAGGCGACGATCTCGGACGTCACGCGGTTGCGTTCGGCGACACCTTCGATCTGCGTGAGCGCCGGCACGCAGTGCATGAGTCCGGCATGGAATGCGGCCTCCTGCGACATCCCGTGGCGGTCCATCACCGCCTCATACGATGTGATGCTCTCGTGCAGCGCGCCGTAGCTGACGACCTCCTCGCCCAGGCGCACCGCAACCAGACGGGGCGTCGCTTCTGCCCGCCTCCGGATGTCCTCCAACAACTCAGCCATCATCACAGCCATTCCCCCGAAATCTCATCAACGACCCTGCCACCTTGCCTCCCTGCTCGGTACGGCTCGGGTCCCTACATATAGCTTGCCTTGCTAATGGACTTTTGGAAACCGCAGCCGTCATTCACATGGCGAATACTCAGCAACACCGAGAATTCGCCGCCCAGGTTCCATGTTACTTGTGTGACCAATGGGGTTGAAGTTGTGGATATGGCTGATGTGCAAGTGTTATCGCCACGTCACGTCACCGCGACTTCATCGCCCGCTGAACCCGGCTCAGCGTGCCCGGTCCTCAGCCATGGCATCGATCAGGCTCTTGGGCCGCAGATCCGTCCAGTTCTTCTCGACGTACTCCAGGCACGCCGCCCGGCTGTCCTCACCGAACACGGTGGTCCAGCCCGCCGGGATGTCGGCGAAGGTCGGCCACAGCGAGTGCTGGTTCTCGTCGTTCACCAGGACGTAGAAACGCCCGGCCTCGTCGTCGAAGGGGTTGGTCATGGTCAGTCCTCTCCATTACTGATCGTGGTGGTGTCGTTGTCGTTCGGCTGTCCGCCTCCGGACAGCCACTGCTCGAGCGTCGGCCCGATGACGTCGAGGGCCTCCGGGTTGGCGAGACCGAGGTGGTCGGCGTCGACGTCGACGTTGGTGATCGTTCCGGCGACGTATGGCTCCCACCCGCGGGCCACCGCGGTCGGGTCCTCCTTGTCGCGGGTGGCGGTGAACACCAGCAGCGGGCCGTCGAACGGCGCGGGCCGATAGTTCTCCACCAGCGCCTCACCGGTGGCGAAGCTGTCCATCACCCACTGCACCTGGTCGGCGCCCAACAGCCCCATCGACGCGATCTGCGTCCGGATGATCTCCGCGACCTCCTCGGCGCTGTCCGCGTGCACATCCTCGTCGAGGTCGAAGAGATCCCGCCATCCACCGAGGAAGTCGCCGACGAAGTCGCCGCCGAGCTGCACCCCGACGGGGATGGTCTCCTCCGATCCTTCGGCGACCGGGATCGGTGAGGAGTCTATCACGCCGAGGAACGCGACCTCCTCGCCCTCCGCGCGCAGGCGGGCGGCGATCGCGTAGGCGATGTAACCGCCCAGAGACCACCCGAGCAGGTGATAGGGGCCCTGCGGTGAGACCCGACGGATCTCCTCGAGATAACGGTCGGCCATCGCCTCGACCGATGCGGCGCTCGGCTCCCCGCTCACCACATGCGGATCCTGCAGGCCGTAGACCGGCCGGTCGGCCAGGTAGGGCACGAAGCCGCCGTAGAACCAGGCCAGACCACCCGCCGGGTGCACGCAGAACAGCGGCGGGCGCGAACCCAGCCCGTTGAGCGTGATCAGCACCTGCCCGGCCGACGACCCGCCGCCGTCGAGGCGTGCCGCGACACCGCGCGGGGTCGGATCGTTGAACAGCCACGCGAGTTCGAGCTCGTGGCCGGCCTCACGCAGACCGGCCAGCACCCGTGTCGCCGACAGCGAGTTGCCGCCCAGGTCGAAGAAGCTCTGCGTGACCCCGACCCGATCCATGTCGAGCACCTCGGCGAACACCGCCGCGACGGCCGCCTCGGTCTTCGTCTCCGGGGCCACATACTGTGCCGCCACCTCGATCACGGGTTCGGGCAGTGCCCGCTTGTCGAGCTTGCCCACCGGGGTCATCGGCAGCGCGTCGAGCACCGCGATGCTCGACGGCACCATGTGCGACGGCAGACGTGCGGCGACGTGTTCGCGCAGCTCCGCCACGTCGACAGGCCCGTTCACCACGACGTAGCCGGCCAGCGCCGTGGCCACCGAACCACCGACCCCGATCACAACCGCCGACTCGACCGCCGGATGCGCGGCGAGCACGTTCTCGATCTCACCGAGTTCGATCCGCAGACCACGCAGCTTGACCTGATCATCGGAGCGGCCGGCGTACTCGAGCACCAGTTCGCCCTCGGCGGAGCGGCGCCAGCGGACGACGTCACCGGTGCGGTACATGCGGTCACCCGCTGCCCCGAACGGGTTGGCGACAAATCGTTCCGCGGTCAGTCCCGGACGGTCGAGGTAGCCGCGTGAGAGCGCTGCACCGGTCGCGTACAGCTCGCCCGGCACACCGACGGGCACCGGATGGAGCCGGTCGTCGAGGACGAGCAGCCCCACACCGCCGATCGGAGCGCCCATGTGGACCAGTTGTCCCGGATGCATCGGCGTGCTCAGCGAGATGCCGATCGTCGTCTCGGTCGGTCCGTACAGGTTGTGGAAGCGTACGTGCGGCGACCATTCGTCCATCAGCGCCGGTGGCACCGCCTCACCGCCGCACATCAGGGCGGACAGATCCGGCAGCTGCTCAGGATCGAGCGACGACAGCACGGTCGGGGTCAGGAACGTGTGCGCCACCTTCTGGGTGCGCAGGAAGTCCTGCAACACCACACCGCCGACCGCCTCGGCCGGCCGATAGGCCAGCGTGCCGCCGTTGACCGTGGCGAGCAGGTACTCGAGCACGGACGCGTCGAAGCTTGGCGACGCGAAGCCCAACACCACCGGCGCCTCGGCGACCGCCAGCGCTGTCGACTCCTGAGCACCGAAGTTGGCCAGTCCCGCGTGGGTCACGGACACACCCTTGGGCCGACCGGTCGACCCAGACGTGTAGATCACGTAGGCGACGTTCTCGATACGCACCGGGCGGAGGATGTCGGCCGGGGTGACCCGCCGGTCGTCGAAACCGTCGATCTCGCCGGCGACCGCGACGTCGTCGAGCCGAATCCAGTCGAAACCCCGCTCCGGCAGCTCGCCGGTGGCCGCGGTCAGACCGAGGCTCGCGCCCGAGTCCTCCACCATCGTGGCCACGCGCTCGGCCGGATAGTCGGGATCGACCGGGACATAGCCGGCCCCCGTCTTCGCCACCGCCCAGATGGCGGTCAGCAATTCGGCTGACCGGCCGATTGCCAGCGCGACCAGCGACTCGGTGCCGACACCGCGGGCGATCAACCACCGTGCCAGGCGATTCGATCGCGCATCCAGCTCCGCGTAGGTGAGCGAAGCGCCGCCACCGTCGACAACGGCGATTCGGTCGGGGTGCCGGTCGGCGGCGTCGGTGAAGATGTCCGCCAACAGTCGCGGCTCGGTGCCCGGCCCACCGGACACCGGTGTCAGGGTCCGCATCACGTGGGGAGCCACCAGACCGATGTCGGCGGTCAGAGTGTCGGGACACGTCGCCACCGTCCGCAGGATCTCCACCAGAGCGTCGCTGAACACCTGGATCTGGTCGGCGTCGAAGGCGCTCGGCAGGTACTTGACGGTGAGCGAGAGCCGGCCGCCGGATACCGGCGAGGTGGCCATGTTGAGCGGGTAGTGCGTGGCGTCGGAACCCTCGAAGTCCTGGATCTCGAGTCCACCGGTGACCGACGCATCCGTCGTCGTCAACGACTCGGTGTTCACCGGGTAGGACTCGTGCACCGTGAGGGTGTCGAACAGCGGGCCGGCGACACCGGCTCCCCCGCCGGCCAGGGCCGTCAGCTCCGGCAGCGCGAGGTGCTGATGATCGAGCACCGACACCTTCGCCGCCTGCAAGCGCGACAGCACCTCGGTGATCGGCGCCTGCGGATCGACATCGACCACCGCGGGCAGCGTGTTGATGAAGAGACCGACCATCGACTCGACACCCTCGATGTCGGCGGGCCGACCCGAGACCGTCTCCGCGAACGATACGACACGGTTTCCGGTGAGTCGGGACAGCAACACCGCCCACGCGAACTGCAGCACCGTCGCCACCGTCGCACCCTCGGCCCGGGCCACCGCCTCGATCCCGGAGACAAGTTCGGAATCCAGGATCACTGCATGATCCTGCGGCAGCGCGTCGCTGGTCGCCTCGGCACCCGGCGCGACCAGCGTCGGCGTGTCGACCGGGGCGAGCACCTCGCGCCACGCCGCCCGCCCGGCGGCCTTGTCGATCGACGCGATGTGGGTCAGGTAGTCCTCGAAATCGCCACCGCCGCTGCCGATCTGACCGGTGTAGGTGGTGCCGGTCGCATACAGCGCGAGCAGATCGGCGAGCACCAGCGGACCCGACCAGCCGTCGATCAGGATGTGGTGATTGGTCACCACGAGGTGGGCACTGTCCCCGTGCCGGACCACGGCGAACCGCATCAGCGGCGGGCGTTCGAGATCGAACGGCTCCCGCCGTTGCGCCTGCGCCGCCTGCCGGATGCGGGTGTCGACCGCATCGGCGGTCTCACCGGCGTCGAGGTCGATCACCTGCCAGCCCACCTCGACCGATTCGGGCACCACGGCCACGACCGCACCGCTGCCGGTGCGCACGAAGCCCGACCGCAGCGCGCGGTGTTCGGCGAACAGCGCCTGCGCCGCGCCGCGCAGCCGGTCCAGGTCGATGGTGCCACCGAGCTTCAGGATCGACTGCACCACATAGACGTCGACTGCGGCGTTGTGCTGGGTCGAGGCCAGCATGGACTCGAAGTGCAGCCCGGACTGCAGCGGCGACAAGGGCCAGATGTCGGCGCCCGGGAACCGGTGCGCCAGCTCGTCGAGATCGGCCTGTGTCACGCCGGTACCCGGCACATCCGACGGGGACAGGCCCGGATCGCCGGCGCTCGCGAGATGTTCGACGACGGCGGTCAATTCCCGCTGCCAGCGCCCCGCGATGTCGGCGACGTCGTCGGCGGACAGCACCGAGGAGACGAACATGAAGTCCGCGGACAGCTCACGGCCGGATTCGACCGCCCGCGCACCGACGTTGACGGTCAGCGTGTTCATCGCGGCCATCGCCCCGGAGACCGTCGCCGGCAGCACCGGCGCCGCGGCGTCGGCCAGGAACGGCACGTCGAGGTCGTCGGCGGCCGAGCGCGCTCCGCCGCCGAGGAAGTTGAATCCGATCGACGGCAACGCGGTGCCCGCGAGCCGCTCGTCGCCGCCGAAGCGCAGCGTGCCGAATCCGACACCGCGGTCGGGCTGCCCGAGCCGCTCCTCCTTGGCCGCCTTGACCGCGTGCACGATGTCGGCGGCGGGGTCGAGGTTCGTCGGCGCGATGGTGGTGAACCATCCCACGGTGCGCGACAGATCGGCCGTGGCCGGGTGCGCACCGCTCGCCAGCACCTCCTCGTAGCGGCCGTGGCCCTCCATCAACACCGACACCGGATTGTCGTCGGCGATCCCGCGGTCGACCTGCCACGAGCGCACCGCTCGTGCCAGAGCCGCCACCAGGGCGTCGTTGACGTGTCCGGCGTACGCCTCGGGCACCGTGGTGAGCAGCGCCTCGGTGACCGCGGCATCCACGGCGACCGTTACGGATTCGGTGGTGGAGAACCGGTCCCGGCTCCGGTCGAATGCGACACCGAAGTCCGTCGGCGCCCGATCCACCCGGGCCGCCCAGTAGGCCACCTCGTCGGCGCGGTCTTCGGCCTGATCGGCGAGCGCCGCATGCCACGCACGTGCCGATGTCACCTCACGGCGGACGTTCGGCTCGAATCCCGCCTGCAGCTGACCCCACACGGTGATCACGTCCTCGATGAGGATCGGCCACGAGACGGCGTCGACACCGAGATGGTGGATCGCGAGGACCACACGCGCGCCGCCCTGGCCCGAGACCAGCACCGCGGACACGATGACCCCCGCCTCCGGGTCCAGCCGGCCCAGCGCATCGGCATGGGCGACGCGCAGCGACTCACCGAACTCCGGCGAGGACACCGGTACTTCGGTGGACATCTCTGCGACCACGCAGCCCGTGCCGTCACCGACCCGATACGTCCACTGCCCGTCGACCTGCGCCAGTCGCGCCGAGAGCATCGGGTGCGCCGCGGCGACCTCGGTCAGCACCCGGGTCAGACCCTCGACGTCGAGACCGTCCGGGGCCGTCAGCACCATCGCCTGCGAGAAGTCGGCGAAATCGCTTGGCGTATCCGACAACTCGAGCATCCACGAGGCGACCGGGGAGATCTCGATGCGGTCGTCGCCGGTGTCCGGCTCGGTGATCATCGGCAGTTGTGCGCCACCGACCGCCAGCGCGTGCGCCATCGCGCGCACCGACTTGTGCTCGAAGATGTCGCGTGGCGACACCTGCAGTCCCGCGGCCCGGGCCGCCGAGGACAGCTGGATGGCCAGGATCGAATCTCCGCCGAGGGCGAAGAACGACTCGACGACGCTGATCCGGTCGACACCGAGAACGCCGGCGACGACTCGTGCGAGCGTCTCCTCGGTCGAGGTCTCCGGCGCCACGTAATCCTCGCCGTGGCCCTCGAGTTCGGGCATCGGCAGGGCCCGACGATCGAGTTTCCCGTTGGCCGTCAGCGGCAGCGACCCCACCGTGATGATCACGCTCGGCACCATGTAGCCGGGCACCGCGCGGGTCACGACGTCGCGGACGTGCGCAGCGTCGACGTCCCCAGCACCCTCGGCGACGACGTATCCGATGAGTTGTTCACCGCGACCTGGCAGTTCGACGACATTGGCCGCGGCCGCCGACACCCCGTCGACACCGAGGAGCGCGGCCTCGATCTCGCCGTATTCGATGCGGAACCCACGCAGCTGCACCTGTGCGTCACCACGACCGAGGTACTCGATGTCGTCACCGACTCGGCGTGCGAGGTCACCGGTCCGGTACATCCGCCCGCCGTCGCGATCGAATGGGTTGGCGACGAACCGCGTCGACGACAGTCCCGGACGGCCCAGATAGCCCTGCGCCAACTGGCCACCGGTGACATACATCTCCCCGACGACACCCGGCGGGACCGGATGCAGCCGCTCGTCGAGGATGTGGATCGCCAACGACCCCAGCGGACGGCCGATGAGCGAGGCATCCCCCACCGACACCAGTTCGCGGTCCAGCGGACGGTAGCTGACGTGCACCGTGGTCTCGGTGATGCCGTACATGTTGACCAGCTGAGCCGTCTCGGCCGGGTGGTCGTCGTACCAGCGGCGCACCTGTTCGAATCCGAGTGCCTCGCCGCCGAACACGATGTAGCGCAACGGCAGATCCACGCGGTTGCGCCGCCGCGCGTCGATCAGCTGGTAGAAGGCCGACGGTGTCTGGTTGAGTACCGTGACGCCCTCGGCGTGCAGCAGTTCGACGAAGGCATCCGGATCGCGGGCGAGGCCGCGGTCCACGATCACCAGTCGCGCACCCGACAGGAACGGACCCCACAGCTCCCACACCGAGAAGTCGAACGCGTAGGAGTGGAACATCGTCCACACGTCGGTCGGTTCGAAATCGAAATCGCCTGCCGCCGTGTCCATCAGGGTCACCACATCGCGGTGGGTGATTTCCACGCCCTTGGGCAGGCCGGTGGATCCCGAGGTGTAGATCACGTAGGCGCGCGAGGCCGGCGACACCGCCACCGACACCGGCGCGGCGCCGTCACCCTCGCGGGCCAGTTCCTCGATGTCGACGGCCGTCACGGTCTGCGGCAGAGACGAGAACAACTCGTGGCCTGCGGTCGCGGGATCGGTGATGACGATGCCCACCGCCGCATCGGACACGATGAACGCCAGGCGTTCCGCGGGATTGGTGGTGTCGAGCGGGAGATAACCCGCACCGGCCTTCATCACCGCGATGATCGACACCGCGAGATCGACCGAGCGAGCAGTGGCGATACCGACCAGGTCACCCGCTTCGACGCCGCGCGCGATCAGCGCCGCGGCCACCGCATCCGAGCGGTCGTCGAGATCGCCGTAGGACAGCGAGGCGCCCTCGGCCGTCACGGCGGTGCGCGTCCGGTGCCGCGCGACCGTCGCCGCGAACAGGTCCACGAGACTGCGTTCGGCGTTGACGGTGTCGGTCACCGGGGCCGGCAGCGACCCGAGCGCGTCGGCCTCGGTGACCGACAACACGGGAATGTCGCCGACCGGTGCGGACGGATCCTCGACACAGGCGGCGAGCACCCGCAGGAAGCGTTCCGTCATGGACTCGATCGTCGCCGCGTCGAACAGGTCGGTCGCGAAGACGATCTGCGCCGGCCACGGAAGGCCCTCTGTGCCGCCGGCGATGGCGAAGGTGAGGTCAACCTTGGCCGGTGTCTCCGGTGGTTCGACCGGCGAGATCGTCAGGCCGGCAACCGTTGTCGAGTCGGCCGTGCTCCCGAGCGCATTCGCGAACTCCGGCAGCGTCGACTGGTGGAAGGTCAGCAGCACCTGGGTCAGCGGCGCGAACGCCTCCGAACGCACCGGATCGAGGTGCTCGACCAGCGTTTCGAACGGTACGTCGGCATGCGCGAACGCGTCGAGGTCGGTGACCCGGACCTGATCGAGCAACTCGGCGAACGACATTCCCGCATCGACGTCGGCGCGGAGCACGAGGGTGTTCACGAACATGCCGACCATGGCGTCGAGCACCTGTCGGCCACGGCCCGCGATCGGGGTGCCCACCGCGATGTCGGAGGTCGCCGACAGCCGCGCCAGCAGCACCGACAGCGCCGCGTGGACGACCATGAACTGGGTGACGCCACGTGCGTGCGCGAACGCCGCGATCCGGTCGACGGTGTCGGCCGGGATCTCGAAGGAGACCTGGTCACCGCGTTGCGTCGCGACCACCGGCCGCGGCCGGTCGGATGGCAGTTCGAGCACATCCGGCAGGCCGCGCAGTTTCGACGACCAATACGACAGCTGTTGTCCCACCACGGAGTCGGCGTCGTCGGTGGAACCCAGCACCTGATGTTGCCAGATCGAGAAGTCTGCGAACTGCACCTCCATCGGCGCGAACGCGGGTTCCTGGCCGGCCGCCCGTGCGGCGTAGGCGGTGACGAGGTCGGCGACGAGCGGGGCCATCGACTCGCCGTCGGCGGCGATGTGGTGGGCGACGAGCGCGAACACGAACTCGCCGTCGGCGACACGTAGCAGGCGAGCCCGCAGCGGCCATTGACGGGTGACGTCGAAGCCGGCGGTGGCCGACGCCTGCAACTCGGCGGCCGACGCCGCCACCGCCCAGTCGAACCGTTCGCCGATGTGTTCGGCGGGCTCGACCACCTGGACCGGGACACCGTCCACCGACGGGAACGTCGTCCGCAGCACTTCGTGACGTGCCACGACGTCCTTTGTCGCCGCACGTAGCGCCGCAGTGTCCAGATCCCCCATCAGACGCAGCACCATCGGCACGTTGTAGGTCGAGGACGAGGGGTCGAACTGGTTGATGAACCACATGCGGGCCTGAGCAAAGGACACCGGCACCGGTTCGGGGCGCGGCTCGATCGCCACGATCGGCGCCAGTCCGGCGCCGCGTCCCTCGATGGCGGCGGCCAGCGACCGCGGCGTCGGCGCCTCGAAGACGTCACGGACCGCGACGTCGGCACCCACGACATCGGCCACACGGGCCGCCACTCGAGTCGCGGAGAGCGAATTGCCACCGACCTCGAAGAAGCTGTCCACCACGCTGACCCGATCTTCGCCGAGCACCTCGGCGAAGATCTCCGCCACCGCAAGCTCCAAGTCGGTCGCCGGCGCGATGTACTCCCCCGCCTCGATCTGTGGTTCGGGGAGGGCACGTTTGTCGAGTTTGCCGACCGGGGTCAGCGGCAGCGCATCCAGCACCGCGATACTCGCCGGCACCATGTGTGACGGCAGCCGCTGCCCGACGTACGCCCGCAGCTCACCGATCTCCACATGCTCGCGCAGCACCACGTAGGCGGCCAGGGCCGTCGCCACCGAGCCACCGACACCGATGACCACGGCGGACTTCACCTGCGGATGCGATGCCAGCACGGCTTCGATCTCGCCGAGCTCGATGCGCAGGCCACGCAACTTCACCTGATCGTCGCTGCGGCCGACGTATTCGAGGACGAGGTCGCCGGCCCGATCGTGGCGCCAGCGCACCACGTCGCCGGTGCGGTACATCCGTTCGCCCGGCCCGCCGAAGGGATTGACCACGAATCGGCTCGACGTCAGTCCTGGGCGACCGACGTATCCGCTGGCCAGCGCGCCACCCGCGATGTACAACTCGGCGGCGACACCCATCGGCACCGGGTGCAGCCGCGAATCCAGCACCAGCAGATCGGCACCCGGGATCGGACTGCCCATCGTCTTCGGTTCGCCGGGCAGCATGGCCTTGCTCATCACGGTGACGATGGTCGTCTCGGTCGGACCGTACCAGTCGTAGAACGAAACCAGCGGTCCCCACTGCTCCACCAGGGACGCCGCCACGTTCTCGCCGCCCGAAACGAGCGCCCGCAGGTCGGGCACCGATCCCGGTTCCAACGTGGCCAGCACCGTGGGTGTGAGGCATGCGTGGGTCACCCGCTGCGCACGCATGAACGCGGCCAGCGGTTCCCCGCCCAACGTGTCATCAGAGCGGTACAGCAACGCCGCGCCCGCCCCTGTGGGTGCCAGCCACTCGAGGATCGACATGTCGAAGCTCGGTGAGGAGAATCCGAGGACACGCGACTTGTCGGTCAATCCCCAGCGCTCGACCGCGATCCGCGTGAAGTTCTCCACACTGCGGGCGGTGACCGCCACTCCCTTCGGGGTACCGGTGGAGCCGGACGTGTAGATCAGGTAGGCGACCGCATCCGGATGTGGTGTGCCGATGATCTCGTCCGGGCTCAGCACCGACGGGTCCAGTTCCGCGGTCCGCGCACCGAAGTCCGCGGTATCCACTGCGATCCAGTCGAGGCTGGTTGGCAACGACGAACGGTGGCGCTCGCTGGTGAGTCCGACCCGGACCCCGGAGTCCGACAGCATGTGTTCGATGCGGTCCGTCGGATAGCCGGGGTCGACGGGTAGGTAACCCGCGCCGGCCTTGGCCACCGCCCAGACCATCGTCAGGAACTCGACCGACCTGCCGATCGCCAACGCCACCAGCGATTCCACGCCGACCCCCTGCGAGATCAGCCAGCGCGCAACACGGTTCGACTGCGCATCGAGCTCCGCATAGGTCAGCGCACTGCCGGAAGCGTCGGTCACCGCGAGATTGCCCGGGTAGCGGGCGGCGGTGTCCGCGAGCATCGCGTTCAGCGGCCGAGGCCCGACCACGGCCGGGCCACCGCTGACCGGCACCAGCGTCGCCGCGTCCTGCGGGGTCAGTAGATCAATGTCCCCGAGCACGACATCTGGATCGGCGACCATCGATTCGACCACCCGCATCCACGACTCGACGAAGCGGCGGACCGTCACCTCGTCGAACAGTGAATGAGCATAGACGAATTCGACCGTCATCGGCGAGGTCTCGGTCCGCGAGGTCACGCCCACCATCAGTTCGAACTTGGCGACCTGATCGGGCAGCTCCAACGGTTGCGCGACCACCCCGGCGGCCTCGAGGGTGGTCTCACCGGGTCGGCCGTCGATATGGGTGAAGGCGATCTGCGCCAACGGCGGGAAGGCGGTGGACCGCGTCGGCGCGAGCTCCTCGATCAGCTCCTCGAACTGCACGTCGGCGTGGGCGAAGGCCTCGAGGTCCTCGGTGCGCACCTTCGCGACGAAGTCGGACACCGATTGGGCCTCGTCCACCGCGGTCCGCAACACCAGCGTGTTGACGAACATGCCGACCAGTTCGCCGACCGCGGCGTCGGTGCGGCCGGCGATCGGCGTGCCGATCACCACGTCGTCGGTGGCGGCCAGCCGGGCCACCAGGATCGCCAGGGCGGCATGCGAGGCCATGAACGGGGTCACGCCGTGCGTCCTTGCGAAGCGCTCCAGTCCACGGGCCAGACCGTCGTCGACGGTCATCGACACCACTCCCGCGGTGGTCTCCATGACCGCGGGGCGAGGGCGGTCCATCGGCAGGTCGGTCACCGACGGCAGCGCGGCGAGATGTTCGCGCCAGTACGCGAGCTGCCGACCCAGCAGACTGTTCGGGTCGTCCGCGGTGCCGAGGGTGTCGCGCTGCCACAGTGCGTAGTCGGCGTACTGCACGCCCAGCGGTGCCGCGGTGGATCCGTCACCGGTCCGCGACACGTACGCCGCGAGTAGATCGCGCACGAACACCGCGGTGGACGCGCCGTCGAAGGCGATGTGATGGGCGGTCAGCACGACCTCGTAGGTGTCGTCGCCGGCCTTGCGGAGACGACCACGGATCGGCAGATCGACGGTCACGTCGAAACCCTGTGTCGCGGAGGCCGACAATTCGGCCTCGTCGTCGACCACCTGCCAGTCGAGCGCCTCACGCGCCTGCCCGGCGTCGAGAATGTGCTGGAACGGGCCGTCGGCGTCGAGCGGGTAGATGGTGCGCAGCACCTCGTGCCGCTCGAGCACATCACCGATCGCGTCCGCGAGGGCGTCGGCGTCGAGATTTCCGGTCAGCCGCAACGCCATCGGGATGTTGTATGCCGAGGACGACGGATCGAACCGGTTGATGAACCACATCCGCGACTGCGCCATCGACAGCGGCAGCCGTGCCGGGCGTGCGCCGGCGACGAGCGGGGCCACGGTCCGCCCCCGACCGGCGACGGCCTCGACGAGTTCGCGCACCGTCGGGAAGTCGAAGAGATCGCGCACCGACACGTCGACACCGAGTCCCTCGGCGACCCGGGCGGCGACCCGCATCGCCGACAGCGAGTTGCCGCCGATGTCGAAGAACGATTCGGTCACGCCGACCCGCTCGACCCCGAGGACATCGGCGATCACCGCGGCGACCAGCGCCTCGTCGTCGGTGTCCGGCGCAACGTACTCGCCGAGCTCGAACACGGGCGCGGGCAGCGCGTTGCGGTTGAGCTTGCCGGAACTGTTGAGGGCGATGTCGTCGAGGGTCATCCACACCGACGGGCGCATGTACTCCGGCAGCGCCTCGGCGACGGCGGCCTTGACCGTCTCGACGTCGACCGATGCCGGCGAGATGTAGGCGACGAGATGCTGTCCACCGGTCGGCGCGTCGACGACGGTGCAGGCGGTGTGCACGACACCGGGCGCCGACGCGATCACCGACTCGATCTCACCCAACTCGATCCGCTGACCCCGCAACTTCACCTGGAAATCCGTACGACCCAGATACTCGATCGCACCACCAGAACTCCACCGCACCAGATCCCCGGTCCGATACAACCGCGCACCCGCCACCCCGAACGGATCCGCCACAAACCGCTCCGCGGTCAACCCCGACCGCGACGCATACCCACGAGCAACCTGCACCCCACCCAGATACAACTCACCCGGCACACCCGGCGGCACCAAACGCAACCGCGCATCCAACACATATGTCGACGTATTCCACACCGGCACACCGATGGTGACGTGGTCGGCGCCGGTGACGTCGATGGACGTCACGTCGACGGTCGCCTCGGTGGGCCCGTACAGGTTGTGGATCGCGGTGTGCCCCAGCAACTCGTGCGCCCGGGCGGCCACCGAGGCCGGCAACGCCTCACCCGAGGTGAGCAGCCACTTCAGCGACGCAAGCGAGCGGATCTGTTCGGCGGGCACCACGTCGAGGAACACCGACAACATCGACGGCACGAAATGCACCGACGTCGCCCGCTCATCGGCAAGGAGCTGCGCGAGGTACACCGGATCGGCATGACCACCCGGCCGCGCCACGATGGTCGTCGCACCGACCAGCATCGGCGCGAACAACTCCGGCACCGACACGTCGAAGGTGAACGGCGTCTTGAGCATCACCCGGTCGGCCGGAGTCCAGTCGAATTCGTTCACGCACCAACGCAGGCGGTTCACCAACGACCGATGCGACACCGTCACACCCTTGGGCCGACCCGTCGACCCCGATGTGAACAGCGTGTACACGGCGTCGTCGGACCGCAACGGCGCCAACCGGTCCGCATCCGTGACCGGTGCGACCGACAGATCCACGTCACCGGTGGTGTCAACCTCGATCGTCGGCACGTCCGGGAGCGAGTCAGGGGTTGCGCCGGCCGCGACAAGCACGAACGCCACGTCGGCGGTCTCGACCATGTACTGCACTCGATCGGCCGGGGTGTCCGGGTCGATCGGCACGTACTGGCCACCCGCCGCGACCACCGCATGAATCGCGACGACCAGCTCCACCGAACGGTCCATCGAGACACCCACGGCCACATCGGGTCCCACACCCGCGGCGATCAACTCCCGCGCCAACACGGCGACTCGCGCGCCGAACTCGGCGAAGGACACACTACGCCCCTCGAACACCAGCGCGGTACTCTCGGGCGTCCGGAGCACCTGCGCGGCAACGACATCAGGGACGAGATCGGCCCGAACGGCGACCTCGGCACCCACGGACCATTCCCCGACGACCGTGCGTTCGTCGGCGGAGATGATCTCGATGTCGCCGACCGCCGCGTCCGGACGGGCGAGCAGCCCGCCGAGCAGGGCGGCGAAACGCGCCGCCATCTGTTCAATCCGCGACCGGTCGAACAGATCGGTGGCGTAGACCATCGAGCACGACCAGTCCTCGCCCGCACCGGCCGAACCGACGACGACCGAGAGGTCGAGTTGTGCGGGCACCCAGGACGGCTCCACCGATGACACCGTGAGCCCACCCACCGACCAGTCGGCGCCCTCGACCGACACGGCCGGATCGAAGGACAACATCACCTGGGCGAGCGGCGCGAAACCTTCTGAGCGGG
>NZ_BAHC01000207.1 GCF_000298195.1 Gordonia rhizosphera NBRC 16068 | reverse complement strand
CGCGGATGCGTGATATTTCTACCCACGTCTATGCTGGTCACATGGGAAATGGAACAGAACGAACGATGGGTAAATCTACCCACCGTGCCCCGCAAGAGCCTGCCCGAAAACGGGCACCCTCTGCCCCGCTACGCGCTCTCATTGTGGTCAGGTTGTCTCGGACCACTGAGGCCACAACGTCGCCACAGAGGCAGCGTGAAGTGTGCGCAAAGCTATGCGCAGAGCGTGGCTACAACGTCGTTGGTGTTGCCGAGGACTTGGACGTATCCGCTGGCAAGGTCGCGCCGATCGATCGCCCGCAACTCGGGGGATGGATGCGACATCGTGCCGACGATTTCGATGTCATCGTGTTCGCCAGACTCGACCGCATCGCGCGGCGAATGCTGGACCTGGCCGATCTCATCCGCTGGGGCGATGACCACCACGTCACGTACGTGTCTGCCACCGAATCACACTTCGACCTCAGTGGCCCTGTGGGAAGAATGATCGCCCTGGTCGTCGGCACCTTCGCCGAGATGGAATTGGAAGCGATACGCGAGCGCAATACCGCTGCCGCGCAACACATTATCGAGTCGGGTAAGCATCGCGGTACGCCACCGTGGGGATACGTCTCTGAGAAATACGAGGTCTCCGAGGGCCGCTCGGCGTGGCGCATCATTCCAGATCCCCCACAGGTCAAGACAATTCAGGAAATCTGCGACCGTGTGATTGCTGGGGAGCCTATCCGCAAGATAGCCATCGATCTCACTGAACGTGATGTGCAGACCGCGCGCAACAGGAATGCTGAATTGCGCGGTAAGCCAACGACACCCAACAAATGGTACTCCACGAGTATGCATCGCTTGCTTACGTCACAAACCCTGCTCGGACGTATCGTGAAGCGCGATCCCCTTACTGACCCGCAGGGGCAGTATGTCCGAAATGATAAGGGCGAAAAGCTCTTTGGCGACGAATACGTGCTCACAACCGAGGACGGCACACCAATCACGCGGGCCGATCCGATCATCTCCGTGGACACGTTCCATCGTGTGGGCAAAGCTCTTGCGGCACGGTCGATTACGAGGACGACGATACGCTCGGATGCTCTGCTACTGCGCGTGCTGACGTGTGGCGTGTGCGGTGCCACTGCCTACCAATACCGTGGCGCGCGTGGCCGACGGCCCCGCTACAGGTGTTCCTCTGTCGGTGTCGGTGACCCCTGCGGCAACGGATCGATCCCGCTTGACGACGTTGAGACGTACGTCGAGACTGAGATTCTGAAGCATATGGGTCCATTGAATCGCTATGTGCGCCAGTGGGATACGGGGTCGGACCACACGTCTGAGCTAGCCGATATCGATGCCCTGTTGACAGACTTGACCGATCAGCTTGGTACACAACAGTTTCGCCGTGGAACACCGCAGAGAAGCAAGCTCGACGCGCGGATTACCGCGCTCGCGGCAAAGCAAGCCGAATTGTCTGCTCTCCCAATCATTCCGGCAGGGTGGCGGTACGTTTCCACAGGGGAGACTGTCGCCGAATGGTGGGCGCGGTCTACGACACAGGATCGCAACCTGTGGTTGCGTGAGATCGAGTTACACGTCTCATTCACGGCGCATGTCGACCCCGACAACCACCGGACTGTCGTGGATGACATCACGCTCACGCGCGAGTTCTCCATCGATGCCGACAACGCTGCCAGTGTGTTCGGCCCCATCGCGGAGGGCATCAACGCGTTGATATCGGATTGAATGCCAGTAGCGCGCGACTGTCTCGCGATGCGTGAGACCCGTGATGCCTTTACGAGCGAACTCAGCAAAGGTTAACCGCCGGTTTTCCGTCAGTTTTGGTCGTCCACCTTTGTCACTCGTCGGCGCTCCCACTCACTCTCAGACACCTTGCTTTTGTGCCGTTTCTGCCAAGCCAAACGTGCCTTCTGACCTGCGTCTTTGCTGATGCCGCCATTGGCGTTATCAGGCAGGTTCGCGTACTGATCTTTACGGGGGATCACGCAACGTTACCTTCTGACCTGCGTCTTTCTGATTGCCGCCATTGGCGACGTTCTGGGCACTAGCGGTGCCTACGAGCTTGCCGGGGATCACGTTGCGCGCTATTTCGACCGAAACAGAAAAAAGGGCCACACCAACGCTTTTGGCGTCGATGCAGCCCAATTCTCTTGTGCCGCCTAGTAACCCAGAATGAATGGGTGCACGCCTGCGGTGGTATCCACGGGCACGAGGTTACCGTCGGCGTCCTGCTCCCAGTAGGGTCCCCAGGTCACCGCTGTGGACGCTCTCTGTGCGGATGACGCACTGCCACAGAGACTTTGGAGATCCTCTATCTCTTGTGGACGAAACACGACACCGACACTATTCACAAACGATCTCGAAAAGTCCCCACTGGTCTCACTTTTCACGATTCCCGACCCTCGTTCGTAGAGTCGCAACACTGCGTCGCGCAGGATGGATTTGAGCACGACAAGCTCTGCGGGACCGCACACGGTAGTGATGTCATCCACAGCAAGGCATGGAGCAATGTTGAAAAGCACACGCGCCCAGACTGTTTGGATCAGCAGCGTGCCCTCTGTTTCCGTCATCTCGTTATCAAACGGCAGGATGTCATTCGTGAATGTGATTGGGGCACTTGGTAGATTTGTCATCATGTCCTCCTTTCCAGCACCGGCCCCGGCCCACAGGGATGAAGGAAGCTGTAGACCGGGACCAGCGCGCATCAACCCCGAATCACCGCAGCCCGCAGCATGATTCGGGGGAGTTTCAAATTACGCAGCAACGTAACTCGTGGTGTTGAATACGCCGATGCGTTCTGGTCTGGGGACTGCAAAGCCGAATCGCATTGTAGCCCTTATCAATACAGAATCGTATTGGAAGAGAGCCTGATCCGACGTGGCGACCGCCACCTGACCGATCGCGGCCACCACTTCGTTCTTGTCGATGACAAGTCCTGTGGCAGCGGGCATCTGAGAGTTCACGAGCACGGGAAGCGACAGCAAACGACGCTCTGTTGCCATGGTCCCGGCACCGAGCAGACCCTCATTGCTATCCGTGCTGTCGCGCTTGATCTTCTGAAGATCGGCCCATCCCACAGGATCAACGACAATGACACTGGGGGAGGCGGTTTCGGCTTCGAGCGCAGCGATGAGGTCTACGAGGTAGTCGAGATCGGCGTCCACAGTGCCGTCAGCGGCAGTGAGGTCGGTTCGCAGTGCCAGGCCGAGCACGGGTGCTAATTCTGGGTCTGGGTCTGGTGCAGCAAGATACAGCGCGTCAGCTTTCTTCACGATGGCACGACGCACCGACGACGCGAGTTGCGTTGCCGTACTTGGCTGGGTCCACTGCTCACGCGAAAGCCGCACCAGCTGAGTAACTTTCGCCGTGTAGACCACAGCTTCATCAAGAGTCGGGTCCGACTCCTGAATCTCGTCGCCTTCAGCGGTAACACCGGCCTCTGCGTCGTCCACGTAGGGGACACGCACGACGACGGCATCGCCTTCGACGGGACCGGCATTCGTGGCTGTTTGCAACACAACAGCTTCGGGTACGGCGTCCTGGGGCGGGAAGAATACAACGTCGGGGGACCATCCGGTGGCCGACGTGGAGGTAGTTTGAGTTGTCATTTCTGTTGTCCTGTCTGTGATTATCGTGTACAGACCTCGAATCGCGTTGCGTCGCAGACGCATCGAGACACGTTGTCGAGTTGTTGACGCCACCACAGATGGACAGTCACGCCAGCGCTGCCAGCGATCACCGGATTGTAGCAAGGTTTGTAGCACAATGGCCATAACTGCCGTTTGCGCAGGTCAGCGCGTCGTAGCAGTCTGCTACAATGCCCAATACAAACGAAAGTTTCCGCAGGTCAGGAGGACCGGGACGATGAGAACCATTGGTAGGCCGACGACCACGGCTGATCGTGTGGAAGACGCACTCGCGGGAGGGGGATTTTTCACGTATGAGGCTCTGGTGCACCGTGTTTGGCCGATACCGGAGACGCGGCCATCCACAGCAAAGGAGGTGGTTCGCAACATCGTCTCAAAGATGAAGGCGCGCAATGAGGTTGAGACGGCGACGCTGAACCGCAGGACGATTGTGCGGCTTGTGGATGCTCCTGCACCGCAGCAACATAACTCTCCCGAGCCTCCTCAGGATGACGACGAGTCGTTCGATTTCGAGTTTGACTCAGACGATGACGACTTCGAATTCGATTGAGCGACAACATAACTCATTATTCCAGAGTTACACGCGATGTCAGGGGCAAGGCCAACCGGCCTCGCTGCACCCCCGGGGGGGAGGGGTAACCCCCCACTGCCACAACATATCTCGTAACAACACAACGACACTCGACACGTCGCCGCATCGAATGCCATTGAATCACAACGCGATTACTGCTCAGCCTTAAAGGCGTTGACCCACGAGTCATCAGCGGTGCCAGCGTTGGACTGACCGAGCGACGGATCAACCTGTGGTGCCCTGCTCACAGGAGCCAAGTTAAAATCCTGCCTCACCACTTCAATTGCTGCCGTGAGCTTTTCGGTGTCCACAGAACCATCCTCGGCAATGAGTTCGGCGACGCTGCCAGCATTCCCCGCGAAGAATGCAGCGGACTTGTAGCCCTGTGCCTCAACGGCTTTGGCCACCATAGCCTTCTGCATCGCCTCAACCCGCGCCTTCAACGCGTCACGCTCCTCACGTGCGGCGTTCCGTTCGCTGCGATATTTCGCAGACTCCCGACTGAGTTTGCCCTTGTCGTCCTGCTGCTGACCATCAGCGTCCGACGCCGAGTCCTGCTGCTCCACCACAGCTGACTCATCCGTGCCCGTATCCTGTTCTGTACCTGCATCATTCGCCATTGTTCTCACCTCGTTCTGCTGCGGTCACGAGCACATCAGACGACGCGAACATGACACCCTTCAATCTCTCAATCTCGTTCTCTGCCTTGCGCAATCGCTTACCCAACGCTGCGCTCTTACGCCGCTCACTCTTCAGCGCCGACATAACCGCGTCCGGGTCGCGTATCTCAGAAGTCATCGAGATCACCCAGCTCGCCATCCGCCTCTGGGTCCACCACAAACGTGCCCCCCACCTCTTCGACGGGCAATACCGAGACCGTGTAACCATCGCGGGATCGCTTGACGCGCTTAATCCTTCCCACACGCTGCACGTTCCCGTGATGCTCCGGCCATGAATGACCCACCAGCTTCGGAAAGCCGTGCTCATCAGCACGAGTCGTGTTCGCCTCGACCTCGATCAGCTTGCCGCGCAATGGGTCCCGCGTATCCACGCGATACTCCTTGCCGTCTGCCTCAATCAGTTCATCCATGCCGATCAGACGTTTCTGTTCCATGATTCCTCCTCGCGAGACTGCTTCTCGCAGTTAATAAATAACAAGATGCCCTGCACCACAGCAGAGAATCAGACTGTGGGACAAGGCATCTTATGTAAATCGGATATCGCATCCGACCGGTCGTCGCGACCTGAGTAACTTGATGGTGAATGGCAACATGAACCATCATTCATTCAACCACCGGGCAGATGGGACAACCGTTGTGGTTATTCCTCCTCATTGAAAAAGAATCCCCGGTCATCTACTCGGCACTTTGCACCTTACCCGTCAAAACATACAGGTCAAGCCTGCACACCACGTACCGTTTACTGCCCCTGGTTTGCCTTCTCAGGCTCCTAATCCGCCGGGTCCTCATCTGCACCCATCTCCACAGGAGAGGCTAGATTCAGCGTGTGTGAATGATCTTTTTTACCAACACTTTTCAGTCGGCTGAAAATGATTGTTTTTCACCACTTTTCCGAGCAAGGAACACCGGGTGGAAAGAAATAAATGTAGAGGGATGTACCTCTTGTCGTTAATTACCTTACATACGTGTGTGCGACTCAATTAACGACAAGGGGTACATGGTCCTTCATGCTTTGAACTTACCGAGACTCAAACCCTTTCGGAGAACGCCTTTTTCGGTCCTTTTGTAGGGATGGACACCGTTCGTTGACAGGTACCCTGTAAAGCGTGAAAGATTCAATTTCTCCTCTCGGTTGACCTCGGCCCAGGCGTCATAATCTTCTTTGAGGTCGCTGACGTATTCTTTTGCGCTAGAAATCTTCTGGCAACGCGAAGAAATCCACTTCTCGACGGGGTCATCTTCATGCAAATACTCGTAGGTCGCGTCAGCAACGACGGGCGGAATCACCCATCCATTCTCGAAATAATCTCGCAGTCCACGAATGATCCATGACAGAACTACGTCTAGTTCTTTCATGACTATTTCGCCGACCATGCGCTCTACTGCGTGCAGTTTTTGGTCCGGTATCCGAACCTCCCAGGGGATTACCATGATCCGGCGAGCCGTCCCCCCATCACCACCGAGCAACAGTGGCATGTGATTCGTTGGCACCGACACCGTACACGTCGAACGAAACGTGAACTGCCCCTTAAACTTTTCCGAGCCCGTCAGATTGTCGCCGCCGACAACCTCTTTGAACAGGGTCTCCTTCCACCGCGCATTCGCGGGAAGCTCTTGTACGACAAGAAATCTCACTCCTCGTAGCGCTGCGATCTGGTGCTCTTTCGTCTCGCGCCCGATGAACAACCCCGCTGGTGCCGTATGCGCATACGTACCAAGCGCTTCCACCAGAATCATGTGATACGCCGATTTACCGTTCTGCCCGGATGGCCCCAGGTGAAATGCCGCCTTCTGCCCCGACGCGTCACCGAGCGCGCCGTGACCCGCGTGCTGCGCCATGAGGCGCTGAACCGCCGGATCGGGTTGCACCATATCCAAGAATCTCTTGAACTGACTTGCACTGAAACGACGTTCGTACTGGTCGTCGTCTGCAATGAAACTACCTCCGGCCATCTTCGTCATGTAATCCTGCGCACTTGCGGGAATCGTCATTCCTATTGTCTCCCTGCCTAGTTGGCTTGTATCATTCTTAGTGTTCATCAGATAATGGTCAGCATCCAACTGTTGAATATCCTTGTCGCCCCTTATCAATCGAATCTCTCGTGCGACCACCTCGTACCATCTAACGTCGCACAGCTTGTCATATACCTTGCGCGCGTCTGTGTTTCCCTGCTCGGTTGCTTTCCTGTGAAGTGCTAGAATCACTTTCCGTACATAGGACAGTACGAGCGTCCCGTGCGGATCGGGTTTCCAGCGCTGGCCGTCGTAGATGTACCATCCCATCTTCGGGGCCACATAGTGAAATCGGTTGCCGTAGCGTCGAATAACTAGCTTGGCAATCTGCGTGATTATCGGGTCCATGCCGTTGTGCCTTTTGAATTGTCATACCGCACTGCACCTTTCTGCGGTTTAGGTTATGGCTATTGAGTTTTCGGCTACTGAGCTAGCTTGTGCCCCGTCCGCCCCGGTGTTCCATACACTTTGTTCACTTGGTAGACAATTTGATCCGGGCGGTACTTAGCCGCAATGACCCCGGCTCTCTCCTTGTCCAGAACTGTTGCGGCATAGTACGTTTGCTCGATCGACAGTCCACTGTTACGACACTCGTTCAAAAATGCCCACATAGCGCGATCGGCATCGAGCCAGTAGCCCTCAGCCCAGTTGTGATATGAGCCCTCAGCCCAGTTGTGATATGCCCTGCGCGCCTTGTAGTTCAACGCTGACCACTCGACCGGTTCAGTGTCGATGTCGTCCCATGTGCCCTTACCGACGCTCGACGGCGTATTGCGCTCGATCACCGATTGATGCTGCCGCAGAATCGATTCCAGCGCTTCCACCGATATCACCTTCGGTGCACGGCGTTGCAACACCGGACGGGGTTTCTCGCCCTTCAGTACTGCTTTCATATTCAACGTGCCGGGAATGCGTAGCACCTCGTTGGGCAGGTACTTACCGCCATCGCTGATATCGCCTGCGCGGTAGAGTCTTTCGCCGAGAGCGCCCAGTTCCTCATGTGACAGATCGCGATCGAGTAGCACGCTCACATGGAAATGCCCCGGTGTTCCGGACGAAATCAGGCCCGCGCGAACGTCGTTCAGCAATGCTGTCAGGTGCTCCTTATCGCGGTACTCGTCTACCTCGAATGAGATGACGTTGCTCGGTACCGTCCTTCGACGCTGGGGCAGCACGCAGAGTGACGTGGGTAGGTAAACATCACGACCGAGATTCACTTGGTCTTCAATGGTATCCAGCAAGTTGCCAGTTTCACTGGGGTACTTGAAGAATGATTCACTCCACTTGCCGCGCGGATTTCCAGCGGTCCTATCTCTGATGGTGCCGAGGCAGATATGACCGCGCCGATCGCCGTAGAGTTCGTAAATGTATTGCAACACAGTGGTTCTCAATTCCATGAAGGTGTCCATATCAAAAGTGCCGTCAACTTTCTTGTGCTTGGACGCTGTATCCGCCTCGTCAATTATGGTTGCCTTTTTCGCACTGTCGTTCAACGCATCTGGGTCGCCTGCACAGGTATCGCCAATGCCCCGTTCGATCGATCTCGGTTCGGTAAGCATCCGGCCACACTGCTCACACGGCGCGTACAAGGGTCCAGTTGCGTTGACAGCCTTGCGATCTGAGAATCGTTCGGCGTTCTCAACGTCTGCCATCAGCTTTCGTAGGCCGACAACGTCTGACACCCAAGCGGTTTCGCCGTCTTCGATGACTTTCCTGCGTGCCGTGAGACCGCCTCTGTTCTTTCCATGCATGGTGTAGGTGACCCGGTAGAGATTGCCTGCGTACTTGTAAACTCCTTCTCGCATATATGATTCCGAGTAACAGGACTTGTCGAGTAAATCCCAGGACTTGCGATTGAAATCGGGTAGCTTCTCGTGACATCCGTAATGAGTGCAGAACCCAGGGATGCCAAGTGCTTTGATAGGCAACTTGATTCGCTTGCTCCACACCGGACGCTGGCAGGTTGGACAGAACGGAAAGCCGTCCCAGGGTGTCGGTATCACCGTGGATACGGTCCCGTTGCCCTCCATCCGCTCGATCGTGATTGTCTTTCGCTTCGACATGGCTCACGCACCTAGCGTGGTGTTCTGCTCAATGAACGCATCGATCGATGCTTGGCTGACCCTCATCTGCGAGCGCACGTAGGTCGCCGCGAGTTGGTTGTCGCGGATCATGTTGTAAATCGTTGGGCGACTTACAGTTAGCATCTCTGCCGCTTGCTCGATCGTATACAGCCGGTTGTTCGTCATGGTTAAATCCCTTCTGGCACAACAAAATAAGGCCCCTCCCGTGTCGGGAGAGACCTTGTGTGGGTAGATGGTTCACTGCGACGATGCGCCGTGATGCGGACACAGGGGGTCCACGACGAGCACCCTAGCCGCGACCTGGGGTTATGGGCAAGCACTCGCGTATATGCCCAGTTCAGACCGTTGGTCACAAACAGCACTGCCCGACCTAAACTCTCAACCCGGAGTTGAGGGTGCGCTATCCGCCCAGGTCAACAGGGTGGCAATCGGAAGCGGCCACGTGTTCTGAGGAGAAGACCCCATCCCCCGAATACGCCGCGATCCGCTCCAGGGTGGTCAAGGCGGCCGCAATCCGCAGCCACCGATCCGCCACCGTGGGTGCGGCACCCATCTCGATCAACAGGGCACGCGTCTTGCCACCGGTCTGCCGTGCCACCCCCAGCCGGTCCAGGGCGCCGGCGTGCACGGCGAGTTGGTGGTCGACCACGTTCCGCAGGCCCATCAGGATCTTGGTGGTGTCGAACACCTCACGGCCGGTGGCGTCGGAGGTGATGGTCAGGTCACGGACGGTGGGGAGCAGGTTGTCGATCGGCATGCCCCCATGGTAGTCGAACACCTGTGCGAATAGCGCCGCTGTGGCGGGTTATCCACAGGCCAGGATGAAACCCGTAATACCTTGTTCTTCAATGGATTTGGTTCGCGAAGGCGGAATCACGGAACGGATCAGCCTCGCCACCGGCGTCGAGAACCAGAAGGTCCAATCGTCAACACCATC
>NZ_BAHC01000208.1 GCF_000298195.1 Gordonia rhizosphera NBRC 16068 | reverse complement strand
TTCCCCGGAGAACACTCCATCTCCGCTGTAGGCGGCGACCCGTTCCAGGGTGGTCAGGGCGGCCGCGATCCGCAGCCACCGATCCGCCACCGTGGGCGCGGCACCCATCTCGATCAACAGCGCCCGGGTTTTGCCACCGGTCTGCCGGGCCACCCCCAACCGGTCCAGCGCGCCGGCGTGCACGGCGAGTTGATGGTCGACCACGTTACGCAGGCCCATCAGGATCTTGGTGGTCTCGAACACCTCGCGGCCGGTGGCGTCGGAGGTGATGGTCAGGTCACGGACGGTGGGGAGCATGGTGTCGATCGGCATGCCCTAATGGTAGTCGAACACCAGTTCGAACACAATAGTAGACACAAAGAATTCCTACTGTGCTGCAAGGGTTTTCACCAGTGCACATCACCTCAAACGGTCATCCTATCGTGGCGGTATGACAGGGTTATCGGGGAGAATTGGGGTA
>NZ_BAHC01000209.1 GCF_000298195.1 Gordonia rhizosphera NBRC 16068 | reverse complement strand
GGCTAACGGGTGGGTGGCCTCGCGGAAGCTCGCGGGCTACTCGACCATCGAGAGGGACGGGGCGGCCTCGGGGAGGCGGTTCACCAGGGGCGCACCGGTCTTCGCTGCGACAGTCGCGTAGTCCACGCCGGGGGCAAGTTCGACGACGTCGAATCCCGAACCATTCACGTCGAACACACCGAGGTCGGTGATGACGCGACTGACGACCGAGCGGCCGGTGAGCGGCAGGGAGCAGTCCGCGACGAGCTTGGGATCGCCCTTCTTGGTGGAGTGTTCCATCAGCACGATGACCTGTCCGGCGCCGTTGACCAGGTCCATCGCGCCGCCGATGCCCTTGACCATCGCGCCCGGGACCATCCAGTTGGCGAGGTCGCCGTTGCCGGACACCTGCATACCGCCCAGCACGGCAACGTCGACGTGACCGCCGCGGATCATCGCGAAACTCGTGGCGGAGTCGAAGAACGACGCGCCCGGGAGTACCGAGACGGTCTGCTTGCCGGCGTTGATCAGGTCGGGATCGACCTCCTCGTCGTAGGGGAACGGGCCGACGCCGAGGATGCCGTTCTCGGCGTGCAGCATGATGCCCGAATCGTCGGGGAGGTGATCGGGGATGAGTGTCGGCAGGCCGATGCCGAGGTTCACATAGTCGCCGGGGCGAAGCTCCTGCGAGGCACGGGCGGCCATTTCGTTACGGGTCCAGGTCATGACGGTTACTCCTAGGCGTGGGCGGTCTGGTGCGGCTGACCGGGGTGCGGCCGGGTGGTGCGCTGCTCGATTTCCTTGCGAGCGGCCTGTTCTGGGGTCAGCTCGACGATGCGCTTGACGAAGATGCCGGGCAGATGGATGTCGTCGGGGGCGAGTTCGCCGACCTCGACGACACGTTCTGCCTCGACGATCGTGAAGCGCCCGGACATTGCCGCGGGCGGATTGAAATTGCGTGCGGCGGCGTGGAACTGACAGTTACCGGCCTTGTCGACGACAGCCGCGCGGATCAGCGCATAGTCGGTGACGATGGCCTCCTCAAGCACCATCTCCTGGCCGTTGAACGTGCGCACCTCCTTGGGCGGCGACGCCAGCGCGACAGTGCCGTCCGGGTTGTAGCGCCACGGCAGACCGCCGTCGGCGACGAGGGTGCCGACACCGGTCGGGGTGTAGAACGCACCGATTCCGCTGCCGCCCGCCCGCATCCGTTCGGCGAGCGTGCCCTGCGGGGTCAGCTCGACGGTGACCTCGCCGGCCAGGAACTGCCGGCCGAACTCCTTGTTCTCACCGATGTAGGACGCGATCACCTTGTCGATCTTGCGCGCCTCGAGCAGCAGCCCGAGGCCTGCGCCGTCGACACCGCAGTTGTTGGACACGATGGTCAGATGCCCGGCTCCCTGTTCGAGGAGTGCCTCGATGAGATACCACGGGATACCGGCCAGACCGAAGCCGCCGACGGCGAGGCTGGCGCCGTCGGGGATGTCGGCGACGGCCTCGGCTGCGGAACCGGCGCGTTTGTCGATGGTCATGATTGCTCCAGGTGTTCGATCAGTGCGGGGGTGATGATTTCGGGTTGTTCGGCGTTGGCCAGGTGCGCCGCATGCGGGACGACGAGCAGGCGCCCGTCCTTCACGGTGTCGGCGATCTCCTCGAGCAACGGCGGTGGGGTGGCCCCATCGTCGGCTCCGGCGATGGCCAAGGTCGGTGCGGTGATGGAGGCGAGGTCACCACGCTGGTCCATCACGGCGAGCGCCTCGCAGCAGCCTGCGTAGCCTTCGGCAGGGGTCGCGGCGACCATGGACTCGTAGTAGCGGCGCGAGTCCGGATCGGCGGCCAGATACTCGGCGGTGAACCACCGCTGCACCACCGCCTCGGCGACGGCGCCCGTGCCGTTGGCGCGGACCGTCACGGCGCGATCTCCGTATGCCGATGCCGTCGGGAGATACGCGGCGGTGCACAGTAATCCGAGTGATCGCACCCGGTCGGGATTGCGGACGCCGAGTCGCATCGCGGTCATGCCGCCGAGCGACAGGCCGACGACGTGGGCGCGATCGACACCGAACCGGTCCAGCAACGCGATGACGTCGTCGGCGAGATCATCGATCGTGTAGGGCCCCTGCGGGACCGGCGAGCCGCCGTGACCGCGGGTGTTGTAGCGGATGACGCGGAACCGCTCCTCGAGTGCCTCCAGCTGTGCATCCCACATCCGGAAGGTCGAACCGAGCGAATTCGACAGCACCACAACGGGTCCGTCGGGACGTCCGGTGATGGCAACCTCGACCTCGACGGCGCTCATCGGATCACCTCGAAGACCGCGGCGAGCCCCTGACCGCCACCGATGCACATCGTCTCCAGCACGTGGCGCGCCTCACGACGACGTGCCTCGTAGGCGGCGGTGGCCAGGATACGGCCGCCGGTGGCGCCGATCGGATGGCCGAGGGAGATCCCGGAACCGTTGGGGTTCAAACGTTCATCGGTAGCGTCGATCTTCCATTCGGCGAGCACGGCGAGTGCCTGTGCGGCGAAAGCCTCGTTGAGTTCGATGAGGTCGATCTCGTCGAGGGTCAATCCGGCCCGCTCGAGGGCCGCGGCGGTTGCGCCGACCGGTCCGATACCCATGGTCTCCGGCGCGCATCCGGTCACCGCCCACGACTTCAGGGCGAGCATCGGATCGAGTCCTCGACGCTGCGCCTCGTCGCGGGTGGTGACGACACACATGGCGGCGCCGTCATTCTGGCCGGAGGCGTTGCCGGCGGTGACGGTGGACTCGGGATCGATCTTGAGCCGGATCGGCCGCAGCTTGGCCATCTGTTCGACGGAGGCGTCGGCGCGGGGATGTTCGTCGCGATCGACCACCACATCGGGTTTGCCGCGCTTGCCCGGCACGGTGACCGCTACGAGTTCGTCGGCGAAGCGCCCGGCATCGTGGGCGGCGATGGCACGCTGATGCGAGCGGACGGCGAGTTCGTCCTGATCGGCCCGGCTGATCCCGTATTGCGCCCGCAGATTCTCCGCGGTCTCGATCATGCCGCCCGGCACCGGGTGGCTGTCACCACCCGCGGTGAGACGGCCGCGGTCGAGCCGATCCATCAGCTCGACGCCGCCCTGGCGGATGCCGGTCCGCAGGCCCAGGGCGTAGTGCTCGACATTCGACATCGACTCGGCACCACCGGCGACGACGAGCCGCGCGCCACCTGTAGCGACGGCTGCGGCCCCGTTCAGGATCGCCTGCAGACCGGATCCGCAGCGGCGGTCGACCTGCATGCCCGGTACCCCGACGCCGAGTCCGGCGTCGAGCGCCGCGATCCGGCCGATGGCCGGCGATTCACCGTTGGCGTATCCCTGCCCGAGGATCACGTCATCGACGTCACCCTCACCGAGGCCGGTCCGCGCAACCAGCTCCCGCAGCAGCCCGGTGGCCAGGTCGATGACGCTCAGCGGGGCCAGTGCCCCACCCATGCGACCGACCGGCGTGCGCAGTGGCGAACAGATGACGATATCGGTGTTACTCATGCATTACACGATAGGAAGACAATCCGATATTGAGAAGTATCCATTTCACGGTCAGTAAGACGTCTAGAGTCTCAATATGGAGTTGCGTCACCTCCGGTACTTCAGGGCCGTCGCCGAGGAACTGCACTTCGGCCGCGCCGCCGAACGGCTGCACATCGCACAGCCACCTCTGTCTCAGCAGATCCGCCAACTGGAAACCGAACTCGGCGTCGGCTTGTTCGTGCGGTCGACCCGACGTGTGGAGCTGACACCGGCCGGACAGGCCTATCTCGAGCGTGTCGAGTCGATCCTCGACGCCGTCGACGCCGCCGGACAGCAGGCTCAGCGCATCGCGGCGGGACGGCAGGGCGCCCTCGCGATCGGGTGCGTCGGGTCGGCAACCTACTCCCTGCTGCCCCGTCTCGTGCGGGCCCTGCGCGAGGAACTCCCCGAACTCGATGTGAGCGTGCGCGGCGAAATGCTCGCCCCCGCGCAGCTGTCGGCCCTGGTCGCCGGGCAGATCGACCTCGCACTGCTGCGGCCACCGGTCAACAGCGACGAGGTCGTCGTCGAGACGATCCGACGCGACCGACTGTTCGTCGCACTGCCCGAGGGCGATCCCCTCAGCTCCGGCGACGGCGTGCGCGTCGCCGATCTCCGCGATGCGGAGTTCATCGCGCACGCCGGGCACGGCCGCTCGGTGATGAACGGTATTCTCGCGTCGCTCTGCGCGGCGGCAGGATTCGTACCGCAGATCCACCACGAGGTAGAGGAGACCTCGACGCTCGTCACGATGGTGGCGGCCGGCCTCGGTGTGGCGATCGTGCCCGAACCCACCGCCTCGCTCGGGATCGCCGGTGTGAGTTACCGTCCACTCGTTCCCGGGGGACCCACCGTCGATCTCGCGGTGGCCCGGGTGGCCGGCGACCAGTCGCCGATGATCTCGCAGGTGCTCACGGTTCTGCGGCGCGTCGCCGCACGATCGGAATAGACCGTGACACCGACCGACGACCCTTAACCAGAGGTTCCCGGCTGCGAACTGCAGCCGGGAACCTCTGGTTTGTTCGTGTAGGTCCCTCGGGGCGTGTCACCCGATCTCGTAGACGACCTTCCCGTGGGTGTGACCGGTGTCGAGCAGCTCGTGCGCCTTCGCCGGTTCATCGAACCCGAAAACGGTCGGTTCGCGGACCGTGATCGAACCGTCGGCGACGAGTGCGGCCACGGCCCGAAGCACATCTCCGTCGTAGCGCAGGATGTTGAACTTGACCCCGAACTCCTCGTCGACGAACGGCAGCAACGAAATGACGTCGGAGGCCGGATTGGTCACGAACCCGATCGAATCGGCGACGGCTTCGCGTCCGGCGGCGTCGAGCATCTTGACCGGACGGCCGTCGGGGACAACGGCGCTGAGCCGTTCGCGCAACCCGGGGCCGTAACTGACGGGGACGGCACCGATCTCACGCAGGTAATCGTGGTTCTCCTCGCTTGCCGTGCCGATCACGGTGTCGGCGCCCCACAGTCGTGCGAGTTGCACTGCGATCGTGCCGACCGCGCCGCTGGCGCCGTGGATGATCACGGTGTCGCCGGTCTGGATGTCGATCTCGCCGAGCGCACCGTAAGCGGTCATGCCGCCCGCGCTGATCGCAGAACTCGCCGCCCACGACACCGACTGTGGGCGGGGCGCGAGGAACTCGGCCGGGCTGATGAGCGCCTCCGCGTGTCCACTGCGCTCGGGCACGATACCGATGACCTCGTCGCCCGCAGCGAACTCGTCGACTCCCTCACCAACGGACTCCACCACGCCCGCGAATTCCGACCCGAGCCGTGCCGGCGTCAGGACGGGGAGCCCGCCGGAGAAGACACCGGCACGCAGCTTGCCGTCGATGGGGTTCAGTCCCCCGGTTCGTACCTTCACTCGGACCTGACCGGGCCCCGGTTCGGGCGTCCAGACCTTGATGAGTTCGAGTACCTCCGGGCCACCGAACTTCCCGTATGCCAATGCACGTGCCCACATCGAATTTCACTCCATTCGTCCATGAGGCGCAGTCGGCCTCCCCGCACGACTATTGCCACGGTCACACCCGCAGGCATCACCCGGTTCGGGTGATGGGGCGGCCCGAACCGTGTGCTGACGCAGAACTCAGCCGTCTACCAGGGCGAACGCGCGATAGAAGTCGGCTGCGCGGGCGGAATCGAGGTACTCGTCGATCCGGACGGCAAGTCCGCCGCCCAGCCGGACCACCAGCGCGGCGGGCAGTGAGAGAGCAGTGCCGTCAACGGCCAGCGCGGTCAGGGTGTGTTGCTGAACGTAGCCACCGTCGAAGACCTCGACCCGGCGATCGACGTAGCGCACGTCGGTCAGGCATCGCGTGAGATTTGCCAACACCTCGAGATTCGTGGCCTTGTCCTGCTCGGCGTCCTCGGCGTTGTGCCAGACGCGGATCTCATCCGCGTAGTGCCGTCCGACCCAATCGATGTCCCCCTGCTCGATCGCTCCGACGAAGTTGTCGGCCCAGTCTCGAATCTCGTCCGCTGTCATCGCTGTCATCGATGTCATCGTTGTCTCCGTCCTGCACCGACGCGGTGTGCGGTGCATCCGTAAGACTCGGCGCGCAGCGCCGAGGCCACATCACCCGGTTCTGGTGATGTGGCCTCGGCACCGAGATGCTGGATGTACCGGCCGAACGTCCCCTGATGTCAGCGGCTCCGAACTGCAGTCGGTAGTGACGCCGCCACGAAGGTCTGCCGCTGACCGCCCAGGCCGTCGATACCGACCTCGACCTGATCACCGGGCGTCAGATAGTCGAATCGGCCCGAGTAAGCGACTCCCTCGGGTGTCCCGGTGTTGATGATGTCTCCGGGCTCGAGGACCAGATACTGCGACAGGTGCCAGACCAGTTCGACCACGGGGAAGATCATGTCCCGCGTCGACGAGTCCTGCCTCGGTTCATCGTTCACGGTTGACCACAAACGCAGGTCCGCCACGTCGTCGATCTCGGTGGCGGGCACCAGCGCGGGCCCGAGCGGATTGAAGGTCTCGCAACACTTTCCCTTCGACCACTGACCCCCGGATTCGTCCATCTGGTAGGTGCGTTCCGAGACGTCGTTGCTGACCGTGTAGCCCGCGATGTAATCGGCGGCCGAAGTGGGCGACTCCAGGTACCGTGCCCGCTTGCCGATCACGACCGCGAGTTCGACCTCCCAGTCGACCTTCTCCGCTCCCGGTGGGATCGCGACGTCGTCGTAGGGTCCGACGATGGTGTTGGGGTGCTTGAAGAACAGTATCGGCACCTCGGGTGGCGCAGCACCGCTCTCGGCGGCGTGTGCCGCATAGTTCTGTCCGATGCACAGCACGGCACCGGGCTTGGCAATGGGTGCGCCGATCCGGAGTGCTTCGGCACCCGTGACCACTGGGAGTCGGTCTGCGCTGAGAGCTTCCCGGACCCTCGTGATCCCGTCCGCGGCGAGGAAATCGGGCGTGATATCGGGGGTGAGGGACCTGAGGTCGAAGACCGCGCCCTGGTGCTCCACCACCGGGATTTCGGTACCGACGGGGCCGAGTCGTTGTAGTCGCATCAGTCGTATTTCTCCTTGTTCGATGGATCCTTCTGGCCCGCTGGCCGGTACACGCGCACCGCGGTACCGCCGCAGATCTCCGCGCGCTCGGTGTCGTCGAGGTCAGATAGGGTGTCCGCGGTCGTCTCCCAGACCATGTCGTAGTCGGCAGTGGTCAGGGTGAAGGGCCAGTCACTCCCGACCATCAACCGGTGTGGACCGAACTCGGCAAGGGCATGGTCGACGTACGGCTGCCAGCCGGGTTGCCCGAGGTTCTCGCCGGATACCGTCGCCAGACCGGAAATCTTCGCCACGACACCGGGTTCGGCCGCGATCTCGCTGATCAGATCGGCCCAGGGCTGCCACTCCCCCGTGGCGACCGGGGGTTTGCCCAGATGGTCGAGCACGATCGTCAGCTGTGGGTGCCGCCTGGCCAGACCGGGCAGCAGCGCCAGGAGATCTGCTCGCTCCGCGACCGCGTCGAACACCAACCCGGCATCGGCGATGAGATCCAGCGAGTTCTCGACACCGACGCGCGTCAGCCACAGCGCATCCGGGTCCCGGTGAATCATGTGGCGCACCCCGTGGAGCCACTCGTCGTCGGCGCGGCGGCACAACTCAGCCGCGACCTCGGAAGGATCGGCCAGCGGTAACCATCCGACGACTGCGGTGGGAATTGCCGCGGTACGTGCGTGGTCGAGCAGAGTGTCGGTTTCTGCCAGCGAGTCGGCGGCTTGCACCAAAACCACACCTGTGACGGAGTGTTTCTGCAGGTGAGGCTCTACGTCCGGCAGCGAGTAGGTTCGGTAGAGCGGTGTCAGGTCGGACGTCAACCAGGGATATCGGACTCCATGTCGACCACCGTGGATGTCCCAGAGATGGACATGCGCATCTACAATCATCGGAGGCATGGAGTCACGAACTCCCCGTAACCCGCCGCGCGCATGCGGCTCGACCGCTTGGAGGCGTCGGATGTCCGTCACCGACGAAGCCATCGACAAGATCAAGTCCATGATCGTCTCCGGAACCCTCAAACCCGGTGAACGACTGCCCCGTGAGGCCGACCTCGCCGCCGACCTCGGTGTCTCGCGCAACTCGCTGCGTGAGGCCGTGCGCGCGCTGTCGTTGGTACGCATCCTCGATGTACGCCAGGGAGACGGCACCTATGTCTCCAGCCTCGCCCCCGACAGTCTGCTCGATGCGGTCAGTTTTCTGCTCGAACTGCATCAAGACGACTCGGTACTCGAGATCTTCGGTGTCCGGCGAATACTGGAACCCGGCGCGACGGCGCTCGCCGCACGATTCATGACCGACGAGGACATCCAGAAGCTCAACGACATCCTCCTCGAGCAATACGACGGGACCATCGAAGATCTCGTGGAACACGACCTCAGATTCCACGCCGCGATCGCGGTCGGATCCGGCAACACCCTGCTCGCGTCGCTGCTCGAATCGATCTCCCAACCGACGGTGCGAGCACGGATCTGGCGCGGCCTCACCGAGGAGAACGCCTTCGAGCGCACCCTGGCCGAGCATCGCGGAATTGTGGAGGCCATCGCACAGCGCGACCCGAAACTCGCTGAGGCACGGTCGCTTTCGCACATCTGTGGCGTCGAGGAGTGGTTGCGACGCGCCAACGCCTGACTCTGCCGGTGGCCGCAGGCCCCTCACGCCGCCACCTCGTCGAGGCGCTTCCACAACTCGTCGGGTATCGTGATGGCGAGCTGGGCGATGGTATCGTGGACCTCCGCCGCGGTCGCCGCTCCGCTGACCAGTGAGCCCACCGCCGGATGCCGCAAGGGGAACTGCAACGCCGCAGCGCGAATGGAGACTCCATACTCGGCACATGCATCGGCCATCTTGCGTGCCCGAGCGACAATTTCCGGTGCGGCACTGCGGTAGTCGAAGGTGTCCCGCTCGGTGGGGTCGGCGAGCAGACCGCTGTTGAAGACGCCGGCGACCATCACCTCGATGTCGCGCCGCAGGCATTCGTCGAGCAGACCAGATGCGCGGGAATCGAGCAGGGTGTATCGGCCCGCGATGAGAACGCAGTCCAGATCGCATTCCCGGACGAAACGCAACGCGAGATCCGCGTCGTTGACACCCACCCCGATCCCGGTGACGGTGCCCTCCTCGCGCATGCGGGTGAGTTCGGGGACGGCGCCGGCCAGCGCCTGCTCCTGGTGGTCATCGGGATCGTGGATCAGTGCCACGTCGATGCGGTCCAAATCCAGGCGCTGCAGCGAATCCTCCAGTGACCGACGCGTTCCGGAACCCGTGTAGTCTCGTCGCCGACTCCGCGCCGGAGTTCCGAAGAACCCGTCCGTGCCGTCGAGGGCATCCCGGTCGTCATACAGCAATCGACCGATCTTGGTACTCAGGACGAACTCGTCACGTGGGTGTGCGGCGAGAAACGCACCGAGTCGTTCCTCCGACATCCCTGCGCCGTAGTGCGGTGCGGTGTCGAAGGCGCGGACTCCGCCGTCCCAGGCCGCACGAAGGGTTGCGGTGGCCGTTTCGGGCGCGACCGCACGATACAGACCCGCGTACCCTGCTCCGCCGAGGACGAGTTCCGGTAATGCGATCCGCATCGTCGCTATTCGCTTCCACCGAGGTGCCAGACGAGAGGGAGGACCGCGGCCGATCCGTCCGACGAATAGTCGTGTGCCACATCAAGCAGACCATCCATACGCGCCTGCCACTCGATGTTCACCGGGACGTCCCGCAGATCGGCGAGGAGCCGCTGGTAATCCTCACAGTCGATCACGTGGAACAGGTCGAGCCCGTTGCGCCAGATCGACCACTCCGTGGCCCCTGCGCGGCGGATCGCGGCCATCAGTTCGGCCGGAACCTGTCCGTGTGCGCGTTCATAGTCGTCGACGGTCGACGGTCGGAGTCTCGTGTGCAACGCCACCTTCATCACGTCCACCTAGTCCTGCCGGCGGCCGGACGCGAGCCGGGTGATGATCAGTGCCACCAGAATCAGTCCGCCGTTGATGAACTTCAACGAATCCGCGCTGACGCCACCGTAGGAGAGCAGTTTCTGGATGAGGGTCAGGATCAGGATGCCGCAGAACGCACCGACCACCGATCCGCGGCCGCCGTTGAGTGCGACACCGCCGATGACGCAGGCCGCGAAGACCTGGAAGATCATCCCGTCACCCTGACTGACCTGCACGCTGGCGAATTGACCGGAGTAGATGAGACCACCCAGTGCGGCGAGGAGACCGGCGATGACCAGAACGCCGATGACGACGTTGTCGGTGCGGATTCCCGCGGCACGAGCGGCCGCTTGATTGCCGCCGATCGCATAGAGGGAGCGGCCGACGGTCGTGTAGCCCAACACCAGGTAGCCGATCGCGAACAGACCCACCGAGATGATGATGTTCACCGGGATGCCCAGCAGGGTGCCGTTGCCGAGCCAGTCGATCGCCGACGGGATCTTGGTCAGGGTGAAGCCGCCGGTGATGAAGGTGAGCAGACCGCGAAGTGCGATCAGCATCGCCAAGGTGACGATGAACCCGTTGAGGCCGAACTTGACGATCAGCAGGCCGTTGACCAGGCCGATAATTGCGCCGACGAGTAGCGCCATCGGGATCGCCATCCATTCGGCGGCCCAGACGAACGCACCCACCTGGGACGTGCCCATCGTGGCCCAGATCGCGATACCCGGTGCGAGTCCGAACGTCGACTCCAGCGACAGGTCCATCTTGCCGACAATCAGCACAAACACTTCGGCGAGCACGATCAGTGAGATCCCGCTCATCGCCGTCAACACGTTCGTGAGGTTGTCCGACGAGAGGAATTTCTCGTTCACGACGAACCCAACGGCCAGGACGATGATGATCGGCGGCACCAGCAGGAGATCGCGGAACGACGCCCAGCGGATCGGGCGTCGTCGCCGGGTTCGGTGTTCAGACTGTGGTGCACCGGTTTCGGCGGCAGCCGGGGTGACGGGGCCGCGGGGAATAGTGGGGGTATCGGTCTTGCTCATCGGAGTCCTTCCATCGCTGCGACGAGTTCGTTGTCGCCCCAGCCGGGCGGGAAATTATGGACGACGTGGCCGTGCACCATCACCAGCACGCGGTCGCAGTCGCGAAGGTCGTCGACCTCGTCGGACACCACCAGAACACCGGTTCCGGTGTCGGCGATATCACGGACGACGCCGAGGAGCGTCGCCTTCGACCGCACGTCGACACCGGCGGTCGGGGTGATCAGGACGAGGACCGTGGGGGCGCTGGCAAGAGCGCGGGCGAGCACCACTTTCTGTTGGTTGCCACCCGAGAGTCCGTCGACATCCTGCAGCGGACCGTCGCTCTTGATATCGAGTTGATCGATTGCCTTCCGCGCCAGATGATCTCGTAGCGATCGAGAGATACGACCGAATCGTCCGAGTTTCTCGGGAACGGTGAGAGTGACGTTGTCGGCGACACTCATCTCCGGAATGAGCCCTTCGTCGTGCCGATCGTGCGGGACGAAGGCGATTCCGGCGTGCAGTGCCGCACGAACGCTGCCGGGTCGTGGCACGGTGTCGCAGACCCGGACCGATCCCCCTGCGGCCTTGCGCAATCCGACGATGGTCTCGGCGACCTCTACCTTGCCGCTTGCGCCGCCGCCGGCTAAGCCGACGATCTCACCGGGTCCGATGGCGAGGTCGAGGTCAGAGAATTCTCCGGGGCGCTGCAGGTCGGTCACCGTCAGCACCGGCGTCCCTCCGATCCCTGGGTGCGGCGACCGGGCGGCGGCGTTGAGGGACACCGCCTCGCCGGTCATCGCGGTCACCAGATCATCCTTCGACAACTCGGCGACCGGCGCGGTGATGACATGTCTGGCGTCGCGAAACACCGTGATGTCCTGACAGATCTCGTAGGTCTCGTCGAGATGGTGCGAGATGAACAGGAAGGTGACGCCCTGCTCCTGCAGATCGCGAATCCGGCTGAACAACCGCTTGATCGCCGCACCGTCGAGCTTCGCGGTCGGCTCGTCGAGAATGATGAACCGCGCGCCTCGGGACAGGGACCGGGCGATCTCCACCAGCTGACGGTGCTCGACCGTCAGGTCACGCGCAACCGTGTCGGCGTCGACGGGTACCGACCAGGTGTCGAGCAGTTCCTGGGCTGCCCGACGTACCCGCCCCCAACGGATGATCGAGCCGTCGAGTTGCTGCCGGTTGAGGAACAGATTCTCGGCCACACTCAGATCCGGGATGATCGTCGAACGCTGGTACACGCACGCCACCCGACTTCGCCAGGCTTCTCGGTCCGACAGGGGCGGGGCGGGTTTGCCGGCGAAGCTCACCCGCCCCTCGTCGGGAGCGGTGAGGCCGGTGAGCACCGATACCAGCGTGGAT
This sequence comes from Gordonia rhizosphera NBRC 16068, assembly GCF_000298195.1. Lineage (GTDB taxonomy): Bacteria > Actinomycetota > Actinomycetes > Mycobacteriales > Mycobacteriaceae > Gordonia > Gordonia rhizosphera. The sequence continues at coordinate 25,917 of NZ_BAHC01000209.1, read as the reverse complement.
TTGCCGGCGCCGTTCCGGCCGGCGAGGGCGTGGGTGCGTCCGGGGGTGACCTCGATGTGAACTCCGTCGAGAGCAACCGTGGTGCCGAACCGTTTGGTGATGTCGTGGGCGGTCACCAGAGGTGCGGTCGCCACAGCATCGTCGATCGGAAGTGCTTGCGTCATGGGACTTCTCCTTGTCTACCCGATCTCTCATCGGCCTCAGCGGGAGTTGTTGCCCCACAGTGCACTGGAGGTCACCGGAACGGTGCTCAGCGACCCGACACCGCCGCCCTCGAGCGTGACGACGGGGGCGGGTAACTGGTCCTCGAGCATTCCGTTGATGCCGGTATCGATGATCATCGAGTTGTGGTCGGTCGGGCCGGGCGAGAAGGTCTTGCCATCCGCCGCCGCGCGGGCGTAGTAGGTCGCATATTGGGCGTAGAGGTCCGCAGGCTGCGAAATTGTGGCATCGATAGAGCCGTCCTCGATCGCCGCAAATTCTGCAGGGATACCGTCATTGGACACGATCGTGATGTGGCCGTTCTGTCCGGCGGGCACCAGTTTGTTCTCCCGCTTGAGCAAGGCGAGTGTCGGCTGCAGGAACACACCGCCCGCCTGCATGTAGATGCCGTTGATGTCGGGGTCGGTGAGCAGTTTGTCTTGCAGGCCCGACGCAGCCCGGTCCCCTTCCCAGTCGGTCGGGATCTCGATGACCTTGATGCCCGGGTAGTTGGATTTCATACAGGACGCGAAGGCCTCCGAGCGGTCGCGACCATTGATCGAACTCAGATCGCCTTGGAATTCCACCACCTTGCCCGCCCCTCCGAGCTTTTCGCCGAGATAGATGCAGGAATTGGTTCCGTACGCCCGATTGTCGGCCCGGACGACCATGTAGGCACCGCCCGAATCGGGCTGGGTGTCAACACTCACCACCGGCACATTCGCACTCTTCGCGGCAGCGATGGCGGGTGCCGCGGCGGCAGTGTCCTGCGGGGCGATGATCAGAGCCTTCACCTCCTTCGACAACAGGGTGTCGACATTCGATTTGAGGCGATTGGAGTCGTTGTCCGACGAGGTGTTCTCGAGTTTGACGCCGGCCTGCGCCGCCTTCGGCCCAAGATAACCCGCGTATGCGCTCCAGAAGTCCGAATCCGATCGGGGCTGGTCGGCGCCGACCAGAACCCCGTCCGCCGCACCTTGCGCGACAGTGGGACCCGCGGACTCGCCACCGGATCCAGAATCGGTTGACTCTCTGGAACATCCGGACGCTGCGGCGAGCGTGATCGCTACGGCACACGCGGCGGTCAGGACTCTAGAGGTTTTCATGCTGTTCTCCTGGATCGGTGGGCTCGTGGGAATCAGAGACGGACGGGTTCGGACAACTCTTCAGGATCGGCGGTCCACACACGTCCGCCGGGATAGAGGTGGTCACGGATGGACTGCTCACGCATCTGCGCCGAGAACCCCGGGTGTCGAGGGGCCCGGTAGCGACCGCGGACGACCTCGACGGGATCGATGAAGTGCTCGTGCAGGTGATCGACGAACTCGATGGCTCGGCCGTCCAGGGTGCCGGAGATCGCGATGTAGTCGATCATCGCGAGATGCTGCACCAGTTCACACAGACCGACGCCGCCGGCATGCGGGACGACCCGAACCCCGAACTTGGCCGCCAGCAAGAGAATTGCGATGTTCTCGTTGACACCGCCAACCCTTGCGGCATCGATCTGGACAAGATCGACGGCGTCGGCCTGGAAGAGTTGTTTGAACATGACCCGGTTCTGGCAGTGTTCACCGGTGGACACCGGCACCGGTGCGATCGCACGGCGGATCGCGGCGTGTGCGAGCACATCGTCGGGACTCGTCGGCTCCTCGATCCAGGCGATGTCCCACGGGGCTAGTTCCCGCATCCAGGCCACCGCGGTGTCGACGTCCCATCGCTGGTTGGCGTCCACTGCCAGTCGTGTGTGCGGCCCGATCACCTTGCGCGCCAGCCTGACCCGACGGGTATCGGATTCGAGATCGAGTCCGACCTTCAGCTTGATCGTCTCGAATCCGTCCGCGACCGCGGCTTCGGCGAGCGCGGCGAGCTTGTCGTCGGAGTATCCGAGCCAGCCGGGTGATGTGGTGTATGCCGGATATCCCTCGGACATCAGCCGGGCGATGCGATCTTCGCGCCCGGGCTCCGCCGATCGCAGGATCTCCAGCGCCTCGTCGCGCGTCAGCGCATCGGTGAGGTAGCGGAAGTCGACGAGATCCACGATCTGCTCGGGTGTCATGCGCGCAACGAACTCCCACAGCGGCTGCCCGGCGTGTTTGGCGGCCATGTCCCAGGCGGCGTTGACGACTGCACCGATCGCCATGTGTACGACGCCCTTCTCGGGTCCGAGCCAGCGCAGCTGCGAATCGTCGGTGAGCGTGCGGGCGAATGCGCCGAGGTCGCCGATCACCGTCTCGACCGGCCGTCCCACCACCATGTGGGCGAGCGAGTCGATGGCGACGGTCTGGACGTCGTTACCTCGTCCGATGGTGAAGACGAATCCGTGGCCTTCGAGTCCCGATGGATCGTCGGTCCGGAGGATCACGTAGGCGGCCGAGTAATCGGGATCCGGGTTCATCGCGTCGGAGCCATCCAGCTCACGGGAGGTGGGAAACCTCACGTCGAAGGTATCCAGTGCGGTGATCATTGTCATTCGGGTCACCCCTCGAGATCCGTGTGATTCATGCCACCAGAATACATCCGATGTTTCTGAGGTCAATACCTCCGATGTATTGAGTTTTTAGCGGTTGATAGCGAACATTGAGCTCGGAAGGTGCGAAATTGCTGACAACACATCCGATCTATGGAGGTCCACAGATGGAAGTACGTGACATGGAAGGACTGGTGGCCGTGGTCACCGGCGGCGCGTCGGGAATCGGGGCGGCGATCGCGGACGCACTCCACGCCCGTGGCGCCCGGGTTGCTGTGCTCGACCGCGTCGGCGCGGACAGCCCTTACCGGATCCTGCGCTGTGACGTCACTCGAGATGACACCGTCACCACCGCGATCACCGACGTGGTGTCCGGGTTGGGGCGGCTGGACATCGTCGTGAACAATGCCGGCATCGGCGCGGTCGGCACGGTGGCCGACAACGACGACGCGGAGTGGTTGCGCGTTCTCGACGTCAATGTCCTCGGCGCCGTGCGCGTTTCGCGAGCCGCCCTACCACATCTGCGGAAATCGCCGCATGCCGCGATCGTGAACGTCTGCTCGATCGCCGCCACAGCCGGACTCCCGCAACGGGCCGTCTACAGCGCCACCAAGGGCGCGGTGCTGTCACTGACGCAGGCGATGGCCGCCGATCACGTACGTGAGGGCATCCGGGTCAACTGCGTCAACCCGGGGACGGTGGACACCCCGTGGGTGCAGCGGCTGCTGGCCGCTGCCGACGACCCCGTCCGAGAGCGCACGGCTCTCGAGGCGCGGCAGCCACACGGCCGGCTGGTCACGGCTCAGGAGGTCGCACACGCGGTCGCCTATCTGGCAAGTCCGCTCGCGGCGTCGACGACCGGAACCGCTCTCGCCGTCGATGGCGGGATGGCTGCGCTACGTCTGCGTCCCCCGGCCTCGGCCGATGCCCAACCGGCCCAGCCCATTCTCGCGTAACCCGGTCAACCCCCGAGCGGCATCAGCGACCGGCCGCGACGATGCGCGCCGCGATGGCGTCGACGAACACTGTCTGGATGTCTTCCGGATTCTCGGCGGTATACGAGGTGCCGCCGGTGGCTGCCGCGATCTGCTCGAGCGCGTCGCTGTCGGCGTCGTCGGAGATCCCGATCGTGAGGATCAGCACCGGCCGGGCCGGGTCCTCGAGCCGCTTGAGTTCGGCGAGCAGTCTGCTGAGGCTGATGCTGTCGCGATCGTCGTTCTGTCCGTCGGTCATGATGATGACCGAGTTGGAGTAGTTCGGGTCGTAGCTGTCCTGCACCTCTTTGAACGCCGCGAGCGTCGTGTCATACAGACCGGTTCCGCCGCCCAGCTGCGACGGCGCCAGTCCCTCGCGAACCGCACGAGCGAGCGCCTCCCGGTGGGTGCCACCGTCGGCCGTCGGCGCATCCAGGCGCCGGATCTGTGCCATCCATTTCCAGTCCTGCCCGTCGCCACCCTTGTCGACGCCGAAGGCCCAGCCACCGATCATCGTGTTGTTGGGGAACAGTTTCAGTCCGGTCATCGACGCGTCGATCAGCAGTCCCGCCCGGGTGGTGTCGCCGGCAGGGAAATCCATCGAACCCGAGGTGTCCTGGACGACGAGGGTTCGGATCGGGACACCCAGCACCTGCCACTGCCGGATCGCCTTGTCGACCTGCGACTGGTCGGTCAGCCCGAGGGTCTTCACCTGGCCGACACCGACGCCGTCGGGCAGCGGCGCACCGTCGGGTGTCCGGTAGCCCGCCTCGTTGAGGGTCGTGCGGCCCGCCTCGGACTCGAGTTGGGCGACGAGTGCCTGCCCGGCCTCGGCAGCCGTGTCCCGGTGGGCCGCGCCGGCCGTGTTGACCAGCGGGTAGTCGAGCATCGCGGTGCCGGACGCCGGCACCGACGCCTTGAGTTCGGAGCCCTGATGGGTCCGTGTGAACAGCAGATATTGCTGTTCGGAGGTCACCACCGGAACCTCCGAGGTGTTGGCCAGGTTCAACCGGGCGCCCTCGCTGTCATTGGCGAGACGGGCGTTGTTCTGCTGAACGGCCAGGACCGTCATGGCATCGGTCAGCTGCTTTTCGGTCAGGGCGCCGCTGTTGACGTCGGCGAGCGCCCCGACGATGGGTGCGTCGCCGGTGCTGGTGTCGATGGGGCTGCCGGTGCGCAGGTCGGGCAGCTTCATCACGTCGACCCAGCTGTCCAGTTCGGGAACCGCCTTGCCGACGACCACCGTGGGTGAGGTGGCGATCGATGGCGACACCATGTTCAGGTCGAGCCGGACCTGAGTGGTGACGCGACGCGCCTGGACCTGCGAGTCGGCGACCCACAGGTCGGGCGCCTGGTCACCGCGGGTCAATTGACCGGGGACGTCGGCGCCGGCGACGCCGGTGACCGTGAAGTCGTAGCAGGAGTTCTCCGAGGCCTGCTGGGCGACCGTACGCAGGGCGCCGGTCATCGCCGGGTCGGAGGCCACCGCGACCGCGGTGCGATCCGAACAGCCGCTGGTGCTGCCTCGCCAGAGCATGAACCCACTCACCAGGGCGACCACGACGATCAGCGCGGCAAGGCCCCACAACCAGCCGCCACGTCGACCCGACTTCGCCTGCCGGTGTTCGAAGCCGAACCCGGTTCCCTGCTGCGCTCCCCGCTTCGAGCGATCAGCGTCTGAGCTGTGACGCCCCATCGCCTTCCCCCTGCACTATCCATCAACCGAAGACCCGGCGAAACGTCGTCAACGATTCCCGCAGGTCTCCGTGTACTGCCATCGCGACCGCCTTGCCGGCCGGCCCGATCAAGGGTAGACCACCGACGTCGACGGTGAACGTCACCGTCGATCCGGCAGCGGTCGGGACGATGGCCAGATCCAGCTTGGCCTTGACCCCGCCCTTGCCCTTGCCCTTGAGGGCGATCTCCTCGTGCACGCGGTACTTCTCGATCTGCCAGTCAAAGCGGATCCGGGTGCCCTTCACGTTCACAATCGACGTCAGCGCCATCCCCTCGAAGAGCTCGTGGGGTGCCGGCACAGCCGAGCGCCATCCGTCGTGCAGCACCAACCACTCGTTGAAACGCATCAGGTCCGTCGCGGCCGCCCAGGTATCTTCGACAGACAGGTCCACATCAACGGAGTCACTTGTCTTGGCCATGGTCCCCGAGCCTAGCGCGCCCGGCGTCGACGAGGCCGCCCGCGCACTGCTGGGCACCCTTCTGATCGCGCACGGCGTCGGTCTGCGGATCACAGAGGTCGAGGCCTACGGCGGCCGCGACGATCCGGCGTCGCACGCCTACACGCGGACCCCGCGCTCGGAGATCATGTACGGCCCGCCCAACCGGCTCTACGTCTACCGGATCCACGGGCATTTCTGCGCCAATGTGGTGACCGGTCCACGCGAGCAGGGATCGGCCGTGCTCATCCGGGCCGGCGAGGTGATCGAGGGCCTGCCGCTGGCGCGCCAGCGACGCCCCACCGCCTCCGACGACCGGTCGCTGGCACGCGGTCCCGGCAACCTCACCCGCGCGTTGGGCATCACCATGGACGATCTCGGCACCGCCCTCGACGACGGTGTGCCGGTGTGCCTGGACCCGGCCTCTCGGGCGACGCCGACGCACATCACCGCCGGACCTCGGGTGGGGGTGCGCCGGGCCGCCGACCTGCCGTGGCGATTCTGGATCACCGACGACCCGACGGTGTCGGCCTACCGGCGCCACGCCCGGGCTGGTGAAGCTAGTGCTGCGGCGGGTCCTGTTTCGGTTCGTCAGAGCCCGGCGTCTGCTCCTCGGCGCCGACGGCCTTCTTGACCGCATCCCGCGCCGTGCCGACATGGCCGGTGTATTTGCCGCCGGTCGCCCCGTCCACGGCGTCGTGCCCCTTGTCGATCAGACTCGGGTTGGCTTTCAGCGTGGCCTTGGCCTTGTTCACCAGACTCGAGAGGTTCATGGCGGCCAGTGTAGGGGTTGGCACCGTCAGTCGGCAGCGCGCGGCCGGGTCCGGGGTGGACCGTCCTCGGCCCGCTCGACATCGCGGCCGGCCACGTATCTGGGCACGATTCGCGACATGAGCTCCACCCCGACGATGCCGACCGCCGCAGACGTCAGCGCGACCGAGATCATCTGCAGATTCGACGAATCCAGCTTGAACAGATCCTGGGTGAACGGCCAGGTGAAGATCACCACGTAGGCCGCCACCGACACCACCAGAAGCACGATCTTCCACCAGTTGTAGGGCCGCGCGACCACCGCCAGCACGTAGAGGGCGACCGCGATCAGGGTGATCAACGTCGCAGTGGCGGCCTGGGTCTGTTCCGGGGACAGGTCGACTGAATCCTGGGATCCGAACGCCACCCCCGAGCCACCCGGATTGACGATGACGTAGGTGACGAAGGTGGCGATGCCGACGATCAGACCGTTGGGCACCGCCTCCCACAGCACGCGGCGTACGAAGCCGGGGCGGGCCCGTTCGTTGTTCGGCGCCAGCGACAGGACGAACGCGGGGATGCCGATGGTGAACCAGGCCGAGATCGTCACGTGGATCGGCTGGAAGGGGTAACTGAGCGTGCCGAATCCGAACAGTTTCCCGGACACGCCGCCCAGACCGACGATCAGCGCCAGCAGCACCGCGTACACGGTCTTGGTGAGGAACAGGTTGGAGACGCGTTCGATGTTGCCGATGACGCGGCGGCCCTCGCCGACGACATAGGGCAGCGTCGCGAACTTGTTGTCCAGCAACACGATCTGGGCGACCGACCGCGCGGCCGAACTGCCCGACCCCATCGCCACGCCGATGTCGGCGTCCTTGAGGGCGAGCACGTCGTTGACACCGTCGCCGGTCATCGCGACCGTGTCGCCCCGCGACTGCAGCGCCTTGACCATCGCCCGTTTCTGGTCGGGCCGCACCCGCCCGAAGGTCACCCCGCCCTCGACGACGTCGGCCAGTTCGGCTGGGTCGGTGGGCAATGATCGCGCGTCCACCGAGGTGTCCGGTGAGCCGAGGCCCAGCGACGCGGCGACCGCACCGACCGAACGCGCGTTGTCACCGGAGATCACCTTGACGTCGACGCGCTGACTCTCGAAGTAGTCGAGGGTGGCGCGCGCGTCGGGCCGAACCCGCTGCTCGAGTACCACCAGGACGACGGGCGTGACCAGCCCAGGTGTGACCGACCCCTTCGGCGGCTCGGTGTCGACGACGACGTCGGTTCGTGCCAGCAACAGGATCCGCAGTCCCGTCGAGCCGATTTCCCCGGCCAGGGCGGCGGCCTCGCTCTCTGGGTCGAGGAGCACGTCGGGTGCGCCGATCACCCAGTTGCCCATGTCGGTGCCGGTCGAGTCGCGAAACGACATCCCGCTCCACTTCTTCGCCGACGTGAACGGTGCGACCGCGCTCACCGTCCAGTCCGGCGGTTGCGGGTATGCCTCGGCCATGGCCTGCATGCTGGCGTTGGGTCGCGGGTCGTGGGCGGCGAGAGCCGCCAGCACCTGCGCCGGATCGGCCACCGTGCCCGGACCGACCGGACGCAGTTCGGACAGGCGCATGCCGTTCTCGGTGAGGGTTCCGGTCTTGTCGGCGCAGACCACGTTGACCCGGGCGAGCCCCTCGATCGCCGGTAGCTCGTTGACCAGGCATTTGCGTTGGCCGAGCCGGACCACCCCGACCGCGAAAGCGATGGAGGTCATCAGCACCAGCCCCTCCGGCACCATCGGCACCAGCGCAGCCACCATGCCGAGCAGCGACGCCTTCAGCCCGCTGTTGCTGATGAAGAGCTGGTTGACGATGGTCAGGATGCCGGCCGGGATGAGCAGCCAGGTGATCACGCGCAGGATCTGATTGATCCCGGTGCGCAGTTCAGAGGCGACGAGGGTGAACTTGGAAGCCTCTGCCGCGAGTTGCGCCGCGTAGGCGTCGGCACCCACCTTGGTCGCCCGATAGGCCCCCGATCCGGCGACGACGAAGCTGCCGGAGAGGATCTTGTCGCCGGGCGTCTTGTCGACCGGGTCGGCCTCCCCGGTGAGCAGGGATTCGTCGACGTCGAGCGCGAGGGCCTCCACCGTCTCTCCGTCGACGACGACCTGGTCGCCGGCGCCGATCTCGATGATGTCGTCGAGGACCACCTCGCCGGGCGGCAGCTCGACCACCTCGCCGTCGCGACGGACCATCGGCATGGTCTGCCCGATGATGGCGAGCCGTTCGAGGGTTCGTTTGGCCCGGACCTCCTGGATGATCCCGATCCCGCTGTTGGCGATGATGATCAGACCGAAGAGTCCGTTGCGCAGGTCGCCGGTGAACGCGACGATCGCGAACAGCACGCCGAGCATCGCGTTGATGCGGGTGAACACGTTGGCGCGGACGATGTCGCCGACCGTGCGCCCGGACCGCGCGGGCAGTGTGTTGACCTGGCCGGCGGCGATGCGTTGCGCGACCTCGGATGCGGTCAGACCCGGGTTGTGTCCCGTCGTTGCGGACACCTGGGTCACGCCGATGGCTCCCACCACGACGGGTGGGCGACACCTGTGCCCGTCCGGTTTCCGAGGTCGATCGTGCCTCCGGGCGGCGGTACCAGCACGGTGGCCCCGTTGGTCGCAGCATTGGGCAGCAGCCGCTGGATCGGGTCACCCCAGGTGTGCCGCGCAAGATTGAAGGTGCCCCAGTGGATCGGGACCATCACGGCGTCGCGCAGATGCTCACGGCTCAGCATCCGGTGAATGGTCACCGCTTCCTCCGGATCGACGTGCACGTCGGGCCACAGCGGGTCGTAGGCGCCGACGGCGATGAGGGTCAGATCGAACGGACCGAGGCGCGCACCGACCTCCTCGAAATGTTCCGAGAAACCGGTGTCCCCGGAGAAGAAGAATCTGTGAGTCGGCCCGGCGACCGACCAGCTCGCCCACTGGGTGAGGTTGCGGGTCAACCACCGCCCGGAGAAGTGCCGGGCCGGAGTGCAGGTGAAGGTGATCTCGGTCGTACCGCAGGTCACCGTGACGGCATTCCACCAGTCGGCCTCGACGATGCGGTCGAGCCCGACGCCCCAGGTGTGCAGGTGCGCGCCGACGCCGACGGGTGCGACGAACCGTACCTGCGGCTGCGCGGCCGCCAGCGCGAGGACGGTGCCCATGTCGAGGTGGTCGTAGTGGTCATGGCTGATGAGCACCACGTCGAGCGGCGGGAGGTCGGCGACGGCGACCGGTGAGCGGTGCATCCGGGCCGGGCCCACCAGCTGCGACGGGGAACAGCGCCGGCCGAACACCGGATCGGTCAGGATCCGCACACCGTCGAGCTCGACCAGCGCCGAGGCATGCCCGAGCCAGGTCACCCGCAGATCGCCTGGCGCCTCGTCGAATCGGGGCGTCCACACCGGGACGGGCCGCCGCGGATGTCCGGGATTGCGGGCCATGTCGAGGACCACGCGCATGTCGGCGTCGACCGCGGGGGCCGACGGCTCGTCGTGGTTGTGGAAGAAGCCGTCGCGCAGGTGCAACGACCCGGCGGTCCGCCGCCGGATATCCTCTACCGCCGCGCCGAGCGCACGAGCCGACGGCATACCGACCCGGGCCAGCTGCGTGGTCACCGCGTGCGAGGCTGCAATTCCCCGCGACGACAACGAGGACGCCGCACGCTGGGCCAGCTCGACACCATTCCTACCGATCGTCGAGGTCACGCTGCCAGCCTAGCTCCCGGGGTCGCTGATAGGCTTCGGCAAGCACGTTTACACGCATGTGAAGCTCACACAAGGGGGTGACCCTCGTTGCCACGAATGTCCGTCGACCAGCGCCGCGCCGCGCTCATCGAAGCCGCCTACCGCGTGATCGCCGATCACGGTGTCGAGGGCGCGACCACCCGGCGCATCTGCGCGCACGCCAAAATGCCACTGGCGAGTTTCCACTACGCCTTCGACAGTCGCACCGCCCTGCTGTGTGCCGTCATGGACACCGCGGTGCCGTCGGGCACCCACCAGATGCTCGACGCGATCCTGCCGATGGTCTCCGGTGACCACGGCGCCGGCCTCGAAGCGATGCGCAAGACCACCCAAGACAACTTCGAGGCCTTCTACGCCCTCCTCAAGACCGACCCCGGACGGATGCAGGCGACCCTCTCCCTCGGCATCTACGCCCACAACCACGCCGAACTCCAGGAAGTCGGTAAGCGAATGTTCGAGCGCCTCTACGAGGTCGCCGCCCGAGGGATGGAGATCGCCGCCGACCGAGCCGGTGTGCGCTGGTCCGAACCCGTCTCCGAGCTCAGCCCGGTCATCATCGCCGCCACCAACACGATCACGCTGACCTATCTGAGCACCGCCGACGATATGGTCGTCGCCAAGATCATCGAGGCCGTGGTGAATGCGCTCATGAGCTACGTCGTCGAGGACTGACCGCCATCACCCGGGATCACGTGTGGCCACGATCTGGTTTGTTGCGCAACTGATTACAGAACGCAACGGTGGATCGGGCCGCGCACTCTGAGCACGTCGGCCCGATCCACCGCAATCGGTCTGAATGAATGACTACTTCTGCTCGGGCAGTACGTGTTCGCCGGTCTTGTCGCACGACAACGCGAGCGAGGAGATGTACTGCTTCTCCCCGTTCGGGCCGGGCACCGCCGAGGCGATCATGTCCGGGCGCTCGAAATCGATGCCGGTGACGCAACAGGTCAGACGCGTGTCGGTCGGGTTGCCGTGATCGTCGTACATCGGGAGGTCGATGCCGTCGTCGGTGCGGCGCAGGTAGTACTTGCCCTTGGTCGCGACCGCGAGGATCGGCGGCAGGACGAGGGCCAGCACCAGCGCCACGAGCGGCGAGTACGGCTGGATCGTGTCGCCGAAGACATGGAAGTACACCAGGATCGACGCGCCGGCGGCCACGATGACCGAGACGAAGCCGACCGGGTTGATGCTGTAGAGCATGCCGCGCCGGAACTCCGGCTCCTTCGGCGAGATCCCCAGCAGGTACTTGTTGATCGCGATGTCGGAGGCGACGGCGACGATCCAGGCGATACCGCAGTTGGCGTAGAAGTTCAGCAGGTTGTTGAGGAAGCTGAACATGTCGGCCTCCATCAGCACGATGGCGATGGCGACGTTGAACACCAGGAACACCAGGCGGCCCGGATAGGTCTTGGTGACACGCGTGAAGCTGTTGGTCCACGCCAGTGACCCGGAGTAGGCGTTGGTGACGTTGATCTTGATCTGGCTGATCACCACCAGGATCACCGCGAGCGTCAGCGCCAGCCAGTGCGGCAGGAAGTCCTGGTAGATCTCCACGAACTGATGCACAGGCTGGTTGGCGATCCCCGCGTTGTCGATGGAGATGCCGATGAGGTAGACCGCCAGGAACAGACCGACAATCTGCTTGACCGCACCGAAGAAGACCCACCCCGGACCGGCGGTGAGCGTCGCGACCCACCACTTCCGTGAGTTCTCCGGGGTCCGCGGCGGCATGAATCGCAAGTAGTCGATCTGCTCGGCGATCTGCGCGATCAACGACAGGCACACGCCCGCGGCGAGCATGCTTCCGGCGAAACTCACCCCCTGGTTCAACGGTTCACCGGTCGCGGTGTCGACGCCGCTGAACGCGAAGAAGTCACCGATCGCCGACGGGTGACTGATCACCAGGTAGGCAAACGGCAGCACCATCATGACCAGCCACAACGGCGTGGTCCACACCTGCAGTTTCGCCAGCGTGTTCATGCCGTAGATGACCAACGGGATGATCAGCACCGACGAGGTCAGATAGCCCAGCCACAGCGGTATGTGCAATCCGAGTTCGAGGCCCTGCGCCATGATCGAGCCCTCGAGGGCGAAGAAGATGAACGTGAATGACGCAAAGATCACGTTGGTCAGCACCGAGCCGTAATAGCCGAATCCGCTTCCGCGCGTGATGAGGTCGAGGTCGATGTTGTAGCGCGCCGCGTAGTACGCCAGCGGATAGCCCGTCAAGACGATCACGATCGCGAAGAAGCCGATACCGATCAGCGCGTTGCCGGTGCCGTTGGCGATGCCGATGTTGGCACCGATCGCGAAATCGGCGAGGTAGGCGATGCCGCCGAGGGCCGAGATGGCGACGACGCCGGGACCCCACTTGCGGTAACTGCGTGGAGCAAACCGGAGTGTGTAGTCCTCGAGTGTCTCCCGCGCCATCGCGGCCTGCGCACCGGTCGCGATGATGCTGTGTTCGGCGTTCTCGATCTCACCGACACCCTCCGCGACCTGCTCTAGGTCGTGGAGATTGTGATGGTGATGTCCACTGTCGTCGGTCATCAAGCCTCCCGAGAATAGTCACTGTCCGGCGAGAAGGCTAAGAGTGCTACGTTTCGGGGGTGTGTGATGTTGATGTTCCCCGCGTTAAGGCCGAATCGTCTGCATCCCAACAATAATCGGTCATTTCGCCCACAACCGGCGGGCCGGTGGAATCGAACCGCCGTCACGAACCGGCAAATCGCGGTGCGCGCTTCTCCTCCCGGGCCGCACGCCCCTCGGCCAGGTCGTCACTCTCCCAGGCCCGCATCATGGCCTCGACGTGTGCCGCTGCGGGTTCGTCACGGGCCCCGTCGCCGTTGAGCACCATCTTGTAGTGCTGCAGCGTCAGCGGCGCGAGGTCGGCGATGGTGGCCGCCCAGTGTTGCGCGTCGGCGAGATCGCCGATGCGGTTGGCGAATCCGAGCGCGTGGGCACGATCGGCGGTCAGCGGATCGCATCCGATCAGCATGCCGCGCGCCTGCCCGGAGCCGACCAGCGAGACCAGCCGCCGGATCGTCCACTCGTCCACGGCCACACCGAGTTTCGCAGCAGGTATGGACGCGATGGCATCCGGCGCCATGACCCGCAGGTCGGCCGCCATGGCCAGCTGCAAACCGCCGCCGAGCGCGGACCCGTTGAGCGCGGCGATCACCGGCACGGGGGTCTCCTCGATCTGCCGCATCGTCGCGACGAGCGCCTCGAGGAAGCCGGGGTCATAGACCGGCCCGGACAGGTCGGCGCCCGCACAGAAGACCGAACCGCGACCCGTCAACACGACGGCCCGCGCCCCGGAGTCCACCACCGCGGCGAACGCATCCGCCAAACCGGAGAGCATCTGCTCGTCGAGGGCGTTGCGTTTGTCGGCCCGGTCGAGTTCGATCGTGACCACGGCGCCGTCTGTAGTTGAGTGGATCATGTGGCGAAGCCTACCGAGATGGGAGACTGTGCAGTCGTGGATGCCCCTCGGTCCGACTGTGACGTCCTGGTGATCGGCGGCGGCCAGGCCGGGTTGTCGGCGGCCTACTTCCTGCAGCGATTCTCCCTCGGTGACCGCTATCAACTACTCGATCACGCGCCCGGTCCCGGCGGCGCCTGGCAGTTCCGGTGGCCCACGCTGACCCTCGACGGCACCAACCACGTCCACGACCTGCCCGAGTACGGACTGGTCGAGGCGCTCGGCCACGACTCCGGAGTGGTCGCTGCCGCGAGTGCGGTGCCCGAGTACTTCGGCAAGTACGAGAAGCGCTTCGGCCTGCGGGTGCACCGCCCGGTCGATGTCACCGCGGTCTCCTACGCCGGCGACGGGTTCGCGGCGCGACTCGGCGACGGTACGACCGTGACGACCCGCACGATCATCAATGCGACCGGCACCTGGGAGCGGCCGTTCGTCCCTCACGTCCCCGGCATCGCCGACTTCCGGGGCCGGCAGCTGCACACCCGCGACTACCTCGGCCCCGGCGAATTCGCCGGTCAACGGGTGCTGGTGGTGGGTGCGGGCATCTCGGCAGTGCAGCTGCTCATCGAGATCGCCAGACGCGCAAAGGATGTGCAGACGTTCTGGTGCTCCCGTACCCGACCGGTGTTCGACCCGCAGCCGTTCGACCCCGAGAAGGGACGGGCGGCGGTCGCACGGGTGGAGGACCGTGTCCGGGCCGGGCTGCCGCCGACGTCGGTGGTGTCGGTGACGGGTCTGGCGCTCACCCCGACGATCGCGGCCGCAATGGACGACGGCATCCTCGAGTGGCGACCGATGTTCACCCGAATCACCGAGAACGGTGTGTGCTGGGACTGCGGTCTCGACGGACCCGGCACCACGACGCTCGATGTCGACGTCATCTTCTGGAACACCGGATTCCGCAGCGCCATCGATCATCTCGCGCCGCTGCGGCTACGCGGCCCGGGCGGCGGGATCACCATGACCGGACGGCTCGCGACGACCGTCGCCGCCGATGAGCGGGTGCAGCTCATCGGCTACGGGCCATCTGCGTCCACGATCGGCGCCAACCGTGCCGGCCGCGAGGCCGCCCGGAACGTCGCGGAGCTCTTGAAGGGTAGCGCTTGACAGCATTGGCGGATTTCCCAACACTCGGAGAAGTGAGTGCCGCGACGAGCGCCCCGTTGATCATCGACGGTCTCCACAAGCGCTACGGCGATGTGGTCGCCCTACAGGACATGAGCTTTCAGGTCGAACCGGGTGAGATCTTCGGTTTCGTGGGCAGCAACGGCGCCGGCAAATCGACGACGATGCGCATCATCCTCGGTGTTCTGGCTGCCGATGCCGGCCGGGTGAGTCTCGGCGACCATCGGATCGACTTGCAGACCCGCCGGCGGATCGGGTACATGCCCGAGGAGCGCGGCCTGTACCCGCGGATGAAGGTCGGCGAACAGTTGGTGTTCCTGGCCCGCTTACACGGGATGAGCCCGCAGGCAGCGCACGACAGCATGCACCGCTGGACAGCACGGCTCGGGGTAGAGGAACGCATCTCATCGAACGTGGAGGACCTGAGCCTCGGCAACCAGCAACGGGTGCAGCTCGCCGCGGCGCTCATCCACGACCCCACGGTGCTGGTCCTCGACGAGCCCTTCGCCGGCCTCGACCCCGTCGCCGTCGACGTCATGAGCGAAGTTCTGAGAGAGAAGGCGGTCGAGGGCATCCCAGTGATCTTCTCCTCGCATCAGCTCGCGCTCGTGGAGAGTCTGTGCGATCGCGTCGGGATCGTCGTGCGCGGGCAGATGCGCGCGCTCGGAGGTGTCGACGAATTGCGCTCCCGCAACGGTGTGACGCTGGAGGTCGTCGGCCCGCCCGCGGACACCCGGTGGGCTGAGGGACTCACCGGTGTGCTGGCCGTTGACCACCACGCCGAAACCGCCGCCACGGAGTTGCTCATCGATCCCGCCATCGCCGACGACCAGGCCATTCTGGCCGCCGCGCTGCGGGTCGGGCCGGTGCACCGATTCGCGACGTCGGCACCCTCGCTGACCGAGCTGTTCCGAGAGGTCGTGACGACATGAACTCCCCCGCCCCCGAGGCGACCGCGGCGCGGGCGATCTGGCTGGTGGCCGAACGGGAGGTCGTCACCCGCGCGAAAACCAGATCGTTTCTGATCAGCACCGGACTGTTGATGGTGGTCATCATTGTCGGCGCGATCGTGTTGGCGGCGCTGACCGGCGGCAGCAGTGTCACCCGTGTCGGTGTGGTCGGAGCCGACGCCACGCTCTCGCAGACCATCGAGACGGTCGGCGCCGCGACCGGCACCTCGGTGACGGTCGTGACCATCGCGTCGGCCGACGACGCCCGCGCACAGATCGCCAACGGTGACCTGGCGGCGGCGCTGGTTCCCGGTACGTCAGCGGACAGCTATGTCGCGATCGCCAAGAACGGACTCGACCCGACCCTCGAGGGCGTGCTGCGTTCATCGGTCGAGCAGGTGGCGGTGTCGCGGGCACTGGTCGCACAGGGGGTCGATCCAGCGACGCTGCCGCACGCGCAGATCACCGTAGAAAGCACCACACCTGTCAAACCCGATGAGACACAACGCATCGTCATCGCCGTGGTCGGCACCGTCGTGCTGGTCACGGCGATCATCATGGGTGGTTCGATGGTGTCGGTCGGTGTCGTCGAGGAGAAGACCTCGCGGGTGGTGGAGCTGTTGTTGTCGACTATCAAACCGCTGCATCTGTTGTGGGGCAAGATCATCGGCATCGGCGCCATCGCGCTGGCACAGGTGTTGTTACTCGGTGCGACCGCGATCATCGCCGGCAAGGTCACCGGGTTGCTGACCATTCCCGGGGCCGCTGTCGGCATGTTCGCCGCGGTCATCGCCTGGTTCCTCCTCGGCTTCCTGTTCTTCGCGACGCTGTACGCGGCGACCGGGGCGCTCGTGTCGCGTCAGGAGGAACTCGGCGCCAGCTCGGCACCGCTCAGCATCTTGGCGGCGGCAGTGATGTACGCGGGGATCTTCGGTGTCCAGGCACTGGACTCCCGGTTCGTCGAAGTACTCACGTGGATTCCGCCGTTCAGTGCCTCGCTGATGCCGATCCGGATCGCCACCGGCGACACCTACGCGATGCAGGTGATCGGAACGTTCGCGTTGATGGTCGCGGCGTGTGCGGGCGCGACCTGGCTTGCCGCCCGCATCTACCAGCGCTCCATCCTGCGGACCGGCACGCGGATGAGATGGTCAGAAGCGTTGCGGTTGGTGCGCTGAGCGGCCGACCCCGGTGCAGCGCTACAGCGCCCGATACCGGCGCAGCGCCTCTTCGCGCTCGGTCTTGTGATCGATGATCGGCGCCGGGTAGGCGTCCGTGTCGATCTCGGGCACCCAGCGCCGCACGTAGCTGCCGTCGGGGTCGAATTTCTCGGCCTGCGCGGTCGGGTTGAACACCCGGAAGTACGGCGCCGCATCGGTTCCGGTGCCCGCAGCCCACTGCCAGCCATGCTGATTGGACGCCACGTCACCGTCGACAAGCTGGTCGAGGAACCACCGCGCTCCCCACCACCACGGCAGGTGGAGGTCCTTGACCAGGAACGACGCGGTGATCATCCGGACGCGGTTGTGCATGAAGCCGGTCTCGGCGAGTTGCCGCATCCCCGCGTCGACGATCGGGAAGCCGGTGCGACCGGTCTTCCACGCCTCGAAACGCCTCCGGGCCGCGTCATCGGTGTCGAGCTCGATGTCGTCGAACTGCCGATTCCAGTTGTGCCACAGGCTGTCCGGCCAGTGGTGCAGCACGTGGGCGTAGAAGTCGCGGAAGGCGAGTTCGCGGAGGTAGGCCTGGGCACCGGGTGATCCGTCCAGGTCGGCGGCCATCGTCCGGGGGTGGATGTTGCCGAACTTCAGATAGGCCGACATCCGGCTGCTGCCATCGCGATCGGGCCGATCACGATCGGTGGCGTACTTGTCGAGGCCGTCGCCGACGAACTCGGCCCAGCGCTGCCGGGCCGCGTCCTCGCCGGCGCGGATCGGGACCTTGGCGCGGGCGGCCGGCACCCGGATCCGACCGGATCGTCGTAGGTCGGTGGGGTCGACGAGATCTGCGGTCGACAGCGTCGACGAGGCCGGGGCACGCCATCCGTGCTCACGCCACCGCCGGAAAAAGGGGGTGAACACCCGGTAGGGTTCGCCGTCGCCCTTGGTGATGCGTCCCGGCGACACGAGATACGGAGAACCGGTGGCGCGCAACGGGATGTCGCCGAGCGCGGCGGCGACCTCTGCGTCGCGGAGTCGGCCGAACGGCGAGAAATCCGCACTCACGTGCACGGAGACGGCGTCGGCGGCGTTCGCCAGCCGCGGGATCTCGGATTCGGGGCGGCCACGCACCACCAGCAACCGACCGGCGAGTTTTTCGTCGAGCTCACGCAGCGACTCGTACAGAAAGCTCAATCGTCGTGGGCCCGACGACCTCTCGAGCCGCGGATCCGCAACAAAACACACCAGCACGCCGTCGGCATCGGCCTGCGCCCGGGACAGCAGCGGGAGATCGCTCAGGCGCAGGTCACGCCGGAGCCAGACAAGCGCGGGTGCCGTCTGCTACCCCACACCCAGCAGGTCGATGACGAACACCAGGGTCTTGCCCGACAGCCGATGTCCGGCACCGGCCGGTCCGTAGGCCAGCTGCGGCGGCACGGTCAGCTGACGGCGCCCGCCCACCTTCATGCCGGGGATGCCTTCCTGCCAGCCGGGAATGAGCCGGTTGAGCGGGAAGTTGGCCGACTGCCCACGATCCCACGAGGAGTCGAACTCCTCGCCGGTGTCGTATTCGACGCCGACGTAGTGCACGTCGACCATCCCACCGCGCTGCGCCTGGTCACCGTCGCCGACGATGAGGTCCTTGATCTCCAGTTCGGTGGGAGCTGGACCTTCGGGAAACTCGACTTCGGGCTTGTCGGCACTGGTCAACGGGACTCTCCTTTGAGTCGTCGGTCGATGTCAGACTACGATCGGGCGTCAGCGCTTGCTGAGGTCGACGTAGTCGCGTTCGGTGTAGCCGGTGTACAGCTGACGCGGGCGGCCGATCTTGGTGGTCGGGTCCTCGTGCATCTCGCGCCAGTGCGCGATCCAACCGGGCAGTCGTCCGAGGGCGAACAGCACGGTGAACATGCGCGTCGGGAAGCCCATCGCCCGGTAGATCACGCCGGTGTAGAAGTCGACGTTCGGGTACAGGCGGCGGGAGACGAAGTAGTCGTCGCTGAGGGCGACCTCCTCGAGGCCCTTCGCGATGTCGAGTAGATCGTCCTGCACGCCAAGCGATTCCAGGATGGTGTCGGCGGTCTTCTTGACGATCGCGGCACGCGGATCGTAGTTCTTGTAGACGCGGTGACCGAAGCCCATCAGCTTCACACCGTCTTCTTTGTTCTTGACCTTGTTCATGAAGGCCTTGGTGTCGCCGCCGGAGTTCTTGATGTCGTCGAGCATCTCGAGCACCGCCTGGTTGGCGCCACCGTGCAGCGGCCCCCAGAGTGCGTTGATGCCGCCGGAGATCGAGGTGAACAGGTTCGCCTGTGACGACCCGACGAGACGCACCGTCGAGGTGGAGCAGTTCTGCTCGTGGTCGGCATGCAGGATGAACAGCATGTCGAGGGCCTTGGCGACCTCGGGGTTGACCTCGTAGGGCTCGGCCGGGAACCCGAAGGTCATCCGCAGGAAGTTCTCGACCAGCGTGAGCGAATTGTCGGGGTAGAGGAACGGCTGTCCGACCGACTTCTTGTAGGCGTAGGCCGCGATCGTCGGCAGCTTGGCCAGCAGACGGATGGTCGACAGTTCCACCTGCTCGTCGTCCTTGGGGTCGAGCGAGTCCTGGTAGTACGCCGAGAGCGCGTTGACCGCACTGGACAGCACCGGCATCGGGTGCGCGTTGCGCGGGAAGCCGTCGAAGAACCGCTTCAGATCCTCGTGCAGCAGCGTGTGCCGACGGACCTTGTCGGTGAATTCGTCGAGCTGGGTCGGAGTCGGCAGCTCGCCGTAGATCAGCAGGTAGCTGACCTCGATGAAGGTCGACTTCTCCGCGAGCTGCTCGATCGGGATGCCCCGGTAGCGCAGGATGCCGGCGTCACCGTCGATGTAGGTGATGGCGGACTTGGTCGATGCCGTGTTGACGAACCCGCCGTCGAAGGTGGTCAGTCCCGTTTCGGCCAGGAACTTGCCCAGACCGACGGAATCGGAGCCTTCGGTGGCCTTCAGGATCGGGAGCTCCAGCTGACCACCGGGGTAGTTGAATGTCGCTGAGGCAGTATCGGATGTTTGGTCAGCTGGGACTGTTTCAGCAGACACACGAACCCCTTTACTCAGGTCGGAGTTGTTCACATTTGGACCCAGGTAAGGATCCTGTCAGTAAACAACCTAGTCGCTTATCAGCTCGCTCGCCCACGGAGGGTCCGCCCCCGGCCGCGACACCGTGATCGCAGCGACCTGACCTGCGAATTCGACGGTTGCCGTCCACTGTTCCCGCGACAGCCGGGCGACCGCCGCCGGCGCCAACGCCCCGATCCGGTCGAGGTGACGGAGCACACCGCCCAGCACGCTGTCGCCGGCCCCGATGGTGTCGACAACCGGCGTCGTGACCGCCGGCACCACACTCGAGAAGTCTGCGGTGTCGACGGTGATGCCGTCGGGGCCCGCGGTTCTGATGACCGCGGTGACTCCCGCTGCCAGCCAGTCGGCGACCGTGCTGCCGTCCGGCCCGATACTGAGCCACTCAGCGTCCTCGTCGGAGAGTTTGACGATGTCGACGGCGTCCATCCAGGACGCGAAACGACGACGATAAGCGTCGTGGTCGGCGATGACCGACGGGCGGATGTTGGGGTCCAGGGCCACCAGCCGGCCCTCGTCATGGCATCGTCGCAGCACCGACTCGTAGACCGTCGCGCCGGGTTCCAGCACCAGTGACAGCGTGCCGAAACACACCGCCGACACGGTCGGCGCGAATGGCCCGGGGTCGCCGACGAGCCGGTCAGCGGTGCCCTCGATGTAGAACGAGTAGTGCGCCGCGCCGTCGGCGCCGATCAGCGCCAAGGCCAGCGATGTCGGCTCCGGGCGACGCTGGACCAGCGTGGTCCCCACGCCGCTCGCCTGCAGCGCAGCGATGATCGCGTCCCCGTAGGTGTCGGTGGACACCGCAGTACACATCGACACCGCGCCGCCGAGGCGCCCAAGCGTCACCGCGACGTTGAACGGGCCGCCGCCGAGGGCCGGCTGTAGCGGCGGCAGGCGGCCCGCGGTCACCGTCGTCGACGATGCCTGCACCACGTCCACAAGCGCCTCGCCGCACACCACGATCTCGCGCATCGCCACCTCCTCCGGCGATCATCCTGCCACCGCGGTTCGCCGGTATTGCGTGATTCGGCACCGCCACCCGTTACAGGTGCACGAGTAAGTTCGGGTTATGCGAGAGTTGCCCGCCGGAGCCGACGCGGTACTGCTCGACTTCGCAACGGATTCGGCCCCCGCTGCCGCGGTCTCCGAGGCCGCCGCCGCGGTGTGGCGCGCCGTCGAGGCGGGCGCGCTTCCCCACGTGACCGACGTGATCGCGAGCGCGCACACACTGCTCGTGCAGGCCGAACACGGCCGCGGAATCGACATCCTCGGTATCCATCGCGCGTTGCGCGCGGGGCGGCTCGCGCTCGAGGACGCGCCCGCCGACGACAGCGCCGACGTGGTCAGCATCCCGGTCGTCTACGACGGCCCGGATCTGGCGGATGTCGCCGCGCTGCTGGGCGTCGACGAGGACCATGTCGTCGGCATCCATCAGGAGACCGTGTGGCGGGTGCAGTTCATGGGTTTCGCACCGGGTTTCGGCTATCTCGTCCCGCACGATGACCCCGACCACATGTTCCGGGAGATCGGTCGCCGCGCGGAGTCGCGCACCCGGGTCCCGGTCGGCGCGGTGGCGATCGCGGCCGGTTACAGCGCCGTCTATCCGCGGGAGAGCCCCGGCGGGTGGCACCTGTTGGGACACACCGTGACGACCGTATGGGACGAACGGTCCGATCCCCCTGCGCTTCTCGAGCCCGGTCGGCTCGTGCGTTTCATCCCCGCCGATCCCGGGCCGGATCCGTCATGAGGTCGATCACCATCATCGAGCCCGGTCCGCTCGCCACCGTCCAGGATCTGGGGCGTCCCGGATACGCGCACCTCGGGGTGCCGCACTCCGGCGGCGCGGACCGGTCGTCGTTGCGGCTGGCCAACCGGCTCGTGGGGAACCCCGAATCCGCCGCGGTCATCGAGACCACGTTGGGCCGCTTGCGGATTCGCGCCCACGGCACACTGCTGATCGCGGTGACGGGCGCGTCGGCAGAGGTGCGTGTCGACGACCGACCGGTCGGCGCCCATGCCGCGCTCACCCTGCGCAGCGGGGACGAGCTGTCCCTCGACGTGCCGACGTCGGGGTGCCGCAACTACGTCGCGGTCCGCGGCGGTATCGACATCGCACCGGTGCTGGGTTCCCGGTCGACCGACACCCTCTCCGGCCTCGGCCCCGAGCCTTTGCGCGTCGGCACCGACCTGCCGGTGGGCCGGCTCGGCGCGCCGTGGCCGGTGGTCACCACCGCGCCGGTGGACACCGCCGAACAGAGCGTCGTCGTGCTCTACGCCGCCACCGGTCCGCGTCACGGACACCTGGAGATTCCCGAGGACCTTATCCGCGGGGTGTGGGTGGTGAGCCCGCAGAGCAACCGCGTCGGGGTTCGGCTGGACCGCCCGTCCGAGGCCGACGATGCGCTCGTCGTCCACCGCTCCGACGTCGAGGAGTTGGCGTCGGAGGGCATTCCGCACGGGGCGGTGCAGATCCCGCCGAGCGGGCGCCCGGTGATCTTCCTCGCCGACCACCCCGTCACCGGCGGCTATCCAGTCGTCGCGGTGCTCACGCCGCGAGCCATCGACCACGCCGCCCAACTCGTCGCAGGCCGGCCGGTGCGGTTCCGACTTCGCTGACCGGACCCACCCGCGCGACCCGGATTCCCCGCCGACCTCGATTACTGACAACGCCCGTTGACACCTCGAGTGAGACGAATCTAGTATTTCGTCTCATGACCGAGGTTCTGGAGAACCCAGACGAGGTGGCGACCACCGCACCGAACGACCACACGACACCCCGATCCGACGATTACCCACCCCTCGGACCCGACTCGCTGACCTGGCAGATCTGGGGCACATGGACGGGGATGTTCCAGGGCCTGTGGGCCGGTTCGATGCAGAACATGCATCCGAAACTCGGTGCGGCCGTGTGGGAGCACTCCGACTTCTTCGGTGAGCGCTGGCAGCGCTTGATGCGTTCGCTCTACCCCATCAGCGGGGTCGTGTTCGACACCATCTCCACGGGCACCACCACCGGCCACGAGGTCCGCGACTACCACCGGAACATCAAGGGCCGCATGGAGGATGGGTCGCGGTACCACGCGCTGGACCCCGATGTCTTCTACTGGGCGCACGCCACGTTCTGGTACGGCAACGTCCGGCTCTGCGAACGTTTCGGACCCTGGCTCACCGAGGACCAGAAACGGCAGCTGTTCGAGGAGTCCAAGACCTGGTACGCGATGTACGGGGTCTCGATGCGCCCGGTCCCCGACACCTACGAGGACTTCCTCGAGTACTGGGACCACATGTGCCGCAACGTCCTTCGAGACCATCTCGCGGTACGGGCGGTGCTCGACATCGAGCAGCTCCCACCCCCGCCGTTCCTGCGGTTCATCCCGAAGCCGATCTGGTTCCGCTTCATGGCACCGACCAACCAGCGCTTCTTCACCTGGTTGACCACCGGCTTCTACGACGAACCCGTCCGCGAGATACTGGGGCTGCCCTGGAGCGAACGGGATGAACGACGATTCCGCCTGTTGGGCCGAGGTGTCAACCTGGTGATGCACCGCCTGACACCGAAACGCTACCTGCGCCACCCACGTCCCCGCGACGCCTGGGACCGCGTGGACGGCCGCGTCGCCATGGACGCACCGTTGGTCCAGACGCCCAAGCGCAATCTTCCCCCGGAAGCCGAGCGCGACAACCCGATGCACTACTGCCCCGTCCACGCCGCACGTCGAGCCACCTACCCCGGCGCCGTCAGCTCCGAATAGGCACCGAGACACTCCTCCCCCGATGATCGAGCAGGCCCCGAGGCGCCAGCCGAGGAGCCTCCCCCGCTGATCGAGAAGGCCCCGAGGCGCCAGCCGAGGAGCCGTATCGAGATCACCCCACCCAGGCCCATTCCCGCTGATCGAGTAGGCCCCGAGGCGCCAGCCGAGGAGCCGTATCGAGATCACCCTATCGCCCGACGAAAAGACCCGAGCGCCTACTGCTGCCCGATCCGTTGCCTCCTGGTGAGCAAGCGTGAGCGTGCTCTGTTCCATTAGGCAGCCTCGCCTTGCGGTGAGGCGCTTCCATTGCTGGATTCAGGTTTCGCAGCCACCGGCGCCGCCGGGGCGGTCGTCTTACGGTCGGCTCCACCAGTATCGAAGCACGCACTGTGCTCCGCCCGCGCCATGCGCGCGAGGTTGATCGCGGCGTTGAGATCACGATCGATCTGCAACCCGCAGTCGTTGTTGTCGCAGACGTAGAGGCGTTCTGCCAGGCTCAGTTTGGTTTTCACGCAGCCGCAGCCAGAACACGTCTTCGAACTCGGGTACCACCGGTCAGCCTGCACACGCACCGACTTGTACCAGCGGGTTTTGTAGTCGAGCTGGCGGGACAATTCACCCAGTCCGGCATCGGCTATGGAACGGTTCAGCCCTTTCTTGCCGGTACCGCCCGCGGCCATCATGTTCTTCACCGCAAGGGTCTCGGTACCGATCACCTCGAACGACTGCGCCAACTCGGTGGTCAGCTTGTGCAGTCGGTCGCGACGCAGATTGCCCACCCGCACATGTTGTTTCGCGATGGCCTGCTGCGTGCGTAGCCATCCGGCCGATGGTTCGCGCCGGGTCTTGGTCGCCGTGTCCCACCGACCGTGCTGGCGGGCCGCCTTACGCGCCAGCGCCCGCAACTTCGCCGAGGCGTGCGCGAACTCTCGCGAAGCGCGCACCCGCAGAACCTCTCGGCCTTCCGGGGTGGCCGCGACCACCAGGTCGTTCACGCCGACATCGACACCGACCACCGACGCGACCCGCTTGACGTGGGCGGGGCGTTGCGGCGCGCGTTGCACGACGCAGGTGAAGCTCACCAGCCAGCGGCCGCGTGCGAACCGCACGGTCGCCTTGAGTACCCGCGCGGTGGCGTGTTCGAGTCGTCGGGCGAGTTTGCGGGTCGACTCGTGCACCCGCACCGTCCCCACCCGAGGCAGAGTCACGTGATGACGGTCGGCCTCGACTCTGATCGTGCCGGTGGTGAACGCGAACTTCTTGGTCGAGCGCTTGGACTTGAACGACGGAAACCCGACCCGAGGACCTTGACGCCTGCCTGTGCGGGAGTCGTCCCAATTCTTCAACCCTGCCGCGAGGTTCTGACAGGCGTTCGCATACACCTCCTTGGAGTTCTCACCCCACCACGGCGTCCCGTCCTCACGCACCGCCACCTGGTGTTTGCGGTGGTTGAAGTCGTTACGCAGCGACTGGAACGACCACGACATCCGCGGCGTGAGATCCTCGGTGGCGATCCCGTAGGAGCGTTCGGCGTCGCGTTGGGACAGATTGGCTGTCACCGCGGCCAGCATCGTGTTGTACGCGAACCTCGCCCCGCCCGCGTGTGACTCCAACACCGGGCTCTGCGCCGGCGTCGGGTCCAGGGCGTACTGGTAGGCCTGCACCACCCACCCGTCGGGAACCGTGAACTTCTCGGCCATCACCGCACCCCGGTATCGGAGTGCCTGGTGGCGGTGACCGCCCGCAACGCGCGGTTGCGCGCACCGCGGCGCCCGTAGCGGCGGGCACACATCGAGGTCAGGACCTCGATCCTGTCCCGCACCAGATCGTCCTCGGTCTCGCCCTCGTCGGTCACCACGATCCGCCGCCCCTGCGCCGACAGGGCCGCCTCCACAAGCTCGACACCACAACGGGCCAACCGATCACGATGCTCCACAACCACCACACTGGCAGACGGGTCCGACAACACCCGACGAATCC
>NZ_BAHC01000210.1 GCF_000298195.1 Gordonia rhizosphera NBRC 16068 | reverse complement strand
GGGTGTGCGTCAGATTTGTAGGTGACTGGCCGGTAGGCCGGGTTCGGCCGCGGTGAGGCTGGTCAGGCGATGTTGGTCTGGTTGTGTGGGTGGGTCCAGATGGTGTCGAAGCGGTTGCTGGCTTGCAGGGATCGCAGGGCGATGATGCCGGTGGCGCCGGGGATGTTCCAGTGCATGCCGGATTGTTTGAGGCGGGCGCCGATGACGGTTTTGCAGCCTG
>NZ_BAHC01000211.1 GCF_000298195.1 Gordonia rhizosphera NBRC 16068 | reverse complement strand
CTGTCGTAATGTAGATGAACTCCGGCTGTGGTGATCTCGGGCATCGCCTGCTCCCCGTCGGTGCGTCTCCAAGGAGTTGATCATTCTCGTGACCGCCCCGGCAGGCAACCCCGAGAGCTTCGTCGTCTCGGCGTGTGCACGGGAGCCCCTCAGTAGCTCGCCCGCCCGCCGCTGATGTCGTAGACGGCTCCCGTCGAGAAGCTCACCGAGTTCGAACACAACCACGCGACGAGCTCGGCCACCTCCTCGGGCTCGCCCATTCGTTGCATCGGCGTCAACCGTTGAGAGCGTTCGAGGACTGCCGAGTCGGTCGTCGCGTTCATCGGCGTCGTTACTGCTGCAGGAGCGACGGCATTCACGAGTACGCCGGTGGTCGCGATCTCCTTGCCCAGTGACTTGGTCATCGCGATCACCGCTGCCTTCGACGCCGAATAGGCGCTCTGGTTCGGGTTGCCATCCTTGGCGGCGATGCTCGCCATGTTCACGACACGGCCCCAGCCCGCGCGGATCATCGCCGGAACGAACGCCCGACACATGAGGAAGGTGCCGTCGACGTTGATGCGGAACGTGCGGTGCCAGTCGTCGAGAGAGGTCTCGGCCAGCGGCGACGACGGGCCGACCACGCCGGCGCAGTTGACGAGGATGTCGATGCGGCCCAAGCGATCTCGGAGTCCTTCGACAGCCTGGGGGTCAGATACATCGAGGTGTTCGTCCCCGCCGTTGATGTCGGCGGTGACAACCATGACCCCGGCGGACGCGAGGGTCTTTGCGCATGCGGCGCCGATGCCGCTGGCTCCACCGGTGATCAGTGCGGTGGCGTGCGAGGGATAGGTCATTGTGGGCTTCCTCCCTGGGCATTCAGAGCGCAACAAACAGTAACTATGTGCATTTGGATCGCAATCTCTGATACTTTGTGTCCGTTCGAGACTGTATTCGGTCGACCCGCGCATTGGCGAGGGGAGACCGCCGGCATTCGGGAGTCGCCGTGGAGATCCGCTGGCTTCAGGCCTTCGTCGCCGTTGCCGAGGAACTGCACTTCGGTCGCGCCGCCGAGCGTCTGCACATGGCCCAGTCGCCGCTGAGTCAGACGATCCGGAAACTCGAAAAGGACGTCGGGGTGCCGCTGTTCGAGCGCAACACCCGCAGTGTCGCGCTCACTGCGGCCGGGCACGCGCTCCTCCCGCACGCCTATCGGGTGCTCGACGGTGTGAGCACGGCACGCCACGCCATCCGTGCATCCGAAGGCGGTGTGTACGGCCATCTCCGCATCGGATTCACCGGGGTGCTCAACCACCTGGCGCTGCCGCCGCTGACCCGAGCGCTGCGGCAACGCTTCCCCGATATCGAGCTCACCCTCGTCGGGCGCACGATGACCGGCGATGCGGTCACCCAAATCGAGAACGGCGCGATGGACCTGTCCTTCGTCGGGCTCCCCGTGGACACCTCGCGCGTCAACGCCCGGCTCATCCGCCGGGAACCCTACGGGGTCGTGGTGCCCGAGGATCACCCCTTTGCCGGCCGGGCCCGCATTGACCTCGCCGAGATGGCCGACCAGGACTTCATCTCGACGCCCGCCGACGCCGGGTCGGCGCTGCAGGAGGTGGCGTTCCAGGCCTGTCTCGACGCGGGCTTCCGACCCCGCGTGGTCCAGGAGATCACCGACCCGTACATGATCCTGATGCTGGTCGCGGCGGGTGTCGGGGTGGCGCTCATGCCGGAGACCATCGCCGGACTCACCCCGCCCGGAACGGTGGTCGTGCACCTGAGCGGGGACCCGGTCTTCATGAATCACGCGATCGCCTGGGGTCGCGGGGAGCCGAGCGCGGCGCTCGGGGTGGCCCTCGAGGTGGCTGAAGAGATACTGCCGACCCCGGTATAGATAAAGATCAATCTGGTCTTTATCTGAGACCAATTACGTGTTGGACCTTTCTTAGTCGGCCGTGTCACGCTTGGTCTTGTCGGAAAACGGTGTGATGCCGGTCACTATCAGTCACGTCATTGGGCGCCGTCATACCACCACGCGCCGGCGGTGAGCGAAAGGAACCACATGTCCACGTCAGTCACGAAAGCCGAGGAGGGCTCGAGCGCGAACGCGCGCCGTGCCGCCATCTCCGGCTTCGTCGGGAGCACCCTCGAGTACTACGACTTCTTCATCTACGGTTCGGCGGCCGCCCTGGTCTTCCCGAAGGTCTTCTTCGCGGGCGGCAGCACCGCGACCCTGCTCTCGATCGCCACGCTCGGCGTGGCCTACATCGCGCGCCCTCTCGGCGCGGTGCTGTGGGGCCACATCGGTGACCGCTACGGCCGCAAGAACACCCTCATCGCCTGCCTGATGACCATGGGTCTGTCCACCGTTCTCGTCGGATGTCTTCCCACCTACGCGATGATCGGTGCGGCCGCGCCGGTCATCCTCGTGATCCTGCGGCTGTTGCAGGGGCTGTCGGCCGGCGGCGAATCGCCGGGATCGTCGGCCCTGACCCTCGAACACGCTCCGGAACGCCGCAGGGCCTTCTTCACCTCATTCACCATGAGCGGCATCATGTTCGGCATCGTGATCTCCAGCTGTGTCTTCGTTCCCGTAGCCGCGCTCCCGGATTCGGCGCTGTACAGCTGGGGATGGCGGGTTCCGTTCCTGTTGTCGATCGTCGTGATGGGCATCGGCCTCTGGTTGCGTCGTCGCCTCGAGGAGCCGACGGTCTTCGAGGAGATCATGGAACACGAGGAGACCGCGGGTGTGCCGTTGGTGGCGGTGCTCCGGTCGCATTGGCGCACCGTGATCCGCGTGAGCTTCAGTGCCACCTTCGCGATGATCAACACCATCGTCAACGTTTTCGCCCTCGCCTACGCCGTCGACGTGGCCGGGATGCACAAGGCGACGATGCTGTGGGCGATCGCGGCCGCGAACTTCGTCGCGGTGCTGACCCAGCCGCTCTACGGGATGTTGGCCGATCGGATCGGTCGTAAGCCGGTGTTCGTGTTCGGTGTGCTGGGTGCGGGTGGGCTCGTGTTCGTGTTCTTCCACGCCATCGGCACCGGAAACGTCATGTGGGTGTTCATCGCCGGCATCCTGACGATCGGTATCTTCTACGCGATGCCCAACGGTATCTATCCGGCCTACTTCCCCGAGCAGTTCCCCGCGAAGGTGCGCTACACGGGCCTGGCGGTCAGCCTGATGCTCGGACTCCTGGCGGCGGGCTTCACCCCGGCGATCGCGCAATCGCTCACCTCGGGTAACACCTCGAACTGGGTTCCGGTTGCCTGGATGTGCCTCGGGTTCGCGGTGCTGTCCGCAGTCGCCGTGCTGACCGGCCCGGAGACCTACCGCACCCGAACCGTGGATCTGGGCAAGCGGCGGGGCAAGCGAGCCGCCAGTCCGGTGCCCTCGGTCGGTCTCGTCGAACACGCCGCCTGATCAGGAGCCACCGTGAGTACCACAGGTCACCCCCTTCGGATCGGATTGATCGGCGCCAACATCGGCACCTCTCTGTCGCCGGCGCTGCACATGCGCGAGGCGGATGAGCACGGTCTCGTCGGCTACCGCTACGAGCTGATCGAACTCGCCGAGGACGCCGATCCGGGTGCGGCCATGCTGGCCGCGGTCGCCGACGGATTCGACGGATTCAACATCACCCATCCGTTCAAGCAGTCGGTGATGACGGTGCTCGACGAACTCAGCGACGAGGCCCGGGCGCTCGGCGCGGTCAACACGGTCATCGTCGTCGACGGAAAGCTGTTCGGCCACAACACCGATCACACCGGGTTCGGCACGGCGCTGGCTCTGGGTCTCCCTGGAGCGGCAAAGGGCCGGGTGACCCTCGTCGGGGCGGGCGGCGCCGGATCGGCCGTCGCCTTCGCGCTGGCGCACGCCGGCGTCGCGCACCTGACGATCGCCGACGTCCTCGTGGACCGTGCCGCCGACCTGGTGTCCCGGGTCTCGGCCGCGGTCCCGGCGGACATCCGGGCGATCGGACTCGACCAGGTGGCGCCGACGATCGAGGCCGCCGACGGCATCGTCAACGCGACACCGATCGGCATGGTCGGTCACCCGGGGCTGCCGATCCCGACGGGGCGCCTGCGCCCGTCGCAATGGGTGGCCGACATCATCTATCGACCCATCGAGACCGAATTGATTTGGACGGCCCGCAGATCCGGATGCCGGGTGCTCGACGGCGGGCAGATGCTGGTGGCCCAGGCGGCCGCGTCTTTCGATCTGTTCACCTGCCGGCATGCCGACGTCGCCCGCATGCGGGGACACCTCGACCACCTGATCGACCGACTCCCTGCAGCCTGAGAGGAATGACCATGACGGCCCTGCGATCCTTCGCCGAGCCTCTTGCCATCGGAAACGTCGTGTTACGCAACCGTTTCGTCTCCGCGCCGATGGAACGAAACTACTGCGACGCCGACGGTGTGCTGACCGACCGTTACATCGACTACCTGGAACGACGCGCCGCCGGCGGCGCCGCCCTCGTCTTCACCGAGGCGAGCTATGTGCGCGCCGACGGCAAGGGCCGAATCCGGCAGATGGGTGTCGACGACGACGCGCAGATCCCGAAACTCACCGAGCTGTCCGGGGTAGTCCACCGGCATGGCGCGCTGCTCGGGGTGGAACTCAACCACGGCGGCCGCACCGCGCAGGGTGTGGTCAGCGGTTTCACCCCCGTGGCCCCCACGCCCATCCCGTGCGCGGTGGTCGGCGGGCAGATGCCCACGCAACTCGACGACGACGACATCGAGCACATCATCGAGTGCTTCGGCGACGCCGCGGCACGGTGTGTGGAGGCCGGCGTCGACGTCATCTCCCTGCACGGCGGGCACGGCTACCTCATCCACCAATTCCTCTCGCCCGCGTACAACAAGCGCACCGACCGGTGGGCCGACCCGACCCGGTTCGTCAACGCCGTCATCGACGCCGTAGCGACCCGGACGCCCGGAATCGCTCTGGGCCTGCGATTCTCGGCCTTCGAAGGCATCGAGGGCGGCCTCGACGCGGCGACCACCCGGGCACGGATCGACGCCATCGACACCGACCGCCTCGACTTCCTCGACGTCTCCGCCGGCAACTACGAAGCCGGACAATGGATCATCCAGCCCGGCGAATGGGATCGCGGGTTGCTCGCGCCTTACGCCGAGCAGTACGCCCGCGACTTCGCCATCCCGGTCGGCGTGGCGGGGCGGATCAGCACACCCGAGATCGCCGACGAGATCATCGGTTCCGGCCGGGCCGATTTCGTCAGCCTGGCCCGAACACTGCATGCCGACCCCGACTTCCCGTCCCGGGCGCTGGCCGGGCGACGCTACCGGCCCTGCATCGCCTGCAACTACTGCATCGACAGCCTGGCGGCCGGTCCGGTCCCGTGCTCGGTCAACCCGTGGGTGGGACGCGAGGCCGAACAGGACGAGTCCTCGTCGGACGAGGAGATCCGGGTCGCCGTGATCGGTGGCGGCCCCGCCGGGATGGCCACGGCGCGAGAACTCGCCGCAGCCGGGCATTCGGTAGACCTCTACGAACGACGCAGCTACCTCGGCGGCGACTTCGCCCTCGCCGCCGGACTCCACGAATATCCCGAATACCATCGCATCCTGGACTGGTATCGGGCGGAACTCGACGACCTGAGCGTGCGGACCCACCTCGGGATCGAGGTCGGCGCCGACACGCTGCGCGGACGCGGACACGACGCGGTCGTGCTCGCCACCGGCGGGCGCGGTCCCTCGGTCGACCTGCCCGGCGCGCAGACCCGCCGGGTCTGCGACATCCGCGATCTCCTCGCGTCGGAGGATGACGCCCCGGAGGCGATCACCATTTTCGGCGCCGACCGCGAGGCCGCGGCCGTCGCAGACGATCTGCTGCTCAAGGGAACCCGGGTCGTGATGATCGCGCCGCAGGAGCAGATCGCCCAGGACGTCGGACGACGCGCGAAGATCGTCATGTTGCCTCGCCTGGCGGCCAGTCCGGGACTGACCGCTTATCTGTCGGCGATCATCACCCGGGTCGACACCGACCGGGTGGAGATCCGTGATGCCGACGGCACCCGCTGGGTCGACGCCCCGGGCGAATTGGTGATCTCGCACGGCATCGAACCGCAGACCGAACTGCTCACCGCGCTGCGCTCGGTGGCGCCGCGCCTCGGCGTGCACACCGTCGGCGACGCCGGGGGTGACGGCGGTTCATTGCAGGCCGCCACGGTCACCGCGACCCTCGTCGCCCGCACCATCACCGACGCCGCCGCGGCCTCCGTCGCGGTCGGCGCGTGAGCACTCCACCACATTCCATCAGCGCATATCCAGAGGAGGGGAACCCCATGCTGCGCATCGGTATCGTCGGCTGCGGCAAGATCGCCCGCAATCACGTCGCGGCACTGCAGGCGCTCGACGACGTGACGGTCGTCGCATGCTGCGACACCGACCCGGACCGGGCCCGGGCATTCGCCGACACCCACGGCATCGAACACGCCGCCACCTCGACCGCCGAGATGTTCGCCCTCGGCCTCGATGCCTGCACGGTGTGCACACCGCATCCCACGCACGAGGCGGTCGTGCTGGAGGCCGCCGCCCACGGTATCCACGTCCTGTGCGAGAAGCCGATCGCGGTCGATCCGACGGCAGCGGATCGGATGATCGCCGCGACCGAGCGCGCCGGCGTCACCTTCGGGGTGATGTTCCAGCGCCGATTCTGGCCCGCCGCGCAACGCATTCGGACGGCGATCGACGACGGGAGCGTGGGCCGGCCGGTCCTCGGTGAGGCGGCGGTCATCCTGCACCGGCCGACCGACTACTACGCCGCCGACGCGTGGCGGGGGAGCTGGCGCACCGACGGCGGTGGCGTGCTGATGACGCAGGCGATCCACCAGATCGATCTGCTGCAGTGGTTCATGGGTACTCCGGTGTCGGTCACCGGATTCATCCGCACCAACTTTCACGGTGACCACATCGAGACCGAGGATTCCGCGTCGGCGCTGGTGGCCTTCGAATCCGGAGCCACCGCGACGATCACCGCCACCACCGGCGCCAACCACAATCTCGGCAACCGAGTCACCGTCATCGGGGAGACCGGAGCGGTCGCCAGTGTCCTCGAATTCCCTGAGGGCGCCGAGGGAGTCAACGAACTGTGGACCGCGCCCGGTGAGCTCACGCTCGGCACACCGTTCACGCCGGAAGCACCTGCCCGACCCGACATCGCCGACATCAACGCGGGTCTCGTCGACTTCCACACCCGTCAGGTCCAGGATTTCGCCGACGCGATCCGCACCGGCCGGGAACCCGCGGTCACCGGCCGCGACGCCCGCACCTCGCTCGCCATCGTCGCGGCGATCTACGAATCGTCGCGCACCGGCGACACCATCGCCATCGACGCCTCATCCGTGACCCTCCAAGGAGCTGTGCTGTGAATCCCTCATCGACCGAAACCTTCGCCTACGACGTCGTCGTGATCGGTTCGGGTGCCGGCGGACTGTCGACCGCGGTCAGCGCCGCCCGCGAGGGCGCCTCGGTCCTCGTCGTCGAGAAGGCCGAGGTCTGTGGCGGCGCCACCGCCTGGTCCGGCGGTTGGATGTGGACGCCGCGCACCATGTTCGCCCACGCCGACGGTGTCCGCGAGGACCGCGATGAGCCCCGGCGCTATCTGCGGCATCGGCTGGGCGCGAACTTCGACGCCGCCAAGGTCGACGCTTTGCTGGACGGCGCGCCGCAGATGGTCGAGTTCTTCGAAAACACCACGTCGCTGCAGTTCGTGCCGGGTGCGGCCATCGCCGACATCCACGGCGACACCCCGGGCGCCGGAACCGGACATCGCTCGGTGGCACCGAAACCGGTCAGCCTGCGCACGCTCGGTCCCGACGTCGCGCGGCTACTGCGGCGCCAACTCTACGAGACGTCCTTTCTCGGCATGGGCATCATGGCCGGCCCGGATCTGCAGGCCTTCCTGCACAGCACACGCTCCGCACGAGCCTTCTCCCACTGCACCGTCCGGGTCACCAAACACATGGTCGACCTCGTCACCAAGCGCCGCGGTCAGCAGCTGGTGAACGGCACGGCACTGGTCGGCCGTCTCTTGCGGTCGGCGCTCGACGAAGGCGTGAAGATCGAGACATCCACGGCGGCAACAGCTCTCATCACCGACGACGACGGCCGGGTGAGCGGTGTGCGGTTGCAGGGGCCGAACAACGCGTACACCGTTCGCGCCCGCGCCGGCGTGGTGCTCGCCACCGGAGGCTTCACCCACGATCTGGACCGTCGTCGGGAACTCTTCCCGAGGCACCCGGGCGAGAACGAACACTGGACCCTCACCCCGCCGAGCACGACAGGGGACGGCATCACGCTCGGCGAGTCCGTCGGCGGGCGACTCGACCGGACCCTCGCCTCGCCGGTCGCGTACTGTCCGGTGTCGCTTGTGCGCTACCGCAACGGCAAGACCGGGGTGTTCCCGCACATCCTGGACCGCGGAAAGCCCGGTGTCATCGGCGTTCTCGCCGACGGTCGCCGCTTCGTCAACGAGGCCCTCGGCTACCACGACTACACCCTCGCCATGGTCGACAAGGTCCCCGACGGTCACGACGTGTGCTCGTGGCTGATCGCCGACGCGCGATACCTTCGCCACCTGCCGCTTGGCATGGCCAAGCCGTTCCCGATCCCCACCTGGCCCTACCTGAGGTCCGGTTATCTGACGCGGGGACGGACGCTGCATGAACTGGCCGAGCGGATCGGGGTCGATCCCGACGGCCTGGAGAAGACCGTGGCCGCCTTCAACGAGGGCGCCCGGGTCGGCGTCGACAACGAATACGGTCGGGGCACAACACCGTTCACCCGGGGGTCCGGCGATCCGGACAATCCGTGGCCCAACCCGTCGCTGGCTCCGCTGGAACGGGGACCGTTCTACGCGGTCAAGGTGGTGCCGGGCAGCTTCGGCACCTTCGCCGGCCTGGTCACCGACGCACACTCCCGGGTCCTCGACGAACAGGACCGGCCGATCGGCGGGCTGTCGGCGGTCGGCGTCGACCAGGCCAGCGTGATGGGCGGCCACTACCCGTCCGGCGGCATCAACCTGGGGCCGGCGATGACCTTCGGCTACCTGACCGGCCGGCGACTCGGAGAAGAGGCGAAGCAGCTGTGAGCAGCACATCATTGGGTCTCGCGGCCCTGACCGTCCTGGACACCCCGCCGATCGAGCAGGTCGGCCTTGCCGAACGCCACGGTTTCGACACCATCGGCATCCGGCTACTGCCCGCCGCGCCGGGCACGACCGCGTACCCGCTGCACCGCGATCGGGCCGCGCTCACCGACCTCCGCCGGCGTCTCGACGACTCGTCGGTGGACCTGTTCGACATCGAGATCATCCGCCTCGGTGCCGATTTCGATGTTGCCGCGTACGAATCGGTGCTCGCGGCCGGCGCCGAACTCGGCGCCCGGGCCGTGCTCGTCGGCGGCGACGACACCGACCGCGCCCGCCTGACCGAGTCCTACGCCCACCTCGCCGGTGCCTGCGCCGATCACGGGCTCGTCGCCAGCCTCGAGTTCATGCCCTGGACCGCTGTGCCCGACGCCCGCGCCGCGGTGGAAATCGTGTCGCAGGCCGACGGCCCGGCGCGCAGCGTCCTCGTCGACGCCCTGCACGTCGACCGCTCGGCGACGACCCTCGACGATCTCGCCGCGATCCCGATGGAGTGGCTGCATTACGCCCAGCTGTGTGACGGCCGCATACCGCGACCCACCGATCCGTCCGAGATGATCCGGCAGGCTCGCGAGGAACGGCTCCCGGCGGGGGAGGGCGGCATCGACCTGCGCGACATCGTGGCGGTGCTTCCGCCCGGACTGCCGATCAGTGTCGAACTGCCGAACGAACCGCGTCGTCGTGCTGTCGGCACCGGCCCGTGGCTCGATCATCTCGTCGCCACAGCCCGGGCGGTTCTCGGCGCGCCGGTCACCCTTTGATCACGACGTCCCGGTCGCTGTCGGCGTGCCGGCGCCGGCCGCCGATGCCGCTCCGATCCGACTGCCCGGGAGGTACGCGTAGTCCCCCAATTCTGACCACGACGGTTTTCGGATACCCTTGCGGTCGGCCTGTGGTCACACTTGGGGAGGAATGAGATGTCGACAACTGTCGATTCTGCGACGTCGGGGCATACGAAGAACGTGTCGGGCGCGGATCTGCTGCGCGGACTGCGTGGGCTGGGGAAGGACTGGCGCATCCTGGCCGGGGTGGTGCCGAAGATGATCCCGCGGCCCCTGACCCGCAAGGAGTCGATCGGCAAGACCTTCCAGGACGCGGTCGCCAAGTACCCGGACCGGCCGTTCCTACGGTTCCACGGCGAGTCCATGACCTACCGCGAGTGCAACGCCGAGGTCAACCGGACCGCCGCCTACCTTGCCGCTCGGGGCATCGGGCGCGGCGATGTCGTCGCGGTCCTGTCCAAGAACCATCCCGACGTCCTGATCTGCATGCTGGCCGCGGTCAAACTCGGTGCCATCGCCGGGATGATCAACTACAACCAGCGCGGTTCGGTGCTCGAACACAGCCTAGGCCTGATCGACGCGAAGATCCTGCTGCTGCAGCCCGGGCAGGAGGAGGCCCTCGATTCGGTTCCGGTGGCTGCCCGGCCGGCGACGGTGATCGACTTCGATGAGCTCGAGAAATCGCGGGCCGACCTCAGCCCGGACAACCCCGCCGCAACCGACGACGTCGAGGCCGGTGACACCGCGTACTACATCTTCACCTCCGGTACCACCGGATATCCCAAGGCCAGCAAGATGAGCCATCACCGCTGGCACGTGGCGATGCACGGCATCGGCGGGATGGGAGTTCGGCTCCGTTCCGACGACACCATGTACGCGGCATTGCCCTTCTACCACAACAACGCGCTGACCATCGCCGTGGCGTCGGCAATGCGGGCCGGTGCCTGCGTGGCGATCGGGGAGCAGTTCTCCGCCTCGGGATTCTGGGACGAGATCATCGAGAACGATGCCACCGCGTTCTGCTACATCGGCGAGCTGTGCCGCTACCTGCTGGCCCAGCCGGAGAAGCAGACCGACAAGGCACACTCGGTCAAGGTGATGGTCGGCAACAGACTGCGTCCGGAGATCTGGGACGAGTTCACCGACCGGTTCGGGATCAAGCGCGTCTCGGAACTCTATGCGGCCAGCGAGGGCAACGTCGGTTTCGTCAACCTCCTCAGCATCCCCAAGTCGGCGGGCTTCACCCCGCTGAAGTACATCCTCGTCGAGTACGACGAGGACACCGGCGAACCGAAGCGCGGCGCGGACGGCCGTGTCATCCCGGTGCCCAAACACGGCACGGGCCTGCTGCTCGGCCAGATCAACAAGCGCGCCCACTTCGACGGCTACACCGATCCGAAGGCATCGGAGAAGAAGATCGTCACCGACGCGCTCAAGCCGGGCGACCGGTGGTTCAACTCCGGCGACGTGGTGCGCGATCAGGGGTTCGGGCACATCGCCTTCGTCGACCGCATCGGTGACACCTTCCGCTGGAAGGGCGAGAACGTGGCGACCACCGAGGTCGAGGCGGCTCTCGACGCCAACCCCTCCATCGCCCAGTCGGTGGTGTTCGGGGTCGCGGTGCCCGGCGCGGACGGCAAGGCCGGGATGGCCGCGGTCGTGTTGGCCGACGGCGCCGAGTTCGATCCCGACGCCATCGCGGCGCACGTGCGGGACACATTGCCCAAGTACGCCGTGCCGTTGTTCATCCGGGTCGTCGATCAGCTCGAGCACACCTCGACGTTCAAGAGCGTCCGGGTGGGTCTGCGCAATCAGGGCTACACCGACACCGGCGACGATCCGCTGTACGTGCTGCGGGGCAAGCCGGGGACCTACGCGGAGTTCCGCCCGGAATACCTCGACGACGTGGTCGCCTCGGCGGGCGCCAAGGTTACGTCGTAGCCGACGAATCGGCCGACGAACTGCAGTGCGGCGCGCTGCCACAACCCGATGTGGTCGAGCATCGCATGGTCACCGTCGTGAACGGGGATGAACGCGGCGTCGACACCGCGGGCGACGAGTTCACCGATGCCCTTCTCGGTCCGGTGCGGGTAGGTCCGCTCGTCGGCGGTGCCGTGGATGGCGACGACACATACACCGTCGTGGATGTGACGCCAGTCGGCGTACTGCCACCACGGCGCCAGGGCGAGTAGACCGACGACGCGGGGGTCGGCGGCCAGCCGGGCGCCGGCACGTCCACCCATCGAATGTCCGATGACCACGATCGGCACGCCCGGGTGGGCCCGGCCGAGTTCGTCGAGCTGGGCCCTCGCATACGGCATCGGGCTCGCCTGGCCGCCGTTCCAGCCGTAGACGCGGTAGCGGGCCTGTCGAACCACGACCGAGCGGCCGAACCGCAACCGGATCGACCACGTGAACGGATACATCCGTAGCGCCGAGCCCTGCCAGGGCCGGAACGGGCGGTAGCTGCGGTCCGTACCGCCGGGCAGCACGAGGACGAGGACCTCGGGCGGCCCGTCGGGCTGCGATGCGATTCGCACGGGCAACCTCCTCCGTGAACTCGGTCCGATGGTCGCCACCATAGTGTTCTTCCGCCACCACTGCGAAGATCCCCCCTCTGCAGTCGACGGACGAACACGGGACCGGGGGAAGAACACTTGTCCCCGCCTCGGATCGGTGTCGCAGTGGCAGAATTGCGCGCATGGCACACGCACGCGCCGGAACGCCCGCGCTTCCCGAGGATCTGATCGATGTTGCCGCTGTGGAACGGGCCTACTACGAGAAGGAACCCGACCCCGACAATCCGCTGCAGCAGGTGCTGTTCGGCACCTCAGGGCACCGCGGGTCCAGCCTCGACGCGGCGTTCAACGAGGCGCACATCCTCGCCACCACCCAGGCCATCGTCGAATACCGTGCCTCCGCGGGCATCACCGGCCCGCTGTTCATCGGTTTCGACACACATGCGCTGTCGATCCCGGCGTGGCGCAGTGCGCTCGAGGTCCTCGTGGCCAACGAGGTCACGGTGAACATCGCCGAGAACGAGAAGTTCACCCCCACCCCGGCCGTCAGCTTCGCCATCCTGCGGTTCAACCGCGACAACCCCGGCGTGCAGGCCGATGGCATCGTCGTGACCCCATCGCACAATCCGCCACGCGATGGGGGATTCAAGTACAACCCGCCCAACGGCGGTCCGGCCGACACCACCATCACCTCGGTGGTCGCGCGCCGCGCCAACGAACTGTTGGCGAACAAACTCGACGGGGTCAAGCGTGTCCCGTTCGAGCGGGCCCGCTACAGCGACCTCGTACACGAGTACCCCTTCACCGCCACCTACGTCGACCACCTCCACGAGGTCATCGACATGGCCGCGATCCGTGACTCCGAGATCAGCATCGGCGCCGACCCGCTCGGCGGCGCATCGGTGGGGTACTGGGCCGAGATCGGATTCCGGTACAGCCTCCCGCACCTGACCGTGGTCAACCCGACCGTCGACCCGACGTTCCGGTTCATGACGCTCGACACCGACGGCAAGATCCGGATGGACTGCTCATCACCCAACGCCATGGCCTCGCTGATCGCCGCCCGCGACAGCTACGACATCGCCACCGGTAACGACGCCGACGCCGACCGCCATGGGATCGTCACCCCCGACGGTGGCCTGATGAACCCGAACCACTACCTCGCGGTGGTGATTGACTATCTCTTCACCCACCGCCCCGGGTGGGGTGCTGACGCCGCGGTCGGCAAGACCCTGGTGAGTTCGTCGCTCATCGACCGCGTCGTCGCCGGCATCGGCCGCAAGCTGGTGGAGGTCCCGGTCGGCTTCAAATGGTTCGTCGACGGACTCCTCAACGGCACCATCGCCTTCGGCGGCGAGGAGAGCGCGGGCGCATCGTTCCTGACGTTCGACGGTTCGCCGTGGTCGACGGACAAGGACGGCATCATCCTGTGCCTCCTCGCCTCGGAGATCCTCGCCAAGACCGGCAAGACGCCGTCGCAGCGTTACCGCGAACTCGCCGAGCGGTACGGCGAGAGCTCGTATGCGCGGATCGACGCGCCCGCGTCACGTGCGCAGAAGGCGGTGCTGGCCAAGCTGTCCCCGGATCAGATCACCGCCACCGAACTGGCCGGGGAGAAGATCAGCGCGGTGATGACCGAGGCACCCGGCAACGGTGCCGCCATCGGCGGGCTGAAGGTCACCACCGACAACGCGTGGTTCGCCGCGCGGCCGTCGGGCACCGAGGACGTGTACAAGATCTACGCCGAATCGTTCAACGGCCCCGACCATCTCAAGCAGGTGCAGGTCGAGGCCCAGCAGGTCGTCGACGCCGCGCTCGGTTCCTGATCACGCCGGCTGGTCGGTCGGGTCCTCCCACCGCCATAGCTTTGGTGGCCGCGCGCCCGACGTCGGGGCATCTCCGGTCTGCGTGAGACCGGAGATGCGCGCGAGGTCGCGGTTGAGATTGGCGCGGTGCGGCGGATGCCCACTCAGCTGCCGGGTGATGGCCACCGCGTCGGTGGCGGTGAACTCCGGGCCGGTCAGTGCCCGAGTGAACTCGACGTCGCGCCAGAGTCGGTCGCTCAGGACGTCGCGCGCCTCGGCGACGATGACCGAATGGTCGAAGGCCAGGGGCCCGACGGCGTCGACGGGTTCCCACAGCGCCTCGGGGGTGTGCAGCGCGGGTGCGTCGGGAAACGCGGCCCACATCGCGATCGCCAGCGACGGCCCACGCGGGTCACGGCTGGGTTCGTCGAAGGTGCGGACCTGCCCGAGCGCCGGGGGCGTTGCGGTGATGCCGAGCTTGCCCAGGGCCCGTTGCGCTGCGTCGCGGAGCCGTTCACCACTGTGCACCACCACGCCCGGCAACGCCCGTTGCCCGAGGAAGGGCTCGGTCGTGCGGTCGTGGGTGCCGAGGAACACCTGCCGCCGTCCGGCGTCGTAGTGCAGCGCGACGACGTCGACACTGACCACGCTCAGCAGATCGTCGGGCACGTGAAGGTCCTGTCTGCCCGGTGCGGGCCGTCGGCGGTGATCACGACCGGGGCGCCGGTCGCCTGCTCGACCAAGGTTGCCACCGCGTCGGGTGTTTCCGGTAGCGGGGAATAGTCGGGCCGGGCCACCGCGGCCCGGGTGGTCAGCACGCTCAGCGCATCGATATCCCCCTCGACGACCGGGCGCAGGGGCGCGTCGTCGCGATCCCAGGAGTGGGCGACCCAGAGTCCCGCGGTGCCGAGGGCATCCAGGTGCGACACCGCCACGCCGTCGAGTCCGCCACTGACCGCGGCGGCGTATCGCAGGGCCGCCAGATCAAGATGCCCTGTCCGCCAGGCCCCCTGGTAGCGCCCCTCGCGGTTGTGGACGTCGGGCAGTTCCAGAAGGTCATCCTCGGTGGGCATCGGACCGATGCCGTGCCGGGTCGCGTAGCAGCGGGTGAGTCCCAGGGTGAATGGGTCGTGCCCGACCGCACGCAGCCATGCCGCGAGATGGCGCGGCACCACGGTCGACCAGGTGGTGTGCGGGTGGAAGCCATTCCACTCGTCGAGCAGGACGCCCTGGCTGCCCTCGTACAGCACGGTGCCGCTGGCCATCGTCTCGACCAGGTGGGCGTCGACGTCGTCGACGATCCGCAGTGCATCGCCGATCTCGGCGAGCGTGTCGGCCAGCTCGGTCACCCCGGGATGGGCGGTGTCGGGATGTGCGGCGGCGTCGAGCAGCGGAGCGGCGTAGCGGGCCAACGCGTCGAGCGACCGGATCATCGCCGCCCGGTCGGTGAGGTCGGCCAACCTCGGCGCGGGTATGTCCCCGACGTCGGTGTGCACGCAGAAGTTGCCGACCCGGGTGCCGGCCCGTGCCTGCGCGGCGACGGCCAGCGCGTAGGCCCGTGTCTCACCGATACCCTCACCGGTCGAGCCGTGACGAGCGTTGCCGCGCAGTAGCTCTCGTGCTCGATTCAACGCCGCGTGGATCGGTGTGGTGACCAGGCACGCGGCGTCCGCGGTGATCAGACCGAACGGGTCGGCCACCCCCGCCGCGGAGAGTTGGTCGGCCTCGATCGCCAGGTGCAGTGGGTTGACCATCATCGGGGCGCGCAGGACGGTGCGCACGTCGAGAAACGACGCCGACCCGAACTGGCGGAAGGTGTGGTGCCGACCGCCGTGGCACACGTTGTGCGCCGCCTGCGCGCCCCCGGACCACCGGACGACGGCGACCGTGTCCGGGATCCGAGAGGCGAGGAAGTCCACCGTCGCCCCTTTTGCCTCGTCGCCGTAGCCGAGGCCGACGACGATCATCGGTGCGCCGGAGCCGATGCGCGTTGTCCTCATGGTCACAGATCCGCCGGCAGCCGGCCCGAGCCCGACACCAGGTCACCGGCACCGGAATCGAAGCGGGCCAACGCCTTGCCGACGGCGACGTGCGATGTCGATCCCGCTGCCCGCAGGTCGGTGATTCCCTCGGCGACCGTGACGGTGTCCTCGGTGACGCCGATCGTCAACGCGATCAGATCGGCCACCCCGTCGGGGTCTTCCAGCTTGACGAAGCGCTCACCGACGAGCGCGCGCCAGTGGTCCTCGATCTCCGGATCGTCGTAGTAGCTGGTCAGGTTCGGCAGGACATAGAACACGTGCCACCGGCGGGCCAGCAGTCGGTAGACCTCGGCGATGTCGAGGTCGCCGCGGTCGTCCTCGCCGAGGAATCGGGTGAGGGACTGGCCGGACAGGACGGGCTTGTTCATCTCGTCGCCGATGAAGAACACATAGCCCTTCTTGCCGCGCTTGTCCCACGCGTCGGTCTGCGCCCGGGTCGCCAGGAAGTAGGCAGCCAGCGCGTATCCCTCGCGCTTGTCGCCACCACCGCCACCTTCGAGATAGATGTCACGCAGTTGGTCGTCGATGCGGTTGTCCGATTCGAACTGCCCGATCTGGATCGGCACCGCGTCGAACTGATCGTCGCCGACCGCGCCCACCATGATCTGCGGGTCGTCGACGTACCCTCCGCGGGTCAGCAGCCCCAACAGATCGCCCAAACGCCGTTGCACGGTGACCGGTACCCGGCCCATCGACCCGGTCACGTCGAAGAACACGGCGATGGGTGTCGACGCCGGGTGATCGGCGCCGTCGCGAGCCTCTCGGACGGTGACGCCGTAGACGTCGAGCGCGTCGGCGGCACGGCGCTGATTGCGCGGCAGCCGCCGCATCGCGGCCGAGTGGCCGAAGTCGTCGATCCCGGCTGCGCGGCGAGCGGCCGCCGCCGCCTGGTAGGTGCTGGTGTCCCAATATCCTCTGCCCATGGAGGGCCTCCTTCTTCGGTGGGTGGAAACGCTGTGCCGGCGGGTCAGCCGGCTGAGATGGCCGGCAGCGTGAACGGCCGAAACCTGCGCGGGCCGTAGAGATGCCGCAACAGCAGGTCGTACTCGGCGAGTGCGCGGCGCGGGTCGAGTTGTGCTGCACCACATGCGAACCGCCGTTGCCGGGATTCGTCGGCCGCGAGCATCTC
Source organism: Gordonia rhizosphera NBRC 16068 (assembly GCF_000298195.1). Lineage (GTDB taxonomy): Bacteria > Actinomycetota > Actinomycetes > Mycobacteriales > Mycobacteriaceae > Gordonia > Gordonia rhizosphera. The sequence goes on along the minus strand of NZ_BAHC01000211.1, from coordinate 2,166 downwards.
GTCGAACAGGGTCGCGATCGCGGCGCCGTCGTCGGTGGCCGCCTGGTGCTCCGACCTCGGTGGTGTGACCCATCCGGTGAGCACCACGCCGTGCCGACGCGGGTGGATGAGCACGGTGTCGAGCGTGAGACCGCTGTGCACGCACTTTGCCGCGTCGAGCGTCATCATGATGCGGCGGGCCATCCACGCCCAGTCGCGGCCGTCCAACCCGGCCGGGTAGGCGGTGCGGACCTCACGAAGCGAGTGCAGGCCGTCGGGAAGTCGGTAGGCCAGCCAGCGGTGTCCGGACGTCACGGCCTCGTCGACGATCTCCGGGACGAAGGCACCCAGCCCGTGGCGGGCGAGTCGGGTCCGGGCTTCGGCCAGTACCGCGACCCGGGCGGTGGCACCCCCACGACGGGTGATCTCCACCCGGACCAGGGGATCGTCTGTGCGGTAGCACGACGTCGCGTCGGTGGTCCACAGCCTGGCCCGCAGCACATGTGTCGCGGTGGGGCCGACCAGATGCGGTACCTGCATCCAGGCGTCGTAGAGGGCGTTGAGGGTGGCCGTGGCCTGCTCGGCCCGCGCGGGGTCCACGCCGAGCGCGGCTGCGCGGTCCGGGTGGACGGCGGCCACGAGGCGGCGGTGTCGGACCCGCGCGGTGTGCAGACCCGCGGTGTCGTCGGTGCGGTCCCCGAAGAGATCGGACGGGTCGTGTGCGCCCTCGATGAGTGCCAGTGCGGCGAGTGCCGATTCGCGGTCCATGTAAATTACTCTAACTGAGTAATTTAAACCCCCCAAGCCCGACCTGTCGTCGACCGGTGGGGCGGTGCGGCCGACGACGCCCCGACATTAGAGTCGTATCCGTGAGTGACCGGCGTAAGTCAGCGACCCCGAAGGCCAGTCCCGGCTATCAACCCCACGCATCGTCGAGCACGTCGACCTACGTCCTCGTCGGCGTGGGTGTCGTCGTCATCCTGGCGCTGGTCCTCGGTGGCATCCTGTGGAACAGCAGCCGGGACCCGGAACGCGCCGACGAAGCGGTGTTGAGCGAGAACGCGGCGCTCATCATCGGGACACCGTCGGCGCCACTCACCATCGACGTGTTCGAGGACTTCCTGTGCCCGTACTGCCGTACCTTCGAACAGCAGTCCGCGCCGGCGATCGCCACCGCGATCGGCAACGACAGCCTGCGAGTGCGCTACCACCTGCTGACCTTCCTGAACCGGCAGTCCTCCTCCGGGAACTACTCGTCGCGGGCCGCGGGCGCGGCCCAGTGTGTCGGCGAGGCGGAGAACAAGGATGTCTTCCTGAGGTTCCACGCGGCGCTCTTCGAGGATCAGCCCGAAGAGGGCGGGTCGTCGGACCACAGCAACGCCGATCTCGCCCGGATCGCCGGCGAGCAGGGCGCGTCGGCAACCACCCAGAAGTGCATCGCGGACGGGGCCCGAATCGAACAGGCCGACGCGGCCGCGAAGCAGTCACAGACCCAGCTGTCGAAGGCGACGGGTGGCCAGGCGGCCACGCCGACGGTGCTGTCGGGTGGTGAGCCGGTCGACGGGATCATGGACGGCACGGCGTGGCTCGACCAGTTGTTGGCCACCACGGACTGATCCCGACCAGCGGATTTGGTTCGACTCCCGCGGTGGTGTAGGTTTCCCTTTGCCCTTGAAACAGGGTGAACAACAGAAGACGGGGCTATGGCGCAGCTGGTAGCGCACCACACTGGCAGTGTGGGGGTCAGGGGTTCGAGTCCCCTTAGCTCCACCGACGAGGGACCCCCTCCGACCTGCGTCGGAGGGGGTCCCTCTGTCCTGGGCGATCTCGCCGCCGGGCGAAGTGTCCTAATTCTCTGCTACCGCTGGGAGCCGTACACCTACGGCGTCGGACCCGCCGCGAGTACGTCCGGGGACACGACGACGATGCGCGACGGGAATTCGAACCGGTTGCGCGCCGACGCCTCGGTGCCAGCGCCTTCACCCTTCAGGGCCACCGCGTGGGCCGCCCGCGGAACCGCGTGAGCATCGACGGTCCTGGTCAGCCGGATCGGCCGAGTCATTAACGCGACAAGGCTGGTCGACACCACTGCCGGGTTGAGGTGAGATGTGAGCGGTCACCGCCGGTCAGCTCAGGGCGGGCGGATCGTACTTCGGTTCGTACAGGGTGATGTCGCCCGCACCAGGC
>NZ_BAHC01000212.1 GCF_000298195.1 Gordonia rhizosphera NBRC 16068 | reverse complement strand
CGTGTGCCACCGACCGCAAGACTATGCGGCCGGTGGCACACCCGGGTCACTTGGACCGTGTCACTTGGACGGATCGAGCAGGATCTTCGCGTCGTGCGGGTTGTTCGCGAGGCGCTCGAACGCGTCGGCGACCCCGTCGAGACCAACCGTGCCGGTGAGCAGCGGTTCGGCGTCGATCTTCCCGGCCGCGAGCAGCGCGAAGGTCTCTGCGAACTCCTGCGGCGTGTAGTACGCCGAGAACTTGAGTTCGAGTTCCTTCATCATGCACTGGGCGGGCATGAAGGCATCGGACTCCATGTTCACGCCGACGACCACGATGGTCGATCCGGCCGGTACACCCGCGATGATCTGCTGGATCAGGTTGGGCACACCGACGCACTCGAACGCGACGGTCCGGCGGAGCGGCATCTGACCGAGCATGCCGGTCGGCGCCGCCATCCGGGCCGGGTCATCGGTGGCCGCGGCCGCCATGAGAGCCTCGTACGGCGAGCTCTCGCGCGGATCGAGGACCACGTCGGCGCCGAGACGCTGGGCCAGTTCGCGGCGTTCCGGCGAGAAGTCCGCGGCGATGATCGGCCCGACACCCTTCATCTTCAGGATGGCGATGATGGCGAGCCCGATCGGACCACAGCCAACGACGAGCGGAACATCGTCGGCGCCGATGTCGGCATGTCCGACCGCGCGGTACGCGACCGCCATCGGCTCGGTCAACGCGGCCAGATCGGTGGATACGTGATCCGGGACCTCGATGAGCAGCGGCTCCGAGAGCAGCATCTTCTCGGCGTAGGCGCCGGGTGCCTCGGGGCCCTGGAAGCCGAGGAACACGGGTGCCTCGCGGGCCAGGATCGGCATGGACACGACGCGGCGGCCGACTGGGATCTTCTGCTCGGTGTTGGGTCCGTAGGACGCGACCCGTCCGACGAACTCGTGGCCGAACACCATCGGCTTGCTGAGGTCCATCATCTCGAAGCCGACCACTGCCTTCGTCGCGGCGTTCATGTCCGCGCCGTGCTTCATGGCGTGCAGATCCGAGCCGCAGATCCCGCAGGCGAGCACGTCGACGAGTACCTCGCCGGGGCCCGGAGTGGGCTCCGGCACCTCTGCGACGCGCAGCTTCTCGTCTTGCATCAATACCGCGCGCATCAGATGGTCTCCACGGTGTTGCCGGCGTAGCCGCCGGTGATGTAGTTGATCGGTCCCAGGCCCTGGGCCTCGGCGAGGGTGCCGGTGAGGTGCTGGATCAGTGCGGCGTCGAGGATGGAGTGGAAGGTGCCGTCTTCGTTGAAGTTGATGTTGGCGCCGGTGATCGAGAAGAACACGACGGTGTCTTCGGTGTTCGATTCCGGGCAGACGAAGGTGTGGGCCGAGGCGCCGGGCTCGTAGAGGTAGGAGCCGGCGGTCTGCGGCTGATCCGGGTACTCCTCGTAGTGCCAGCTGCCGCTCATGGTGTAGCCGTCGACGGTGCCGGTGTGGTAGTGCAGCGGGACGCGGGCGCCGGGGGCGAAGGTGGCCAGCACGACCCACTCGCCCTTCTCGAGGTCGAGGCGCAGCGGCTTGAAGTGGACGCCCGGGCCGAGGGAGTCCTTGATCAGCGGGGTGTTCTCGACGTTGACGGTGAGCAGCTCACCCTGCGGCAGCGCCACGACGGGCAGCATCGCGCCGGACGACGTGGAGACCGGGCCGACGGGAGTGATGGGGGTGGTGGGTGCAGACATTGTGAGGTTCCTTTCATCTGTCCTCGGGGAGTGACTACAACCATGCCAGCGGAGACGACGTATTCCTTGACACAAGAGGACAAGTAATTGATATGCGAGGACAGCTTTGTGATGTGGCGCACTCTGCGTTGCGGACGTGTCGTGCGTGCTGTCGGTCTATGCGTGGGCGGGGCGTCGGGATTCGGCGCGAAACTGGGCGGGGCTCACACCGAACCATCGCCGGCAGGATCGGGTCAGAACGCTTTGTTCTGAGTATCCGAGTTCGCGTGAGAGGTGCGACAAGGTCATGTCGGTGTCACGCAGCCATCGTTCGGTGAGCTCGCGCCGGACGTCGTCGACGATGGCCGCATAGGTCGTGCCCTCGTCGGCGAGACGCCGCTGCAACGTCTTGGGGTGCAGACGGAACTGTCGGGCGACGGTCGACGCGGTGGCGGCGCCCGTGGGCAGCAGTTGGCGCACCAGTTCACGCACCGCCTGGGTGAGCGTCTCGCCGTGCTGGTGGATCACGTCGTCGAGGTAGGCCACCATCGCCCGGTGGGCCATCTCGTCGCGGGACAGCGGCCGCATCAGGTCGCTGGACGGCAGGGTGAACCCGGCGCGCGGTTCGGAAAACTTCGGGGTGCACGCGAAATACCGCAGGTAGTCCTCGCGGGAACCTATCGGCTCGTGCGGGATGTGGACCGACGACGGTGCGTAGGTCGAGCCGAGCAGAAAGCGGAGCACCTTGAGGGCGACGCCGAGCGACAGCTCGATCACCTGCCGATGCGGCGGAGGATGGGGGATCAGAATCCGGAACTCGAAGAACGCGGTCTCGGTGTACGGAATCGGGTTGAGCTCGACCGCGATAGCGGGACTGTAGGCACTCAGATACTGTTCGAAAATCCGCAGGGCGTCGGCGAAACTGCCGGTGGTCCGGGCGGCGACACCGACAGGCCCGAGGATCTCGATGCCCTGACGTTGCGCGAGGCGACGGCCGAAATCGGGAGTGTTGGTCGCCGCTGCGGCCGCCTCGAGCGCGTCGATCAACGCCACATAGGTGAAGAACGACTCGAAGTTGCCGACGTCGCCCGGCGCGATGCCGACCCTGCGGAGGAGCGTCGAGGGATCACCGCCCAGTTCGCTGACCAGTTCGGGATACCCGGACATCGATGTGCCGCGGATCACAGACATGTCCTCAAGTGTCGAATAGATGTCCTTGCGGGTCAAGCCTTGGAGGGTTCCTCGGTGCCATGGTGGAAATCACTCCCCGAAAGCATTGAAAGGCTTTGCACATGACATCCCTCACCGAGGTCGCCGCCACCACCCGCCCCGCTCCCGAACTGTCCGGGCGCAAGGTGTTCATCACGGGTGCCAACGGCTTCATCGGCCGCGCCCTTGCCACCCGCATGCGCGAACTGGGTGCCGAGGTCAGCGGCGTCGACCTGGTCGCCGATGCCGACAACAGCATCATCGGCGGCTCCACCACCGACGCAGCCCCGTGGAAGGGCGCCCTGGCCGGGATCGACACCGTCATCCACACCGCCGCACTGCTCGGTGGTGCGCATGCTCTCGACCGCGCCTGGGACGTCAACGTCAAGGGCACCAACGAGGTCCTGCGGGCCGCGATCGAGGCCGGAGTCACCCGCTTCGTCCACATCTCCTCGATTGCCGCCTACGGGTGGGAATTCCCCGACGGCGTCGACGAGACCTACCCGGTCCGTGTGAACGGCGACAGCTACACCGACACCAAGGTCAACTCGGAGGCCGTCGTGCTGGCCGCGCATGCCGCCGGTGAGATCGACGTGACGGTCATCCGTCCTGGCGACGTCTGGGGCCCCGGCTCGGTGTGGGTCCGTTCCCCGATCGCCGAGATGCTCAAGCCCACCGGCTTCCCGCTGCCCGACGGTGGCAACGGCATCTTCACCCCGGTCTACATCGACAACTTCGTCGACGGGATGGTCCTGGCCATCTCGTCGGACAAGGCCGCAGGGCAGGTCTTCACCATCACCGACGGCGTCGGCGTGCGCTGTGCCGACTTCTTCGGTCACCTCGCCGAGATGAGTGGCGGCACCATTCGCACCCTCCCGATGGCCGTCATCGCACCGCTGTCCGACGTCGTCGGCGGGCTGCTGCGCCGCCTCGGCCAGCCCAGCGATCTGTGCGCGGGAACGATGGGCCTGCTCAATCGTTCGGGTACCTACTCGATCGAGAAGGCACGCACCGTGCTCGGCTACGAGCCGCTCGTGTCGGTGGATGAGGGTATGTCCCGCGTTCGCGAATGGGCCACCGAGACCGGCCTGATCAAGGGCTGATGCCCGAACAAACGCGCGCCGCCGCCGGATCGACCTGATCCGGCGGCGTCGTCGTCGTTGTGTGGTCCGGTGACCGTGTGGTGTCAGCGGGGCTGATCCCACACCGCCATCAGTTCGGTGATGATGTCCACCGACATCCCGAGGGCGCCCAGGTGGCTCTCCCCGTGCATGGTGAACATCTTTGCGTCGGGCAGCAGGGACACCATGTGCTCGCCGTGGGCGTACGGGATGATGTGGTCGCAGTCGCCGTGCCACCAGCGGACCGGCACCGTCACGTCGGCCACCCGGAACCCCCAATCGCGCGTGAAGACAAGGATGTCGGCGAAGGGCGCGTCCATCCG
>NZ_BAHC01000213.1 GCF_000298195.1 Gordonia rhizosphera NBRC 16068 | reverse complement strand
GGCCGACGAACTCCCTTGGCCCACCGACGACGAGCGCGCCCTGCTCGTCGACAACCTGCGCTACGTCCTCGACGGCCGGTGGCGGTCGGTACGGGAGCGGGTCCGCGAACAATCCGACCGGTCCGACCTGCTTCCCGATCCGTCCCGGACACTGGGCGAGGCCCGTGAACACACTCTCGAGGTGATGCGTCAGCTGGCCGAAGAGGGTTTCGCCGCAGCGGGTTTCGCGGTCGATCACGGCGGAACCGGCGACATCGGCGGATCGATCACCGCGATCGAGATGCTCGGCTACGCCGACCTGTCGCTGATGGTCAAGGCCGGCGTGCAATGGGGACTGTTCGGTGGCGCCATCGACAACCTCGGCACGGCGCGCCACCACGACCGCTACGTCGCCGACACCATCGGCCTCGACATCCTCGGCTGTTTCGCGATGACCGAGACGGGTCACGGCTCCAACGTGCAGGCGCTGGAGACGACCGCGAACTACGACCGCGACACCCGTGAGTTCGTGATCGACTCGCCCACACCGTCGTCGCGCAAGGACTACATCGGCGGTGCCGCCGCGCACGCCCGAGTCGCCGCGGTCTTCGCGCAGCTCATCACCGGTGGGCCCGACGAGGAACCGACGAGCCGCGGCGTGCACTGTTTCGTGGTGCCGATCCGCGACGACAACGGCGACGATCTGCCCGGCGTCACCACCGGCGACTGCGGCCACAAGGGTGGTCTGGCGGGGGTGGACAACGGGCGCATCGTCTTCGATCACGTCCGTATCCCGGCCGAGAACCTGCTCAACCGCTACGGCGACGTCGAGGCCGACGGGACGTACACCTCCCCGATCGAGGACAGCAATCGCCGGTTCTTCACCATGCTGGGCACGCTGATCCGCGGAAGGGTCACCGTCGCCGCGACCGCCGGCGCCGCGGGGCGCAAGGCGTTGACGTTGGCGACGCGTTACGGGCTGATCCGCAAACAGTTCGAGGCGCCCGACGAGACCGACGAGATCATCGTCCTGGACTATCTGGCGCATCAGCGAAAGTTGTTGCCGCTCATCGCGAAATCGTATGCAATCGGGTGCGCCCAGAACGAGGTGACCGCCGAGTTGCACGACCTGCAGACCGGCGCCGCCGACGACCCCGACGGGGTGCGGCAGCGTGAACTCGAGAGCGACGCAGCCGGATTGAAGGCCTACGCCACCTGGCATGCGTCGCACACCATCAACGTGTGCCGCGAAGCCTGCGGGGGTGCCGGCTACCTCGACGAGAACCAGCTGCCGATCCTGCGCGGCGACATCGACGTATTCACCACCTTCGAGGGCGACAACACGGTGCTGACCCAACTGGTCGCCAAGGAACTGCTGTCCGCGTATGCCGAGGACGTGCAAGGGCTGTCGGCGACGGGCTGGGTGCGGTTCTTCGCGGAGATGGCCCGCGATGTCGTCGTCGAGAAGACGGCCGCGCGGCAGGTGGTGCAGACGCTGCTCGAGAGTTCCGACGACGACCCGGAGAAGTCGCCCCTGACCGACCGCGGCACCCAGATCCGGTTGTTCCGCAATCGAGAGGATCACCTCGTGCGCACGTGTGCCCAGCGGCTGCGTCGCGCCCTCGACGACGACAACGAGGCCTTCGAGGTGTTCAACAACGCGCAGGATCATCTGCTGAAGGTGGGTCGGGCGCGGACGGAACGGATGGTGCTCGAGGCCTTCATCGGCGCCATCGAGGACTGCGACTCCCGCTCGGCCGCCGAGTTGCTGGGGACGGTCTGCGACCTGTTCGTGTACTCCGCGCTCGAGGACGATCTGTCCTGGTTCCTGATGCACCGCCACGTGTCGGTGGAGCGGGCCAAGGCCATCCGGCGCGGCGTCAACGAGCTGTGCCGAGAGGTGCGGCCACATATCGGCAGTCTGGTCGACGCGTTCGGCATCCCCGAGGCGTTGCTGGCGGCGCCGATGCTCACGCACGGCTGAGGCGGGCAAGCCACGAGGCCGGTCCGCACCTGCGTTCCGCGGAATGCGGCACAACACCCGCCGAACCGCGGAAGGCTGACCTCGGCTACGGACTGGTCAGTCGTCCTGGGATGCGCCGCGCGGCGGCAGGCCCATCTGCACCGCCTGATGCGCCTCGGTCAGCTCGGCGCGGAAGCGGTCGACGTCACGCGCCCAGGCCTGGGTGAGCGTGCCGTTGGTGAGGCGCAGGCCGACACCTTTACGTCGCCGGGGGACGGCGGGAAGCTCGCCGAGCGCGCGGGCCGACTCCCAGTCCTGGTGTTCGGCGCTGTTGTTCGGCGGGTAGATGGTCTTGATGTCCTTCAGTGGCAGCGTGCGGGTGCCCTGCCGCAAGGTGGTCTCGGTGAGCCGGACGCTGACGTGGGTGCGCGCCGCGTGGACCTGGACCACGGAGAATCCGATCAGGATCACCGCGAAGATCGTCAGCACCAGCCAGTGCACCTGGCCCGGGCCGGCGATCTCCATCGCGAGCACGGCACCGATGAGCACCGGGCCGATCGCCACCACCCACCAGCTGCCGCCCGGTTCGTCGAAGAGCACCTCGCCCTCGTTGTCGGGGGCGGGGTCCTCGGGGGACGGGTCCTCGGCAGGGATGTCGTCCGGCGTGGCCTCGACAGAGGCCGCGAGCTCCGACGCGGGATCCGCGACGGTCTCGTCGTCGGCGTCGTCGGAGTCTGCCACGTCGCGTCGACTCACTTCTTCTGCGGTGTACCCGTGAACCACGCCTCGGAGTCGGGCCGGTAGGCCAGCAGCGACCCGAACAGACCGACCAGCGAGGCCAGCAGCGCGAACGCCAGGATGGGTACCCCGAAGCTGACGAACAGCAGCAGCGCCGTCATCACCAGCGTGAGCGCGGACAGCGACGATCGCCATCGGGCGTCACCGGTGTAGGCCCGGCTGCCGAGCAGGTTGTAGGCGGCCCCGACGACGGCGACGATGAAGCCGATCCCGACCGGTCCGAGGGTCGGCCCCGTCAGGGTCAGGCCGAGCACGATGAGCAGCACACCCAGGACCACGAGCAACACGCCCGAGGTGATCCAGCAACGATAGGCCCAGACGACCAGCTTCGGTCGCTCTGCGCGATCAGGACTGACCACGGAATTCGTTTCCTTCATTCGACGGCGGACGGGTCACATGCGGTGGCCCCGGAGGCGGTTGCTGCGGCTCACCATACGGCCAATACGGCGGCTGCCCCGGACCATATCCCGAATAGGGGCCATTGGGTGGCCCGGCCGGCGGCCACGCCGGTTGCGCAGGCCGCGGCGGGCGCCGACGATACGCCGTCATCGCCCGGCAGTACTGCTCGGATTCGCGGCGCAGCAGCAGCACCGACGACCCGATCCCGGCGACACCGCTGATGACCAGCGGGATCATCACCCACGTCGGCGAGACGTCGCCGAACAACATGAAGCCCGCGTTGACGGCGAGGAACACCCCCATCGCGGCGACGACGATACGGGCCCAGTTGTAGCCGGCCCGCGTCAGCAGCACCAGCGTCACCGAGACGACGGTCAGCGCCACACCCGCCACCGCCATGACCGTGATGAGCAGCGCGGAGGACGTGAGGACGTCGAGCTCTTCCTTCGGGGTGTCGGCGGGCATCGACGCGATCTGACGGTCCCAGGTATCACGCATCGTCGGGTACTGGGCGATGAACCCGATGATCTGACCGAGGATCACCGCGGCCCACAGTTCGGCGGCGATGGTGACGGCGTCAGGGCGTTTGGGGCGCTGCTCGCCACCCGGCTCACCCGCCGGCTGCTGCACCGGCTGAATCGGAACGGACATGCCACCAGGGTAGTGAATCGTCGCTCCCACTGATCCCATCAGCTCCCGCTGACGCGGCTCAGGCCAACCGGCCCGCCACCTCGGTGGCAAACCACCCCAACGCGCCAGGCCTATGCCAACCGGCCCGCCACCTCGGTGGCCCACCACCCCAACGCGCCAGGCTTATGCCAACCGGCCCGCCACCTCGGTGGCAAACCACCCCAACGCGCCAGGCCTATGCCAACCGGCCCGCCACCTCGGTGGCGAAGTACGTGAGGATGACGCTCGCACCGGCACGTTTGATCGACGTGAGCGACTCGAGGATGGCGGCGTCCCGGTCGATCCAGCCGCGCTCGGCGGCCGCAGTGATCATCGCGTACTCACCGCTGATCTGATACGCGGCGACCGGCACGTCGGCGATCTCGGCGGCGTCGCGGACGATGTCGAGATAACTCATCGCCGGCTTGACCATCACCAGGTCGGCGCCCTCCTCGAGGTCGAGGCGGATCTCGCGCAGCGCCTCGACGCGGTTCGACGCGTCCTGCTGGTAGGTGCGACGGTCCCCCTGCAACGACGACCCGACCGCCTCGCGGAACGGCCCGTAGAACGCCGACGCGTACTTGGCGGCGTAGGCGAGGATGCCGGTGTCGGTGAAGCCCTCGGCGTCGAGTCCGGCACGGATGGCGGCGACCTGCCCGTCCATCATGCCGCTGGGCCCGAGCAGATGTGCTCCTGCGCGGGCTTGCGCGAGAGCCATCGAGACGTAGCGCTCCAGCGTCGCGTCGTTGTCGACGCGGCCGCAGTCGTCGACGACGCCGCAGTGGCCGTGGTCGGTGAACTCGTCGAGGCAGGTGTCGGCCATCAGCACCGTCGAGTCGCCGAGATCGTCGGCGAGCACCCGCAGCGCCCGGTTCAGCACCCCGTCGTCGGAGTCGGCCCCGGTGCCGTCGGCGTCCTTGTCCTCGGGTGCGGGCACCCCGAACAGCATCAGGCCGCCGACGCCGGCGCGTACCGCCTCGTCGGCCGCCTTACGCAGCGAATCGAAGGTGTGCTGCACGACGCCGGGCATCGACGAGATGTCGCGCGGGGCGTCGATGCCGTCGGCGACGAACATCGGCAGCACCAGATCGGACGGCGCGACGACGGTCTCGGCCACCAGACGCCGCAGCGCCGGGGTCGACCGGAGTCGACGGGGACGGATCACCGGAGTCATGGCAGTCAGGACCGCGACCGACGCGACTTCTTACGTGGCGGGGGCAGTGCGCCCTCGGCGCGGAGTCTGGCGGCGTGCTCCGCGAGCGCGTCGATCAGCTCCGGCACCGACGCCGTCTCCGGCTGCACGTCCACTCGCAGACCGAATTCCGTTGCGGTCTCGGCCGTCTTGGGCCCGATGCACGCGACGATGGTGCGCGCGTGCGGCTTTCCGGCGATGCCGACGAGGTTACGTACGGTCGAAGAAGACGTGAAGCAGACCGCGTCGAAGCCGCCGGTCTTGATCATCTCGCGGGTCTCCGCCGGTGGCGGGGCCGCCCGAACGGTGCGGTAGGCGGTGACGTCATCGATCTCCCAACCGCGCTCACGCAACCCCTCGGAGAGGGTCTCGGTTGCAATATCCGCGCGCGGCAACAGGATTCGGTTGACCGGGTCGAACACATCGTCGTACGGCGGGAAGTCGTCGAGCAGTCCGAGCGAGCTCTGTTCCCCCGAGGGGATGAGCTCGGGCTGAATACCGAAGGTACGCACCTTCTCCGCGGTGGCCTCGCCGACGCAGGCGATCTTCACCCCGGAGAACGCGCGGGCGTCCAGCCCGAACTCGGCGAACTTCTCCCACACCGCACGCACCGCGTTTGTCGAGGTGAACACCACCCACTGGTAGCGTCCGTCCACCAAACCCTTGACGGCCCTTTCCATCTGGGCCGGGCTGCGCGGTGGCTCGACGGCGATCGTCGGCACCTCCTTGGGGATGGCGCCGTGCGACCGCAGGCGATCGCTCATGTCGCCGGCCTGGTCCTTGGTGCGCGGCACCAGCACGGTCCAGCCGTAGAGAGCGCGCGACTCCCACCAGGAGAGCTTGCTGCGGTTGCCGACGACCTTGCCGATGGTGAGGATCAGCGGACCGACGAGCGCGTTGCCCAAGTCGTTCATGGTGGCCAGCGTGGCCTCGATGGTGCGCTGGGCGCAGGTGGTGCCGTTGATGGTGATCGCGACCGGAGTCTGGGCGGCCATGCCGTGTTCGGTCAACGCACTCGCGGTCTCGGCGAGGTGACCGGACGTGGCGTGCAGAACCAGCGGTCCCGGGGCCGCAGCCAACGCGGCCCAGTCCACACCCTCGGCGCGGACATCGGCCTCGGTGTGCGTCGCCCCCAGCGGCATACCGGCGTAGCTCGGCACCACCGACGCGGCCGGCAGACCGGGCAGCACCTCGAACTGGATCGTCGTGCGCGCCACGGTGTTGACCTCGGCGAGCACCGAGTCGGTGGTCAGCGGATCGCCGGAGACGACCCGGACGACGTCGACACCGTCCCTGGCCGCGGCGATCAGGGTCTTGGCGACCTCGGCCGGATCCCCGAGCGCCGGATGGACGATCGAGGGTTCCTCGGCGTCGGCGTCGGTGTCGGCCGGCGCTTCGGCGTCGGTGGCCGCGTCTTTGGCTGCGGCGTCCTTCGCGGCCGAACCGCGGGCCGGCTTCACCGGCTTGGCGGGCTCCATGTGGGCCGCGCCGATCATCGCGACCACGGTCGCGGGTACATCGGGATCGATGTAGGCCATCTCGGCCTTCTCGATGACATTTTGTGCGCGCACGGTCAACAGGTCGGGGTCCCCTGGACCCGACCCGACGAATAAGATCCTGCCCGCTCGTTTCGCCCCCGGCGTGCTCCGGCCCGGAGTGACCTTGTTCGTACGGCTCATGAGTTCGCACTCTCCTGCCCCGCCTCGGGGGCTGCAGTTCTTACTGCTGCTGGAGTTGCGAGGTGAGTCGGCCCGATGTCGGGGCCCGCTCACCGACGGCGCTCGTGGCGCCGCTAGGCTTGCGAACCGCGACCGACGAGCGCGCCCGCTCCCAGCTCCAGCAGTTCGGCGGCGAGATCCTTGCCGAGTTGCTCCGCACGTTCGACCGGTCCCACCACCGAGGCTCGGATCGTGTCCGAACCGTCCTCGGCCGCCGCCACCGCACGCAGTGACAGCTCGGCGAAGATCCGCCCGTCGTCGTCGATCGACTCGACCACCTCGGCGATCGCGCCGACCGGTGCGGTGCACCCGGCCTCCAGGGCCGCGAGCACCGAGCGCTCGGCGTCGATTGACGCACGTGTGGACTCATCGTCCAACTCGGCGAGTATTCTCACCAGTTCGGCATCGTCGGAGCGGCACTCCACGGCCAAGGCCCCCTGAGCCGGCGCCGGTAACAGCACCACCGGATCGAATGCCTCGGTGACGGCATCGGTCCTGCCGATGCGTACCAGACCGGCCCTGGCGACCACGACTGCGTCGAGTTCACCGCTGGCGACTTTGCCCAACCGAGAATCAAGGTTGCCTCGTAGGGGGCGGATTTCCAAACCGAGACCCAATGCTCTAAGCTGTGCCGCCCGTCGCGGGGCCGACGTCCCGACCGTCGACCCCGGCGGAAGCTCACCGAGGACCATGTTACCCCTGCTGACCAGGGCATCTCTGGGATCTTCGCGGGGCGGAACGGCCGCGATGACCAGCCCCGACTCGGGTGCGGTCGGCAGATCCTTGTAGGAGTGCACCGCGACGTCGACCTCGCGGTTGTGCAGCGCCGTACGGATGGCGGTGGTGAACACCCCGACACCGATCTCGGCGACCGGTTTGGCCGAGGCGTCGCCCTCGGTGCGGATGATGACGAGTTCGGCGGGATGGCCGGCCTTGGTCAGCGCGTCGGCGATGGTCTGCGCCTGCGTGGTCGCCAGAAGCGACCCGCGGGTACCGATCCGGATCATGTCGTTCCCGGTGCCCGTCACTGCTCGGCGCGGGTCGGCTCGGAACGATTCGACCCGGTGTCGAGTCCGCTGGTCTCGGGCGCCGACACCGACTCGGCGGCGCCGGGCTTGAGCTCGAACAGCTCACGCAGCGCCTCGGCGTAGTGGTCGCCGTTGGGGGTCGACGCGAGCTGTTTGACCCGGACCGTCGGGGCGTGCAGCAGCTTGTCGACGACGCGGCGGACGGTCTTGGCGACCTCCTCGCGCTGCGGGTCGTCGAGGTCGGGCAGCCGGGTCTCGAGACGCAGGATCTCCGCCTCGACGACGTCGGCGGCGCGCTGCCGCAGGGCGGCGACGGTCGGGGTGACCTCGGCCTGGCGCTGATGGGTGAGGTAGTCGGCGAGCTCGGCCGCGACGATGGACCGTGCGGCGTTGGCGTCGTTCTCGGCGGCCTGGGTCTCGGAGTCCCCGCGCAGTCCCTCGATGTCGACGACGTGCACCTTCGGCAGCCGACCCGCGGCGGGGTCGACGTTGCGGGGCAGGCCGAGATCGCAGATGACCAGTGGTTTGGCCGTTTCACGGGCGGCCAGCGCGGAGTGGACCTCGCCCACCCCGACGACGACGCCGACCGACCCGGTGCACGTGACGACGACGTCGGCGGCGGCCATCACCTCGGGTAGCTCGTCGAAACCCGCGCCGCGCACCGAGATGCCGTGGGTGGCCGCGACGTTCCCGGCGAGGTGCTCGGCGTTGGCGACGGTCCGGTTGACGACGACGAGTTCGCGGACACCTTCGCGGGCGAGTTGCGCGGTCGCGAGGCCGCCCATCGCACCGGCGCCGACGACGACCGCCGACGTCATCGACGCGTCTGTGTGTGCCGACGACAGCAGCGACTGGGCGCGATGCAGCGCCACGGACACGACCGACGCGCCGGCACGGTCGATCCCGGTCTCGGTGTGCACTCGCTTGCCGACGCGCAGCGCCTGCTGCGCGAGTTCGTGCAGCACGCGGCCGGCGGAACGGTTGCTGTCGGCGTTGAGGTAGGCGTTGCGGATCTGGCCGAGGATCTGCTGCTCGCCGACGACGAGCGAGTCGAGTCCGGCGGCCACGGTGAACAGATGCTCGACGGCGGCCTCGGAGTAACGCACGTAGGCGTGGCGGGTGATCTCGTTGATGGTCATCTCGGAGTGTTCGCCGAGCACGTCACCCACGGCCTCGAGGGCGGGGTGGAAGGCGTCGACGACGGCGTAGATCTCCACTCGATTGCAGGTCGAGACGAGCATCGCCTCGGAGATCGCCCGCGACGACAGCAGTTTGTCGATGAGCTTGGGCCGATCGTGGTCGGATACCGTCAACCGTTCGAGCACCTCGACCGGTGCACTTCGGTGCGAGACCCCGAACAACAAAACACTCACGCCGTCACCATTTCCTCACCCGTCGCCGACCGTCGTCGGCTCCCCTCGCGGGTTCTCAAGTTCCACGCTCACGCGCCCGCCGACTGCCCGGCCGAGGCCGTCGTGACACGCGGACGCGAGGCGTTGAACGCCAACACCTGTAGTTCCAAGGCTAGATCAACCTGTCGCACGACGACATCGGACTCCGTGTTCAGTGTTCGGGGCGTGATGTTCAGCAGCTGCCGGACCCCGGCCTCGACGAAGGCGTCGCAGGCGGTCTGGGCGTCGGAATCGTCGGTCGCGATCACCCCGACGTCGATGGCCCCGGCACCGTGACCAGCACAGACGTCGGCGATGGCGGACAGCGGCGCGATCGCCGGTCCGCCCGGTTCGATGGTGGTGTCGATCAGGTCGGGGTCGGCGTCGAACATCGCGGCGACCCGGAAACCCCGCCCGTGTCCAGTGTGTGCGAGCAGCGCCCGTCCGAGGTGCCCGGCACCGGCCAGCGCGACGGTGTGGACGCTGTCGGTGTGCAGGACCATCGCCAGCCGGGCCGTCAGCCGTCCCACGTCGTAGCCGACGCCGCGGACACCCTGCGCACCCACGTGCGAGAGGTCCTTGCGCAGGATCGCCGGGTTGACCCCGGCGGCCGTCGCGAGCTGTCCGCTGGAGGCGACCAGAATGCCGCGGTCGGTGAACGAGTGCAGGATGTGCAGGTACATGGCCAACCGGGTGACAGCGGGTTCGGGGATGTCCGTCGCACTGCCACTCACCCTCGCGTCACCTTCTTCCACCACCGGCGCGGAACCCTCCGCGACCGCATCTCCTCCGCACCCTTGGGGCCCCAGCGTATACCCGGTGTGAACTTGTTCACACCACCCCTACCCATGCATGGGACTCACCCTTGCCGGGCCGCGAGATCGGCGCGCAGGCGCGTACCGTCGACCTCCCAGTAGCTGTGCTCCTCGCCGTCGAGCAGCACGACCGGCAGCCGGTCGCCGTACTCGACTCGCAGGTCCGGTTCGCCTTCCGAGGCGGCACGATCCACGTCGACCTCGTCGAACTCGAGCCCGAAATCCGCGCAGATCGCGGCCAGTTCGTCGTGGGCGGTGGCGCACAGAGAGCACCCCTCGCGCGTGAGCAACGTCAGCATGTCACCTCCGGTCGTCGACGCCACCGCGGCGGTCGCGTCACCGCCTCAGTGTGTCACTGCTCGCACTGTGCTCCGACTACGCTGGTGCGTGGTTAGGCTTGGCATCCGGCACGGATGAATCCGGTACGGATCGAAACCTCTGGGAGGTGACCGGTGGACGAAGCGTCGGGCGACGCGGACCACACCGAATCGGCGCGCGGCCCTGCGGACGACGCGGGTGGCCCAGCCGACGCGGCTACCGCGGACACCACCGGTGCCGCGGACACCACCGGTGACGCGAACGCCGTCGGTGAGGTGAACGCCGAGGACTGGGAGCGGCATGCCGACACCGTCGACCCGGGCGGTGCCGGTGCCGACGATCTCGACGAGCACGAGTCACATGAGGACGAGGACGAGGACGCCTCGCGGGTCGCGATGTGGATCTCCGAACGCGCCCGCGCCACCAGCGGCCGGTTCCGCCAGACCGCCCAGGAACTGCGGCAGTCGCTGGCCGGCGAGGCCAGTGCGCGGGTCGCGGTCGACACGCTGCGTGCCCGCCCGCCCATCGACGAGATCCCCGACCAGGCCCCGCGCGACCTGACCGCCGCCGCCTTCTTCGACGTCGACAACACCCTGGTGCAGGGCGCGTCGATCATCCATTTCGCACGCGGTCTGGCCGCGCACAAGTACTTCTCCTACGGCGACATCCTCGACTTCGCGTGGACCCAGGCGAAGTTCCGGATCACCGGCAAAGAGAACGCCGAGGATGTCGCGGAGGGCCGCGAGAAGGCGCTCTCGTTCATCGCGGGACGCCGGACCTCGGAGTTGATCGAACTCGGTGAGGAGATCTACGACGAGTACATCGCCGAGAAGATCTGGCCGGGCACAAGGGCTCTGGCGCAGCGCCATCTCGACGCCGGGCAGCAGGTGTGGCTGGTCACGGCGACCCCGGTGGAACTCGCGCAGACCATTGCCAACCGCCTCGGCCTGACCGGCGCGCTCGGTACCGTCGCGGAGAGCGTGGACGGGGTGTTCACCGGCCGCCTCGTCGGCGACATCCTGCATGGCCCCGGCAAGGCGCACGCGGTGCGGGCCCTGGCCATCCGTGAGGGCCTGAATCTGAAGCGGTGCACGGCGTATTCGGACTCCCACAACGACGTGCCGATGCTCTCGCTGGTCGGCACCGCCGTGGCGATCAACCCCGACGCGGATCTGCGGGACGTGGCCAAGGTGCGCGGTTGGGAGATGTACGACTTCCGGACCGCCCGCAAGGCGGCGAAGTACGGGGCAGGTACCGCACTGGCGCTCGGGGCGGCCGGAGCCGGCGCCGCGACGGCGACGCGCCTGATCCGCAACCATCGGGGCTGAAACGGGCCACCGAGCGGGTCCGCAAAACTACGCGTCAGGTCGTCGCCGAGACCACTGTGTCGATGACGGCCCGGTGAGGTGAGGTCTTCAGGGGAGGCCGGGTCCTCTGGGTCCGGCGCGGTCAGAGCGTGGCGATGTCGGAGGTCGGGTCGATGAGCACCTTGGCATGGCGCTCGGCGGAGGCCAGCGCGTCGAACGCGTGCCGCACCCCGTCGAGCCCGACGGTCCCGGTGATCATCGGACCAGGGTCCACCTTGCCATCGGCGATCATGTGCAGAGTGTCCCGGAATTCGCCTGGGTCATAAGCAAACACGAACCGCAGCTCGATCTCCTTGTTGAGCGCCATGGCAGGCCGGAAGGTGTCCGGCTGCATGCAGACGCCCACCACGACGACACGCGACCGGAACGGCGCGTGCGAGACGATGTCCTCGATGATGCCCGGGACGCCGACACACTCGAAGACCACCGGACCGGTGGGCGCGGCACCCAGACGCTCGGCCGCCCGCAACACCGTCCACCACGGCACCCCGGGGATACGCCGCAGGTCGTGCATCGCACCTAACGCGGCCCCGAGGAGATCACCGGCCTGCGTGATGTATTTCCGCCGTTCCACGCACGCATCCCACGGCGACTCCGTCGCGGGATCGACGACGACGTCGGCGCCGCAACGCCACGCCAGTTCACGTCGGCCGGCCGAGGGGTCACTGGCCACCACCGACCGCACTCCGGTGGCCTTGAGCATCAGGATCACGGCGAGGCCGATCGGTCCGCACCCGATCACGACTGCGACGTCCCGTTTGCCGACCTCGCCCCGACGCACGGCGTGGTGTGCCACGGCCAGCGGTTCGGTCAGCGCCGCGTGGGCGGCCGGAACCCCGTCGGGCACCGGCATCGTGAGATCCTCGGCGACCAGCATGAGATCCGCGAACGCCCCGGGCGCATGGACGGAGAGACCGGTGAGGTGCGCGTCGTCGCCGTGTTTGATCATCGGCAGCGACACCACCGAGGTGCCCGCTGTCCAGCGCCGGCGGCAGCCGGGTCCGTAGGAGACGACGTCGCCGGTGAACTCGTGGCCCATGATCACCGACTCGGACGACCGCATGAACGCGTCGTAGCCGACCTCGGCGGACACGGCGGCGGCTTCGTCGCCGTGGAAGCGCGCGTGGAGGTCGGACCCGCAGATGCCTGCACGGATGACGCGGATGAGGACCTGTCCCCGGCCCGGAACCGGGGCCGGGAGGTCGACGACCTCGAGTTCACCCCCATGGCAGGCGACAGCCTTCACACCCATTCCCCCTTCGCACGCCCACGGCAACCGGAGGGCCCGGCCGCGGAACCGTCAGCCGAGGTAGACGCTACCGCGACGGCTCAGCATCCGGAACAGCGTCTGCTGGATCTCCTCACGGACGTGATCGGTGAGGTCGAACACGACCATCGGGTCATCGGCGGACGCCTCGTCGTAGGAACCGGTCTCGATGGGCCGGCCGAAGTGGATGTGCCATTTCGACGGCAGCGGGAGCAAGCCGAGCGGGCCGAACCACGGGAACAGCGGAGTGATCGGAAAGTACGGCAGTCCAAGGATTTTCGCGAGTGGTTTGAGATCGGCAAGCATCGGATAGATCTCTTCGGAGCCGACGATGGACACCGGGATGATGGGTGCGGCGTTGCGCAGCGCGGTGGTGACGAATCCGCCGCGGCCGAAGCGCTGTAGTTTGTAGCGGTCCTTGTACAGCTTGCCGACACCCTTGTAGCCCTCCGGCCACACCGCGGTCAGTTCACCCGCGCGCAGCAGCCGGTCCGCATCATTTGTGCAGGCGAGGGTGGCGCCGACCCGGCGGGCCACCTCTCCGACACCGGGGGTGTCGAAGGCCATGTCGGCGGCCAGCAACCGTAGATAGCGCTTGGTCGGATGATTGTCGCGCACGGCCAGTGACGTGATCATCGCGTCCACCGGGATCGTCCCGGCGTGATTGGCGACCAGCAACGCCCCGCCCTCGAGCGGGAGGTTCTCGATCCCGGTGACCTCGACCCGGAACCACTTGTCGTAGATCTGACGCACGGCCGGGAAAAACACGGACTCGGTGAAGTGCGGGTCGAAGCCGAACTCGTCGACCTCGTACTCACCGGTCATCCGCTCGCGGATGAAGCCCGCCGTCGCGGTCAGCGAATCGGCGACCGCGCCCCGGATCCCCGAGAGCGAGAACAGCGGGCTCGACCGGTTCGGGCCGAGGTGTTCCACACCGAGCGACTCCGACAGACGGATGTCGTCGCTGATCGGCGTCACCGGCGCAGGCGGACGGCCGAAACCGTCGGTGTTGGGGTGGCCGAGCTGCCCACTGGTACCCGACTTTCCTTGTCCACCAACACTTTTAGCAGCACCACCGGTGGCTGCTGGTTGCTGACTGGGATGACGGCCCCTGCCCTGGTCGCGTGTCGCGCGCCGGTTTCCGGGTGCCTCGACACTTCCCGAAGGGCTCGCATACAGCTGGATCACCTTCGCGGTTCGCGCGTCGGTTGCGCCGCCACCTGCCAAACTTCTCACCCCTGCGTCTGAAGAAAATTGGTTCTGGTCGACTCCACCACGGCCACGTTGGCGCTCGACCATCATGCTACTCGCGGATCGGGAGTGGGTCCCCGACCAAGTCTAAAGGTTGCAACAGCGTTGCGCACTCCAGTGCGTCAAGTCTCTCATCGAGATGTTCGCACCGTTCACGACCCTGAATTTCATTGCGGATTTCGATGCGGATTTCACTGCAGTTGATGGGCCGCCGAGACGACACGACGCTCGAGCGATCGCCAAGAATCCGGTTCGATGACCGGGCCCGAACGTCCGCGCGCGATGAAGTCGTCGACGGTCTCGGTCGTCGAAAACCGTGGCGCGAAGCCGAGTTCCGAGCGCATCCGAGTGGTGTCGAGCACCCTGCCGTAGGTGAGGTAGTCGGTCTGACTCGACCGCAACTTCGCCGACCGCAGGTCCTGGAAGACACCGGTGATCGGCGCCAGCAGCCCCGAGGGCACCGGCAATTCGATATGCCCGATTCGTCGGATCGCCTGAGTCAGGGTGATCACCCCGTCGCCGGAGATGTTGAAGGTCCCCGGCTTTCCGCCCAGCGTGACGTGCTCCATGGCCGCCAGGGCGTCCTCCTCGTGGAGAAACTGCAGCCGCGGCTGATAGCCGATGACGGTCGGGACGAGAGGCAGCGAGAGGTAGGAGCCCATCCGGGTGTTGATCCGCGGGCCGAGGATGGCCTGCGGGCGGACGATGGTGACGTCGATGTCCTGGCGTCGGCGTGCGAGCCCACGGACATAGCCCTCGATGTCGAGCAGGTCGCGTCCGTAGCCGCGTTTGGGTTCGCGACGGGCCGGCGTCTCCTCGGAGAAGTGCGACGGGTCGTGCGAACTCGCGCCGTAGACCATGGCCGTCGACCGGAGGATCAGTCGTTTGACCGACGGACTGCGCTGGCAGGCCGCGCACACCTGCATCGCTCCGACGACGTTGAACTCCTTGATCGCCGCGGAATGCGGTGCCGTCTCCATGATCGAGGTGGCGGCGTGCACGACCGTGTCGACCTCGTAGCTCGCGATGGCCTTTGCTATGGCCGGGCGGCGGATGTCGATCCGCAGGAACTCCGCCCGCCCCATCCGGCGCATCAGATCCTTACGCGGCAGCCGGGAGTCGACGGCGATTACGCGTTCGATCGCCGGATTGGCCGCCAGGCGCGCGACGAGGTAGCCGCCGAGGAAGGTCGACGCACCCGTGACCAACACGGAACGCGGCGTCTGGATCTCGTCTGACATGACCACCAGGCTAGCCGGGTGATCACGGGTTCGCCGGGTCAGGTGTCCCACTTCATCTGGCCACAGCCGGCGTCAAACACGAAGAACCCGCACAAGGCGGGTTCTTCGATGCTATGTGTCCCGTCGGGCCGGGAACGGCGCGGGAGACTATTTACCGAGTTTGCGGCGCTGCACCCGGGTCCGCCGCAGCAGCTTGCGGTGCTTCTTCTTCGACATGCGCTTGCGGCGCTTCTTGATCACTGAACCCATCGGGGCGCTTCCTCACACTTGACTCTGGTTGCCGGCCGGTTGCCGACGGTTGTCCGACAGTTGTCGCTGACAGCCGCTGTTCTCCGCACGGAGTGGCACGGAACATCGGCACGCGATCATCAACAGTACCGCCCGGTGTCGCGCAGACGAAAATCAGGTCATAGATACGCACCTCCCCCGGGCGGGTGCACTCCGTGGAGTGCGCCACCCGGGGGAGCTGAATCATCGGCGCGAGCGAACGATGTCAGCCCACGTCGAAGTACGAGGTTTCCAGGTAGTCGTGGACCGCCTTGGAATGCACCCGGAATGAACGGCCCACGCGCACGGCCGGCAGTTCTCCGCTGTGCACGAGTCGGTACACCGTCATCTTCGATACACGCATCATCGATGCGACCTCCGCGACCGTGAGGAACTGCGAACCCGAGGCCGCATTTCCCACCGCCGGAGTCCTGTCACCAGGCTTTTCAGGTGCCATGAATTACTCATACCTCCGGAGCACGCGTCGCGGCCGCCGGCTTCCCCTCCGGCGGACATCAGACACGCACGTGCTTAAAGGAGCTTAACGTGGCAGATGTGAAAAAAGCGACGTGAGTTGTGTGGATTTTGGCCCTTTTTCGACCCGAACCCCAACATACAGGGGTTTTTCGGGCGGGCACCCCAAAATCATGGGGTCTCGAGGTCGCTGCGGCCGCCCGTAGCGGCACCTAAACCCTCAAGGTCGGGTCGATGCCCAGCCTTGGCGCTGGCGGCTGCGCAGGCCCGAGTGGCCTGGTAGACACCGTGCCGGAAGCCGTTGGCCTCGAACTCCCGGATCGCGGCGGCGGTGGTGCCACCGGGCGAGGTGACAGCGGCTCGCAGGTCGACCGGCGAGAGTCCCGACTCGCTGAGCAACAGCCCCGCACCCTTGATCGTCTGCACCACCAACTCGCTGGCCTGCACCCGGGTCAGGCCGAGCGCGACCCCGGCGTCGATCATCGACTCGGCGAGCAGGAAGACGTAGGCGGGCCCGGACCCTGACAGCGCGGTCACCGCGTCCATCTGCTTCTCCGGGACGACGGCCACCTTGCCGACCGATTCGAGCAGCCGCACCACCGCGGCGAGCTGGTCGTCGCCGACGTAGCGTCCGGTGGCGACCGCCGACATGGCCTCGTTGACGAGCATCGGCGTGTTGGGCATGACCCGGATGACCGGCGAACCCGCCTGTAAGGCGTTCTCGTAGCGCTGGATGGGAAGGCCGGCCACCAGGGTCACGATGACGCGTTCCGACTCGGCATTGTCTTCGGCCCGCGCGATCTCGCGCAGCACACCGTCGACGTCCTCGGGCTTGATGGCGAGGAACACGTACTGGGCGCCCTCGGCCGCCG
The DNA here is from genome assembly GCF_000298195.1 of Gordonia rhizosphera NBRC 16068. Lineage (GTDB taxonomy): Bacteria > Actinomycetota > Actinomycetes > Mycobacteriales > Mycobacteriaceae > Gordonia > Gordonia rhizosphera. The sequence goes on along the minus strand of NZ_BAHC01000213.1, from coordinate 99,660 downwards.
ACACCACGTCGGTGACCAGGATTCCGTAGTCCTCGGCGATCTCGGTGGCCCGGTTCTCCATCTTCTCGGCGACGACGAGGTCCTTGGTGGGCTTGCCGGACTGGATCAGCCCGGCCAGCAGTGCTTCACCGATCTTTCCGCCACCGACGATGGCGATGCGTTCGGTCACGAGTGGTTGCCTTCCTCACTGGGTGTTGCGGCACTGGGTGTTGCGGCAGGGGTGCGCTGCGGTATCAGGGCGAGTTGTCGCGACTGGGCGACGACCGTCCCCGTCGAGTCCACCACGAGGTGGTCCTCCTCGAACATGCCGGGTCCGACCTCGATGCTGGTCGCGGCGAAACGCAGCCAGCCGGGCGCCGGGTGGCGGCGCACGTACGTGGTCAGCTGCACGGTCGGCGCCCACCCGTACAGGGCCAGGTTCATCACCACCGGCGGGGAGATGTCGCAGACCAGGACCGCGAAGTCGATGTCGGGTACGGCGCCCTTCGGCCGCGCCCAGCCGCGCACGACCGGATCGCCAATCTCACCGCGGACCGCCGGGAGGGTGTCGGCGTCGAGCACGAGATCGAGTGCGGGCCCGAGGTGGTTGAACGCCGCGATGGGCGAGTCGTCGAGGGCCAGGCCGGTCGGCGGCGGCTCCGGGTCGGTGTTCCACAGCACGCTCGGCGCCGAATGATGCGGGGCGCCGGTGTCGGGTCGCGCGCAGGTGACCGACGACGACACCGTCGTACGGCCGTTCTGGACGGCGTCGACGGTCAGGACCGTGACGGTGCGGCCGCGTTTGCGCAGCGTCACCTCGAAGTCGACCTCGGCGGCGTCGGGTGCGGCGAGGAAGTCACTGGAGATGGCGACCGGGATCTGCCCGTCGACGATCCCGGGGTTACCGCCGTCGGTGGCCGGCTCGACGAGGTCACGCAGCGCGAGGCGCGCCGCATGCGCAACCACCATCTGCAGGCTTCCGCCGTGCACCTTCGGGCCGATGGTGAACACGGGGTCGATGGTGCCCCGGTAGGTGATCCGATCCGGCCCGGGCCGTTGCGCCACGGTCAGGGTCAAGACCTCGGCCAGCTTCTGACTCATCATCCTGCTCTCGTCGTCGGGGCCCGGCGGCACCCGCCATCGTCGTCAGGACGGGATGTGACCGGCGTGCTCGGGCCGCAGCTCTCGCTTGAGGTGCTGCCGGGCAAAATCTAGCGAACGGGCCAGCAGTGCGCCGCGCTCGGGCTTGGTGCGTGCCGAGCTGGTGGTGACCTCGAGCACAACCGCCCCGTCGAAGTCGCTGGCCGCGAGTCGCCGGCAGACCTCGGCACACGGCTGACCCCCGTCGCCGGGCAGTAGATGTTCGTCGGTGGCGGCACCGTCGCCGTCGGCGAGGTGCAGGTGGGTCAGACCGCCGGCCATCCGCTCGAACATGGCCAACGCGTCGACACCGGCCGTCGCGGTGTGCGAGAGGTCGAGGGTGTAGTTCGCGTACCCGTCGTCGGTCGGGTCGATCGACTTGCCGAAGGCCGACATCCCCGGGCCCGGACCACCACGGTCACGCAGCCGCTGGGCCGACCGGTCCCCCGCACCGAAGAGCCGGTCGGCGCGCATCGGGAACATGTTCTCCACCGCGATCGCCACACCGCTGTCGTCCTCGAGTTCACCGACGATGTCGTCGAAGGCCGCCACGTAGTAGCGCTGCCAGCGGAACGGCGGATGGACGACCACCGTCGCCGCGCCGAGGTCCTCCGCCGCGCGCACCGCCCGCGCCAGCTTGACCACGGGATCGCGGCCCCAGACACGCTGGGAGATCAGCAGACACGGCGCGTGAACGGACAGCACCGGAACCTGGTACCGCTCCGAGAGGTATTCGACGTGTCCGATGTCCTGGCTGACCGGTTCGCCCCACACCATGAGCTCGACGCCGTCGTAACCGAGTTCGGCGGCGTAGGCGAAGGCGGCCTCGGTGTTCTGCGGATAGACCGATGCCGTGGACAAACCGATCGGGATGTCGCGCACCTCAGGTCGCCAACAGGACCAGCGGACCGATGGTCACGATCAGACCGACCCCGAGCGCGAGGAGCGTCGTGGTGAGGTCTGTGGTGCGCCGAACAAGATGGGTGAACGTGACGATGCCGAAGATGACCAGCACGGCCAGCACCAGGGCGAAGTAGACGTTCCACTTCCACAGCTCGGTGAAGCCCCAGAACAATCCGACGCCGACGGCGAGTCCGGCCAGCGACTGCCCGATGATCATCAGCCACGCGAGGAGCGGCGACATCTCGTGGTCGTGTGCGCCCTCGGCCTCCGTGGCCTCGGCTTCGGAACGCCCGGCTGCGGCGCTTTCGGCTGGGGTGCTTTCGGCTGGCGTGCTTTCGGCTTCCGCGCTTTCGGCTTCCGCGCTCGGCGCTGCGGTGTCCACGGCCGCGGTGTCCACGGCTGCGGTGACCGCCTCCGTCACCGCGCCCTCGTCGGTGTCGGGGGCGGGTTCGGCACTCGCCTCGACCTCTGGGCCCTCTGCAACCTTCGACTCCGCCGGTCGGGTCTCGGCGGTCTCGGCGGTCTGGGCTTCCACGGTCTCGGTGTCGGCCACGTCGGCGCCGACGGCCTCGGGCCGGGCCTGCGCAGCCTCGGCCTCGGCGGCCTCGGTCTCGGGTGCCGCACCTTCGGTTTCCGCGGCCTCCACCTCGGTGGTCACCGTCTCCACCGTTGGTTCGGCCTCGGTCTCCGCGGCTTCGGATTCCGGCGCCTCGGTCTCGGCCGACCTGGACTTGACGGCGGACTCGACGGCTGTGTCGGCGAGAGAAGTGTCGGCGACGGAAGTGACGGAGGTCGAGGCATCGGTAGTGGCGGATTCGCTCGGGGTCGCGGCGATCTCCGTCGTGCCGGGCTCGGCCGACTCGTCGTGTGCGGTGGTACGTGCTGCGGCCGCGGCCGATGCGGCGATCGCGGCGCCGGTTGCCGCGGCGACACCCGCGCCGGGCCCCTGATCCTGGTCGGCACGCAGCGCGGCCTCTTGTCGTTCGCGTTCGCGCCGGCGCGCGGCCTCCGGTCGGGCTGAGCGATCGGCAGACTTCTTCTTGCGCCACCCGAACAACCCACGACGAGGCGCCGGCTCGGTCTCCTCCTCGACGTCGGTGAACGCGCGGTAGGCCGCGAAGTCCTGCACCTCCTCGGTGGACCCGTCGGCGCGGAAACTCAGTTCGGGCCGGTCGTCGGTGGGCGGCGTGAGATCCACACCCACGACGTCGTCGGGTTCCACCACGACGAGGTCCTCGTGTCCCTCGACGACGGGGATGGTGCCGGTCACCGCAGAGGCGTTGGCCACGTCGGCAGCGGTTTCGTCGGCGGTGTCGGCGGTCTCGATCTCATCCGCGGTCGCCTCGTCCGCGCGAGTCCGGGTAACGGGGGCACGGAAGTCCCGGGTGGACGGAGCCGAGAACCACGGCATCCCGCTCGCGGTCACACGGCCGGACGGTTCGGGGCGCTCGGTCGCCGGCTCGGTCGCACCCTGCTCGACCTCGGTGGTCTCGGCGACGGGGGCCTCGTCGGCTGCGATTTCGGTGGACCCGGACTCGGCCTCCACGGCCCGGGCTTCGACGGAGCCCGTCTCGACGGCCGGGGTCTCGACAGCCGGGGTTTCGACAGCCTCGGTCTCGACAGCCTCGGTCTCGACAGCCTCGGTCTCGACAGCCTCGGTCTCGACAGCCGGGGTTTCGACAGCCTCGGTCTCGACAGCCGGGGTTTCGGCACGCGGCCGCGGCGTCGTCGGGTCGGGTTGTGCGGCGGGCACGTCGTCGGCATACCGGCGCGCGACCGGGCGCTCGGACAGCGGGAACGACCCGGTGTCGATGCGCGGGATCTCGCCGGTCAGTTCCGACACCGACACCGAACCCTCGCGCCCGACGCGTCTGCGGCCACGGCCCTCGCGTGAGCGCCGCGCCTCCGGGGCGGCCTCGCCCTCCCCACGACTGCGCGCCAACAGCTCCGACACCGAGATCGGTCGGGACTGCGGGGCGTCCTGGTCCGATTCGCTAGCCATACAGTGCGCTCTCCGTCCTCGCGGTCAATCCGCCCCTCTCGGGGCATCCTCGTTTGTGCGTCCGGGGTGTCCTGCACGGCCGTCGATCGACCTGGTCATCCAAACCATTCGGTCATCCAACGACGTGGCCGGCGCCCCCCGTTCCGACACCGTTCTCCGCGGTCTGCGGGGGCTCCGCGTCGAGTCGACGCAGGATGACCCCTTCACGCAGTGCCCATGGACAGATCTCAAGTGTATCGACCGACAGCGCCCGCATCGCCGCCTCGGCCACAAGTGCGCCGGCCACCAGCTGTCCGGCACGGTCGGCGCTGACCCCCTCGAGTTCGGCCCGGTCGTCACGGGTCATCCGGGAGATGAACGAGATCAGCTGACGCAGCCCGCTCGCGGTGAGCCGCCGCTGCACGCGCGGACCGGCATTCGACGGGGCGGCACCGGTCAGGCGGGCCAGGCTACGGAAGGTCTTGGACGTGCCCACCGCCAGATCCGGTTTACCCGGGTCGGTGAGCTCCTTGGCCGACGGGCGGAGCTCGGCGTCGAGCCAGTCCCGCAGCACGGACACCCGACGACGGTCCGGCGGGTCGCCGGGCAACCACTCGCGGGTCAGCCGGCCCGCACCCAGCGGCAGCGACAGCGCGACGTCGGGCTCCTCGTCGACACCGTTGGACATCTCCAGCGACCCACCGCCGATATCGAGGGCCAGGATGCGCCCGGCGCTCCAGCCGTACCACCGGCGTACCGCCAGCGAGGTGAGCCGCGCCTCGTCGGGACCCGACAGCACCTCCACCGCCACACCCGTCTTGTGCGCGACGTCGGCGAGGACCTCGTCGCTGTTGACGGCGTCGCGGACCGCCGAGGTGGCGAACGCCATCACCTGCTCACACCCCGACGACGACGCGATGTGGGTGAACTCGTCGATGGACTCGACGAGCTTGCGGGCGGCCCGATCCGAGAGCCGGCCGTCGTCGTCGATCTGCTCGGCGAGCCGCAGGACCGATTTGGTGGAACTCATGGGGGATGGGTGGCCGCCTCGATGGGCGTCGACCACCAGCAGGTGGACCGTGTTGCTGCCCACGTCGAGCACTCCTAGACGCACGGTCTCCAACAATAGTGCGTCGGCTCGTCGTCGCGGCAACCGGTCATGCCGCTACCGTTGGCATGTGGCCCGCACCAAAGCATCGAAGCGCATGAAGCCAGCGCCCGAGGTCGATCTGGATTTCCCCCGCGAATGGTTCGAGTTCGTCGACCCCGACAACCCCGAACACGTCATCGCCGCGGACCTGACCTGGCTGCTCTCCCATTGGACGTGCGTCTTCGGGACGCCGGCGTGTCAGGGGATCATCGAGGGCCGTGAGGACGACGGCTGCTGCAGCCACGGCGCCTACCTGTCCGACAAGGACGACCGCAAGCGGCTGGCCAAGGCGATGGCCATGCTCACCGAGGACGACTGGGAGTTCCACAAGAAGGGAACCGGCAAGGATCCCTTGGGGCCGCGCGGGTACCTCGAGGAGAGCGACCTCGACAACGAGCCCGCACTCAAGACCCGAAAGCACAAGGGCGCGTGCATCTTCCTGAATCGACCGGGTTTCGCCGGGGGTGTCGGGTGCGCCCTGCACTCGATGGCGTTGCGCCGCGGCATCGAGCCGCTGACCGTCAAACCCGACGTGTGCTGGCAACTCCCGATCCGGCGCGAACAGGAATGGGTGACCCGTCCCGACGGCACCGAGGTGCTCCGGACCACCATCACCGAGTACGACCGCCGCGGTTGGGGCGAGGGCGGACACGACCTCAAGTGGTACTGCTCGGGGTCGCCGGATGCCCATGTCGGCGCCACACAGGTGTGGCAGTCCTATGAGCCCGAACTGATCGAACTGCTCGGACAGGCCGCCTACAACGAACTCGCGGCGGCCTGCCGACGCCGAAACGGGTTGGGGCTCATCGCCGTTCACCCCGCGACCACAGCCGCCACGAATCGTCGGGAAACCGACATCAAGTACGAACTGATCGAGGACGACGAGGCCTGAGGGACGGGGCGCTGCAGTCAGGGCTCGAACTTGTAGCCCAGACCGCGCACCGTCACCAGATGCTTCGGGTTACCCGGGTCGGGTTCGACCTTGGACCGCAGCCGTTTGACGTGCACGTCGAGGGTCTTGGTATCCCCGACATAGTCGGCGCCCCAGACACGATCGATCAGCTGTCCGCGGGTGAGCACCCGGCCGGCGTTGCGGAGCAGATACTCGAGGAGGTCGAACTCCTTGAGCGGCAAGGTGATCGCATCCCCGTTCACCGCGACGGTGTGACGCTCGACGTCCATCCGGACCGGGCCCTCCTCGAGGACACCGATGGACAGTTCCTCGTCGCCGACCTCGCCGCCGCGGCGCAGAACGGCACGAATGCGCGCGATCAGTTCGCGGGCGGAGTAGGGCTTGGTCACGTAGTCGTCGGCGCCGAGTTCGAGCCCGACGACCTTGTCGATCTCACTGTCGCGTGCGGTCACCATGATCACCGGGACGCTCGACCGTGCGCGCAGCGCCTTGCAGATCTCGGTCCCCGACATGCCGGGCAGCATCAAATCGAGTAGGACGATGTCGGGGCTGACCCGGTCGAAGGTCGGCAGGGCCTGGGCGCCGTCGTTGACCACACTGGCCTCGAAACCCTCCTTGCGGAGCAGGAAGGCCAAGGGGTCGGCCAGGGATTCCTCGTCCTCGACGATGAGTACGTGCGTCACCGAATAGATTCCTTTGGTTGATTCGGACGATCCGATGCCGGTGCGGTCAACGGATCGCTGTCACTGTCGGCCGGCTCGATCTCGGGGGTCAGATCCCGCGGGATGCACAGGGTGAACGTCGAGCCGGTACCGGGCTTGCTCCACAGGCCGATCGAACCGCCGTGGTTGGCGGCGACGTGTTTGACGATGGCCAGTCCGAGGCCGGTGCCCCCGGTCAGCCGCGAGCGGGCCTTGTCGACCCGGAAGAACCGTTCGAAGACGCGTTCCTGGTCGTCGGCCGCGATGCCGATGCCGCGGTCGGTGACGGCCATGGCCACCATGTGGCGCCCGTCGTCGGCGACCGTGACCCGGCGGCTGATCGAAACCGTCGTCTTGGCCGGCGAGTAGGCGATCGCGTTGACCACCAGATTGGACAGTGCGGTCATCAGCAGCACGCGGTCGCCGCGCACCACGAGACCGGACGGCGTGTCCATCTGCAAGGTGATCCCGGCCGCCTCGGCACTGACCGTCGCGGTGTCGATGGCGCCGGAGATGAGTTCGTCGATCTCGACGGTCTCGAACACCGCCGTCTCGCCGCCCTGCAGCCGCGACAGCGCGATGAGCTCGTTGACCATCTTGCCCATGCGGTCGGCCTCGGTCAGCACGCGGTGACCGAAGTACTCGACCGACTGCTGGTCGTCGGAGGATTCCAGGAGCGCCTCGGTCAGCAGCCCGATGGCCCCGACGGGCGTCTTGAGTTCGTGCGACACGTTGGCCACGAAGTCGCGGCGAGTGGCCTCCACCCGGCTGTGCTCGGTGTCGTCGGAGCCGTAGACGACCGCGTAGCGCTCGTCGTCGTGGGCGACGAGCCGGACGAGGCAGCGCACCGATTCGACGCTCGGCGCCGCGGCACGACCGGTGGACATGAACCCGAGCGCGGTCGGTTCCGGACTGAACTCGAAGCGGGTCTCGGCTTCGGTGTCGAGGACCTCCTTGGCCGCATCCCACACGGCGTCGGCCAGGAGATGATCGCGCACCATGCCCAGTTCGGTGGCCCGCTCGTTGTAGAGCACGACGTCGCGGAACCGGTCGACGACGGCGACGCCGGTCTCGCTGTTGCGGATGATGAGGCTGAGCAGGCCGGCCTTGGTCATTCGCCCGTCGTCGGTCGTCACCGCGACGTCGCCGGCACGCAGCTCGGCGGTCGTGGCCACGGCCCGCGGTTTGCGCGCCGGACCCGCCGCGGCGTCATGCTCAGGGACGGGAAGGGATGTCGATGCGCCTGACGTCGGCGCCATCACGATGTCCGTGGAGAACGGACCGGTCTCGGGAACCGGAAGTGCCGCCGGGGAACTCACACGCCGGAGGATTCTCTCCCGGTCATGCCAGCCGAGTCCCAGGAGTGCCCCACAGACCGCTGCAAGCGCGATCGCCGCGACTACCAATGCAACGGTCACGGGGCCAAGCTTACGGCGCGCCAAACACCTCTCGCACTTTCGTTGCGAAAGTTACACAGCCGTTCACACGTTGTTCGTCCCGGCGGACCCAACCCACCCGCGCACGTGCTACCACCGACCGCCATGGGCCCGCGTCCACCGCGCTCACATCACGGGGCCGACGTCACTGGGCGGGCGTCACGAGGCCGGCGTCACTGGGGTACGGGGACCGCCATGTCGGCGTATTCCGGGTGCTGCGCGATGAACGACTGCACGTACGAGCAGACCGGGACGACCTGCTTGCCGGATGGCCGGATGTCGTCGAGCACGGCGCGCACGAGTTGCGCCGCATAGCCGTGACCACTGTATTGCTCGTGGACAACAGTGTGGGTCAGTACCACCTGATAGGGCTCCGCGACGTAGTCCAGATACCCGACGACCCGGTCATCGGCCGGCCAATCGCTGGATGTATCAGAATTCAAAATCGCCTCGTACCGCTCCTGCGCAGGGGAATGATCGATCCGCAGAGGCCCGACGTTCACCATGGCATCCAATGTAGCGCGGGTCACACCAGACGACCATGATGTTTTGATTACAGGTGCGGATTCACTTCTGCCCCTGGGCCGCGACCGCTGCCGCGCCGGCGGCCGCCGCCTCCGGATCGAGGTAGGTACCACCCGGATTCAGCGGCTTGAGGTCATCGTCGAGGTCGTAGCGCAACGGGTTACCCGTGGGGATGTTGAGCGCGGCGATGTCGGCGTCGGAGATGTCGTCGAGGTATTTCACCAGCGCGCGCAGCGAGTTGCCGTGCGCGGCGATGAGGACCGTCTTGCCGGCTTTGATGTCGGCGGCGATGGTCTCGGTGAAGTAGGGGATCATCCGCGCGACCACGTCCTTGAGGCATTCGGTCAGCGGCACCTGATCCAGATCGGCATAGCGCGGATCGTTGGTCTGGCTGTATTCGGCGTCGGGCTCGATGGGTGGGGGCGGCGTGTCGTAGCTGCGGCGCCACAGCATGAACTGCTCCTGGCCGTACTTCTCGAGCGTGTCTGCCTTGTTCAGCCCCTGCAGCGCCCCGTAGTGGCGTTCGTTGAGACGCCAGTCGCGCTTGACGGGGATCCAATGCCGGTCGGCCTTGTCCAGGGCGATCTGCGCGGTCTGGATCGCGCGACGCAGCACCGAGGTGTAGAGGATGTCGGGGAGCAGGTCGTGCTCGACGAGGAGTTCCCCCGCACGCACGGCCTCGGCCTCGCCCTTCTCGGTGAGCGCCACATCGACCCAGCCGGTGAACTGGTTGGACGCATTCCATTCGCTCTCGCCGTGACGCATCAGAATGAGGGTGCCGTTGCTCATGGGTGTCAGTTTGTCACAGTCGATCCGCGTCTGCCGGAACCCGCGAGAGGCCGACCAGAATGCGGCGATCCTCGCGACGGGTTTACCTTCGCACCATGACCGTCGAGGCCGACAACGGCGCCCGGGAACCCGAACTCAAACGCGTTCTCGGGCCGAAGCTGCTGCTGCTCTTCGTCGTCGGCGACATCCTGGGCACCGGCATCTACGCGCTCACCGGCCAGGTGGCCGGCGAAAGCGGCGGCGCCGCGTGGCTGCCGTTCCTGATCGCGTTCGCCGTCGCGACCCTCACCGCGTTCTCCTACCTGGAACTGGTCACCAAATACCCGCAGGCGGCCGGAGCCGCGCTGTACGTGCACAAGGCGTTCGGCATGCACTTCGTCACCTTCATCGTGTTGTTCGCGGTGATGAGTTCGGGCATCACGTCGGCGACGACGGCGTCGCGGGCGTTCGCGGTGAACATGCTCACCGCGTTCGGCGGAGGCGAGAGCCCCGACGCCACCGATCCGGCCCTGCTGCTGGGTGCCGTCGCGTTCCTACTCGTCGTGATGGCCATCAACTTCCGCGGCGTCGCCGAGGGGGTCGGCACGAACGTGGTGCTCACCCTCGTCGAACTGTCCGGCCTGTTGATGGTGATCTTCATCGGCTACTGGTTCATCGCCGGCGGGAACGCGACCCATTGGGACGCGGTGATCGCCTTCGAGACCCCCGGCGAGAAGAACGCCTTCGTCGCGGTCACGGCGGCGACGGCGCTGGCCTTCTTCGCGCTCGTCGGATTCGAGGACTCGGTCAACATGGCCGAGGAGTGCAAAGATCCGGTGCGGATCTTCCCGAGGGTGATGCTGGGCGGACTGGGGATCACCGCGGTGATCTACGTGCTGATCTCGATCGCCGCGGTGGCGATCGTGCCCGTCGGGGTTCTCGCCGAGAGCGAGACGCCCCTCGTCGACGTCGTACAGACTGCCGCCCCCGATTTCCCGATGGCCGATCTGCTGCCGTGGATCTCGATGTTCGCGGTCGCCAACACGGCGCTGATCAACATGATGATGGCCAGTCGGCTGCTGTACGGCATGGCGAAACAGGGTGTGCTGCCTCCGTTTCTGGCGTACGTGCATCCGGATCGCCGCACCCCGGTGGTGGCGATCGGTGTCACCACCGCAATCGCGCTGGGCCTGCTCGTCTACGTCAGCGAGGACCCGGAGAGCTCGATCGTCGGCCTGCTCGGCGGTACGACGGCACTACTCCTGGTCGCGGTGTTCACCGTGGTGAACATCTCGGTCCTGGTGTTACGCCGGAAACCTGTGGAACACAATCACTTTCGCACGTCTATACCGGTCGCCTTGCTGGGTGCGGTCACCTGCGGTTACCTGACCCTGCCGGTGACCGGACGCGACGCCGAACAATACGTGATCGCGGGCGGGCTGCTGGTGCTCGGCGTGGTCCTGTGGGCAGTCACCTACTGGTATCGCCGACGACACGTCGGCGAGAGTCACCTCGAGGACCTGGGTTGATCGCCTCGTCGTTCCGACTCATTCCGGATCGATCGGACCGGATGCGTCGTCGGCCCGCTCGCCGAGGGACTGCAGCGATCCACGCTTCTCTCCCGGCAGCGGTTCACCCGGCTCGGGCAGCGAGTCCTTGTCGATGAGGTGTTCGAAGGCGAGCAGGTTTCGTAGGGATTCCCCGCGCGAGACCCGCCACGCCCACTCCCGCCGGATCGAGGTCGCGAACCCGATCTCGAGGAGGGTGTTGAAGTCACCGTCGGCGGCCTCGAGGACCTGGCCGAGCACCCGGTCGAGTTCGTCGGCGCTCAGCGCGTCCCCGGAGATGCGGCCCACCAGGTAGATGTCGCCGATGTTGTCGATGGTGTAGGCGACGCCGTAGAGCCGGCGGTTGCGTTTGAGCAGAAAACGGTAAACGCCCTCGACATTCTCGTCGGGACGTCGGCACACGAACGCCTCGAGGCGCACCCCGTGCGGGCCGGCGGTGAGCAGCACGGTGGTCTTGAGTTTGCGCTCGCCGGGCAGTTCGAGCACGAGGTGATCGGCTTGGGCGCCCCCGGAGTCCTTGCGGCCGAAAGGAATCTCCCGTTCGGTCAGGGAGGTCTCGAGAAGGTCGACGATCTGGGCCTGGTTCACGTGCTCATCCTTGTCCGGCGGGGACCCTGGTCCGGTGCCGGCGCCACGGGCGCGCGCTCCGGCGCACCGACGCGGCGGCGATGGAACCCGGGTTGCGAGCCGCGAACGAGGTCATGGCGTCCGAGTAGCACGCCAGCAACCGGCTCGCGGAGTGCTCCCAGGAGAACTGTTCGGCATGGTTGCGGGCGTTGCCGGCGAGCGCGGCCAGTCGGCCCGGCGTCGCGAGCAGACCGTCGAGGGCCGCGGTCCAGTCCTCGACGTCGTGCCCATCCACGAGCACACCGGAGTGGCCGTCGGCCACGGCGACGCTCAGCCCGCCCACATCGGCCGCCACCACCGGAGTCCCGCACGCCTGGGCCTCGATGGCGACCAGGCCGAAGCTCTCGGAGTAGCTGGGCACCGCCACCACATCCGAGGCCCGGTAGACCTGGGCGAGGCGGTCCGACGGCTGCGGCGGGAGGAAGGTCACCGCGTCGGAGATCCCGAGTTCGGCGGTGAGGTCGATCAGCGCGGTCGGCTGCGCCAGGCCCGTTCCCGACGGCCCGCCGACGACGAGGACGCGCACCTTACGGCCCTGCGTCCGGGACCGTTCGATGATGGGGGCCGCTGCGCTCAACAAGACGTCGGGGGCCTTGAGCGGCTGGATACGGCCGACGAAGGTGAGCACGATCTCGTCGTCGGCGAGTCCGAGTTCGGCCCGCGCGAGGCTGCGCGACCCCGGCGAGTAGATCTCGAGGTCGGCCCCTGGGTTGACCACGTCGATCAGCGAGCGATCCGCGTTGTACATCGAGACCAGCTCGTAGGCCTCGGTCTCGGTGTTCACCACCATGCGGTCGGATTCGTCGACGACCTGCTGCTCCCCGATCACCCGCAGCATCGGTTCGGCGGTGTCACCCTTGGCCAGGAATGCGTTCTTCACCGCGGCGAGCGTGTGGGCGGTGTGTACGAGCGGCACACCCCAGCGGTCCCGCGCGAGCCAACCGACCTGTCCCGACAGCCAGTAATGGGAGTGGATCAGGTCGTAGTAGCCCGGTTTGTGCATCGCCTCGACGCGCAGAACACCCGAGGTGAAGGCACACAACTGGGCCGGGAGGTCGCGCTTGTCGAGTCCCTCGAACGGGCCGGCGACGACGTTGCGGACCGTCACTCCGGGCGCCGCGGGCACGACCGGGGCATCCGCCGACGATGTCGCGCGCGTGAAGATCTCCACCTCCACCCCGCGTCGTGCCAGCCGCGTCGCGGTCTGCCACACGTACACGTTCATGCCCCCGGCGTCCCCGGTGCCCGGCTGAGCCAACGGTGACGTGTGCACGGAGATGAGTGCGACGCGCCGCGGCATCGGTGGACTGATCATCCCTCCACCTTAGAGAAGCTAACCGTCTGCGCTCGCCGCACCCTTCGTCACCAGCGTCGACCGCACCTCGGCGACACCCCACGAGCGCCACGAAGGGGGTTGACACTTGTCCAATAGTGTCTCAGCATCAATACATGAGAGCCAATGTGTCCTCGGACGCGCAGTTCGAACTGCCGTCGGGACCCACCTGGGCCGATCCGTATCCGATGTATGCCGCGTTGCGGGAGCGCTCTCCGGTTCACCACGTGGACGATCCGGCCGGTGATTACTGGGTGCTCACCCGGCACGCCGACGTGCTCGCGGCCGCCGATGACGCGCGGACGTACTCGTCCGCGGATGGCCTCACGGTGACCTCCGGCGAGCTCGAGGCGATCGGTATGGCCGACAATCCGCCGATGGTGATGCAGGACCCGCCGGCGCACACGGAGTTCCGCAAGCTGGTGGCGCGTGGCTTCACCCCGCGTCAGGTCGTCGAGATCGAGCCGACGGTGCGTGCGTTCGTGCGCGAGCGTCTCGATCGGCTGACCGTCGACGGCCCGTTCGACATCGTCGGCGAATTGTTCAAACCCCTGCCGAGTATGGTCGTCGCCCACTATCTCGGTGTGCCCGAGCAGGATCGGGCGCGATTCGACGGGTGGACGCAGGCCATCGTCGGCGCCGCGTCGGGGCCGCGCGGACCGGCCGGTGCGGCGGAGTCGGCCGGTGCGGCGACGATGGAGATGCTCGGCTACTTCACCGAGCTGATCGCGTTCCGCAAGGAGCATCCGGCACAGGACACGGTGTCGCGGCTCGTCGCGGCCGGCCTGGCCGACGACCCCTCCGACACCCGCGGGCTGTTGTCGATCCTCGCGTTCACCTTCACCATGGTGGCCGGCGGCAACGACACGACCACCGGCATGCTCGGCGGTGGCGTTGCCCTGCTGCATCGATTTCCCGATCAACGTCGCCGCCTCGTCGATGACCCGGGATTGATCGCCGGGGCCGTCGACGAGTTGTTACGCCTCACCTCGCCGGTTCAGGGCCTCGCCCGCACCACCACCCGCGATGTCGTCTACACCGACGTTCCCGGCGGCCCGGTCATCATCCCGGCCGGCCGCAAGGTCCTGCTCTGCTATGCCTCGGCGAATCGCGATCGCGCCGTCTTCGGCCCCGACGCCGACGACCTCGTCGTCACCCGCAGACCGCGCAACATCATGACGTTCGGCCACGGCCATCACCACTGCCTCGGCTCGGCGGCCGCACGGATGCAGGCACGCGTCGCGCTGACCGAACTGCTCGCCCGGCATCCCGAGTTCACTGTCGACGTCGGGGGCATCGAGTGGGCCGACGGCAACTACGTCCGACGACCCACCTATGTCCCGTTCTGCATCTGAGACGGCGGCCACGCCGACATCGGAGTCCGCGCCGTCGACGGACTGGCTGGCGGCCGACCGCGCCGAACTGGCCGCCGGACGCATCCTCGACGTCGCCGAGCGACTGTTCGTCGAACACGGGGTCGCCGCGGTCACCATGCGCGGCCTCGCCGACGCCGTGGGCTGTTCGCGCGCCACGCTCTACCGGTACTTCCCGGGCAAGGCCGAGGTGCTCGCGGCATATGTCGATCGGTCGGCGACCGAGCTCGGCACCGTCATCGCCGCGGCCACCCGCCACGAACCCCGGTCACCCCAACGGCTGATCGCGGCGGTCACCACTGCGGTGGCCGGAGTCCGGTCGAATCCGGCGCTGTCGGCATGGTTCGTCTCCGACACCGCCGGTCAGTCCGCGCGCCTGGCCCTGCTCTCCCCGGCGATCGAGAAAATCACCGTCGAACTCGTCCGTGACCTGTCCCCGTCCGCCGACCCCGCCGATCTGCGCGCGCGGGCGCGGTGGCTGGTAAGGGTGATCGTGTCGATGCTGACCAGCCCCGGCGCGTCGGAGGCCGAGGAGCGCGAGATGCTCGAGCGCTTCGTGGTGCCCGTCGTCCTCGGTGGTCCCTGAGATTCGGGCGGACGTGCGGCCGATTTCAACCCATCGTCGCGGTCCCCTACACTGTTTTCGGAAACGATTGTCATTTGCGTGAACGGAAGAGGGCGATGCGGAAGACGACGATGCGGCGGACACTGGCCGCGACCGTGGCGATGATCGGTATCGGCGTGCTGGTGCTGGCCGGCTGCTCGGGCGGCAACGAGGGTGGCGGCACGGCATCGGGCACGCCGACGGTGGTCACCTCCACCAACGTGTGGGCCGCCGTCGCCTCGGCCGTCGCCGGTGAGGATGCGTCGGTGACCGCTCTCTACACCAACGCCGAGGGCGACCCGCACGAGTTCGAGCCGTCCGCCTCCGACACCGCCGAGGTCGCCGACGCCGACGTGGTCGTGCTCAACGGCGGGCATTACGACGCCTACATGGAAAGCGCCGCCAAGGGGTCGGACGCGACCATCATCGACGCGTTCGCCATCATGACCGGCGACGACCACGCGACCGCCAACGAGCACGTCTTCTACGACCTCGCCGTCGTCGGGAAGGTCGCCACACAGATCGGCGACGCACTGGCCGAGAAGGACCCGACGAACGCGGAGACGTTCAAGGCCAACGCCGCGGCGTTCAACACCGAGATCGATGGCCTGCGTGCGCAGGTCGCGTCGATCAAACAGGCCCACGACGGCACCAAGGTCGCGCAGACCGAGCCGCTCGCCGGGTATCTGCTGTCCGACGCGGGCCTCGTCGACGTGGCCCCCACCGGTTTCACCGGGGCCGTCGAGGAGGGGCAGTCACCGTCGGCCTCCGACCGTGCGCAGATGGAGGATCTGCTCACCTCCGGCACCGTGCACGCTCTGATCTACAACACACAGGCCGTCGACTCGACCACCGAGGCCCTGCTGGCCACCGCGAACGACTCCGGCGTCGCGGTGGTGGACTTCACCGAGACTCTCCCGGAAGGCACGAACGACTACATCGAGTGGCAGCGGGCTCAGATCGAGGCCTTGAGTGCGGCATTGAACAACAATGGCGCACACTGACCACATGCCGCATTCCGCTGGAGCACCGTCGGCCGGAGACGCCGGCCGCCCGGTGGCCACCTTCTCCCACGCGCGTCTGGCGTTCGGCAGCCGCGTGCTCTGGGACGACCTCGACCTGACGATCTCGCCGGGCGAGTTCATCGCGGTGCTGGGTCCCAACGGTTCGGGCAAGACGTCGTTCCTGCGCTGCCTGCTCGGTCAGTACCACCTCGATGCCGGCCACCTGGACGTCACCCACGCCATCGGCTACATCCCGCAGCAACACGCCGAGGATGCCGACCCGATGGCGCTGCGCGGGCGCGACCTCGTCGGATTCGGGGTCGACGGTTCGAGGTGGGGTATCGGGCTGCGCGGGCGCTCGCGGCGCAAGCGACTCGTCGACGCCGCGCTCGCCGAGGTGGGTGCGACCGCCTATGCGGACGCCCCACTGGGACTGTTGTCAGGCGGCGAGCAGCAGCGGCTGCGGGTCGCGCAGGCGCTGACCACCGACCCCTCGCTGCTGCTGTGCGACGAACCCCTCGCGAGTCTCGATCTCACGAATCAGCGACTCGTCGTCGAACTCATCGATGAGCGGCGCCGCCGCGCGAACACCGCGGTCGTCTTCGTCACCCACGAAATCAATCCGGTGTTGCCGTTCGTCGACAAGGTCCTCTACCTCGTCGGCGGCCAGTTCCGGATCGGCACACCCGACGAGGTGATGACCACCGCGACACTCTCGGAGCTCTACGGCAGCGAGATCGAGGTCGTCCGGGTCAATGGTCGCCTGGTGGTTATCGGGTGCGAGGACGCCCACCACTGCGTCGACGAGACCGATCCGTTGGCCACCCACCCCGGCGTCGAGGCCGGGCACGCATGACCGAACGGTTCGTTCTCGCCGCCACACAGATCCAACTCAGCACCTTCTGGGATTTTGCGGAGACCGCGCGGCTGCTCGAACGTGACTTCGTGCAGCAGTCGCTGATCGCCATCGCGCTGCTTGGGCTGCTCGGCGGCATCCTGGGCCCGCTCATCGTGGCCCGGCAGATGTCGTTCGCGGTGCACGGGGTCAGCGAGCTGTCGGTGACCGGTGCCGCGGCCGCACTGTTGGCCGGGATCAGCATCAACGTCGGCGGCGTGATCGGCGCGGTGATCGCGGCCGCGGTCTTCGGTTTCATGGGCAACCGTGCGCGGGAACGGGATTCGGTGATCGGCGTGGTGATGGCCTTCGGCCTGGGCCTCGCCGTGTTGTTCCTGTCCCTGTACGGCAGTGCCCGAACGGGTTTCGCCATGCTCACCGGCCAAGTGGTGAGTGTGGGCACCGGCGGCCTGATGGCCGTCGCGATCACCACGGTTGTGGTCCTCGCCGGGATCGCGGTGATCTACCGACCGCTGCTCTTCGCGTCGACCGACCCGCGCGGCGCCGAGGCCGCCGGCGTACCGATGCATTGGCTGTCGGTGATCTTCGCGGTGCTGATGGCGCTGGCCTGCGCGCAGGGCGTACAGATCATCGGGGCCCTGCTGGTGATGTCGCTGATGATCACGCCGGGCGCCGCGGCCGCGCGACTCACGTCGAACCCGGTGCATGTGGTCGGGTTCTCGATCCTGTTCGCGGAGGTGGCCGCCGTCGGCGGGCTGGTGCTCTCGCTGGCGCCTGGCCTGCCGGTGTCGGTGTTCGTGACCACCATCTCGTTCGTGATCTACCTGGTGTGCCGGTGGGTGGGTCAGCATCGCACCTACGCGACACGCTGACCCGGCGGTCCCGCAACCGTCACTCCTCCGGGCCGCCCGGGTTGCAGCGCGTCGCGATCATGACGTCGTCGGTGACCACCGGCCGCCACGGCTCGATGTTCCAGCTCGGCTTGTCGGGTTCGACGGCACGGGCGAAGTCCCAGTGGCAGTCGAACTGGGCACGCATGCCGGGGGTGTCGGCGTCCGGCGCGAGCCGCAGCACCTCCGTCCACGCGATCTGTGCGCCCTGCGGGTTCTCCGTGCGACGACCCGACGGTGTCGGGTGGATCTGCAGGCTCGGACCGAGGCTGGTCTGCACCCAGTCGACGTGGTCGACGTAGGGCGGCGGGAGGGTCGGGGTCGTCGGGGTGAGGGTCATCGGGGTGAGGGGCGTCGACGATGACGGCGTCACCGATGCGGCGGTCGTCGTCGGCTCCGGGGATGCCGACGGTGCCGAGTCGCCCGTCGTCGAACATCCGCCGACGGCCATGGCTACGGTCACGGTGAGGCCCGACACGAGCAGAAGCGATGGTCGCCCAGCACCCCGGGAACCCCGACAGAGATGGCCCATATCCTTCGACCCTACTGGTCGCGAGTGGCCCGCTCGTGTACGTCGACGGGTGGCGTACGCAGAAGTCGTTGCGCGACATGATCTTCGCCGAGCGCCGTGTCGCGGTGCCACGACCTCCGGCAGGGGTCACCGCCCGGGTCGTTGTGGATTCGAGTCGCAACTGTTCCCCTACAACCCGCATCGTCTGCGACGATTGCGGGATGGCCAGCGTGATCACCGGTGAGCAGGTCGACGGCGGCGTCTACATCGATGTCGGCGGGCGTCGGGTTTGGCATTATCGCGGCGGTGAGCCGGCGGGCCCGCCCACCGTCCTGGTGCATGGCGTGTTCGGGTTGGCGTCCACCTGGGGCGCCCAGATCGCCGATCTCAGCCGCGCGGGCCTGTCGCTGTTCGTTCCCGAGCGCAGCGGCCATGGGCATTCCCCCGACCA
The DNA here is from genome assembly GCF_000298195.1 of Gordonia rhizosphera NBRC 16068. GTDB lineage: Bacteria > Actinomycetota > Actinomycetes > Mycobacteriales > Mycobacteriaceae > Gordonia > Gordonia rhizosphera. The sequence goes on along the minus strand of NZ_BAHC01000213.1, from coordinate 80,947 downwards.
CCCGGGTCCGTTCACCTGCGAAGACATGTACGCCGAGACCGTGGCATACCTCGAGCAGGAGGTGGGCGCGCGGGCCAATCTCGTCGGCTGGAGCGACGGCGGTGTGATCGCGTTGCTGATCGCCAAACGTCGACCCGACCTGGTCAATCGCATGGTCGTGGTGTCGACCTACGTGAACCGGTCCGGGGAATGCGCCGACAACGACTTCTTCACCCCGATTCGCGCTCGCAAGCCTGCGGCGATGAAGTTCCTCGAGGACGGCTATTCCCGGGTGTCACCGGACGGCCCCGAGCACTTCGCGACGGTATTCGTCAAGACCCTCGAGATGCTCGACCGTGAGCCCGACTACGACCTGGCGGAATTCGCGGATGTCGCGGCCCCGACACTCGTCGTCGTACCCGACCGCGGTATCGCACGCATCGAGCACGCCATCGAACTGACGGAGACCCTTCCGCACGGCCGGCTGGCCGTGCTGCCCGGTACCCACATTCTCCCGGTCGAATCGCCGGAACTCTTCAACCCGCTGGTGATCGCGTTTCTGGCCGCCGACCCATCAAGCCACTGGCTACCGGATCAGTGAGCCGATGGTCCTCGCCGATGCCGAGGACCATCAGACCGCTGAGTGAACTTTCTTCCAGGCGGCTCGGCGTGCGCCGTCGGGATCATGTTCCACGCGGTCGGGATCGTCGATGATGAGCACTCGGCGAGCATCGGGGTCGTAGGTCGGCCACCCCGAGCCCGGTACCCCGGCCGTCGCGAATGCACCCCAGCGGTCTTGCACACTACGGATGACGCGGCCCGTCGACCGCCAGTCCCCCAGCGCCAGACCAGCGCCGATCGCCGTCCGGTAGGCGCCGAAGACGGCGAACATCTCGGTGGCATGCGTGGCGCCCATACCGGCCACCTCGAGCACCCGGGTCGAGAAGTCGTAGCGGTAGACATACGTGGGCGCGACCGCGCCGTGCCCCTCGGCGAACGCCAGCATCGGCGCCCAGAAGACGGCGTCGGCGGCCAGTTGAATGCGGTCGCGGTGCCCGCCGTTGTAGAGCGCGGCGATCTCGGCTCGGGTCTGTTCGTCGTCCACCTGGATCAGCGCCTTCTCGGTCTCCGGCAGCACATTCCACAGCTTGCTGAAGAGCTGACCCTCGTCGCGGTTGCTGCCGATGACCAGCGGCACCGGAAGGGTCTTGCCCGCTGCCGCGGTCTCCAGCGGTGGCAGCGGCACGTAGTCACCGTCGATGATCGGACCGAACGGGATGGCGTGACCGGTGTCGGCCGCCTGGGCGAACTTCATCAGACGCCGGCCGGCACGCAGGATGTCGGCAGCCGCGGACCGCGACAGGAGGGCCTGGACCTGCTCCGGCGGGATGGGTTCGGCGTCGGTGTCGATCCGCGTCGAACGCCGCTGCGGATCGGCCAGCAGCCGCAGGAACTCGTCGGCGTAGACCCGCGCGGCATCGATGGGGATGGTCAGATCCGGGGCCGGACTCTCGGAGATCGCGCGCGCGAACAATCCTTCCGCGGCCGGGGTGCACAGCAGCGACATCACCGACGATCCGCCGGCGCTCTCACCGAACACCGTCACGTTGGCGGGGTCGCCGCCGAAGGCCGCGATGTTGCGCTGCACCCAACTCAGCGCCGCGACCTGGTCTTTCAGTCCGAGATTGGAGTCGAACCGGCGCTCCTCGGTGGAGTAGGCGCTCAGGTCGAGGTAGCCGAAGGGCCCAAATCGGTATTGGACGGTCACCACGATGACGTCCTGCGCGCGGGCGAGGAGCGAACCGTCGTACAGCGGGGTCGCCGCGGTGCCGAGGATGTAGGCGCCGCCGTGGATGAAGACCATGACCGGCCGCGGTGTCGGCGAGACGCGGTCGGGCGCGAACACGTTGAGCGTCAGGCAGTCCTCGCCCATCGGCTGATACCTGCCGGGCGCGACCGCGGTGAACCGCTTCTCCTGGATCGCCGCCTTGCCGAACCGCGAGCAGTCGCGCATACCCGGCCACGGATGTACCGGTTGCGGGTCGCGGAAGCGGTTCCCCGCCATCGGCGGCGCCGCATACGGGATGCCCTTCCAGCTGATGGTGCCCCGCCGGGTGCGCTTGCCCCGAACCCCCGCGAAGATGCCATCGGCGGTTGTCACCATACTATCGATCGATGTCATGTCACCTAACATAGACGACCCGCCGGGCACGAAACGTGGCACCCGTCACACTCGCGCCGACAGCACCCGGATTCTCGCCGACAGACCCGATTGTGCGCCCACGGCACCCGGATTCCTGGCGACAGCATCCGGTCTGTCTCGGCTGCAGCCATGAGTCCGCCGACGCTGCGCGCACCGGGAGCAGATGGACAGTCGGTCACCGCGCCGCGATGGCGATGCCTGCGCCCTTCAATGAATCGCGGATCGCAAGGGCGTGTTCGACGGCGCCCGGTGTGTCACCGTGGAGACACACCGATTCCGCCCGGACCTCTAACACCGTCCCGTCGATGGCCGTGATGGTGCCGTCCTTGACCAGGTCGACGACCCGTCGAGAGATCACCTCGCCGTCCGTCAGGACGGAGCAGGGTTCGGTCCGAGGGACGAGCGTGCCGTCGGCATGGTAGGAACGGTCGGCGAAGGCCTCGACGATCACCGGGATACCGGCGTCACCGGCCAGCTGCAGAGCCAGCGAGCCGGGTAAGCCCATCAACGGCAGCGCTCTGCCGTGCGCGCGAATCGCCTCGATGACCGCCTTGGCCTGATCTTCGTGCCAGACAATCGAGTTGTACAGCGCACCATGCGGTTTCACATATGCAACCTCGATACCCGCGGAACGCGCGATCGCCTCCAGCGCACCGATCTGATAAACGATGTCGGCGGCCAATCTGTCCGGTCCCACGTCCATGAAGCGACGACCGAATCCTTCCCGGTCGGGGTAGGAAACCTGCGCGCCGACGCGGACACCGGCCGCGGCCGCGGCGCGGCAGGTCGCGAGGAGCTCCGCGGGCGAACCCGCGTGAAAACCACACGCGACGTTGGCGCTGGAAACGATCGTGAGCATCGCCTCGTCGTCGCCGACCCCCTCGCCGAGGTCGGCATTCAGGTCGACGACGAGTTCGTCGGAACACCGGGAAGAATGCACGAGCACGAGTCTAGTGATCACGCCACGGACTGCTGCGCACCGATGTCAGCAGGTGCCGTTGGCGAAGAACCGGGTGCCGTCGGGCAGAAACCGGATGCCGTCGGCGGGATTTCGGGTGCCGTCGGGCAGAAACCGGATGCCGTCGGCGGGATTTCGGGTGCCGTCGGGCAGAAACCGGATGCCGTCGGCGGGATTTCGGGTGCCGTCGGGCAGAAACCGGGTGCCGTCGGCGAGGAACCGGGTGCCGTCGGCGACGGCGGTCAGGCCTGGCGACGCTGGCGGGCGAACTCGGCCAGCACGACGCCGGCGGCGACCGAGGCGTTGAGGCTCTCAACGTCGCCGGCCATCGGGATCGACAGGATCGAGTCGCAGGTCTCGCGTACCAGGCGCGACAGTCCCTTGCCCTCCGACCCGACGACGATGACGGTCGGTCCGGTCCCGTCGTACTCGTCGAGGGTCACGTCACCCTCGGTGTCGAGGCCGACCAGCTGAGCTCCCGACGACGCCCAATCCTTGAGTGTCCGTGTAAGATTCGGAGCCTGCGCCACCGGCAGGCGGGCCGCCGCGCCGGCGCTGGTGCGCCACGCGACCGCGGTGACGCTGGCGCTGCGGCGCTGCGGGATGAGCACACCATGACCGCCGAAGGCCGCCACCGAGCGAATCACCGCGCCGAGGTTGCGCGGGTCGGTGATGTTGTCGAGGGCCACGAGCAATGGCGGTGCGCCGCTGGCGAGCGCGTCACGCATCAGATCGTCGGGGTGGGCGTAACTGAACTCCGGCACCTGCAGGGCGATGCCCTGGTGCAGTCCGTTGGCGGACAGGCGATCGAGCTCCGGTTTGCCGACCTCGAGGACCGCGACGCCCTTGTCGCCGGCGATCTTGACCGCCTCGGCGACACGTTCGTCCGGTTCGGAGTTGGTGGCGATGTAGAGCGCCGTCGCCGGTACCCCGGCGCGCAGGCATTCGAGCACCGGGTTGCGGCCCAGTACGTGCTCGGGCCCTTCGTCCTTTCGGGTGCGCGGCCCGCGGCCGGCGGGCGTCTTCGACGCGGCCTTGGCCCGCTTGTGAGCGGGATGGTAGGGCCGGTCGACCGCCTTGGGAGTGGCACCGCGTCCCTCGAGGCCCCGACGACGCTGGCCCCCCGACCCGACGGTCTGGCCCTTCTTGCTGCCCGACTTGCGCACCGCGCCTTTACGTTTCGAATTGCCGGCCATGTCAGGAGGTTCCCTTCAGCGACCACTGCGCCCCGTCGGGCGTATCGGTGACCTCGATGCCCGCCTCGGCGAGCCGGTCGCGGACCGCATCCGCGGTGGCCCAGTCCTTGTCGGCGCGGGCCTGGGCCCGGCGCTGCAGTTCGGCGCGGACGAGCACGTCGAGCGCGGTGGTGGCCGACGACTCGTCGGCGCTCTCTTCGAGCCAGTGTTCGTCGAGCGGGTCCACACCGAGAATGCCCATCATCGCGCGCACCGACGACGCGGCCACCAAAGCGCCTGCGCCGTCGCCGGATTCGAGTGCGGTGTTACCGTGGCGGACCACGTTGTGGATGACCGCAAGACCCGCCGGGACGCCGAGGTCGTCGTCGAGGGCCTCGGCGAACTCGCCCGGGATCTCCCCGACGCCCACGTCACCGACGCGCGAGGACACTCGGGTCAGGAATGACTCGATCCGACGGTAACCGGCGGCGGCCTCGGTGAGCGCACCGTCGGAATACTCCAGCATCGACCGATAGTGCGCGCTGCCGAGGTAATAGCGCAGTTCGACGGCGCGTACCCGCTCGAGCATCGCCGGGATGGAGACCACGTTACCCAGCGACTTGCTCATCTTCTCGCCGCCCATGGTCACCCAGCCATTGTGTAACCAGTACCGCGCGAACGGATCTCCCGCCCCACGCGCCTCCGCGATCTCGTTCTCGTGGTGCGGAAAGACCAGATCCATTCCACCGCAGTGGATGTCGAACTCAGCACCGAGCAACGATGTCGCCATCGCCGAGCATTCCAGGTGCCAGCCCGGCCGGCCGCGGCCCCAGGGCGTCGGCCACGACGGTTCGCCGGGTTTCTCCGCCTTCCAGAGGGTGAAGTCGCGCGGATCACGCTTGCCGGTACCCCAGCTCTCGCCCTGATGCACGTCGTCGAGCTTGTGCCCGGACAGCGCGCCGTAGGAGGGCAGGCTCAGCACGTCGAAGTAGACGTTGCCGTCGGCGGCGTAGGCGTGCCCGCGGTCGATGAGGCGCTGCATGTACTCGACCATCTGGGTGACAAACCCGGTCGCCCGGGGCTCACCCGACGGCGCCAGCACACCGAGTGCGTCGTAGGCCGAGTCGAAGGCGCGTTCGTGGGTTGCGGCCCACTCCCACCACGGACGGCCCGCGTCGGCGGCCTTGTTGAGGATCTTGTCGTCGATGTCGGTGACGTTGCGGACGAACAGGACGTCGAGGCCCTGGTATGTGAGCCAGCGGCGAAGCACGTCGAAGGCGATGCCGCTGCGCACGTGGCCGATGTGGGGGATGCCCTGGACGGTGGCGCCGCACAGGTACACCGTCGCTTGGCCGGGGCGCAGCGGCACGAAGTCGCGCACCTCTCGGGTGGCGGTGTCAAAAAGGCGCAAGGTCACGACGTGCGATCTTACCCGGCCAGCAACAGCGCGGTGGCGACCGCCGCAACTCCCTCACCGCGGCCGGTCATGCCGAGCCCGTCGGTCGTCGTCGCCGACACCGACACCGGCGCGCCGAGCGCGGCCCCGAGCACCCGCTGCGCCTCGTCACGCCGTGGGCCGATCTTGGGTTGGTTGCCGATCACCTGCACCGAGGCATTGGCGATCGTGTATCCGGCGCCGACGACGAGATCGCGGACGTGTTCGAGCATCGTCGTGCCCGAGACCCCCGCCCATTCGGGGCGTCCGGTGCCGAAGACCGAGCCGACATCGCCGAGTCCTGCGGCCGACAGCAGCGCGTCGCACAGCGCGTGCGCCCCGACGTCGCCGTCGGAGTGTCCGGAGCATCCGGGCGCGTCGGGGAAGAACAGGCCGACCATCCAGCACGGCGTGTCGGGGTCGATGCGGTGCGCGTCGGTTCCGATGCCGACCCTCATGGGTGTCTCCGATGCTCGAGGGGGTGGTCTCGGTCTCGATCTGCGGAGGAGTGGTCTCGATACGCGGGCTCGCTGCGCTCGCTCGCTACTCGACCAGCAGGAGAGGAGCGCTCGTCGACTACCCGACCAGCGGAAGGTACCGGACCAGCGGAGGGGCTCCCCTCGGCGACGATGTCGCGGGCGATCCGGAGATCCCACGGCGTGGTGATCTTCATGGCCAGCGGATCACCGGGCACCACATGTACTTCGATGCCGCAGCGTTCCGCGAGGCCGGCGTCGTCGGTGGCCAGGCCGGTGTCGTCGGCGTGTGCTCGCAGCAGCGCGTCGCGGGCGAATCCCTGCGGGGTCTGGATCGCGCGCAGCAGATCCCGGTCGACGGTCGCGACGACCCGTTCGGGCCCCGTCGACGGATCGACCTGCTTGAGCGTGTCGGCGACGGGGAGCCCAGGGACGACGGCCGGATGCCCTGCGCGCACCGCGTCGACGACGCGCGTGAACACCGCGGGCGGTGTCAGCGGGCGCGCCGCATCGTGAACGAGGAGGATGTCGGAATCCGGGCCGGCGGCGTCAATACCCGCCCGCACGGACTCCGAACGATGCGCCCCACCGGCCACGACGGTGGTGGCGGGGACGAGACGTCGGGCGTCGTCGACGAGATCGGCGGGAACCACCACGACGACGGTGTCGGCGACGGCAGCTTCGACGATGCCCGCAACGCAGGCCTCGAGAATGGTGCGGCCGCCGAGGTCGACGAACGCCTTGGGCTTTGACTGTCCCAAGCGGGTTCCCGACCCGGCGGCCGGCACGATCACGCTCACCGTCATACCGGCGCCGCCGGGATGCCAGTCACGTGGAGGTTCTACGACGCGGCGGCCAGGACCTCGTCGAGAATGCTGGTGGCCTTCTCGTCGTCGGTGTTCTGGGCCAGCGACAGTTCGTCGACGAGCACACGTCGCGCCCGGGTCAGCATGCGCTTCTCGCCGGCGGACAGACCGCGGTCCTGCTCCCGACGCCACAGGTCACGGACGATCTCGGCGACTTTGATGATGTCGCCGGAGATGAGCTTCTCCTGGTTGGCCTTGAACCGACGGGCCCAGTTGGTCGGTTCCTCGGTGTGCGGGGCGCGTAGCACCTGGAAGACCTGATCGAGTCCCTCCTCACCGACCACGTCGCGCACGCCGACGTATTCCAGCTTGGTCGAGGGGATCTGAACGGTCATGTCACCATCGGCAACTTTGAGAACGAGGTATTCGATCTGCTCACCCTTGATGGTCCGAGTCACGATGTCTTCGACTCGAGCAGCACCGTGATGGGGGTAGACAACGGTGTCGCCAACTTTGAAGTTCAATGTTCTATGCCCCTTTCGAGTGTTCCCAGTCTAGCACGGGCGTCCGAGAGGGCACAGACAACGGTGCAGGTCAACGCGCTGTACCGACGGGTCGGTGACGGCCCGACGTCTTGGTAGACCAGCGAATATCGCGCCGCTGTCGTCCGTTCGGACCCACCGTCGGCGGGGTGTCGCGGACACTGGATCCGGGCCCCTACGACACCAATCTGGCACCCCGTCGGACTTTTCTCCGCGCGGCCCACTACGCTGCGTAGTGCAGGGTCTGCGACATCCCATGTCGACCTTGCGTGTCGGCCTTCGATTACCTGGGAGGAACGGGTGTCTGTGCTTCGGAAAACCGCTGGGCGTTCGGTTCGGCTTTCGGTGAAGGCCGTTGCGGTCGCCGCCGTCGGCGTCGCGCTCGCGCTCGGGACCACCGCTTGCGGCGCCGGTCAGATCTCGCAGACCGCCAACATGGAGCCCGCCGTCAACGGGAACCTGGCGAATGTCGGCGCGATGCAGCTGCGCAACGTGCAGATCCTCTACCCCTCCGACAAGGCCGACGAGGTCTTCGGCTCCGGTGGGCCGTTCGAGGTCTCGTTCGTGATCAGCAACATCGATCCGGTGAACGACGACAGGCTGCTCGCCATCGCGGCCCCCAACGGCGGTTCTGTCACCATCGTCGGCGACACGACCATCCCGGCCGGGCAGGCTCTGTATGCCGGCAAGCCGATCGGTCTGCTCGAGCCGGAAGTGGTGCAGGCCACCGACGAGCAGAAGCGGATCACCGTCCGGCTCAACGGCGCGGGTGACTCCGTCGCCACGGGTCTGACCACCCCGCTGGAGTTCCGCTTCGAGAAGTCCGGCACCGTCACCGTCAACACCCCGGTCGACGTGGGCACCTACCTGACTCGCCAGGATGAGATCCGCGGAGTCGAAGCCGAAGGCGCCGCCGAACACTGACGCGCCGCACCGGTACCGGATCACACCGGACATCGACCGGCGCTCATCCCCCGACTGTTTGATCGTCCCCCGTCTGCCCGACGGGGGACGATCGCATTTTGGGGGACGAACCGTTCGGGGACGAACCGTTCGGGGACGAACCGTTCGGGGACGAACCGTTCGGGGACGAACCGTTCGGGGGAAGCATCGTTCGGGGGGCGAAGCGTCTGGGCCGCTGTGGCGGCGCGGCGACGATGGGTGTCGGCGGGGGCCATTAGGGTGAGCGGCGTGGCAAAACCGAAGTCATCGTTCCGGTGCACCGCCTGCGGGCACACCGTGGCCAAATGGGTGGGCCGCTGCCCCGAGTGTGGCGAGTGGGGAACGATCGACGAGGTCGCCACGGCGGCAGTGCGGCCGAACGGTGTCGGCGGTGTTGCCCCGACCAGCCCGGCGCGACCGATCACCGAGGTGGACGCGAACTCCTCGACCGCCGTCGCCACCGGCATCGGTGAGCTCGACCGTGTCCTCGGCCGCGGCGTGGTGCCCGGGTCGGTGATCCTGCTCGCCGGTGAGCCCGGCGTCGGCAAGTCGACGTTGCTTCTCGAGACCGTCAAACACTGGGCGCAGGGCGGCCGCAAGGCGCTCTACCTGACCGGCGAGGAGTCGGCCGGACAGGTCCGAATGCGCGCCGAACGCACCGGCGCCGTCCACGAGAACGTCTATCTGGCCGCCGAGACCGACCTCGCGACGATCCTCGGCCACGTCGACGAGGTGAACCCGTCACTGGTCATCGTCGACTCGGTACAGACCGTCGTCGCCACCGGCACTGACGGCGTCACCGGCGGTGTCACCCAGATCCGTGCGGTGACGACGGCGCTGGTGTCGATGGCCAAGAACCGCGGGATCGCGGTGGTCCTGGTCGGCCACGTCACCAAGGACGGTGCGGTGGCCGGTCCGCGGTCGCTGGAGCACCTCGTCGACGTGGTGCTGTCGTTCGAGGGTGACCGGCATTCAAGCCTGCGGATGGTGCGCGGCATCAAGAACCGCTTCGGCGCCGCCGACGAGGTGGGCTGTTTCGAGCAGCGCGACGACGGCATCCATCAGGTGCCCGATCCGTCGGGGATCTTCCTGCATCAGCGCGACCTCGACGTCACCGGCTCGACCGCGATGGTCACCATGGACGGCAAACGTGCCCTCGTCGGCGAGATCCAGGCGCTGGCCAACCCGACGTCGATGACGATGCCACGCCGTGCCGTGTCCGGTCTGGATTCCGCGCGGGTGTCGATGGTGCTGGCGGTGCTTCAGAGTCGGCTCGATGCGAAGTTGCAGGACAAGGAGATCTACGCGGCCACCGTCGGTGGCATGCGGGTCACCGAGCCGGCGGCCGATCTCGCGATCGCGCTGGCCGTGTCGTCGGTGCTCAACAACACCCCGATGCCGCACACGACCGTCGCGATCGGGGAGGTCGGGCTGGCCGGTGAGGTGCGGCGTGTGTCCGCGGTGGCCCGCCGTGTGGCGGAGGCCAAACGGCTTGGATTCCGCCACGCCATCATCCCGGCCGGCACCGACGAGAACCTGCCGTCGGGTATCAAGATCACCCGCGTCGGCGACCTCCACGAGGCGGTGCGGGCAGGGTTGGTCGGTGTCGTCGAGGTGTCGTTCTGAGCAACCCCGTCGGGACAGTTTCAGGGCCTCGACATCCGCTGTGTGTACTCATCAGCGAGCTGACTGTTCTTCACATGCTCGGCGAAATGCTCCCGCGGATTGATCATCACGAAGATCGCGTGTCCCATGGCCACCGGGGCGTCGGGATCACCGATATGCGCCACGCCCTCCGTGTAGAGCTTGCGGCGCTGCCGACCCAGCAGGGCCGCTCGGAAATGCAGGGTCGAGCCGATCGGGATCGGCCGCAGATAGTCGACCTCGAGGTGCACCGTGACCGCCGACGGCCCGATCAGCAGCGGCGCCATACCCATCACGTCGTCGAAGGCGGTGGACAGCACGCCGCCGTGGATCACGCCCGGGCCACCCTCGAAACGAGCCTCCACCTGCATCGATGCGGTGATCGTGAAGTCCTCGCCGGCGTACATATCCAGGTGCAGCCCCTGCGGCGAGTCCTCGCCGCAGCCGTAGCACGTGCGGTTGTGCATCCTCATCGGCTCGCCCGGTTTGGCGGCCTTGGGATGACGTTCGATCGGGTCGAGGTCGGTGGGCACGACAAAGGCAGACTTCACGTCCCGATACCCTAGTCGCATCAACATTCATGCACGTCAGATGCCCGACCCGGAAGGACCGCGATGATCGAGGGCGCGAGGTCCGAGCTGACCCGCGAGACGTTGGCGCGCGTCGCCCCCGGCACCGGTCTGCGCGACGGACTCGAACGCATCCTCCGTGGCGGTACCGGGGCGCTCATCGTGCTCGGCCACGACTCGGACGTGGAGAAGATCTGCGACGGCGGGTTCCACCTCGACGTCGAGTTCGCCCCGACGCGGCTCCGCGAACTGGCCAAGATGGACGGCGCCGTCGTGCTGTCCACCGACGGCAAGCGGATCGTGCGGGCCAACGTGCAGCTGGTCCCCGACCCGACGATCCCGACCGAGGAGTCGGGCACCCGTCATCGGGCGGCCGAACGCACCGCGATCCAGACCGGCCACCCGGTGATCTCGGTGAGCGCGTCGATGTCGATCGTCAGCATCTACGTGGACGGCGCGCGGCGGGTCGTCGAGAGTCCCGACCCGATCCTGTCGCGCGCGAATGTCGCGCTGGCCACCCTCGAGCGCTACAAGAGCCGTCTCGACGAGGTGATCGCCGGACTGTCGCGCGCCGAGATCGAGGATTACGTGCTGCTGCGTGACGCCATGTCCACCGCACAGCGGATGGAGATGGTGCGACGGGTGTCGGTCGAGATCGACGAGTATGTCCTCGAACTCGGCGTGAACGGCCGCCAGGTGAGCCTGCAGCTCGAGGAGCTGATCAGCGACAACGACACCATGCGCGAACTGCTGGTCCGCGACTACTACGCCAGCCCGGAGCCTGCGAGCACCGAAGAGGTCCGGCAGTCGCTGGAAACCATCGAGCGCCTCTCCGACGTGGACCTGCTCGACCTCACGCTGATCGCCGGGGCCTTCGGATATCCGACGACGATCGAGGCGCAGGACACCACGATGAGTCCGCGGGGATACCGGCTGCTGGCCCGCATCTCGCGCCTGCAGTTCGCCCACATCGACCGGCTCGTGCGCAGCTTCGGCACCCTGCAGGCGCTGCTCGCGACGAGCGCCACGGACCTGCAGGCGGTCGAGGGTATCGGTAGCATCTGGGCCCGACACATCCGCGAGGGACTCTCACGGCTGGCCGAGAGCAGCATCGAGCGGTACGAGTAGCCGGCGCGCAGGTTTCCGAGGCGACCCGGGCCTACGCCTGCGGCGCCATGGAGTTGTGTTCGCCCAGGCGCGGCGGCGCGGAGCGATACGTCGGCGGTGTGGCACTCAATCGGATTGGGTTGGCCACCTGTCGGATCGGCGCGTCACGGTGCTCGTCGTCGATCGTGATGACCGGGTCCAGACCCAACCGGCCGGCCAGCGCGATGGCATCGGCGATGTCGTTGAGCGGCCCGCAGGGCACCCGCCGGGCGGTGAGTGCGGCGAACCAGGCGTCGGCGGTGTCGGCGGCGAGCACGACGTTGAGGATCCCGCCGAGTTCCTCCCGGTTCGCCACCCGCGCCTCGTTCGTCGAGAACCTTTGGTCTGCAGCCAGTTCCGGCCGTCCGAGCACGTCGACGAGCGCTGCGAACTGCCGATCGTTCCCGACGGCGAGTACCAGCGGACGGTCACTTGCCTGGAATACCTCGTATGGCGCGATGCTCGGATGCCGGTTACCCATGGCATGGGGCACCACCCCGGCGGCGACATAGCCCGAGGTCTGATTGACCAATGCCGACAGCAACGACGACAGCAGGTTCACCTCCACCCGCTGACCCTCGCCGGTGCGGTCCCGATGCCGTAGAGCCGCCAGAATCCCCACCGCCGCATGCAGTCCGGTGATCACGTCGACCATCGCGACACCCACCTTGGTCGGGGTGTAGGGATCTGGGCCGGTGATACTCATCAGCCCGCCGACCGCCTGGATGAGCAGGTCGTAGCCGGGCAGTTGGTTGTTGCCGCCGAATCCGGTCACCGAGCAATAGACGATATCCGGATTACGTTGCGCAACAGCCTCATACCCGAGGCCGAGCCGGTCCATAGTGCCAGGAAGGAAGTTCTCCACCACGACGTCGGCACGGTCGACGAGACGTCGGGCCGCCTCGAACCCGTCGGGATCGGCAAGGTCGAGCGCCACCGACTCCTTGTTGCGGTTGACCGACAGGAAGTACGAGGATTCATCGCCGACCCACGGCGGCCCCCAGCTTCGCGTGTCGTCGCCCGAGCCCGGACGTTCCACCTTGACGACCTCCGCGCCGAGGTCGGCGAGCAGCATCGTCGCATACGGCCCGGCGAGCACCCGGCCGAAGTCGGCGATGACCAGCCCGTTCAGTGCACTCGTCACCGGAACGCGTCCTGACCGGTCAGCGCCTTGCCGATAGTGAGCTGATGAACCTCGGCGGTGCCCTCGTAGGTGAGCACCGACTCGAGGTTGTTCGCATGCCGGATCACCGGGTATTCGAGGGTGATGCCGTTGGCGCCCAGGATGGTTCGGCATTCACGCGCGATCGCGATGGCCTCGCGGACGTTGTTGAGCTTGCCGGTGCTGACCTGCTCGGGCCGGATCTCCCCGCGGTCCTTGAGCCGGCCCAGGTGGTAGGCCAATAGATGCCCTTTGCCGACCTCGAGGGCCATGTCGGCGATCTTGGCCTGGGTGAGCTGGTATGCGGCCAGCGGCTTGTCGAACACCTCACGCGACTCGGCGTAGTCGATCGCCGCTTCGAGGCAGTCGCGTGCGGCACCGATCGCGCCGAACACGATGCCGAACCGGGCCTCGCCGAGCGCGGTGAGCGGGCCGCGCAGACCTGCTGCCTTCGGCAGCATCGCCGACGACGGCAGCCGCACACCGTCGAGCACGAGCTCGGAGGTGATCGACGCGCGCAGCGACATCTTCTTCTTGATCTCGGGTGCGGAGAATCCCGGGGTGTCGGTCGGGACGACGAAGCCGCGGATGCCGCGCGGGCTGTCGTCGAGGTCGGTCTGTGCCCAGACGACGGCGACGTCGGCCACCGACCCGTTGGTGATCCACATCTTGGTGCCGTCGAGCACCCAGTCGTCGCCGTCGCGCTTGGCGTTGGTCCGCATGCCGGCGGGGTTCGAGCCGAAGTCGGGTTCGGTCAGGCCGAAGCAGCCGAGGGCGTCACCGGCGGCCATGCGCGGCAGCCACTCCTGCTTCTGCTCCTCGCTACCCCAGTGATGGATCGAGAACATCGCCAGCGAACCCTGCACCGACACCAGGCTGCGCAGGCCCGAATCGACCGCCTCGAGTTCCAGGCAGGCCAGGCCGTAGGCGGTCGCACTCGTTCCCGGGCAGCCGTAGCCCTCGAGATGCATGCCCAGCGCACCGAGCGAACCGAGTTCCTTGGCGACTTCGCGGACCGGCAATTGCGCGTTCTCGAACCAGTCGGCGACGTAGGGGCGAAGACGCTCGTTGCCGAATTCCCGGACCGTGTTGCGGATCGCGATCTCCTCCGGCGTCAGGAGCGAGTCGAGCGCGAAGAGTTGGGTCAGGGTCTCGGGCCGAGCCATCGGTGCCTCCAGGTAAGAACGATTGCAAGAACGTTTGCATCGACTAATGTAGGTGGTCTGGACAGGACGGTCAACGCGCGATCGAGGGGAGTGACGGCGAGCGTGCGCAGTGAACACCGGGCACCGACCCTCAAGGAGATCGCGGAACGTGCCGGTGTCCACGTGTCGACCGCATCGCGGGTGTTGCGGCAACCGGAACCCGCCGACGGCTGGTCCGCATCGGCGTTGCGGGTGCGCCAGGTCGCCGCAGAGCTCGGTTACCAGCCCAACCTGTGGGCGGCCAGCCTGCGCACGCGGAAGACGACGACGCTCGGTGTGGTCATGACCCGGTTGACCGACGGCGTCGTCGCGACCACCTATCAGGGCATCGAGGAAGCAGCCACGCGCGCGGGCTACTCGGTGCTCCTGTCGAGCCCACCCGACAATCTCGACGCGCAACGTCGGGCCATCGAACTCCTCGTCGGCCGGCAGGTGGACGGGCTGATCATGAGCAGCCTGCACACCCCGGGACGACCGTTCATCGACTCACTGTCGATCGGCAACGTGCCGTTGCTGGCGGTCACCCGGCACGCCGACGCCGGACTGCCCTTCGTCGGCGGCGACGACCGCCACGGCGGCTACCTCGCCGCGCGGCATCTACTCGATCGCGGACACACCGACCTCGCGGTCATCGCGGGCCCCACCCACGCGACGACCGCGAGCGACCGTGTCGCGGGATTCCGGGCGGCGCTCGAATCGGCATCGGTGCCGCTGCGACCCGAGCGCGTCATGGCGTCGACATTCGAGGTCGACGGCGGGATCGAGGCCGGACGACGACTACTCGACCGACCCGACCGCCCGCATGCGATCTTCACCGTCTCCGACACGATCGCCATCGGTGTCATGGGAGTGGCCCGGGATCTGGGTCTGACGATCCCCGACGACCTGGCTCTGGTCGGCTACAACGACATCCCCATCGTCGCGCAACTCCCGGTTCCGTTGACCACGGTGCGCTCGCCGGCACGGCAGATCGGCGAGACCGCGGCGCGGCGCCTGCTCGACCTCGTCGAAGGCCGCGAGCCGGAGACCACCCGGTTGCCGGTCGAACTCATCGCACGCGCGACGACGTAGGCAGCTTTCCGCCGATCGAGCCGCAACATTTCCGCCGATCGAGCCGCGAACGGAGTGAGTGGCGTATCGAGCGGCGGGGCGGTCGCTACTCGTCCAGCGGTTGGGAACGCTACGGCTGGGCCGGCGCCACCACGTTGAAGGTGATCGGCGCTGATTCCTTCTCCCCGATCTTGCCGATGGCCTGATACGACCCGACCGGGACCGGGACGCGCGGGGTGTCACAGCCGGGGGTGCTGGTGGTGCCCGACCAGGTGATGGTGTCGCGCACCTGCTGAGACGGCTTGAGGGTCACGTTGTTGACCGTCTGCAGCGGCGAGCAGTCCCGCGCCGACCACAGCGTGCGTGTGCCGTCGAGGGTGCGGACGATGACGTCCTGCGCCGCCTTGCCGACGTCGCGGGTGCATTCGGTGAGTCCGGCGTTGGTGGTCACGATGGTGAACACCGGCTGGTCGCCGGTCGTGTAGGTCGGCTTGTCGGTGTAGAGCACGACCGAGATGTTCGAGTCCGGGCACAGACCCGAGGCCGGTACGGGGACCGGCGTGTCCGCGACCCCACTCGGCACCGGTGCGCCCGCCGAGGCCGACGCCGCGGTGCCACCAGCGGTTCCTCCCCCGCCGCCGGAACCGCCGGAACCACCCGATCCGCCGTAGCCTCCGTAAGCGTCGGCCGATTCGCTGGCGCCCGACTCCGACGGATAGGCGGATGCGGTGGTCGACGACGTGGCCGACGACTGCGCAGCAGTGTTGTCCGGATTGCTGTCCCCGCCGGTCGCCCACACGATCAGCACGACGACCAAGGCGATGACCAGGGCCACACCACCGATCGCGACGACGCGTCGTCGCCAATAGATCTCGGGTGGGAGTGGGCCCTGCGGTTCGATCACGGCACCAAGGTAACGGCCGGGGAGAAACCACCGTCCGACCCGGCTCGGCGTGTCGCGCAAACAGCGGCAAACACGCCCTGACCGGCGGAAAGTCTAAAGTTGGGGTTCAGGCCCGGGTTGGCTCAGACGGCTTCGGCGGTGACGTCGGGAACGACGCTCACGGCGTCCCCGAGTTCGCCGTAGGAACCGCGCAGGTGTACCCGGCCGTCACTCAGCTTGTAGGTGAGGCCGGCGATGGCGAGCTTGCCCGTCGCGACCCGGTCGGCGATGATCCGGCTGCGCTGCATGATCAGGCGGCCGGTCTCCACCACGTGGCGCGCCTCGAACTCGTCGACGCGCGTGAGCCCCTCGCTGCGGCCGGCGAGGATGCTGGGCGTGACCCGCTCGACGAGGTCACGGATGTAACCACCGGGAATCCGCAGGTCGTCGAGGGCATCGAGCGTCGCCTTCACCGCACCGCAGCTGTCGTGGCCGAGGATGACGATCAGCGGCACCTCGAGCACCTCCGCCGCGTACTCCAGCGAGCCGAGCACCGCCGAGTCGAGCACATGACCCGCGGTGCGGATGACGAACATGTCGCCGAGCCCCTGATCGAAGATGATCTCGGCGGCCAGGCGGGAGTCCGCACAGCCGAACAGCACCGATTTGGGGCTCTGCCCGGCCGCCAGTCGCGCACGGTCCTCGATACCCTGACTGGGATGTTGAGACTCACCTGCAACGAAACGGTCATTGCCCTCACGCAGGATCTTCCACGCGGCGGCCGGGGTCACTTTGTTCATGACCACTAGTGTGCCATCCGGTGTGCTCCTCGGTTGGTTCGATCGTCACGAGCGGGACCTGCCGTGGCGCGAACCCGGCTTGTCCGGGTGGCAGATCCTGATCAGCGAGATCATGCTCCAGCAGACGCCGGTCTCCCGGGTGATCGGACCGTGGCATGAGTGGGTGCGGCGCTGGCCGGTGCCGTCGGCGATGGCCGCGGCGTCTGCCGGTGAGGTGCTTCGTGCCTGGGGCAAGCTCGGGTATCCGCGGCGGGCTCTGCGGCTGCACGAGTGCGCCGGGGTGCTCGCCGAGCAGCACGGCGATCGGGTCCCCGACGAAGTCGCGACGATGCTGACCCTGCCCGGCATCGGCGACTACACCGCCCGCGCGGTCGCCTGCTTCGCCTACGGGCAGCCGGTGCCGGTCGTGGACACCAACGTGCGCCGCGTCATCGCCCGGGCGGTGCACGGTCGCGAACAGCCCGGCAATCCGTCGCGCACCGACCTCGACGACGCGTCGGCGCTGCTCCCCCGCGACCCGGACGACACGTTCGCGACGACGGCACCCCGGTTCTCGGCGGCACTCATGGAGCTCGGCGCACTCGTGTGCACCGCGCGCACCCCGCGCTGCGACGATTGCCCGCTCACCGACTGCACCTGGGTGCGCCTGGGCCGACCCGCCCACACCGGACCGCCGCGCAAGGTGCAGAAGTTCGCCGGCACCGACCGTCAGGTGCGGGGCCTACTGCTCGACGTCCTGCGCGACACCGACCATCCGGTGACGCGCGACCGCCTCGACATCGCGTGGACCACCGACACCGCACAGCGCGACCGCGCACTGGACTCCCTGCTCGTCGACGGCCTCGTCGAACTCACCGCCGACGGCCGCTATTGCCTTGCGGGTGAGGCCGACTGACGGTCGCGGACAGCCGGGTCAGGACGGCAGCATCGACAGGAATGCCTCGACCGCGCCACGATACTCGTCGGGCGCGTCGTCGTGGACGAGGTGACCGGCGCCGACGACCCGCAGGTACTGCGCGAAGTCGTTGACCGAACACATCTTCCGCATCTGCCCGGGCGGGGTCACGGTGTGCTCGGCCTCGATCACGAGCGACGGGACGCGCACCGACGACCACTCGGCCCAGAAGTCGCGGCCACCCCACTCCTCGGCGATGTCGGCCCAGATCTGCAGGCTCCCGTGCAGGCGCCCATCGTCGAACGCCTCGTAGAAGTAGCGGCCCGCGACCCCGCCGAACATCCGCTCCGCTGCGGCGAGCGACCCGAAACGCTGCGGCCAGCTGTCGAACCACGGCGTCCACGTGCGGGTCGTCTGCCCGCGGAAGTCGGGTGCCATGTCCTCGATCACCAATGCGGACACCATCTCCGGATATCTCGCCGCGGTACACCAGGCGTGCAGGGCGCCCATCGAGTGGCCGACGAGAACCGCCGGACCCTGGTCGATCCACACCAGGATCTCGGCGAGATCGGCGACGAATCGGTCGGTGCTGAGGTCGGACGGATCGTCGGGGGGCGTGTCGTCGGCGCCGGTGTGGAATGCCGCGTCGAAGGTGAAGACGCGTCCGTGTCGTCGCAGCCAGGGGATCTGACGCCGCCAGGTCCGGCCTCGGCCCATGAGCCCGTGCAACAGCACGATGGGGCCGACGCCGCGTACCGGCGTCCCGTCGGCATCCACCGGGCCACCATGATCGAGGAGACCGGTGTCGGCGGGGGCTGAGGGATGGGCGATCACGGGCTCAAGCGTATGGCAGCGTGCCCGATTCAGGCCGACGCCACGTCGACCCGATGCGGGTAGAACGCAACATGTCCGGCGATGTCGGAAACCGCGGGGTACGGGTCGCGATAGGTCCACACCGCGTCGGTGACCTCGTCGTCGTCCAGGACGAGATCGTGGTAGTTGCAGTCACCCTTGTACGGGCAGTAGGTGGTGGTGGCGCTGTCGCGCAGGACGGAACGGTCCACGTCGGCGAGCGGTATGTACTGCACCGGCGGGTAGGACGCCTCCCGCAGCGTCAGCGCGGAGACGGTGTCGGCGACCACGATGTCGCCGACACGCACCACGACTCGACCCGCGGTCGGCTCGATGGTGATCGGGTGATCGGCTCCCGGTTCGCGTCGCCGACGGGTCATGTGTGCACCTCCATGCCGGATCGTCTCCTTCTCGCCAAGGTACTCACGACTTCTCGCCAAGGTACTCACGACGCACCAGTAGGGTGGACGACATGGCAGTGGTGAAGATAAACGCAATCTCGGTGCCCGAGGGCGCCGGGCCGGAACTCGAGAAGCGCTTCGCGCATCGCGCCCACTCGGTGGACGGGTCCAAGGGCTTCCTCGGATTCCAGTTGTTGCGCCCGGTGAAGGGCGACGACCGGTACTTCGTGGTGACCCAGTGGGAGTCCGAGGAGGACTTCCAGGCATGGGTATCGGGCCCCGCACGTGAGGCCCATTCGGGCGAGCGCGCCAAGCCGGTCGCCAGCGGCGCGGACCTGCTCGAGTTCGAGGTCGTACTCGACGCCAGACCGCAGGCCTGACTCACGCCGCCGATGTCGGGCTCACCCGTGACCCCGATGTTCCCGTTGGGCACCGCGCTGTTGCCGGGCGAGCCGCTGCCGCTGCGCATCTTCGAGCCGCGCTACCGGCAGATGCTCGTCGATTGTCTGGGCACGTCTCGAGAGTCCGGACGGTTCGGCGTGGTTCTCATCGCGCGGGGGCATGAGGTCGGTGGCGGCGACGTGCGGCATGACGTCGGCACCTTCGCCCGGATCGAGAACCTGCTGCAGCAGGCGGACGGCCAAGCCTCGCTGACGTGCACCGGCACCGAGCGGTTCCGCGTGACCGAATGGCTGCCCGACGACCCTTACCCGCAGGCGGTCACCGAGATCCTTCCACTTCCTGTGATGGGGCCCGACGACGCGCCTTTGGTTGCGAAACTCGGTCGCGCGCTGCGCGAGTTCGTCGCCGAGGTCGCCGCGACCCAACCCGAGGCGATGCCCGTCGGACTCCCGGAGTTCGACGTCGACGACCTCGGCGAGTACGGCCTGTTCGCATGGGCAGTTCGCCTGCCCGTCGGTGCCGCCGACCGCCAGCGCCTGCTGGAGTGCACCACCGTCGCCGAGCAGGTCGCGGTGCTCGAGGACGTCGTTGAAGGTCTCGTCGCCATGCTCCGCTTCAGCCGCTGAGACGCTTCGTCGACCGTGCACGGTCGATGATGGGGTGCGCGATGGGGGCATCCCCTGGCAGAAAAGTTAGAACGTGTTCTAGTATCGCGGGTGGAGGCGTTTTCCCCGACCCAGGAGCTACATCCATGACCGTCGAGTCTCATCCCGGCACCGCGCTCGTGGGCGCCGGCGACCAACCACAACTGTTCATCGGCGGACGATGGGTCGACCCGCATTCGACCGAGACACTCGAGGTGTTCTCACCGGCCACCGGCGAGCGAGTCGGTTCGGTGCCGCTCGGCGACGAGACCGACGTGGACACCGCCGTCCAAACCGCCCGCGCCGCATTCGAATCCGGGATCTGGCGCAACACACCACCCGCCGACCGTGCGGCGGTCCTGAACCGGGCCGCGGACCTGATCAACGAACGCACCGCAGACATCACCAACCTCGTCTCGGCCGAGATGGGCGCCACCCCAACCGATGTGGCGACCCTGCAACAGCTGCCGGCGACCGGCGTGCTGCAGGGCTACGCCGCCGCCGCGACCGACTTCCCGTGGGAGGAGCGCCGCACCGGACTGTTCGGGGAGACGCTGGTGACGCGCGAGCCTGTCGGCGTCGTCGGCGCGATCATCGCGTGGAACGTCCCGCTGTTCCTGTTGTGCAACAAGCTCGGTCCCGCGCTGGCGGCCGGTTGCTCGATCGTCCTCAAGCCGGCGCCGGAGACGCCGCTCAACGCGAACCTGCTCGCCCAGATCTTCGTCGACGCCGGCGTCCCCGAGGGGGTGATCTCAGTCGTGCCGGGTGGCGTGGCAACCGGGCAGGCACTCGTCGACCATCCCGACGTCGACAAGATCACCTTCACCGGCTCGACGGCGGCGGGCCGCAGGATCGCGGCCCGCTGCGGCGAGACCCTCAAACGGTGTTCGCTCGAACTCGGCGGCAAGTCCGCGGCCATCGTCCTCGACGATGTAGACCTCGAGGCGAACATCTTCATGCTGGTGTTCTCCGCCGGGCTGATCAACGCCGGACAGGCCTGCGTCGCGCAGACCCGCGTGTTGGTCCCCCGCTCCCGTCACGACGAGATCGTCAACGCGATGATCGAGACCGCCAAGACGTTCACCCCGGGGCTCCCGACCGCCGAGGGCACCATGCTCGGCCCGCTGATCACCGACAAGCAGCGGCAGAAGGTCGAAGGCTACGTCGCCAAGGGCAAAGAGGAGGGCGCCACCCCCGTGCTCGAAGGCACCCGACCTGCGGGCCTCGACGACGGGTTCTACGTCACCCCGACGATCTTCACCGACGTCACCAACGACATGACCATCGCCCGCGAGGAGATCTTCGGGCCGGTCATCAGCGTGATCGCCTACGACACCGTCGATGACGCGGTCGCCATCGCCAACGACTCCGACTACGGTCTGGCCGGGTCGATCTGGACCTCCGACGTCGAGCGCGGCGTCGAGATCGCCAAGCAGATCCGCACCGGCACACTCGGGATCAATTGGTACGCCATCGATCCCGCGTCCCCCTTCGGCGGGTACAAGAACTCCGGCATCGGCCGCGAGAACGGCCGCGAAGGGCTCGAGTCCTACCTCGAACACAAGTCGATCCTCATGCCCATGGGTTACCAAACCACCGAAGCCTGATCTCTCACAGGAAACCGCCGGAGCCGGTCACCTCACGCAGGTGACCGGCTCTGGCGCGTCCGGGGAGGGAATCGGCCAACGACAGAATCGGGGTCCTTCTGCCGGATGGACACCGGAGCGAGCGTGCGAACGTCACCCGCCCTCAAGAGCGAGCGCCATCCGCCCCCTGAGGAGCAAGCTTGCGAGCGTCACGAAGGGACGCCGGCAGTCCATGCGACACTCCACAATTCACATCGACGAACCTGTCGGACGGCCACGATATGATGACCGATTGGATCACCGTCCGAATGGCGAAAACCCTTGCAGCACAGAAATATACCCCCAAAAAGGGTTGTGTTCGAACACCTGTTCGACTACTCTTGGGGCATGCCACTCGACACCCTGCTCCCCGCCCTGCGAGACCTCACCATCACCTCGGACGCCACCGGCCGCGAGGTCTACGACACGACCAAGATCCTGATGGGTCTGCGCAACGTGGTCGACCACCAACTCGCCGTCCACGCCGGTGCGCTGGACCGGTTGGGAGTGGCGCGTCAGACCGGCGGCAAGACCCGAGCGTTGCTGATCGAGATGGGTGCCGCACCCACAGTGGCGGACCGGTGGCTGCGCATCGCCGCCGCCCTGACCACCCTGGAACGGATCGCCGCCTACAGCGGGGACGGGGTCTTCTCCGGAGAACACATCGACGCCCTTGTCCGCGGGATGGGGCACATCGAGAAGAGATCGCCCGAACCGTTGAGCGAGGTGTCACGGATCGAACACCAGTTGGCGTTGCTTGCCCAAGCATTCTCTGGGGCCACCCCGCGCGAGGTGCTCGACACCGCCCGCAAGCTCGGCAATCAGATCGCCGACGAGCAGGGCGGTGTACCGGCCGGTGAAGACCGCACCATCAACGAGTGGACTTCCAAACCCACCGACGACGGCCGGTTGGAGGTACACGCGAACCTGGACATCGTGATCGGGGAGAAACTGGTGTCGGCCATCGAATCCCTCGCCGGTAAACGACCCGAACCCGACGGATCCGAAGACGCCCGCAGCGCCGGGCAGCGCCGGGCCGACGCGTTGGAGATGATCCTGGATGCCGCCGGCCACGCCAACAGTTCGGGGGTCGCGGACCTGGTGGCCGTCCCGAAAACCCATCTGAACCTGACGGTGCCCGTCGACACCCCCGATGCCGCGTCCCTGCAGTGGCTGGGGCCGATCTCGCAGACCCTGGCGAAAACCCTGTCCTGTGATGGCACCGTGAGCGCGGTCATCGTCGACGGGGAAAAGGTGCCGTTGGACATGGGACACCCGCAACGCCTGTTCACCCACCATCAGCGCAGAGCGTTGATCATCCGCGACCACTGCTGCGTCAAATGCGGTGCGGCAGCAGGATATACACAGTGCCACCACATCACCCATTGGGCTGACGGGGGGCCCACTGACCTGAACAACGGCTGCCTACTCTGCACGTCGTGTCACGCCCAGGTCCACGCCTCCGGCTGGGACATCGTGATGGGCGCCGACCGGCACCCCTGGCTGCTGCCACCGGTGGAACAGGACCCGAACCGCACCCCGATACCGGCCTACAACAGGCGCACCATGAAACTCGACGACGTCGCCGCCTGACCCGCAGGCCGGACCCGCAGGCCTGCCCCAAAGCCTGACCCCGAGCACACCGAGAAGAACCGACCAGCAGCACGACCTGACCCGACCAGTTGACCCGACCAGACCACCCCGGAACTCCCGGGACGCATGTACCTTGAAAACTCCATAGTGTGAAACCCGGTGTGCCCGCCGGAGCGGGATCCAGCGGGCACACCCGGGACCGTTTCGTCGGCACGGCGGACAGAGAACACCGTCCGAAGACTCCCGCTCGGAGACCGGATTTCTTCTGGGCCCCTCGGCAATTCGCCGCTGAATTCGTCGGATCAGGGGCCGGAATCGCCGGGCGTCGACGAAGCGGGCGCACTCGGCTCCGACGACGCCGACGGCACCGGCGACGCAGACGGCTGCGCCGGCAGGGGCACCGCGCCGGGCGGTGCACTCTCCGTCTGCTCGACCCGGCTGCGGAAGGAGTCGTCGGTGATCACGTCGATTCCCTCGATGAGCCACCGGCCGTCACGTTGCACCATCGCGAAGGTGAGCCGACTGGGGTCGACACGCACCAGATCCTTGCCGCCGCGCGTGACCGACTGATTCATGAAGATCAGCACCGTCGAGGTGTCCTCGGTGTTGGTGACCACCCCGGCGTCCTGGATCGTCACATCCGACACGACCTGCTGTTTGCGAACCTCGGCGACCAGGTTGTTCTTGGTGACGAGGTCCTCGTAGGTCGGCTTGGCATCACCGGTCAACACCTGTTTCGACTGCGCCACATGCTCTTCCACGTTGGACGGGTTGTAGCCGAACATGGTGGTGGCATATTCCCGGGCGGCCGCCAGCGACGAGTCGCGGGCGTCCTCGATGCCGCGCGCCTCGACGTAGCGATAGCCGAGAAACCCGGCCGCGCACGCCGACGCGAACGCGACGACGACGAGCACCACGACCACCAGCCGCCGCCCGCTCAACGCCATCACGTCACCCACTCGAAGTTCGTCATCTTCAGATCCCCGTTGATCCGGGTGATCTGGACGCGCCACCGGAAGGTCTGCACGATCGTCTGCTCGCCGGGTTTCTCCGGTTGCATCTGCCATCCATAGACCAGGATGACGGTGCCCTCGTCCGGCGTCGCCTCTGTCACGGCGTCGGAGATGACGGTGGACTTCGTCTCGATGTTCTGGTCACGCACCAGGCTGATGGCCTGCTGCATAGAGGCCTGCATCTGCTGGTGGGCGCGACCACTTGTCTTGTCCTCCATCGTCTTCATCGCCTCGTCGACGTTGTCGGGGCTGAGGCTGGTCAGGTCCACCACCATCTGCCGCGCGAACGTGGAGTACTCCGCACGCAGATCCCGCTTGTCGTCGAGCCGGCCGATCCCGAGAGCGAACAAGACCGACGCGACGAGACACGCGACGATGACGATCGACAAGACACCCACGCCCACAATCATTTTGGCCGAACCGGGACGCGACCCGCGATAGCGGACGCGACCGCCCGCCTCGTCGCCGGCTGATTCCACCACCCCCCGACGACGCCTGCGCTCCCGGTAACCCAGATCGCGTTCGACGTCCTCGGGTTCAGGCACCACGGTGGACGTACCCCCAGACGGCTCGTGGGCCGTCTCGGCCGTCTCTGCCCCCTCGGCCGTCTCCGCCCCCTCGGCGGTCTCCGCCGCATCCGCATCCGCAGCCGACGATTCCCCCGCGATCTCCTCGCCGACGTGAACAGCCTCGGCCGAGGCGTCGGCTGGTGCCTGCTCGACGTCGACGGTCGGCACGTCGTCGTCGCCCTTCGCCGCGCGCCGCGACGAACGGCGCAACGGAGCCGAGCGAATCGGCGGCCCGCTCATCCGTCCACGGTCCGGGTTATCAAGCTCTGCCATGTGCTGTCGTGTCCTTGCGAATCCTGCCCGGTACCGGCGTTGTACGTCTTGCCATCCGGTCCGATGAAGTCTCCCGACCTCGGATCGTACGTGGTCGCGTAGACGGCGGGCCCGGGCTCGTGGTCGGACGGGGTGCCCGGGGTTACGTATCCGGCGGGCTCGTTGGGCAGCTTCACGCCCGGAAGCCCGTTGGGGAACGCATCGTTGGTCTCGGGCAGCGGCTGGTAACCGGTGCGGCACTCCTCCGGGGTCGGAGCCCGACGACCCGGGTACTCCACGCACGGATAGTTGCGGGCACCGCGCACCGCGACCTGTGCGTTCTGCGGGACCCGGCACAGCAACCCCGGCGGCAGATCGCGCGGCGTCTGGGCCGACGGGAACCGCCAGTCCGACCGCGGCAGGAACCCGACGGTGCACGGCGGCGGATCCTGGAAGCCCAGCGAGAACTCGACGCTGGGCCCATAGCGTGGATCCCCCGCGTTCAGGGCCGTCAACAACGCGTCGATCAGCCGCGGATAGATGACGAGCACCTGCTGCAGATTCGGCAGGTAGACCGCGAGCGTCTTCGACGACACACCCAGATTGGAGATGAGCATCGGCAGCGTGTCGTTCATCGACGCGAACAGCTGCTCGGATTGGGTGGCGGTCGACGGCCCCTTCTGCAGGATGTCGGTGATCTCCGGATTGTCGGCGCGCAGTTGGTCGGTCACCTTCGTCACGTCGGCGGTCCAGGCGCGGATCTCGTCGGCGGTGGCCGACTGCGTCGCCAGCAGCGGACCGGCTTGGCGGACGAGGTCGATGGTCACCGCGGAGTTCTTGTCGGCGTCGTCGACGAGCAGGATCATCGAGTCGATCAGGCGACGCAGATCCTCGCCGGTGCCGTTGAACGCGATGAACGCCTCGTCGATCACCGCGCGCAGCTTGGTGTCGCCGACCTTGGCGAGCAGTTGGTCGGCCTGGTCGAGCATCGAGGCGATCTCCACCGGCACGTCGTCGCTGGTCACTGTCGAACCGTCGTGCAGGTAGCCGCTCGGGCCGTCGGGCCGCGGCGTGAACTCGACGTACTGTTCACCGACCGCGGATACGCTGCGTACCGCCGCGTCCGACGACGCGGGGATCTTCGCGGAGTCCTCGATCGACAGTTCGGCGCGCACACCGTCGGAGGTGAGGTAGACCGACGTCACCTTGCCGACGTTGACGCCCCGGTAGCTGACGTTCGCGTTCTGGTAGAGCCCGCCGGTGCTCGGCAGGTCGAGGTGCACCTGGTAGCGGCCGATCCCGAACATCGCCGGGATCTTGATGTAGAAGACACCCATCGCGACCATCGCGATGACGGTGACGATCGAGAAGATGATCAGCTGGATGCGGACGAAGCGGGTGATCTTCATCGGCCGCCCTCCTGGACGCCGCCGGGCAGCACCTCGGTGGCCGGGACCGGGTCGATGCTGTCGGGACGGCGCTCACCACCGGGCTGCAGCGGCGCGGTGAACGGGTTCATGCCCTGCTTGGCCGCACCCGCCGGGCTGCCCGTCACTCCCTCCGGGCCGACCACGCCGACCGAGCGGAAGATGCTGTCGTTGAGTTTCTCGAAGGTCAGGTCCAACAGCAGATCGGAGTTGACGTAGTCACCCTTGACGATGGTGGGGATCGACTCCTCGAGGAACGGGAAGGTCAACAGGATCTTCAACGACGCCGGCAGCGCGGGTCCCGCCTCCGCGAGTTGGGCGAGCACCGGATTCAGGTTCGCCACGATCGTCTCGATGTCGCGGCTGTTGACGTCGAGGACGTCGTTGGTGGTCTCCGACAACCTGGCCAGCGAGTTCAGCGCGGTGACGAACTGTTGGCGCTGATCGTTGAGCAGCCCGAGGATCTTCGGTGCATCGGCGAGCGCCTTCTCGACGGTGGGGGTCTGTTCGTTGATCGTCGTGGTCAGCCGGTCGAGCCCGTCCATCGCCGCGATGATGTTCGCCGTCTGGCCGTCGAGGTCGGCGACGAGGACGTTGAGCTTCTCGATCAGATCCCGCAGGGATTGCTGGTGCCCGTCGAAGATCGCGCTCATCTCGTGCACGATGTCCCCGAACTGCGACAGCCCGCCGCCGTTGAGGACCACCGACAACGCGCTGAGCACCTGTTCGGTGGTCGGGTAGGCACACGCGGGAACCTGCTGGGCCGACGTGATGTCGGCGATCGCCGGACCCATCGTCGGTGCCGGCAGATTCGGCGACTCGGGGCAGTCCGGCAGCGGGATCTGATCACCGGGCGCCAGGTAGCCGTCGGAGGTCGCCGGTTCGATGATCGCCAGGTGCGACGAACCGAGCACGCTGGTCATCCCCACCATCACGTGGGAACCCTTGGGGACCTTGGTGCCCGCGTTCAGCCGGATCGGCACCTCCGCATTCCAGTCCTGCACACTGATCCGCCCGACGCTGCCGACGGTCACGTCGTTCATCATCACCGGCGCGTTCGGGACGAGCCCGGCCGCGGACGGGATCACCGCGCTGATCTGATACGACCCTGTGTCGGTGCCCTCCGCGCCCGGCACCGGCAGGCTGTTGATACCCGGCAGGCTGCAGGCCGCGGCGGCGGCCACGACGACGAGCATCGTCAGCAGGATCCGGAGATGACGCATCAGCCCTCACCTCCCCACGGCACCAGCAGGTCGCCGAGCGCGCCGCCGCCGTTGTCGCGGCGGGTCTGCGCGTCCTGCGCACGGATGCCGGCCTTCGCCCGCGCTTCCACGCTCGCATTCTGGTAGGTGATCTGGTCGGGTGTGGCGTTGATGCCGTTGACCGGGTTGGACATGAACGGCGGGTACGCGACAGCGATCGTCGACAGCATCGGTGCCAGTACGTCGACGCAGTGCTCCACGTCGGCCTGGCTCTGCCCCGGCCGGTTGTTGGCGTCCATCGTCCCGCAGAGCAGGGTGATCAGATTGTTGCCCATGCCGAGGCCGAACACCCCCGACAGCGACCCGGTGAGCGGGTTGTAGATGTTGTAGAAGTTCGCGAGCTGGTTGGGCGCCGAGTGCAGCAGACCCCGCACCTGTGCGTCCTTCTCGGCGAGGATCGCCGTGGTGTCGGCGAGGCTGCGCACCGATGTCGTCAGCGCGTTCTGATTCTGGTCGATGAACGTCTGGATGTCGCTCATCGCCGAGTCCAGGTTGTGCAGCGCGCCGTCGAGGGCGTCGGTGTTGTCGGCGAGAACGTCGCCGACCGACGCGAGGCGCCCGTTGAACTGGACGAGCTGCTCGTGACTGGTCGACAGCGCGTCCGTGAGCTTCTGCAGGTTGCGGATCGTCGCGAACAGGTCACCCCGCCCCGCCGACAGGGTGCCCATCACGTCGGAGAGTTCGGTGATCGACTCGTTGATGGCCGCGCCGTTGCCGGCCAGGTTCTCGTCGGCGACGTCGATGGCGCGCGCCGCCGATCCGGGTTCGGCGCCCTGAGGGCCGATCGCCTTGGTGAGGTCGGCGAGCTGTTTTTTGACGTCGTCCCATTCCATCGGCACGGCCGTGCGTTCCATCGGGATGGTGCCTCCGTCGCCGAGCTGCGGCCCACCGGCATAGACAGGCGTGAGCTGGATGAATCGTCCGGAGACGAGACTCTGGGCGACGATGACGGCGCGCGCGTCGGCGGGGATCGGCGTGGAGCGGTCGACGTCGAGCACGACCTTGACGTCGGCCTCCCGCGGCGTGATCGATGCGATGTGACCGACGTCGACGCCGAGCACCCGCACCGGGTCGCCGTGGTAGAGACCCGTCGTCGACGGAAAGTAGGCGGTGATCGATTTGGTGGTGGCCCGCTGCACGCCGAACCAGATCGCGGCGACGGCCAGCGCAACCAGCACGACACCAGCCGTGACCTGCCAGAATCGCCTGCTCGGTCTCATCTCAGCCCCCCGCCCGCGGTGTCGTGGTCGGTGGCGGTGTCGGATTGGTCGGTGGACTCGGCGACGGCTGCGCCGGCCTGGAGCCCGCCGGTGGTCCCTCGCTCCACGCGTTCGGCAGCAGCGGGAACCCGCTGTACTGGAAGGCCCGCCACGCCTCCGGATACTTGCGCTGGAGCACCTTCAAGAAGGTGGCGGTGTAGTCGCCGAAGGTGCTGACGCCCACCAGCGAGTCGAAGTTCGGGCCGTTGGAGACCGCCTCGCCGAGTGCGTTGGCGTACGGGCCGAGCCGGTTGAGGGTCTCCTTCAGGCTCTGTTCGTTGTCGGTGAGGATCTTCAGCACGCCGTCGAGCTTGGTCAGCACCGGGGTCAGCTGGGCGTTGTTGTCGGCGATGAACCCGGAGATCTGCGCGGACACGTCCCGGGTCCCGGTGATCAGTTCCGCGATCGCGGCACGCCGGAACTGCAGTTCCCCCATCAGCGAGTTGGCGTCGAGAAGCAGTCGGTTGATCTGCTCGTTGCGATCGCCGAGGATCTTGGTGACGCCGTTGGCCTTGGCGAGGAGTTCCCGCAATGCATTGTCGCGGTCGGCGACCGCCTTCGACAACCGCGCGACACCGTCGACGGCTCCGCTGACCTCGTCCGGGGTTTCGGAGAATGTCACCGACAACGTGTCGAGCGCGGTGCTGAGCGCGGCGGTGTCGGTCTTCGACAGCGTGCCGGTCGCGTCGTCGAGGGCGTCGGTGAGCGAATACGGCGCGACGGTGTTCTCGTTGGGGATCGACTGCCCGGGCCGGATCCGGCCGATGCCCTCCGGGATGACGGTGAGGTTGCGCCGGCCGAGCACGGTCTCGGTCTTGATCGCCGCCCGAGTGTCGATGCCCATCACGATGTCGTCGCGCATCCGGAAGGTGACCGCCGCCTTGGTACCGCGGTCGGTGGACGCGAGCGCGATGCCCGTCACGGTGCCGACGTCGATCCCGGCGACCATGACGATGTCACCGCTGACCAGGCCGCCCGCGTCGTCGAAGTAGGCGGTGTAGCTGCTGATCGGCGACAGGTAGGGCAGCTTGTCCATCTGCAGCGCCACGACCACGACCATCGACGTCACCACGACGCCGATGACGCCGAGCTGGGCGCGGCTGCGTCCGCCGCGCTTGGTTTCGCGGGCGACGTCGGCCTCGTCGGATTCGCTGCGCCGGCTGAAGAACAGGCCGCTGAACGGGAAGGATCGGGTCATTGCGGGGCGCACCTCCCGCCCGCCTTGGTGGTGTCCCCCATGACGTCGTTGGAGGTGAAGTAGTACTGTTTGCCGCCCGGCCCGGTCACCAGCAGCCGGATGCGGCAGAAGTAGATCTGCAGCCACGCCCCGTAGCTGCCGAGGTCGGCCAGCATCTTGTAGTCGGTGGGCAGCCGCGGCAGCAGGGACCGCAGATAGGGTTCGGCGGCCAGCAGCGAATCCGAGGTCTGCCCCGTGTTGGCAATCATCTGCTGCAGGTCGGGTCGTGTCGTCTGCAGCAGATCGGCCAGACCGGTGGTGACCTGCGCGGTCTGGGTGAGCGCGTTGCCGATGGTGCCGCGTTGCGCGGACAGGCCACTGACCAGCCGCTGCAGCTGACCGATGCTGGTGGCCAGGCCGGTGCGGTCACCGTCGAGGGTGCCCAGTGTGGTGTTCAGGTTGTCGATGACCTCACCGATCAGCTGGTCGCGGTCGGCGAGCGCGCCGGTGAACGACGCGGTGTCGGCGAGCAGCTTCGACAGAGCCGGCCCCTGGCCCTGGAACACCGCCACCAACGAAGCCGACAGTTCGTTCACCTCGTCGGGGTTCAGCGTGCGGAACAACGGCTTGAACCCGCCGAGCAGTTTGTCGAGGTCGAGCGCCGGTTCGGTCTGGTCGATCGGGATCTGCGCGCCGGCGGGCAGGAACTCGTCGGTGGCGCCGGCGCCCTGCTGCAACTCCAGGTACCGGTCGCCGGTCAGGTTCTCGTAGCGGATCAACGCGCGCACCGTCGTCGGCAGCCGGTAGGCGCGGTCGACGGAGAACTCCACCTTCGCCTCGTTGTCGCGGGTCAGCGAGACCGCACCGACCTGCCCCACCTCGACTCCGGCGATCTTCACCTTGCTCCCCGACTTCATCGCCGACGCGCTGGTGAACAGGGCGCTGTAGCCGTCCGACCGGCCGGGGCGGTAGTTGCTGAACACGACGACCAGACCGACGAAGACCAGCACCATCACGACCACGAAGGCGCCGAGCTTGATGACGGTCGCGCGGAAGGCGCGTGCACGGTTATCCACGGGGCGGCTCCGTGAACAGCAACTGGAACAACTTCTCCCGATTCACCTTCGGCGTCGTCCGCGGCTGGTAGGGCACGGGCGCGTTGTCGGTGACGTAGAAGTTCGAATGTTCCGTCGTCGTCGGATCGCTCAGGCCGCCCGCGCAGGTGGGGGGACCCGCGGCGCCGACCCGCGGCAGGCTCTGTGGGTAGTGGTAGGGCTCTTTGCCGGGCAGCAGACCCGCGTACAGCAAGAGCATGCCGTTGCGGCCCCCGAAGTACGGCTTCGCGAGCTGGGCCCCGACCGCGGCCGTGTCCAGGAAGCATTTGATGCCGGGTGCCTGATAGCCGAGCAGCTGCGACACCGGGTCGAAGTTGGTCAGCGTCGAGATCAACGTGGCCTTCGACGGCTCGAGGATGCCGTTGATGGTGTTCGCCATGCCGGTGGCATCGATGAGCAGGGCGTCGAGGTTGGCCGCGTTGTCGACGAGCGAATCGCCGAGGTAGGTGAAGTTGTCGACGGTGCGCATCAGGTCCGGCATGGCATCGGCATAGATGTCGGTGGTGGTGGCCGCCTCGCGCAGCAAACGGTTCAGCGCCGGCAGGTACTTGTTCGTCGTGCCCAGCAGCGTGTCGAGCTGCGCGAGGGAGGCCCCGATCTCGGCGCCGTTGCCCTCGAGGGCGGTATCGATGGCACCGACCGTCGCGTTGAGCTTCTCCGGTTGCAGTTCGGCGAGCACGTTCACCAGTTGCTGGAAGACGGTGTTGAGCTCGACCTCCACATGGTCGGCGTCGATGGTCTGGCCCGGCTGCAGCGTGCCCTCCGGCCCCGACGTGGGGACGACGAAGTTCACCGTCTTCGCCCCGAAGATGGTGTTGGACTTGATGTCGGCACCCACGTTGCCGGGAATCTGCGAGATCTGGTCCGACGCGATGTCCAAAGTCAGGACGGCCTGCCCATCCTGCTCGGTGATCGATCCGACTCGTCCGACCTCGACCCCGCGCAGGCGCACCTTCGCGTCGGTGGTCATCACCAGTCCGGCGCGCGGGGCGACCAGCGTGACCTGCTCGGTCGAGGCGAACCAGCCGAGGAACTGTCCCGCCGCCGCAGCGATCACGGCGACCAGCGCGGTGACCATGATCACCGCTGCAGATCTGCGGACCGTCTTGCTGCGTTCCTGTCCTCTGGCCATCGCGCTACCCCGCCAGGTTGAACTTGCCGTCGGCGCCGTAGATGGCCAGCGACGTGAGCAGGGTGATGACGACGACGACCACCAGCGACGCCCGCACCGCGTTGCCGACCGCGACGCCGACGCCGACCGGGCCGCCGGACGCGTTGTAGCCGTAATAGGTGTGGATCAGCATCACCGCGACGGCCATGGCGATGGCCTGCACGAACGACCACAGGATGTCCGAGGGGATCAGGAAGGTGTTGAAGTAGTGGTCGTAGACGCCCGGAGACTGCCCGTAGAGGTACACCGTCGCGAACCGGCTCGCGAGGAACGACGCCAGCGACGCCAGCGCGTAGAGCGGGATGATCGAGATCAGGCCCGCGACGATGCGGGTGCTGACCAGGAACGGGATCGACGCGATCGCCATCGTCTCCAGCGCGTCGATCTCCTCGCTGACCCGCATGGCGCCGAGTTGCGCCGTCGCGCCCGCGCCGATCGTGGCGGCCAGCGCGATGCCCGAGATGACGGGCACCGCGATACGGACGTTGATGAAGGCGGAGAAGAAGCCGGTCAGTGCCTCGACACCGATGTTGGCCAGCGAGCTGTAGCCCTGCACGGCGATCGTGCCGCCGGTGAACAGGGTGAGGAAGCCGACGACGACGACGGTGCCGCCGATGAGCGCCAGCGCGCCGGTGCCCATGGAGATCTCCGCGATGAGTCGTAGCGTCTCCTTCTTGTACTGCCGCACGGCCCGCGGGATCGCGATGATGGAGTCCCAGTAGAAGAGGGCCTGATCACCGATCTGGTCCCAGTCCTCCCCCGCACGCTTCATGGCGACACGGGCGTTGAGGAACCGGGTGGTGAACGGAAGAACCATCGATCAGCCCGCCGTCACCTTGAGCCCGACGGCGGTGACCACCACATTCACGACGAACAGCGCCATGAACGAGTACACGACGGTCTCGTTGACGGCGTCACCGACGCCCTTGGCGCCGCCCCGGACGTTGAGTCCCTGATAGCAGCCCACCATGCCGGCGAACAGACCGAACAGCGCCGCCTTGACCATCGAGATCATCAGTTCGCCGAAACCGGTGAGGAGGGTGAGGTTGGCGATGAACGCGCCCGGGTTCACGTCCTGCAGGAAGACCGAGAACATGAAGCCGCCGCCGATGCCGATGGTGCAGACGAGGCTGTTCAGCAGCACCGCCACCCCGGTCGACGCGATGATCCGGGGCACCACGAGCCGGTGGATCGGGTTGATGCCGAGCACCTTCATGGCGTCGATCTCTTCGCGGATGGTGCGTGCGCCGAGGTCGGCGCAGATGGCGGTGGCACCGGCACCCGCGACGATGAGCACCGTGACGATGGGGCCGATCTGGGTGATCGTGCCCAGCGCGGCCCCCGCGCCCGAGAGGTCCTGTGCACCGATCTCGCGCAGCAGGATGTTCAGGGTGAAACTGACCAGGACGGTGAACGGGATCGCGACCAGCAGGGTGGGCACCATCGACACACGGGCGATCGCCCAGGACTGTTCGACCGTCTCACGCCACTGAAACGGCCGGCGGAACAGCTCTCTGGTCGACTCGACCCCCAGCGAGACGAAGTCCCCAACGCCCGCCATCGGCGTTGCGAGCTTGTCTAACAACAGCACTCCTCACCCCCCGGGGACGCATCCCGTCGCTACCGCCGCCCGACCTCACGTCGCTGCGCTCCCCCCGAAGCACACCGCGAACCTATCACGCAGCCTGTCTGTCTCCGGTCAGTTGACCAGCCCCGTGGCGGAGAATGATCGGGTGGCGTCCCGATCGGCGAAGTAGCTGGTCAGGGTCTTCGCCAGGTCGTTGGCATCCCATCCGTCCCCGACGGCGGTGAAGGTCTCCTCGATGGTCGGCGCAGCCATCAGCATCACCTTGGGACCATAGACCACGAACAGCTGCCCCGTGATGCCATCGGCGTCCGGTGACGCCAGGAAACAGACCAGCCGGACCACGTGTTCCGGCGAGAGCGGGTCGACCCCGTCGGCCGGCGGCTCCCCGAACACCCCGGCCGTCATCTGGGTTCGTGCGCGCGGACAGATCGCGTTCGCCCGCACCCCATAGCGTCGCAGCGCGCGCGCCGCCGACAGGGTCAGCGCGGTGATACCCGCCTTGGCCGCCCCATAGTTGGCCTGCCCCTCCGGACCGAGCAGACCCGCCTCCGACGACGTGTTGATCAGCCGGCCGTAGACGGGACCACCCGCCTGTTTGGACGCTCCACGCCAGTGACTCGCGGCGTTGCGGTTGAGCAGGAAATGCCCGCGCAAATGGACCCGGACGACCAGATCCCACTCGTCGTCGGTCATGTTGAACAGCATCTTGTCGCGCGTGATACCCGCGTTGCTCATCACGATGTCGAGTCCGCCGAGGTCCTCGGTGGCGGTCCTCATGATCTGCGTCGCGGTGGCCGCGTCCGAGATGTCACCTTGAACCGGGACGGCCCGCCCACCGTCGGCCGCGATGACGTCGATGACGTCGCTCGCGTCCAGCGATGCGGCGAGATCGTTCACGATCACGGTCGCGCCTTCGGCGGCCAGCCCGATCGCCTCGGCCCGCCCCAGGCCCGCACCGGCTCCGGTGACGACCGCAATCCGCCCGTCCAACGACCGACCCACGTCGCGTCCTCTCCCGAGATTGAAAACTAGAACCTGTTCTAGCATGAAACGCGCGTGGACCCAAAGACGTTGCTCAGATCGGCACGGCGGACCTCACTCGAGCGACAGCGCCGACTTGGGGCAGGACGCCACCACCTGACGCAACTCCTCCTCGCGTTCGACCGGCACTTCTTCCTTGAGAATCACCAGGTAGTCGTCATCGTCGAGGTCGAATACGTCCGGGGCCATGCCGACACACACCGCGTTGGACTCGCACAGGTCGAAATCTGCCTTGATCCGCATACCGATACTCCTTCTCCCGTCGGTCGGTCTGGTTGACGGGCCGTGTTCAACAGGTTAGAACGTGTTTCAGAAGTTGGCGAGCGCCCGTCCGCCGTGGCATGGCTGCCCGCAGCGATGAAACCCCCGTCCTTCCCCATACTCCCATTCCCACCGATCCGTACACGCCCAGGACACGGAGACCCGATGCACATCGCATACACCGATCAACAATCCGCCCTCCGCCACGAGCTGCGGCACTACTTCGCGGCGCTGATGACCGACGACCGTCGTGCGGCGCTGCGTGGTGGTGACGGCGAACTCGGCGAGGGCGACGCCTACCGCGACGTGGTCGCGCAGATGGGCGCCGACGGCTGGCTCGCCCTGGGATGGCCGACCGAGTACGGCGGGCAGAACCGCTCGATGATGGACCAGCTGATCTTCACCGACGAGGCGGCGATCGCCGGGGCCCCGGTCCCGTTCCTCACCATCAACTCGGTGGCGCCGACGATCATGCACTACGGCACCGAGGAGCAGAAGGCGTTCTTCCTGCCCCAGATCGCGGCCGGACAGCTGCACTTCTCCATCGGCTACTCGGAGCCGGGTGCCGGCACCGACCTGGCCGGGCTGCGCACCACCGCGGTCCGCGACGGCGACTCCTACATCGTCAACGGGCAGAAGATGTGGACCAGCCTGGTCGCCTACGCCGACTACATCTGGCTCGCCTGCCGCACCGACCCGTCCACCCTCGAGCCGGGCGGCAAGAAGCACAAGGGCATCTCGATGCTCATCGTGCCGACCGACGCGGAGGGTTTCAGCTTCACACCGGTCCACACGATGGCGGGTATCGACACCAGCGCCACGTACTACTCCGACGTACGCGTGCCCACCTCGGCCCTGGTCGGCGAGGAGGGCGGCGGCTGGCCCCTGGTGACCAATCAGCTCAACAACGAACGCGTCGCGCTGTGCAGCGCGGCGCCGATCCAGACCGCGCTGCGCGAGACCATCGACTGGGCCCAGCACACCAAGACCGGGGACGGGCAACGGGTCATCGACGCGCCGTGGGTGCAGACCAACCTGGCGCGCGTGCACGCCAAGGTCGAGTTCCTGAAGCTGATCAACTGGAAGATCGCTTCCGCGGCCGGCTCGGGTGAGGCACCCAGCCCGGCCGACGCGTCGGCCACCAAGGTGTTCGGCACCGAGTTCGCCACCGAGGCATACCGGCTGCTGATGGAGGTCGTCGGACCCGCCGCCACGCTGCGGCAGGGATCGACGGGCGCGCATCTCAACGGCCGGCTCGAACGTTTCCAGCGGACCTCGCTGATCCTCACCTTCGGTGGCGGCACCAACGAGATCCAGCGCGACATCATCGCCATGCTCGCCCTGCACCTACCCGCGGCGCGCCGATGATCGGCGTCCACCGCCACCCACAACGAAAAGGAGCCACCGACCATGGACTTCACCCTCCCCGAATCCGGCGACGACGTGCGCGGTCTCGCCCACGACATCGCCACGAAGATCAGCACCCCCGAGCGCGTCGCCGAACTCGAGGCCGCCGACGCCCCGATCGACGAGACACTGTGGCATGCACTCGGGGCCGCCGGACTCCTCGGTCTCGAGGTGCCGTCATCGCTCGCCGACAACCGGGGCGGTGACCTGACCGCCATCGAGAACACCGTCGTCGCCGACGAATTGGGCCGTTACCTGGCTCGGGTGCCGTTCGGCATGCATTCGATGGTTGCGCTGCCCGTCATCGCCGCGCGGGGCAGCGACACGCTTCGGGACCGGACGCTGGGCGCCGCGGCAGTCGGAAATCTGGTGATCACCATCGCGTTCACCGAGGACCTGAGTAGCGACCCACTCGTGCCGTCGACGCTGCTGTCGTCGACGGCCGGCCGGCTCGAGGTGTCCGGGACCAAGGTCGGCGTGCCCTACGCCTCCGCGGCTGCGGCGATGCTGGTCAATGCGATCGGCCCCGACGGCCCGGTCGCCGTCGTCGTCCGGGCCGACGATCCGGGTGTGCGCATCACGCCCACTCCGGTGACCGGCAAGATCCCGTCCGCACAGGTCGATCTCACCGATGTTCCGGCCGAGATCCTCGCCGGCGGCACGGCCGCGGTCACCGACATCGCCGACCGGGCGATGCTCGCCGTCTGCGCAGAGCAGGTCGGAATCGTGTCACGGGCGCTGGAACTCACCGCCGAGTACGCGCGTGAACGCGAACAGTTCGGCCGTGCGATCGGGTCCTTCCAGGCGGTGGCGCAACGACTGGCCGACGGCTACATCGACGTCCAGGGGCTGTCGTTGACGACGACGCAGGCCGCGTGGCTGCTGTCGCGGCCCGACGACGACACCGCGGCCGCCGACACCGAGTTGCACACCGCGATCGCGACGGCGAAGTTCTGGGCGGCCGAGGCCGGACATCGCATCGCACACACGACGGTGCACGTCCACGGCGGTGTCGGACTCGACACCAGCCACCCGGTGCACCGATACTTCCTGCGCGCCAAGGAGAACGAGTTCGCGTTCGGGTCCGCGCCCGCGATGCTGCAGACCATCGGCGCCGGACTCGCCGCCACACCCGCCTGATGTTCCCCATGCCGGCCGACACCGCTGGGGACACGGTTGCGTCGCTGCTGCCGTCGCTGAGCGAGATCGACGATCGAGGGCTCTGGTTCGAGGGCGAGTTCACCTCGTGGCGTGCACATCTCGCTCGTGAAACCGTCGACCGCGTGGCGCGCACGACCGACGAGGTGGTGTGCACGACCGACGGATGGGTGCGCACGATCGACGGCGCGGCGCGCACGGTCGACGAGGGCGGGATCTCCTCCGAGAGCTACACCGACGTCGTCAGGGTGGCGTTCATCCGTGCCACCGCGCGCTCGTATTCGTCGACGAGGTCGGCGATGAGGTCCGCGACGGGAGTGATCTCGTTGCAGCGGCCGACGATCTGACCCGCGGGCATGGCGACCACGTCGGGATCGTCGGCACGCGAGATCCGGGTGTGCGCCTCGGCGACGAGCAGGTTCTGCAACGGCATCGGCAGCGCTTCCGGCGCGCCGGGCGCATCCCACGCGTCGGTCCACCTCGTCTTGAGCAGCCGGGCGGGTTTGCCCGAGTAGATGCTGCGGCGCACGGTATCCCGCGACGTCGCCTTGAGCAGAGCCTTCTGCACTGTCGACGGCCCTTGCGCATCCGGCTCCATCCCGAGCCGGTACTCGGCCGCCGTCAGCCAGTACGTTCCCATCCAGACCCCCTGCGCGCCGAGGGCTATCGCTGCCGCCATCTGCCGCCCGCTGCCGACGCCACCCGCCGCGAGCACCGGGGCCTCGTCGCCGACGGCGTCGACGAGTTCGGGCCACAGGATCATCGACGTCACCTCGCCGGTGTGCCCGCCACCCTCGTAGCCCTGGGCGATGACGATGTCGACGCCGGCGTCGACATGGTGGCGCGCATGCTCTTTCGCGCCGGCCAGTGCGGCCACCAGTACGCCGTTGTCGTGCGCGAGCTGGATGACATCCGCCGGCGGCGATCCGAGGGCGTTGGCGATCAGCTTGATCTGCCCGTACTTTCGCGCGTGTTCCATCGCGACGTCCACGTGCGACCGCGCCACCGAATGCAGCCAGCCCAGCACACCGGCGTCCACCCGCTCGCCGTTCGGCAGCGGCGGCACCCCGAGATCGTCGAGGACACGTTCCACGAAAGCCTTGTGCTCGGGCGGGATCATCGACGCGAGGTCGGTCTTGCTGCCCTCGGTCGGGATCTTCGCAGGCATCACCACGTCGACGCCGAACGGGCGCCCGTCGGTGTTCTCGTGCATCCATTCGAGAGCGTCGTCGAGCTCGTCGGTGTCGTTGAATCGGACACAGCCGAGCACCCCGAACCCGCCGGCGCGGCTGATCGCCGCGGCCACGTCCTGGCTCGGGGTGAACCCGAAGATCGGGTAGTTGATGCCGAATCGATCGGCGAGTTCGGTATGCATGTCAGTTCCCCTCCGGAGTGATGAGCGCCTCGTCGGCGGGACGCTCCTGGGTGATGCCGGCACCCCACCGGTAGTCGGGTTTGCCCGCCGGGGACCGCTTGATCTCGTCGACGAACCAGACGCTGCGCGGACATTTGTAACCGGCGAGTTCCTTGCGGACGACGTCGTTCAGCTCGGCGAGCGAGGGACGCACACCGTCACGGGTGGCGACGACCGCGGCCACACGCTGTCCGAACCGGTCGTCGGGGACCCCGACGACGACGGTGTCGAAGACGTCCGGATGTGCCTTGAGCGCACCCTCAACCTCCTCGGGGAACACCTTCTCGCCGCCGGTGTTGATCGACACCGAACCCCGACCGAGCATCGTGATGGTGCCGTCGGCCTCCACCCGGGCAAAATCGCCCGGCAGCGAATACCGAACGCCACCCCACTGTTTGAACGTCTTCGCCGACTTGTCCGGGTCGTTGTGATAGCGCAGCGGGATGTGCCCGCTGCGGGCGAGCATCCCGACCTCACCGCTGCCCGGCTCGACGGGGGTGCCGTCGTCGCGCAGTACGTGGGCCTCGCTGTCGGCCTTCACCCGCGGCCCGCCGGTGTGCGGGGTGCCCTTCGCGACCACACCCAGCCCGCCGAACCCGGTCTCCGACGACCCGATCGCGTCGATGACGACGGCGTTGGGAAAGCGGTCGACGAACTGTTCCTTGACGCTCGGCGAGAACAGCGCCGCCGACGACGCGATCGACAGGACGCTCGACAGGTCGTAGTTGTCGTTCTCCGCCAACGCGTCGATCATGGGACGTCCCATGGCATCTCCGGTGATGAAGATGACGTTCACCCCGTGCCGCTCGACGATCTCCCACACCAGGTGTCCGCTGAACTCGGGATAGACCACGGCCTTGCCCCCGCCGAACAGCGCCTGGAACACCGCCCACTGCGAGCCACCGTGGATGAACGGCGGGATCGGGAACCGGACGAGTTGACCACCGGCCGCACCCTCGCGCGCGAGCTGCCATTCGTCGGCCACCGGCGTGCTCGTGTACCAGTCGATTCCGCCGCCCAGCACCCGCCAGACATCGACCTGCCGCCACACCACGCCTTTCGGCCGTCCGGTGGTGCCGCCGGTGTAGAGCATGTAGAGGTCGTCGTCGGTGCGCGCCTCGAAATCCCGCTCGGTCGACGACCGGGCGATCGCGTCCTCGAAGCGAATGGCACCGGCTTGATCCCCGCAGTCGGGGTCCGCGTCCGACCCATCCTCGATGACAATCCGATGCCTGATCGACGGCGCCTTCGGCAACGTGTGGCACACCCGATCGGTGTACCGCCGTTCGTGGATCAGCACCGACATCTCCGAGTCGGCAAAGATGTGTTCGAGCTCGTGCTCCACATACCGGTAGTTGACGTTGACCATCACCGCCCGCGCCTTGAAGATCGCAACCATCGCCTCGACGGCCTCGACGGTGTTCCGGCTGTACAACCCCACCCGATCCCCCGGCCGCACACCGAGTTCACGCAACGTGTGAGCAAGCGCGTTGGACCGCGCCTCGAGTTCGGCGTAGGTCCGCGACACCCCCTCGGATTCGAGGGCGACGCGGTCGGGCACGAGATCGACGGCATGCTCGATCAGGTCGGCAATCGTATAGGCCATGGCATCAAAATTAGAACGTGTTATCGTTTTGGGCAAGGAGCAATCACGCACGATTTCGCGAGGGACGACGATGACCACAATTGCCGGTTCCGGCCCTGACACCGACCGGTCCCCGGATTGCCTCGTCGAGCAACGCGGCCACGTCCTCATCATCACCATGAACCGCCCCGAGGCACGTAACGCGCTGTCGGCGGAGATGATGGCCATCATGGTCGAGGCCTGGGACCGGGTCGACGACGATCCCGACATCCGCGTGGCCGTGCTCACCGGCGCCGGCGGCGCCTTCTGCGCGGGGATGGACCTCAAGGCGATGAACAAGAACTCCCCGGGCGACACGGTCGATCAGGGGACGTGGAATCCGGCGAGCCTTCCGGCCCTGCTCAAGGGCCGCCGCCTGACCAAGCCGCTGATCGCCGCGGTCGAGGGCCCGGCGATCGCGGGCGGCACCGAGATCCTGCAGGGCACCGACATCCGCGTCGCCTCCGAGAGCGCCAAGTTCGGGGTGGCCGAGGCCCGCTGGGGCCTGTTCCCGTTGGGCGGCAGCGCCGTTCGGCTGCCGCGGCAGATCCCGTACACCGTCGCGGCCGACCTGCTGCTGACCGGGCGGCACATCACCGCTGCCGAGGCGAAGGAGTACGGACTGATCGGTTACGTGGTGCCCGATGGTTCGGCCCTCGACAAGGCCCTCGAGATCGCCGACACCATCGCCGCCAACGGGCCGCTCGCGGTGCAGGCGATCCTGAAGACGATGCGCGACACCGAGGGTATGCACGAACTCGACGCCTTCGAGGTGGAGTCGAAACTCGGCATCGCGGTGTTCAAGAGCAAAGATGCCAAGGTGGGCCCGAAGGCGTTCGCGGAGAAGCAGACCCCGAGGTTCACCGGTCAGTGACATCGACATCCCGTCACGAAGGGGGACGATGAAGGTCTGGACGGCACTGTTCGGGCCGCAGGACGCCGCAGTCCGCGCCCGCAGCCTGTACGAGCGGGGCGTCGGCGGGGTGTTCACCTTCGAGGGCCCGCACGATGTCTTCACCCCGCTCACCTTGGCGTCGGCGGTCGACGGACTCGACCTGATGACCAACGTCGCTATCGCCTTCCCGCGCAATCCGATTCACGTGGCGCATCAGGCCCATGACCTGCAACTGCTCAGCGGTGGCCGTTTCCGGCTCGGGTTGGGCACCCAGATCCGCACGCAGATCGAGAAGCGGTTCGGCGCCGAGTTCGACCATCCGGTCCGCCGGATGACCGAGTACGTGGCCGCGCTGCACGCGATCTTCGACTGCTGGCAGAACGGTACCCGCCTGGATTTCCGGGGCGAGTTCTTCACCCACCGCCTGATGACCCCGACCTTCTCGCCGGGACCGAATCCGTTCGGGCCGCCACCGATCCTCGTCGGCGCGCTCGGCCCGCGCCTGACCCGGGCGGTCGCGTCGTCGGCGGACGGCCTGCTGGTCATGCCGTTCACCACCGACCGGTTTGTGCGGGAGGCGATGCTGCCCCGGGTGGACGCCGGTCTCGCCGATGCGGGTCGCGCGCGGGAGGACTTCGCCGTCATCCCGGAGGTGATCGTGGCCACCGGGCTCGACGACCCCGAACGCACGATCGCCGACGACGCGGCCCGCCGGCTGCTCTCCTTCTACGGCTCCACGCCCGCGTATCGGCCGGTGCTCGAGCTGCACGGGTGGGGCGATCTGCAGACCGAGCTGAACCGGTTGTCCAAACTTGGACGCTGGGCGGAGATGGGCACGCTGATCGACGACGACGTACTCGACACCTTCGTCGCCCGCGGTACCCCCACCGAGGTGGCGCAGAAGATCCGCGCGCGGACCGCCGGGGTGGCCGACGAGGTCGGTCTGTACCAGGCGTTCCCGATGGCCGACGACACGCTGGCCGCGCTCGTCGGCGAACTGACCGCGGACCCCGGCGTTTGACAGCCGCGGACGGGCGGCGCAAGGTCGCAGGTGTGCGCAGACCACTGAGGAACGATTGGTCGGGTCAGTCCTTTCCCCACCACGAGGGACGCAGGCGGTTCATCGGCGATCTGCGGGCCGTGGATCCGCGCAGCCCGATTCTCAGCGTGCTCGGCTGGGGTGCCGCGCTCGGGCCGATCTTCGAGTCGCAGATCTTTCGGCAGAAGTTCGTCTTCGTCGCATCGGCCGAACTCACCGCCGAGCTGTGTGACGAGAGCCGGTTCTGCAAGGCCCTGCCGCCGGCCATCGTCGCGCTGCGCCACTATGCCGGCGACGGCCTGTTCACCGCGTACAACGACGAGCCGAACTGGCAACTGGCACATGAACTCCTGGCACCGGCATTCACGAAGCCGGCGATGCGTTCGTATCACCCGACGATGCTCGGCACGGCCGGCGAACTCTTCGACTACTGGGATCGCCGCGGCGGACCCGTCGACGTGTCCCGGGATATGACGAAGCTGACCATGGAGACGCTCAGTCGCACCGCGTTCAGCCACGACTTCGGGTCCTTCCGCACCGCCCAAACGCATCCGTTCGTCGGCGCGATGATCCGGGCGTTGCAGACCAGCCGACGCAAGGGCGCGTTGTTGACGGCGCCGGGCGGTCGGCTCGTGGGTCGATTCCTCGACCGCCGCAACGCATCCGCACAGGCCTACGTCGACGGCGTGCTCGACGAGCTGATCGCCGAACGCGCCGGGACCGACGACCGCAGCGACCTGCTCGGCATCATGCTCGGTGTGGCACACCCGGAGACCGGGCAACGCCTGTCCCCGGAGAACATCCGCCGGCAGATCCTCACCTTCCTCGTCGCCGGCCACGAAACCACCTCGGGCGCCTTGTCGTTCACGCTCTACTACCTGTCCCGAAATCCGGAGTGCCTGGCGCGGGCCCGCCGCGAGGCCGACGAGATCCTCGGCACGGACCCGGCGGCGATGCCGACCTTCGAGCAGGTGGCGAAGTTCCGGTACATCCGGCGCGCCCTCGACGAGGCGCTGCGCATCTGGCCGACGGTGCCGGCGTTCGCGCGCGGCCCGCGGGCCGACACCACGCTCGGTGGCCGCTACCGGATGCGGCCGCAGGACTGGGCGGTGATCATGCTGGGTCTCGTCCACCGCGATCCGGCGGTGTGGGACAACCCCGAGGTCTACGACCCGGACCGCTTCCTGCCCGCCAATGTGAGGAAGCGTCCGGCGCACAGCTACAAGCCGTTCGGCACCGGTGCCCGAGCCTGCATCGGACGGCAATTCGCCCTCCACGAGGCCGTGCTGGTGCTCGCCGCGCTCCTGCACCGCTATGATCTGACCGCCGACCCCGACTACGATCTGAGCGTCGACGAGCGACTCACCATGGTGCCCAGGGGATTCGAACTCGCTCTGACGCGCCGCCACCACAGCGAGGTCACACCAGCGTCGCGAGTCGGCGGATAGTCGCGACATCGCGCGCGGTCACCATCAGCATCGTGACCCCGGCCGCCTCCCATTGTTTGATCTGCGCACGCACCTCATCGGGCGGACCGGCAATCATGGTCTCGCGGACCATCTCGTCGGGCACGGCCGCGATCGCCTCGGCCTTGCGACCTTCCCGGAACAACGCACCGATCTCGTCGACCGCCTCGGCGTAACCCATACGGCGGTACAGATCGGCGTGAAAGTTCTTCTCCTCGGCACCCATTGCGCCCACGTACAGCGCCGTCGACGGCCGGTAGCGGTCCACAGCGGTGGCGATGTCACCGGTGATCACCACCTGGACGGTGGCTGCCACCTCGAAGTCGTCGCGGCTGCGGCGCGCAGCGGGGCGG
Source organism: Gordonia rhizosphera NBRC 16068 (assembly GCF_000298195.1). GTDB lineage: Bacteria > Actinomycetota > Actinomycetes > Mycobacteriales > Mycobacteriaceae > Gordonia > Gordonia rhizosphera. Next base: position 36,069 of record NZ_BAHC01000213.1, on the reverse strand, counting down.
GCGAATCCCTCGGCGAGCCACTCCTCGTACCGGTCGGCCAGCCGCAGGCTGTAGAAGATGGCCAGCCAGCCGTCGGCGATCTCCGCGGTCTGCGCAACGTTTTTCGGGCCCTCGGCACCGAGCCAGATCGGGATGTCGGCGCGGAGCGGGTGGGTGATCGGCTTGAGCGGGCGACCCAATCCGGTAGAGCCGGGAGCCCCGGCCGGATACGGCAGCGGGTAATGCGGGCCGGGGCTGGTCACCGGCGACTCGCGGGCGAGGACATCCCGCACCAGCCGGACGTACTCGCGGGTGCGCGCCAGGGGCTGGGCGAACGGTTGCCCGTACCAGCCCTCGACGACCTGCGGGCCCGACACCCCGAGGCCGATGATGTGCCGTCCCGCCGACAGGTGGTCGAGGGTCAGCGCGGCCATCGCCAGCGCCGTCGGCGGACGGGCCGACAGTTGCGCCACCGCGGTGCCCAACGTGATCCGCCGGGTGGCCGCGCCCCACCACGCCAATGGCGTATAGACGTCCGAGCCCCACGATTCGGCGGTGAACACCGCGTCGAATCCGGCCTCCTCAGCGGCCGCGACGAGCTCCGCCGCATTCTCGATGGGGCCCGCACCCCAGTAGCCGAGCTGCAAACCGAACTTCACGAACACCCCTCCGCGATCGACGCCCGCGCGCCGGTCGCGGGGTCCGTGACAGGCACCTTGTGCCCCAATACTAGAACGTGTTCTACTCGAAGTCGTGAGCACGAGCACAACTGCGCCCCGGCCGGCCGCCGCCAGTCCCGTCGCCGCCGTCCCCGACCCGGAGTCCCCAATCCTGTCCGCGCCGCTGCGGAACTCGTTCGACTACACGCGGTCGGTGGGCCCGGTCGGCAGCCAGTTCGCGCTCGCCCTGCGTGACGGGCGCATCGTCGGGTCGAAGGGCGGTGACGGCACCGTGTCGGTACCTCCCGTGGAGTTCGACCCGGTCGGCGGCGCACCGACCACCGACATCGTCGATGTCGCCGCGACCGGGACCGTGGTCACCTGGTCCTGGCAACCGGAACCGGCTGCGCCGCAACCACTCGACGTCCCGTTCGCGTGGGCGTTGATCCGACTCGACGGGGCCGACACCGCGATGCTGCATGTGGTGCGGGTGGATTCGCCCGCCGACATCGCGACCGGCCTGCGCGTGCATGCGGTCTGGCGGCCCGCCCGCACCGGCCGCATCGACGACATCGCCTACTTCTCGCCGGGCGAGGTCCCCGAGGCGGTACCCGCCAACGAGGCCGAGAACCCCGACGACGAGCTCGTCGTGATCACCACACCGATCACCACCAAGATCACCCATGCCGCCACCGAAGAGGAGTCCTGGTACCTCGAAGGCCTCAAGGTGGGGAAACTCTACGGTTCACGCATGCGAACCGGCGTCGACGCCGGCCGCGTCTACTTCCCGCCGCGCAAGGTCAGCCCGGCCGACGGGGCACCGGCCGTCGAACGGGTGGAGCTGCCCGACACCGGGATCGTGACCACGTTCTGCATCGTCAACGTGCCGTTCCGCGGCCAGCAGATCGAGCCGCCCTATGTGGCCGCCTACGTGCTGCTCGACGGATCCGACATCGGATTCCTGCACCTCATCCTCGACTGCGCAGCCGACGAGGTCCGAATGGGTATGCGGGTCAAGGCCGTCTGGCTCCCCGAGGAAAAGTGGGATCACTCGATAGGCAACATCAGCCACTTCGCCCCGACCGGCGAACCCGACGCCGACTACGAGGCCTATCGAGATCATCTCTGACCTCCGTCCCCTTCACCCAAGGAGTACCCGTGACCCTCCCCCGGATCGCGATCGTCGGGTTCGCGCACAGCCCGAATGTCGTCGGGACCCACGGCACCACCAACGGTGTCGAGATGTTGATCCCGTGTTTCGACAAGCTCTACGCCGACCTCGGCATCTCCCGCACCGATATCGAATTCTGGTGCAGCGGATCGTCGGACTACCTTGCCGGACGCGCATTCTCGTTCATCTCGGCGATCGACTCGATCGGCGCGATGCCACCCATCAACGAATCGCACGTCGAGATGGACGGGGCGTGGGCACTGTATGAGGCGTGGGTGAAGATCGCCACCGGCGAAGTCGATCTCGCACTGGCCTATGGGTTCGGCAAGCCGACTGCCGGCGACATCGACCTCACCCTGGCGATGCAGACCGATCCCTACACCGTCGCACCGCTATGGCCGCACGCCCGCTCGCTGGCCGCCCTGCAGGCCCGCGCCGGCCTCGACGCCGGAACGTGGACCGAGGCGGACATGGCCGCGGTCGCGGCACGGACCACCGGAGCGTCGGTCGATGACCTGCTGGCCGCCGATTATGTCGCGGATCCGCTTCGCGCCCACGATATCGCGCCCTACACCGACGCCGCTGCGGCCGTCGTCATCGCCGGCGAACGGCGCGCACGCGAGCTGGTCGCCAACCCGGCGTTCGTGACCGGCTGGGACCACCGCATCGACAGCCCGAACTTCGGTGCCCGCGACCTCACCGTGTCGCCATCGACCGCGCTGGCCGCCGACACCGCCTTCGGAGACCGCAGCCGCGTCGTCGACGTCGCCGAGCTCGGCGCGCCGTTCACCCACCAGGAACTGATCGTGCGCAACGCTCTCCGGCTGCCCGCGTCGGTGCGCATCAACCCGTCCGGTGGAACGCTGGCCGGGAACTCGCTGTTCTCCGCCGGACTACAGCGAATCGGCTATGCGGCGCACGAGATCCTCACGGGCAGAGCGACCACCGCCGTGGCACATGCGACAAGTGGACCACTCCTACAGCAGAACATGGTGGTCACGCTGAGCGCCGACGAGAACGCGCAGGGAGACCAGAACTGATGGCACACAACCACCGAGCGGCGGTGCTGGGCACCGGACAAACGCATTACGTCGCCAAACGCCACGACGTGACGATGGCGGGCCTGTGCCGTGAGGCGATGGACCGCGCACTCACCGACGGGAAGGTTGGCATCGACGACATCGACGCGATCGTCATCGGCAAGGCCCCCGACCTGTTCGAGGGTTCGATGATGCCGGAGCTGGCGATGGCCGAGGCCATCGGCGCGGTCGGCAAACGCCTCATCCGGGTGCACACCGCCGGGTCGGTCGGCGGATCGACCGCCAACGTCGCGGCGTCGCTGGTGTTCGCCGGTGTCCACCGCCGCGTGCTCGCCGTCGCCTGGGAGAAGCAGTCCGAGTCGAATGCCATGTGGGCGTTGTCGATTCCGGTGCCGTTCACCAAGCCGGTGGGCGCGGGGGCGGGTGGATTCTTCGCCCCGCACGTGCGTTCCTACATCCGTAAGTCGGACGCTCCCGACCACATCGGTGCGATGGTGGCGGCCAAGGATCGCCGCAACGGCGCGATGAATCCCCTGGCTCATCTGCATCAGCCGGAGCAGACCGTCGAGAAGGTGATGAGTTCCCAGATGCTGTGGGACCCCATCCGTTACGACGAGACGTGCCCGTCGTCGGACGGTGCGTGCGCGGTGGTGATCGGCGACGAACGGGCCGCCGACGATGCCGTCGCGGCCGGCGACCCGGTCGCCTGGATTCACGCGACCGCGATGCGCACCGAACCGCTCGCCTTCGCCCACCGCAACGTGGTCAGCCCGCAGGCGGGGCGTGATGCGGCAGTCGCGCTCTGGAAGGCAGGCGGCATCAGCAACCCGCTCGACGAGATCGACGTCGCGGAGATCTACGTGCCGTTCTCCTGGTTCGAGCCGATGTGGCTGGAGAACCTGGGCTTCGTCGGCGAGGGCGACGGCTGGAAGCTGACCGAGGCCGGCGAGACGGAGATCGGGGGACGCCTGCCGGTGAACCCGTCGGGCGGGGTGTTGTCGTCGAACCCGATCGGCGCATCCGGGATGATCCGCTTCGCCGAGGCCGCCATCCAGGTGATGGGCAAGGCCGGTGACCATCAGGTCGACGGCGCACGCAAAGCCCTCGGCCACGCCTACGGCGGTGGATCGCAATACTTCTCGATGTGGCTCGTCGGCGCGGGCAAACCCGCCCACTAACCACCCGTCCCCCGCCGACAGCACCCGTTTCCCCGCCGACAGCACCCAGAACTCCACCGACGGCATCCGCTTCCCCGCCCACAGCCCAAGGCCGAGCCCCGGCCCAGCCCGCGTCGGCACCGATTCGACGGTTCTTTCACCTGCGTCGAGCGCCTACACTTTGAATACGTAGGCATGTGCGGAAGCTGTCGCGATGAGCAACGAGTATGACCCTCACAGCCCGGCAGCGCGTCTTCTGATCGCGCCGCCCGGACGGATCCCCCGTGCGACCGACGTCAGACATGTGATGACGCGTCTCGGCCTCGACACGGAGTGGTCGGACGCGGCGATCAGTCAACTGATCGACGCCGCCGCCGCGGCGGAACGTTGGCTCCCCGAGAAACCCGAGAACGCCGCGCGGATGGTCGCAGATCCCGTCGGAGCGATCGCCGAGATGCGGCAGGCGGGTCTCCTGTCCGGGCCGATCGACGAGCTCGTCGACGCTCTGCAACACGTACGCGCGCGACTGCCCGACATCGGCGCTGAGGGAGGGCAGTTCGCGGACATCACGTCGGCGAACGTCGAGTTCCGTCCCACCCCGACGACGGGTCCCCGACATCGACCCGACCAAGGCAGGTTGGAGCACTGATGGAGAACCCGGATACTGTGATCGAACTCCACCGCACGGTCGTCGAGGAGATGTTCATCGGTCGACTGCCACCGCAGTCGATCCCACCGCAGCCCTTCGAAGCGCTGGCGGTGATCGAAGGAGAGGCACGCCTGCACGTCGCGGTGTCACGGGTGTGGTTCCACATCGACGACAGCGGGCGACGGTGGCGAGCCCGCGACGGCAGCACCACCACGGATCTCGAGCGGCATCTCGCGTTCGATCTGCGGCTCGGTGACCACCCTGCCGAGCTCGGTCTGCCGGATTCGGTACTGGTGGTCACGAAGGTGCTGGGACTGCCGGTGCCGTCGGGAGCACCGACCGCCTGCAACGGAAGGCAAATCCGTTTCAACGAGATCCCGCTCTTCGGTCGTCTGGTCATTCATGACTCCATCGAGCGCGTCGATACGACCATCGACAACCGCCCGCATCAGAACGTGGTCATCGACTTCGCCCAGCAATCGGGTCCGACGCTCGATGCCGATCCGGCGGGTCCCGGCGCGTCTGAGATGTTTGGTCCCGACGTGGCGCAACAGCCCGGTGGCCGTGTGGAGCTGACCGGGATGGAGCCGCACGTCGTCTGGGAGCTGACCCGGTCCGAACAGAACTGCATCAACAATTCCGTCGTCGGAACGTTGCTGCGAACCGCCGGCATCGATCCGATCGACACGGTCGCCGGCGAACTCGCCAAAGGTGTCGTGGCAAAACTGGCAACGCTCGGCGACAACGGAACCTCTGCGGCATCGTTGCTCCCCACACCGACCCCGGTCGATCCCACCGGATCGTCGGGTGACCCGATGCAGATCGACGGGGCGGTCCGGCTGTTCACGCGTCAGGCCTCCTCGACCGCCGAGGAATCGATGCAGGTACAGATCCAGACCATTCCCGTACTGCCCGAACCCCTTCCACCGTCCGTGCTGGCACTGAGCACCGACGAGACGGTCGGGTTCATGCGCGCCGGGTTCGCCCTCCTGCGTTCGATCCGCGCGTCGCAGATCTCCTCGCTGTGTCTGGACGAATCCGATTTCGACCCCGACGCCGGATGTCTACTGGCGCACCCGGTGACCATCGACGTAAACGGTGAGGACGGCACCCTCGACCAGTTCAGCGCCGTCATCGAGTTCAATGCCGACCTCGATCATGAAGTGCTGAACATCCACGGACACGCCGAAGGGGACGGAACGCTCTACGGATGGTTCATCGAATTCGGTCTGGTATTCGACCTCGATCGCGGCGAGGTCCCCCGCGACCCACTGGACGGCGAACTGCCCCCGGACCTGCAACCGCCGCGCACGCTCGCCGAGATGAACGCGCGATTGCGCGAGCTGAGTGCAGAGAAATGCGCCGGCGGCGACACCGACGCGATCGAGGAGGAACAGAAGGAGATCGCCGAGGAGAAGAATGCGCTGCCGACCGAGATCGGGGTGAAACCACAGCTTTTCGGCGAACCGTTCAAACGATCGGATAGCCACATCACACCACTCGGGGTGCTGCTGGGCATCGCGATCGGGATTGCTCTCGGCGTCGTCGGGTTCGCCATCGCCGCGGCCGCATCGGCCAGCATTGCGTTCACCTTGGAGGGAGCGCTGATCTCGGCGTTCTTGATCGGCTACCCGGTGAGCGTCCTCGCACTGGCGGCGCTGGACGACTTCGTCATCGATGCGAAGGTGAGCGACGGGCTCGACAAGTTCGTGGACGACAAGTCGAAACCGGGTGGCGACGCCCTGCCACTCGAGGGCTATTCACCCACCACAGTGCTGCTGCAGGACGGCTTCCTGCGCGTATTCCTGGCGCCTCTCGCCAGGCGGCTCAAGGTCTCGTTCTTCGAGCCCGACCGCCGTCGGCCCGCCGGCGACCCGGATTACGTGTCCCAACAGGTTGGCGGTTTCACCGACGACGGCCGGCTGTGGAAACTGACCATCGCCGATGCCGCACACCTGATCCTGAAGGACCGGATCACGCTGGAACTCGATCCCTCGGTGACCACGACCGGGAAGGAAGTCCCCATCGTGGTCGCGCACAGCAGCCGCGGCCGCCGATATCTGCGCACGGTCGGCGACGACTCCACCGCGAACAATCTCAGCAACCTGCCGCGCATCCCCACGGCGTGAGGACCGACGACCGGGTGGTGCTGTCGGCGGAAACGCCGGTGCCGTCGGCGAAAAGCTGGGTGCCGTCGACGAAGAACCGGGTGCCGTCGGCGAAAAGCTGGGTGCCGTCGGCGAAGAACCGGGTGCCGTCGGCGGAAAACCGGGTGCCGTCGGCGCGAACCGAGAGCTCAGGCGGGGCGGGCCGAGTTGATCGTCTTCTCGACCTCCCAGAATGCTCGCAGTGCAACGAGTTTCCCGTCGGCGTCGGCGCGGTAGGTGAACACACCGTGCGCCTCGGAGATGTATCCCGCGATGTGGGTGACGATGGTGCCGACGTAGGCGACCTCGTTGCCGCAGATGATCTCGTCGTCGAAGACGAACTCGATCCGCTCGGTCGTCGCGATGGACTTGTCCCAGAAGTCGGCGATCTGCGCGTGCCCGTGGAATCCCCTGCCCTCGGGATCGAACATGGACGGACCGACCGGGTCCTCCACCGACCCCTCGACGGCGAAGTTGTCGACCCACGCCTGCTTGTCGCGGGATGCCACGAACTCGCGCGATCGCCGTCCGGCGACCACCGCGGGATGATTCTCCCGGTCGATGTTCAGGTACGCCGGCGTGGAGTCATCCAGGCTCGTTCCCTGCGTGGTCATTTCGTCCCGTAGTCGACCCGGAGTTCTTTGACGCCGTTGATCCAGCCATGCCGGAGACGACGCGGGGTCTCCAGACGCGCGATGTCGGGCACGATGTCGGCCAGCGCGTTGAACATCAGGTTGATCTCCATGCGGGCGAGGTTCGCACCGACGCAGAAGTGTGCGCCGTTACCACCGAATCCGACGTGCGGGTTGGGATCTCGCATGATGTTGAACCGGAACGGGTCGTCGAAGACGTCCTCGTCGTAGTTCGCCGACCCGTAGAACAGCCCGACACGCTGGCCCTCGGCGATGTCGACCCCGCCGACCTGGGTGTCACGTTTGGCGGTGCGCTGAAAACAATTGACCGGCGTGGCCCACCGGACGATCTCGTCGACGGCGGTCGCGGGCCGCTCGGCCTTGAAGAGTTCCCATTGGTCGGGGTTCTCGAGGAACGCGTTCATGCCGTGGCTGATCGCGTTGCGTGTCGTCTCGTTGCCGGCGACCGTCAGCAGGATGAAGAAGAACCCGAACTCGGTCTCGTCGAGCGCCTGCCCCTCGATGTCCGCGTTCACCAGGGTCGAGACGATGTCGTCGACGGGACACTTCCGACGATCCTCGGCCATGTTGTAGCCGTAGCCGAGGATCTCCGCGGAGGCCATCTCCGGATCGGCGGTGAACTCCGGATCGTCGTAGTTCATCATCGAATTCGACCAGTTGAACAGCTTCTCCCGGTCGACCTCGGGAACGCCCAGCAGATCGGCGATCGCCAGCAGCGGAAGATCGACGGCGACGTCGTGCACGAAGTCGCCGGTCCCCTTCTCCGCGGCCTTGCCGACGATGGTGCGGGCCGCATTGTCGAGTTTTTCCTCCAGCGAGTGCACCGCTCGCGGAGTGAATGCCTTGGACACCAGCTTGCGCAGACGCGTGTGGTCCGGCGGATCGTGGTTGATCAGCAGTGCCTTGGTGACGTCGAGCTGTTCGGGTGACATGTCGTCGTCGAACCGCATGATGACCCCGTTGGGAGCGGTCGCCCAGTCGTCGTTGTTCTTCGAGACCTCCCGGATGTGGGCATGCTTGGAGATGACCCAGTACCCCCCGTCGTGGAAGCCACCCCCCTTCCCGGGAAGCTGCGCATTCCACCAGACCGGCGCGGTCTTGCGGAGCTGGGCGAACTCGTTGACCGGGATACCCCGCTCGAGCAGGTCCGGACTGGTGAAGTCCCACCCTTCCTGGTCCATGAACGGACATCTGGCCGCAGCGCCCCCCGCTGCATTGGTTGTCGCACCCTTGGTCTGGGCCACGTCACACCACCTCGCTGTGAGATTAGAACCTGTTCCAGTCTCATTAGAGCACACTGCTACCCGGATGACCGATCAGAATGAGAACTTGTTCTAGTCGAACTCCGGGATACCCGCCCCGACATGCAGAGACCGGGCGACCCCCACGTGGACGCACATGCGAACTTGTTCTAGTTTGATGGTGACGGGTGAACGGGTCGAGCAAGGAGCTGGGTATGGGTGTGCCGGTGATCGTCGAGGCAGTGCGAACGCCGATCGGCAAGCGGGGCGGCTGGCTGTCGGGACTGCATCCCGAGGAGCTGCTCGGCATCACCCAGCGCGGACTCGTCGAGACGGCGGGCATCGATCCGGCGCTCGTCGAACAGGCGATCGGCGGTTGCGTCACCCAGGCCGGCGCCCAGGCGGGCAACATCACCCGCAGGTCCTGGCTGTTGGCCGGGCTTCCTGACCAGACCGGCGCCACCACCATCGACTGCCAATGCGGCTCGGCGCAGCAGGCCAATCACCTCATCGCCGGACTGATCGCGACCGACACGATCGACATCGGAGTCGCATGCGGCGTGGAGATGATGTCGACAGTGCCGCTCGGCGCCAACGTCGGCACCGAGGCCGGGCCGTATCACGCAGATTCTTGGCAGATCGACATGCCGAACCAGTTCGAGGCCGCCGAACGCATCGCCCGACGACGCGGGATCAGTCGCGACGACACCGACTGGCTCGGGGAACGCAGTCAGCGGCTGGCCAAGCAGGCCTGGGCGGAAAGTCGCTTCGACCGCGAGATCCTGACACTCAAGGCCCCGGAACGCACGCGCGACGGTGAACTCACCGGCAACATCATCGACGTCACCCGCGATCAGGGGTTGCGTGACACCACCCGCGAGTCACTGGCCGGCCTGAAGCCGGTCCTCGATGGCGGCATCCACACGGCGGGGACGTCTTCGCAGATCTCCGACGGCGCGGCGGCCGTACTCATCATGGACGAGACCAAGGCACGCGCACTGGGATTGACGCCCCGCGCGCGGATCCGAGCGCAGGCACTCGTCGGCGCCGAACCGTACTATCACCTCGACGGCCCGGTGCAGGCGACCGAGCGTGTCCTGTCCCGGTCCGGGATGACGATGTCGGACATCGATCTCGTCGAGATCAACGAGGCCTTCGCGTCGGTGGTGTTGAGCTGGGCGCAGGTGCACGACGCCGACATGGAGATCGTGAACGTCAACGGCGGCGCGATCGCACTCGGCCACCCGGTCGGCAGCACCGGCTCCCGCCTGATCACCACCGCGTTGCACGAACTCGAACGCTCCGACGCCCAGACCGCACTGATCACCATGTGCGCCGGTGGCGCACTGTCCACCGGCACGATCATCGAGCGCATCTGATGCCGCTGCTGGACCCCGACACGCGACCGAAGGGACTCGACTCGGCGGTGGTGGCGTCGCTGATCAAGGTCGGATCGCGCCTGAACACCCGGCTCTACCGGGCTACCGGCGGCCGGCTCGGCAACCGCTGGCGGGTCGGAGCCGGCTTCCGAAACCCGGCGCCGGTCTGTCTGCTGACCACCATCGGCCGCAGAAGCGGTGAGGCCCGCACGGCCCCGTTGATCTACCTGCGCACGGACGACGCCTTCGTACTGGTCGCCTCCCAGGGCGGGTTGCCGACGAACCCGGCCTGGTATCTGAACCTCGTTGCCAACCCGGAGGTCATCGTCGAGGTCGGACGCGATGTGCACGAGCTGATCGCGCGCACGGCGTCGGCCGCCGAACGCGTCGAGCTGTGGCCGCAACTCGTCGACATCTACGCCGACTTCGACACCTACGCGGCCTGGACGGATCGGACGATCCCGGTGGTCATCTGCGAGCCGCGCTGACCGACCCGCTCGACATCGAACGCACGGCGGCACCCATCCACCGGTCGACGAACCGTCGGAGTTCTTCCTCGGACCGTCGCGGTGTACCCGGATCGAGCACGAGGGACTGCACGGTCCGCAGCACGATGTCGATCACGTCGTCGAGGTCGGCCTCACTGAATCCCCGCCCCGCCCAATCGACGTCGAGTCGTTCCACCATCGTCCCCGCCAGTCGGTGGGCCATCTCCGACGTCACGTCGCCGACCGCGGGAAGACTCAGACGTTCCTCGGCGAGCAACAGGCCGACGTAGCGGTCGTTGCCGAGTTCGTCGAGGACCGCCAACACCGCTTCGACGGTGGCGCGATCGGGTTCGGAGATGCCGCGCAGTCGTTGCATGACCCGGTCGAGGAAGTCGTCCGTCGCATCGTGGGCGGTCGCCGAGAGCAATTCGTCGGTCCCGCGGAAGTATCGGTAGATCGTCTGCCGGGTGACTCCGAGGGCGCGCGCCACATCGGCCAGACTCACGCTCGGACCCTGCCGGTCGATGGCCTCGCGCGTCGCATCGAGGATTCGGCGTACTGCCTCCTCGTCGTCGACCGGCACATTGCCGCCCCAACCATGGGTCCGCATACCTGTTGAGCCTAGTGCCGATGTCCGATCCACCCGAGATCGAGGGGCCAATCGTGACCAGGACGATGAGTGACATTCCCAGGGCGTGTAAAGACCATACACCTGATCAATTCATGTATGGTGTGGTGACCTGAAGCACAACGGCGTGACTGCGAGGACCCCATGACCACGACCACGAGTGCCTGCCCGCTGCGACCCGGACTCGACTTCACCGACCCCGACCTCATCGAGCGCGGGATGCCGATCGAGGAGTTCGCGCAGCTCCGGCGGACCGCACCGGTGTGGTGGAACGCGCAGCCGGAGGGCACGTCGGGCTTCACCGACGGCGGGTTCTGGGTCATCTCGAAGCACGCGCACGTCCGGGAGATCTCCAAGAACCACCAGCTGTGGTCGACCAATGCGAACGGGGCGATCATCCGCCTCCCCGACTACGTCACGCCCGACCAGATCGAGTTCACCAAGGCGCTGCTGATCAACCACGATCCACCCACCCACACCCGCCTGCGCAAGATCGTCTCGCGCCTGTTCACCCCGCGGGCGGTGGCCTCCATGGAGGAACGCCTTGCCTCATCGGCCCGGGAGATCGTGCTGGCCGCCGCCGAGAAGGACGACGGCAACTTCGTCGACGACATCGCGATTCACCTTCCGCTGCAGGCGATCATGGATCTGATCGGCGTTCCGAACCCCGACCGACCCCGGATTCACGAACTCGTCGACGCGATCATCAACAGCGACGATCCCGATCAGACGATCGATCCGACGACCGCCAATGCCGAACTGCTCGGCTACGCCTACGCGATGGCCGAGGAACGCCGCCGCACTCCCACCGACGACATCGTGACCACCCTCGTGCAGGCCGACCTCGACGGCGATGCCCTCGACGAGGCGGAATTCGGGTTCTTCGTGATCCTGCTCATCACGGCCGGCAACGAGACCACCCGCAACGCGACGAGTCACGGCATGAACGCCTTCTTCGATCACCCGCAGCAATGGGAGCTCTATCGTCGGGAACGGCCCGCCACGGCCGTCGACGAGGTCCTGCGCTGGGCCACGCCGGTGCACGCATTCCAGCGAACCGCGCTCGCCGATACCCGGGTCGGCGGGTTCGACGTCGCCGCGGGGCAACGCGTCGGCCTGTTCTACAGCTCGGCGAACTACGACGAGGACGTGTTCAACGACCCCTTCGCGTTCGACATCGCCCGTGACCCCAACCCACACCTCGCGTTCGGCGGCAACGGCGCCCACTTCTGCATCGGCGCCAACCTGGCCCGCCTCGAGCTGAACCTCGTCTTCAACGCGATCGCCGACAACCTGCCCGACATCGGCCGCGTCGGCGAGATGCGCCGCGTGCGGTCCGGCTGGCTCAACGGGGTGAAGGATCTCCCGGTGCGGTACTCCGGGTGTCCGGTCGGCTGAAACCGCTTGCCGCCCAGCATATTCACCCGATCCCGTCTAGAGATGCTGTCCGCTTGCCAGCCGACCGGCGACGTCCCGGGTGAACGCGCGAACCCGGTCGGCCAGCCAGAATAGCCGACGGGTCGCTGGATCGAGCGGGTCGGTGACGTTCGGCGTACTCGCAGCTTCGAAGAGATACTCGCGTTCGATGGCGTTTACCACCCTGCCGAAGCAGATGTCCTCGCCTTCCGGGCGATCGACGGTCGAGATGCTCATGCCATTCAGCGTTTGCACTGCGAGCCGTCGACGCGACGGCGCCACGTCGCGGCAGGTGTTCGGGGCCAACCTGTTCAACTCGCCCTCGGCCGCAGCGCACAACAGCTCGGCAGGGCATGCCACGCAGAACTCCCGTTCGGCCATCCGGTCGAAGCCCGTGGTCAGGAAGACGACGGTTTGCTCCGTCAGATAGATCTCGGTGGTATCGTCGGCGATCGACTGGTACACGCTGCGCGGAGCCGCGGGATCGTACTGACTGCCGTAAAACGCCATATCAGATTGTCGATGCGCATTTCAATCGGCGTCAAGCGCCGCATCCCGGCCGAGAGCTGGTCCCGCTGATCATTTCCCACATCGTGCGCAGGTGGCGTCGGCGTGGTGCGTTGTCAGCAGCAGTCGACGGCGAGCACGCGACGCAGCGCCTCGAGCGACTCGGTGCGCACGCTGTGGTGCACGTTCATCCCTTGCCGAACCGACTCCACCATCCCCGCCTTGCGGAGCTGGGTGAGGTGATGGGACACCGTGGCCTCCGACAGCCCCACCGCCGGCGCGAGGTCACCGGTGCACAACGCGCCGTCACCGCTGGTCATCAGGATCGACAGCAACCGGATCCGAACCGGATCAGCCAAGGCCTTGAGCCGCAACGCCACTTCGAGCGCCTCATCATCGGTCATCGGCGCCGCCGACACCGGCGAGCAGCAGATCGGGGCACTCACATCGAGGACGGGCAACGCTTTCGGCATGTACACAGAGTACGCCAGAGTCTTGACATATGTCGAAAAGGTGGCATTCTTGCCTTGTCCCTAATTCGATATATGTCTCACAAGTGGAGGTGGTCGGCATGTCACGTGTGCAGCTGGCATTGAACGTCGATGATCTGGATGCGGCGGTCGAGTTCTATTCGGCGTTGTTCAATGCCGAACCCGCGAAGCGGAAGCCGGGGTATGCGAACTTCGCGGTCGCCGAGCCCCCGTTGAAGCTCGTGCTGATCGAGAATCCCGGCAAGGGCGGGTCCATCAATCACCTCGGGGTGGAGGTGGAATCCAGCGAGCAGGTCCACGGCGAGATCGGTCGACTCACCGAGCGCGGTCTGCTCACTCAGGAGGAGATCAACACCACGTGTTGCTTCGCCACGCAGGACAAGGTGTGGGTGACCGGCCCGAACTCCGAACGCTGGGAGGTCTACACCGTGCTCGCCGATACCGAGGAGTTCGGTACCAGCCCTTCGCTTCTCGTCGACGATGAGCCGACGAACGGTTCGGTGTGCTGTGGCGGCACGGCCGCCGCCAATGCCGGCACGCCCACCGCCGAGGCGTGCTGCTGAGTCGGCGAGCGGGTGATCCTGGCCCGTGAGTACCGCACGGCGTTCCGCGGAACGCCGTGCGGTACGTCGGCCCGGACTCAGGACCGGACGCTCAGCCGTTCGGCCAACTCGCCGACGCGCTCGGCGATGTCGTCGCGGATGATCCGCATCCGTTCGATCCCGTCGATCCCGCGTAGCGACGGTTCGTCGGTGTCCCAGACCTCGACCGCCACACCGGGCGGCGGATCAACCCGCGCCGCGGTCCCGACGACGACGACCAGATCGGCCGCCGCCGCGATCTCGCCGGTCAGTTGACGCGGGGCGTGGCCGGTGATGTCGACACCGAGCTCGGCGAGCACCTCGGCCGACAGCTCGTTCACACTGCCGCCGACCTTCGCCTCGGTGCCCGCCGAGGACACGTCAAACCGGTCGCCCGCGACCCTTCTCATCAGGCCTTCGGCCATCACCGACTTGCCCCGGTTGGACACGCAGACGAACACCACCGACGGACGATCGGTCACGACGACGCCCTCACCTGTTCGTCCTCCAACGGCCGCTCGTCGTCTCTGAACGGCCCGCGCCCGCGCAGGGCGAGCGACACATACACCAACCCGACCAGGACAGGGACCTCGATCAGGGGGCCGACGACCCCGGCCAGCGCCTGCCCCGAGGTGACACCCCAGGTGCCGATGGCGACGGCGATCGCCAGCTCGAAGTTGTTGCCGGCGGCGGTGAACGCCATGGTGGTCGTGCGCGCATAGCCGAGGCGCGCCACCGCACCGTAGAGGTAGCCGGCACCCCACATCACCGCGAAATAGACCAGCAGCGGCGCCGCGATCCGCACGACGTCCCAGGGGTGCGAGGTGATCTGGTCACCCTGCAGCGCGAAGAGGACCACGATGGTGAAGAGCAACCCGTAGAGC
Source organism: Gordonia rhizosphera NBRC 16068 (assembly GCF_000298195.1). GTDB lineage: Bacteria > Actinomycetota > Actinomycetes > Mycobacteriales > Mycobacteriaceae > Gordonia > Gordonia rhizosphera. Next base: position 20,999 of record NZ_BAHC01000213.1, on the reverse strand, counting down.
GCCCAGGGCCCCAGCTTCGGCAGCAGTTTCTCCTCGTACCAGGTGCGGCCCTTGAACCGTTCGCCGAACCGGCGGGTCAAGAACCCGGCGGCGAGCGGGATACCGAGGAAGATCAGCACCGACTTGGCGATCTCCCAGGGCGAGGACTCGATGCCCGTCGTCTCCAGACCGAGCCAGCCCGGCAGCACCGAGAGGTAGAACCAGCCCATCACCGCGAACATCACGACCTGGAAGATCGAGTTGATCGCCACCAGCACCGCGGCGGCCTCCCGGTCACCGCAGGCCAGGTCGTTCCAGATGATGACCATCGCGATACAGCGGGCCAGGCCGACGACGATGAGCCCGGTGCGGTATTCCGGCAGGTCCGGCAGCATGAGCCAGGCCAGCGTGAACATCAGCGCCGGGCCGATCAGCCAGTTCAGGACGAGCGAACCCACCAGGAGTCGACGGTCGCCGACGACGGTGTCGAGCCGGTCGTAGCGGACCTTGGCCAGCACCGGGTACATCATCACCAGCAGGCCGACCGCGATCGGCAACGAGATCCCGTCCACCTCGACCGCGCTCAACGCCTCCCCGGTGCCCGGGACAAGCCGACCCCACAGCAGCCCCACGGCCATCGCCGCGCCGATCCACAGCGGCAAGAATCGATCAAGGGTGGAGAGGCGGCCGACGACCACTTCATGTGTCTGGCTCATCGGCATTCCTCCACAGAACCCGACACCACCGCCATGGCACGAAGGGCATCGGAGAGTTGCCGCACGGCATCGGTGACCACCCGGTAGTACATCCAGGTGCCGCGACGCTCGGAGACCACGAGCCCGGCCCCCCGCAGCACCTTCAGGTGATGGGAGATCGTCGGTTGGGAGAGATCGAACAGTTCCAGCAGGTCGCACACGCACGACTCGCCGCCCGGGCGACCTGCAAGCTCCTGCAGCAACCGCAGACGCACGGGGTCACCGAGGGCCTTCAGCCCGGCCGCGGTCCCGGAAATATCGACATCGGTCTGAATTGACATACATCTATATTGATGACCACCGATGGCGGTGGCAAGCCGAGAACGCGACGTAGACGATACATATCATCGACAGGTGTATGGTCGTGTGAGCAACCACACACGGGATCGCGAGGACGCCATGACCACTTCGACCACCCGGCGCACCGACGACATCGACTTCACCGACCCGGATCTGCTCGAACGCGGGCTGCCACTGGCGGAGTTCGCGGAACGACGCGCGACGGCACCGGTCTGGTGGAATCCGCAGTCCATCGGCCCGGCATTCTTCGATGACGAGGGGTTCTGGGTGATCAGCCGGCACGCCGACATCCGGGCGATCTCCAAGGACACCACCACGTGGTCCAACCGCGAGAAGGGCGCGCTGATGCGGTTCCCGGAGTACGCGTCCCGGGAGCAGATCGAGGGGTCGCGGGCGTTCCTGCTGAACATGGATCCGCCGGAACACACCCGGATGCGCAAGATCGTCTCGCGCATGTTCACCCCGCGGGCCGTGTCCTCACTCGAGGAGCGGCTGGCAGCCGAGGCCCGCGAGATCGTGGCCGCGGCGGCCGAGAAGGGCGCCGGCAACTTCGTCGAGGACGTCGCGATCCATCTGCCGCTGCGCGCGATCCTCGATCTCCTCGGCGTCCCGGCGGCCGACCGCGGTTACCTGTGCGACCTCGCCGACGCCATGACCAACGGCGAGGACCCCGACATCAAATACGACCCTTTCACCGCGAATGTCGAGTTACTCGCCTACGCGTTCGACATGGCCGACGACCGACGCGCCCATCCCCGCGACGACCTCGTCACCACGCTGGTGCAGGCCGACATCGACGGGCACGCGCTGAGCGACATCGAGTTCGGCTTCTTCGTCATGCTGCTCGTCATCGCCGGCAACGAGACGACCCGCAACGCGATCACGCACGGCGTCAACGCTTTTCTCGACCATCCCGCACAGTGGGAGCTCTTCCGGCGGGACCGGCCGGTGACGGCCGTCGACGAGATCATCCGCTGGGCAACACCGGTGCACTGCTTCCAGCGCACCGCGATGACCGACACCGAGGTCGGCGGGGTGGCGATCACCACCGGGCAGCGGGTCGGATTGTTCTACAGCTCGGCCAATTACGACGAGACGGTCTTCGACGACCCGTTCACCTTCGACATCACCCGCGACCCGAACCCGCATCTGAGCTTCGGCGGCAACGGCGCTCACTTCTGCATCGGCGCCAATCTCGCGCGGCTCGAGGTGAACCTGATGTTCAACACGCTGGCCGACCTCGTCCCCGACATGGCGAAGCTGGCCGAACCACGTCGGGTCCGGTCGGGGTGGCTGCACGGCGTCAAGGAGTTACGGGTGTCCTATTCGGGATGATCAGCCAGATGATCAGCCGACGCCACGCCCGGCGGTCTCCCAGAACTGCGCGCGCAGCGCCTTCTTGTCAGGCTTGCCCAGTGCGGTGAGCGGCAGCGCTCCGGCGAAGATCACCCGCTTGGGCGCCTGCACCGCTCCCTTGCGGTCCTTGACCGCCTGCTGGATCTCGCCGGTGATGCGCTCGCGGCTCGCGTCGCTGCCGTCGGCGTCGGCGCGCAGCACGACGACGGCGGTGACCGCCTCCCCCCATTTGTCGTCGGGCACCCCGATCACGCCTACCTGACCCACCGAGGGATGTTCGGCGACAACGTCTTCCACCTCGCGGGGGAAGACGTTGAAGCCGCCGGTGACGATCATGTCCTTGGTGCGGTCGACGATGTACCAGAAACCGTCGGCGTCCTCGCGGGCGACGTCGCCGGTGCGCAGCCAGCCATCGCGGAAGGTCTCCGCGGTCTGCTCGGGTAACCCCCAATAGCCGCCCGCCAGAAGCGGTCCCGCGACACAGATCTCGCCCGGTTCACCTGGGGCCACCGGCTTGTCGTCGGGCCCGAGCAATGCGGTCCGCAGAAAGGCCGACGGCCGACCGCAACTGCTGAGCCGACGGGGATCCTCGCCCGGTTTCGGATGATCGTTCTTGCCGAGATAGCTGATCACCATCGGCGCCTCGGACTGGCCGTAATACTGTGCGAAGATCGGCCCGAACCGCTCGACGGCCTCGGCAAGCCGGACCGGATTGATCGGGGACGCACCGTAATACACCGTCTCCAACGACGACAGGTCGCGGGTCTGTGAGTCCGGGTGGTCGAGTAGCGCATACAGCATCGACGGCACCAGCATCGTCGCGGTGATCCGCTGTTGTTCGATGGTCCGCAGCACCTCCGCGGGATCGAACCTCGCCAGCACGACCATCGACCCACCCTTGATCAGGGTCGGCACGAAGAAGGCCGCACCGGCGTGGGAGAGCGGCGTGCACATCAGGAAACGGGGATTGTCCGGCCATTCCCACTCCGATAGCTGGATCTGGGTCATCGTCGACATCGCCCGCGCGGTGCCGATGACGCCCTTCGGCTTGCCGGTGGTGCCGCCGGTGTAGGTGATCGAGACGATGTGGTCGGGTGGGAGTTCGGCGGCGACGAGCGGCTTCGGCGGGAAGTTCTGCGCCTCGGCGATGACGTCGCGGCCGACCGCGGCGAGCGCCTGGGGGACAGGGCCGAGGGTCAGCACCTGTTTGAGGCTGTCCACGCGTTCGACGAGGGCGACGGCACGCTCGACGAACATCGGGATCGGATCGATCACGAGGGTGGTGACACCCGCGTCGGCGAGGACGTAGGCGTGGTCGTCGAGCGAACCGAGCGGATGCAGCGCCGTCCGGCGCCAGCCCTGGGTCTGTCCGGCACCGATGACCAGCAAGACCTCGGGCCGGTTGAGCGCCAGCAACCCGACGGTCGAGCCGGTACCGGCGCCGAGCGCCTCGAACGCCTGCTGATAGCGGCTGATCGCGTCGGCCATCTCGCGCCCGGTGAGCTCGGTGTCGCCGAGGACGAGCACTCTACGTGCGGCGTGCCTGCGCAACGCCGCCACCAGAAGGTCACCGAGATGGGTGCCGCCGCGCAGATGGTCGAACTCCGAGGTCGCGTCACGTCCGTCAGTCATGCACACCACACTAGGACGTGTTACAGATTTGCGGTAGACGATCCATCACAAAATAGTCTTGACATGCACTTACCCTGAATCATCAGGGCGAACTTGGCAGACGAACATGTTCTATTTGATGGAATTCCGGGTTGCGTCCGCCACGGCATACGCGGCGACACTGAACTAGGATCCACATCATGACCGATCTGGATCTTGCGACCACCCGCCGCGACATCACCGACGCCCTCCTGACCGCCTTCGAACGTCGCCACGAGGTGCTCGACGCCATCGTCGACGCCGAGAACCGCGAGGAGGCGGTCTCGGCGATCGCCACACTGCTCGACAAGTCGACCCTGGGCGCCGAGGCGATCCTGGGCATGTCCTTCTATCAGCTGACCAAGGACGAGCGGCGCAAGAACCTGGCCGAGCTCGAGGACCTGAACAACGCGCTCACGTTCACGCTCGCCGAACGCCCCGCCAGCAGCGGCGACACCCTCGAACTGCGGGTCTTCTCCCCCACCGAGGACGCGGATATCTTCACGGTGCGCACCGAGGAGCTCAAGGTGGCCGGCGACGGGTCGGGCACGCCGGCGGGTGAGGTGAGCGAGGAGATCGCCAAGGGCACCGAACGCGTCGAGAACGAGGATGCGGTGTGGCTGGTCGGTGTCGAGGGCGATGAGAAGGTCGGACTGGTCTTCGGCGAACTCACCAACGGTGAGGTGGACGTTCGAATCTGGATTCACCCGGAGCATCGCAAGAAGGGATACGGCACGGCCTGCCTGCGGAAGTCGCGCTCGGAGATGGCGGCCTTGTTCCCCGGCGTCCCGATGGTGGTCCGGGCACCCAGCTCCTGATCGGAGGGTCGCGCCGACCCAACCCGGGCCCTGAAACAGACGATGCCCGCGCGAACCGAGGTTCGCGCGGGCATTTGTCATGGGTTGCCCTCGGGCGGCGCGACGGATTTCCGCTCGCCCGGGAACACGGAGCACGTCATGCGTGCGGGCGGCCCCGGTACTTGCGCAGGTACTCCTCGTGCAGGTCGGCGTCCTTCTCCTTCTGCAGGCGGTTGGCCAGCTCGGGATCGAGGCCGTGCTGGCTGAGGCGATGGCGCCGGTAGACGCGGTTGAGCACCACCGAGAAGAAGACGTACTGAATGAGGATCGGCAGCGTCATATTGAACCGCACGAACCAGTCCGCCGGTACGAACAGCATCGGGACGAGCAGGACCATGCAGGGCACCGCCCAGCGCGCCACCATCCGGGTCGCCGCGCCGGGGCCGGCGAGATCGTTCTCCACCCATGCGTTCATGGACGCAGGAAGCTTCGCGCCGTAGGCGTACTTCACGTACTGCCACCCGTGGGGACGTGATTCCCCGGAGTCCACTACCTGTCCGTCGGGCGATGTCATCGCCGCAGTATAACCCGTCATGAGAATTGATCGTACACGACCAAATAGTGCACATAGTCCAAATGTGACGTAGGCAACGCGCCCGTCTTGTCCGGTTCGCGGCGGCCGTCCGCGACCCGCTCAGGCCCTGCGACGGGGCAGCCCGAATCGCGCGACGATCGCGCGGATCCGGTTGTCCTCATCGACCACGAAGGACTCGACGACGTGCGCCGCGAGGCCCAGCCGTTTCGGGCGCACGTGGACCCAGTAACGGGTCGAGACCATGTGGCCGTCGACGTCTGCGGTGAAGTCGCTGATCCGATGGATCAGCCGGAACTGCGGCCCGCGGGCCAGAGTGCGGGCGACATGCGCGCCGTTGCGGCCGGTCTTGACGCCCAGCTCGACCCGCGTGCAATCCGGGTGCAGCGCAACACCGGACGGGTCGTGGCTGACCAGCGCATCGACGTAGGCCTTCGCGGCCGCGACCCGCTCGGCGGCGCGCTGGGGATCAACGTTCGGGTTCACTGCGCCCGCGCGCCGTAGACCGGTACCGGGTGCGGCGCCTTGGCCAGCATCTCCTCGACGACGGGGCCCAATTCGCCGGGCGTCCAACGTGATCCGATGTCGTGCTCGGCGCTGCGCTGCCACCCGTCGACGACGGTGATGCGCCCGCCCTCGACCTCGAAGACCCGCCCGGTCACCGCCGACGACTCCGGCGAACCGAGCCAGACCACGAGCGGTGAGATGTTGGCCGGGTCCATCACGTCGAACGACCCGTCCGTCGGCGCGGCCATCTGCGCGGCCATCGCCTCTCCCGCACCCATCGTCATCTGGGTACGCGCCGACGGCGCGATCGCGTTCACCCTCACCCCGTAACCGCCGAGTTCGGCGGCGGCCTGGATGGTCAATGCCGCGATACCCGCCTTGGCGGCGACGTAATTCCCCTGCCCGACGGATCCGAACAGCCCGGCGCCCGACGTCGTGTTGATGATCCGGGCACTCGGCGTTCGACCGGCCTTCGACTCGGCGCGCCAGTGGGCGGCGGCATGGTGCAGCGTCACGAAATGTCCCTTGAGATGCACCCGCACCACGGCGTCCCATTCGTCCTCGGACATCGCGACCAGCATCCGGTCCCGGACGAAACCGGCGTTGTTGACCAGGATGTCGAGGCGACCGAATCGCGCGATGGCGTCGTCGACCAGTGCGGCCCCGCCCGCCCAGTCGGCGACGTCTCCCACCGCGGCGACGGCCTCACCGCCGGCGGCGACGATCTCCGCCACGACCGCGTGAGCGGAGTCGGCGTCGAAGTCGTTGACCACGACCCGCGCGCCGTCTGCGGCGAAGGCCAGCGCGTGAGCGCGTCCGATGCCCCGTCCTGCACCGGTCACGATCGCCACCCGACCCTCATTCAGCTTGTCCGTCAAGACCTTTCCCTTCATCGAAGCGTTTCGTACGGTCGGCGCTCACATCGGGTTGCCCGCGGTGGCCGCGGCCAGGAAGGCAGGCTTCTCGCCCCCGCCGTGCACGGTCAGCGTCGAGCCGGTGATGTATCCGGCGAGTGGACTGAGCAGGAAGGCGACGGCGTTACCGACATCCTCCGGCATCGCGAGCCGACCCATGGGGATCGTCGCTCCCACCGCGGCCACGCCCGCATCGTCGCCGAAATGCAGGTGCGCCCGTTCGGTGAGGACCGACCCGCACACCACGGAGTTGATCCGCACCCGGGGCGCCCATTCGATGGCCAGCGACGTGATCGCGTTGTCAAGCCCCGCTTTGGCGGCGCCGTAGGCCGACGTGCCGGGCGAGGGCCGATGCCCACTCACACTGGACACGTTGACGATCGCGCCACCACCGTCCTGATGGCGCATCACCGCGTGCGCGGCGCGGGCGACCGTGAGCGGCGCCAGCAGGTTCAGCTCAACGATCTTCGACGCGAAGCGCGGTGAGGCGTCGGCGGCGAGTGCGAACGGTGATCCACCCGCGTTGTTGACCACGCCGTCGAGACGTCCGTGCGTCTCGACGACGCCTGCGACCATCGCGTCGACCGCATCGGCGTCGCGAACGTCGCACGACACGAACTCGCAATCCAGGTCCGCTACCCGGTTGCGGCCACAGACAACCGGTACCGCACCGAGTTCGGCCAACACGCGCGCGATGCCGGCCCCGACGCCCTTCGTGCCGCCTGTCACCAGAACGACCGCCTTCTCGAGGCCCAGGTCGATGGAGCGCTCGGCGTCCGCGGGTGAACCCATGGGGCGCTCCGCCGCCTGTGACTGCGCGTTCATGAGTGCTACCCTACCAAACAACCAAGCACTTGCTTGGTCGGTCTGCAATCCTTCGAAAGGAGCGGGTGTGCCGATCACCACGACACGCACCGACAGCGGTGCCGCGACCGGCATCGTGACGGTGACGGTGGACTATCCCCCGGTCAACGCCCTGCCGTCGGCGGCATGGTTCGAGTTGGCCGATGCGATCACCGCGGCCGGCGACGACCCGGCCACACATGTGGTGATCCTCCGAGCCGAGGGCCGCGGATTCAATGCGGGCGTCGACATCAAGGAGATGCAGTCGACCGACGGTTTCGACGCCCTGATCGGCGCCAATCACGGATGCGCGGCGGCGTTCGCAGCGGTCTACGACTGCGCGGTACCGGTCATCGTGGCGGTCAACGGCTTCTGCGTCGGCGGCGGCATCGGGCTGGTCGGCAATGCGGACGTCATCGTCGCCTCCGATGACGCGGTGTTCGGTCTCCCCGAGGTCGACCGTGGCGCTCTGGGCGCGGCCACCCATCTGGCCCGGCTCGTGCCGCAGCACCTGATGCGCACCCTCTACTACACGGCGCAGAATGTCACCGCCCAGCAACTCGAACACTTCGGGTCGGTGTACCGCGTGGTGCCGCGCGAGCAACTCCTCGACGCGGCGATGGAGGTCGCCGAGAAGATCGCGGCCAAGGACACCCGGGTCATCCGGGCGGCGAAGGAGGCCATCAACCACATCGACCCGGTCGACGTGAAGAGCAGTTACCGCCTCGAGCAGGGCTACACGTTCGAGCTGAATCTTGCCGGAGTCGCCGATGAGCATCGGGACGCCTTCGTCGCCGCCGGGCGCCGGGAGCGCAGCGAGCGGGCCCAATCAACCACGGGTCAGGCGTTGAACGCCAATGGAGGCCATGCCTGATGACACCGGCACCCACCGACAAGACCAGCACCCTCGACGACGTCATCGGTGAGTTGCGCGACGGAATGACGATCGGCATCGGCGGCTGGGGTTCACGCCGCAAACCGATGGCGCTCGTGCGCGCCCTGGCCCGCTCCGACGTCACCGATCTGACCGTCGTCACCTACGGCGGGCCCGACATCGGATTACTGTGCGCCGCAGGCAAGGTGCGCCGCGCCTACTACGGTTTCGTGTCCTTGGACTCCGCGCCGTTCTATGACCCGTGGTTCGCGGCGGCGCGTACCTCCGGTTCCATCGAGGCCCGCGAGATGGACGAGGGCATGGTGAAGTGCGGACTCGAGGCCGCCGCCGCACGGCTCCCGTTCCTCCCGATCCGCGCGGGCCTCGGCTCCGACGTGCCGACCTTCTGGGAGGGTGAGCTGAAGACGGTCACCTCCCCTTATCCGGACTTCGACGGTCGCGCAGAGACACTGATCGCCATGCCCGCGTTGCGACTCGACGCCGCCTTCGTCCACCTCGATCTCGCCGACTCGCGCGGCAACGCCGCCTACACCGGTGTCGACCCGTACATGGACGACCTGTACTGCGCCGCCGCCGATCGTCGCTACCTCGAGACCGATCAACTGGTCTCCACCGAGGTACTGGTGAAAAGCGTTCCGACGCAACGACTGCTGCTGAACCGCATGAACGTGGAGCGGGTCGTGCACACGCCGAACGGAGCACACTTCACGTTTGCGGGCGAGTACGGCAGGGATGAGAGATTCCAGCGGTTCTACGTCGAGTCCGCCAAGACCCCTGAGCAATGGGCGGCGTTCTCGAAGCGGTTCCTCGAGGTCGACGAGGCCGACTATCAACGCGCGGTGACCGAATGGCAAGGCGCACAGGAGGATCAGCAGTGAACACCACAGCCGGGATGTCACCTTCCCCGATGGTTGAGCCTTCTTCCCCGATGGTTGAGCCTGTAGAAACCACCCGCGCCGAGATCTGCGTCGTCGCCTGCGCCGAGATCTTCTCCGGTGCAGGCGAGATCATGGCCTCGCCGATGGCGCCCATACCCTTGTTGGGCGCCCGTCTTGCCCGACTCACCACCGAACCCGATCTGCTCATCACCGACGGCGAGGCACTGATCTTGGCCGATACCCCCGCCATCGGGAAGTCGGGCCCGATCGAAGGATGGATGCCGTTCCGGAAGGTGTTCGACGTGGTGGCGTCCGGCCGACGCCATGTGGTCATGGGCGCCAACCAGATCGACCGGTTCGGCAATCAGAACCTGTCGGCGTTCGGGCCACTGCAGCAGCCGACGCGTCAGATGTTCGGTTCACGTGGCGCGCCGGGCAACACCCTCAATCACCCGACAAGCTACTGGGTCGCCCGCCACTCGCCGCGGGTGTTCACCGACGAGGTCGACATCGTGTGCGGGGTGGGTTACGACCGGGTCGACCCGGACAATCCGGCGTTCCGGTATCACCACATCCACCGTGTCGTCACCAATCTCGGCGTCTTCGATTTCGACGGCCCGGACCACACGATGCGGGCGCGGTCGCTGCATCCGGGCGTCAGCGCCGAGGAGGTCGCCGACAACACCGGATTCGAGATCGCCGAACTAAGCACTGCCCCGTCGACCCGCATGCCGACCGCCGAGGAACTCACGCTCATCCGAGATCTCCTCGATCCCAAGGGTGTCCGGAATCGAGAAGTGAAATGACCTCAACCGCGCGCGCCGCCGGGATGACCACCCGGTTCACCGAACTCGTCGGCGTCGAGTACCCGATCGTGCAGACCGGGATGGGCTGGGTGTCCGGGCCGTCGCTGACCTCGGCCACGTCGAATGCGGGCGGTCTGGGCATCCTGGCGTCGGCGACGATGACCTTCGGCGAGCTCGAGGCGGCGATCGCGAAGACGAAATCATTGACCGACAAACCCTTCGGGGTGAACATCCGCGCCGACGCCACCGACGCCGCCGAGCGGATCGATCTCATCATCCGAGAACACGTCAAGATCGCGTCGTTCGCGCTCGCACCCAAGCAGGATCTGATCGCCAAGCTGAAGGACCACGGCGTGGTCGTGATTCCGTCGATCGGTGCCGCCAAGCATGCGGTCAAGGTGGCGTCGTGGGGTGCCGACGCGGTGATCGTGCAGGGTGGTGAGGGCGGCGGCCACACCGGGCCGGTTGCGACGACGCTGCTGTTGCCGTCGGTACTGGACGCGTTGGCACAAAAGGGGGTCGAGATGCCGGTCGTCGCAGCCGGCGGATTCTTCGACGGCCGCGGGCTGGTGGCCGCGTTGGCCTACGGCGCGGAGGGTATCGCGATGGGCACGCGGTTCCTCTTGACGTCGGACAGTGCGGTGCCGGACGCGGTCAAGCAGGAGTACCTCGCGCGCGGGCTTGGCGACACCGTGGTGTCGCGCAAGGTCGACGGCGTGCCGCACCGGGTACTACGCACCCCGCTCGTGGAAGCGCTGGAGAGCGGGAGCCGGATCAAGTCGCTCTACGCCGCGGCGCGGAACGCCAACGAGTTCAAGCAGCTGACGGGCATGAAGTGGACGACGATGCTGCGCGACGGCCGCACCATGCGCCGCTCGGGCGAGCGGACCTGGGAGCAGGTCATCATGGCCGGCAACACACCGATGCTGCTACGCGCCGGACTCGTCGAGGGCAACACCGCGGCCGGTGTGTTGGCGTCGGGTCAGGTTGTGGGCGTGATCGACGATCTACCGAGTTGCGACGAGCTGATCCAGTCGATCATGATGCAAGCGCATATGCGGCTGAAAGTTCTCAGCTCACTCGGATGACCTGCCCCGCCCCGCCACCCTCGCTGGTCGAGTAACCACCCCACCCCCGCTGGTCTCAGCCGCACACCCGACCTGCTACAGCCGCGGTGCCAGCGATGCCCGGCGACAACTATCGTCGCCGAACGCCTCTCACACCGCGACCACAGCCAGGACCAGCCACTCAACCGGCGATATCAGCGTGACGAACCCGCAGGTCCTTCTTCAGGATCTTGCCGCTCGGGTTCTTCGGCAGCGCGTCGGCGAACACGACATACTTCGGCCGCTTGTAGCCGGCGAGGACACCCGCCAGGTGCTCGTCGACCTGCTCCTCGGTGAGTGTCACACCTTCCTTCGGCACGATGACCGCGGTGACCGCTTCGATCCACTTCGGGTGCGGCACACCGAAGACCGCGACCTCGGCCACCCCGTCGAGCAGATAGATGGCTTCCTCGACCTCGCGGGATGCGACGTTCTCGCCGCCGGTCTTGATCATGTCCTTCTTCCGGTCCACGACCGAGAGGTAGCCGTCGGCGTCGATGATGCCGAGGTCACCGGAGTGGAACCACCCGTTGCGGAAGGCCGCGGCGGTTTTCTCCTCGTCGTTGTAGTAGCCGAGGCAGGCATGCGGGCTGCGATGGACGATCTCGCCGACTTCACCGGTCGGGACCGGGTTGTCCTCGTCGTCGACGACCCTCGTTTCGACGTTGAGTGCCGCCCGGCCGGCCGACCCGGCGCGCTCGAGCTGTTCATGAGGAAGCAGAATCGTTGCCAACGGGGACATCTCGGTCTGTCCGTAGAAGTTCCACAGACTCACGTCGGGAAGTCTTTGCGACAGTTCGCGCAGTACCTCGACCGGCATCGCCGATGCGCCGTAGTAGCCCTTGCGCAATGACGACAGGTCGCGGTGATCGAAATCGGGATGCCGCAGCAGCGAGATCCACACGGTCGGTGGGCAGAACAGCTTGGTCACCTTTCGCGACTCGATGGTCTCGAGGATCGACGCCGGATCCGGGGCCGGCAGGATAATACTGGTTGCACCGAGGTAGACGTCCACCGACAGGAAGCAGTCCAGCTGTGCGCAATGGTAGAGCGGCAGCGAATGGATCTCGACGTCGTCACCAGCCATCCCACCGTCGATGACGCATGAAACATATTGGCTGATCAACGATTTCGAAGACAATAGGACACCCTTCGGCCTCGACTCGGTACCCGAGGTGTACATCAGCCGCAGCGGGTCGTCGTCGGCTACCGCGACCGCAGGCGCGGTGGCATCCCCGGAGATCCAGTCGTCGACGTTCTCCCAGCCCTCGGCCGGCGCGGTTGCGCCCATCGCGATGTAGCCGCGGGTCGCGTCGGCGAGCCCGGACAATTCCATGGCCTTGGCCACCGTCGGGACCAGTGCATCCTCGGCCACCACCATCCGCGAGCCGGAATGGTCGAGGATAAATGCGATCTCCTCGGCTCCCAGCCCGAAGTTCACCGGAACCAGGACGACACCGAGACGCGCGGTCGCATAGTGCACGGTCGCGAACTGCCAGCAGTTGTGGCTGACCAGGGCGAGACGATCTCCCTTGACCAGGCCACGCGCCGTGAGGGCGTTCGCGCACTGGTTCACCGCCGTGTCGAACTCGGAGAAGGTCAACGTCGTGTCACCGTTGATGACCGCCGCCTTGCCCGGGACACGCAGTGCGGTGCGGCGCAGCAGATCGCCGAGCGTCTGTTGGCGCGCCGTCGCGACCGCCGCGGTTGTCTCCGGGGTGAAACCCTCCGCCATGACCTAACCTCCGATGCTCGTAACCCAGGTCACACTATCAACCGGCGGGTGCGGACGACCGAAGCTCCGAGGCCGCACGGTCGACACGCGACAACCCCGTCGACCGTGCACGAAATTCCGTCGACCGTGCACGGCCGCGCCGAGGTGCGCACGATCGACGCTGGGGCGCGCACGATCGACGTTGAGGCGCGCACGATCGACGCTGGGGCGCGCACGATCGACGTTGAGGCGCGCACGATCGACGCTGGGGCGCGCACGATCGACGTTGAGGCGCGCACGATCGACGCTGGGGCGCGCACGATCGACGTTGAGGCGTGCGCGATGGACGTTGGGGTGCGCACGATCGACGGCTAGCGCGGCAGGATGCCGTTGAGCACGATCGACAGGTATTGGTCGGCGATGTCATCGGCCGACAGCGCCCCACCCGGGCGATACCACCGGACCGCCACCCACACGGTGTCACGCAGGAAACGGTAGGCGAGCTCGACGTCGAGGTCGATACGGAACTCACCGTCGTCGACGCCGCGCTGGAGCACGGCGCGCCACAGCTCGCGGAACTCCGTGTTGAGCTCGCCGATGTAGGAAAAGCGATCTTGTGCGGCAAGGCGTTTGGCCTCGTCCTGATAGATCGCGACGGCGTTGCGCTGGGCATCGATCGACTCGAAGGACGCGACCACGAGTTGCCGTAATGTGTCGGTCGCCGAGAGACCCGACGCGGCGATGGCACGGTACCGGTCGAACAGGCCGTCAAGGAATCCGCGCAGGATCTCGTCGACCATCGACTCCTTGGAGTCGAAATGGTGGTACAAACTCCCGGAGAGGATGCCGGCGGCGTCGGCGATGTCACGGACCGTCGTCGAGCGCAGCCCCTGTTCGGCGAACATCTTGCCCGCGGTCGCAAGGAGCTCGTCACGCCTGGTGGAGCCAGAAACGGTGCCGCGTGGTGCCATTGAACCACCCTAGCAAGCGCTTGGCCGGGCCTGCTGGTGAGCAAGCCCGGCCAGGCGGGTGGTCTCAGTGACTCGTGGGCTTTACTTCTTCACCTTCTTGGCCGCCCGCCGATTCAGCCAGCTCCACATCTTCAGCTGACCGTTGGTCATCTTCCGATCCTGATCGGTGAACGGCGGGGACATCATCTCGGCGACCGACAGCGGCAGTTTCGACACCGTCACCGCGCGGGCGTGACTGAAAGTCTCGAAACCGAACTTGCCGTGATAGCTGCCCATACCGCTCTTGCCGACACCACCGAACGGCAGCCCGCCGCTGAACAGGTTGGTGGCGAAGTCGTTCGCGTTGATGGACCCGCTGTTGGTGCGGTCGGCGAGTTCGGCGAGGCGCTTGTTGTCATCGCCGGACCAATACATCGTCAGCGGGTGCGGATGGCTACTGATGTGGCTGATCACCTCGGAGAGCTCCCGGTACGGGTACACGGTGAGCACCGGACCGAAGACCTCGTCCTCCTCGATCTTCATCCCGGCCTTGACCCCGGTGAGTACTGTCGGCGGGATCTTGCGGAGCTCGGCATCCGGCAGCGACTCACCGACGGGGATGACCTGATGCTTGGTCGCACCGAGCTGCTCGGCGTCCTCGATCAGTCCGACGATGCGGTTGAAGTTCTTCTCGTTGATCGTCGAGGTGTACTCACGGTTGGAGCGGATCGTCGGGAACTTGTCCTTCCACCGGGCGATCACCTTCTCGGTGAACTCGCCGACCTTCGCCTCCGGTACGAACACGTAGTCGGGGCACAGGCAGACCTGACCGCCGTTGACCATGCGCGCGTCCGCGAGGAACTTCGCAGCCTTGTCGATGTCGGCGTCCACATCGACGACCGCGGGGTTCTTCCCGCCGAGTTCCAAGGTGACCGGGATGAGGTTCTTGGCGGCCTCGGTCGCCACCGACGCACCCACCTCAGGCGAACCGGTGAAGAACATGTGGTCGACCTTCAGCTTCGCGAAGTCCGACCCAGAGCCGTGCGCGCTGGTGATGACCGCGAATTCCTCGATCGAGAAGTAGCTCGGCGCATGCTTGGCGATCACGGCGGCGGTCTGCGCGGTAATCGACGACGGGCGGAGCAGCACGCGGTTGCCTGCAGCGAAAGCAGAACCGGCCGGGACGAAGGTCAACTGGAGCGGGAAGTTCCAGGGACCCATGATGCCCACGACGCCGAGTGGGTCGTGGCGCAGACGCTGCTTGAAGCCGCCGATCCCCTGCAGTCGGGCGACGTTCTCCTCCTTCATCCACTCCTTCACGTGGCGACGCTGGTGGGTGAGGTCGAGCATGCAGCCCACGACGTCGGCGGCGATGGTCAGCTCGCGCGGACGGTGCCCGAAGTCGGCCTCGTGCGCCTCCGAGATCTCCTCCGCGTTGTCGAGCAGGAGCGCCGAGAGCCGGGTGATCCGGTCGATCCGCGTCCTCGCGTCCGGGATTCCGTCACGCAGATACGCCGCGCGCTGGATCTCCAGCAGTTCGGTCATCGTGTGTTCTTCCGACGACACGTTCTCGGCCGCCGCCGATGTCTTCATCTCTGCCGGCTTGGTCATGGAGTCCCTCCGCGTAGTGCCTGTTTGTGAGAGACATCAAGCGACACCCCCCACGCTTCACAGCCCAGTATGCGTCAGATCACGTAGTTCTGGCCACACCCGTGGTCAGATACCTGATCGCCGGCCCGGATTCGTGCCGGGCTTTGAAGGTCAGTGCGCAGGATTTTGGCTTCTCCCGGCCCTCGTGCTGGGCGCGTTGGCGATGTTGGCTGCCGGTGGTCGGCCCTTACCTGAGCCTTTCGATGATGGTGACGTTGGAGGTGCCGCCGCCCTCGCACATGGTCTGCAGGCCATAGCGGCCTCCGGTGCGTTCGAGTTCGTTGAGTAGGGTCGCGAAGAGCTTGGCCCCGGTGGCGCCGAGCGGGTGGCCCAACGCGATCGCACCGCCGTTCCGGTTGACCTTCGCGGGGTCCGCGCCGGTCTCCTTCAGCCATGCCAGCACGACAGACGCGAACGCCTCGTTGATCTCCACAACGTCGATGTCGTCGATCGACAGACCTGCCTTCTCCAGCGCGTACGCCGTCGCGGGGATCGGCGCGGAGAGCATCATCACCGGATCGTCGCCGCGTACCGACATGTGGTGGATGCGGGCGCGCGGGGTGAGGCCGTACTCCTTGAGCGCCTTCTCCGAGACGACCAACGTGGCCGACGCGCCGTCGGAGATCTGCGACGACACCGCTGCGGTGAGCCGCGAGCCCTCGGCCAGCGGCGACAGCCCGGCCATCTTAGCCATCGAAGTCTCACGCGGACATTCGTCGACCAGGCAGTCGCCCAGCGGAACGTTCTCGTTCTCGAAGCGTCCGGCCGCGATCGCGGTCCGGGCCCTCTCGTGCGATTGCAGCGCCCAGCGCTCCATGTCCTCGCGCGTGATATCCCACTTGGTGGCCATCATGTCCGCGCCGTTGAACTGCGAGATCGGGGTGTCGCCGAACCGTTCTCGCCACCCGGCGGATTCCGCAGTGGGAGTGGTGAACCCGAACTCCTGTCCCGCGATCATTGCCTGCGAGATCGGGATGGCGCTCATGTTCTGCACACCCCCCGCGACGACGACGTCCTGCGTCCCGCTCATCACCCCCTGCGCGGCGAAGTGGATGGCCTGCTGGGAGGACCCGCACTGGCGATCGACGGTGGTGCCGGGGATGGCCAGTGGCAGTCCGGCAGCCAGCCACGCGGTACGGGCGATGTTGCCGGCCTGCGGGCCGATGGCGTCGACGCAGCCGAACACCACGTCGTCGACGACATTCGGGTCGATGCCGGTGCGCGCGACCAGCGCCGAGAGGACGTGGGCACCGAGGTCGGCAGGGTGGGTCTTGGCAAGCGATCCGTTGCGCTTTCCGACCGGGGTGCGGATGGCGTCGATGATGTAGGCCTGAGGTGTGGACATCACGTGGGCTCCGATTCTGTTGTCAGGCACGCTGGCTGGAGATCGAGACGACCTCGCCGGTGAGATAGGTGGTGTAGTCGCTGGCGAGCATCGCGATGGTGGCCGCGACCTCCCAGACTTCGGCGGCTCGGCCGTAGGCCTCCCGCGATGCGAGCTCATCGAGGAGCTCGTCGCGGGTGACCTTTGCGAGGAACGGATGTTTGGCGATCGACGGCGCAACGGCGTTGATGCGAACTCCGAAATCCGCGGCCTCCACAGCCGAACAGCGCGTCAGCGCCATCACCCCGGCTTTGGCAGCCGCGTAATGCGCCTGCCCGCGTTGAGCCCGCCAGCCGAGCACGGACGCGTTGTTCACGATCACTCCCCCGTGCTCGACACCACGGAAGTAGCGCAGCGCGGCCCGGGTGGCACGGAAGGTGCCGTTGAGGGTGATGTCGACGACACGGCCCCATTCCTCGTCGGTCATGTCGGCCACCGGCGTCTCACCTCCCAGGCCCGCATTATTGACCAGGACGTCGATCCGGCCGAGTTCGTCTGCCGCCGAGTCGATCAGCGCGTCGACCTCGGCAGACTGCTGCACGTTGCACACGTTCCGGCCGACCGTCTGACCGGTGAACTCCGCCGCGAGCTTGTCGCGGGCCTCATCAAGGCGCCGTTCGTGCCAGTCGCTTATCACCACGTCGGCGCCCTCCATCAGCGCACGGCGGGCGGTGGCGAAACCGATGCCGGTTCCGGCGGCGGCCGTGACGACGACCTTGCGGCCGAGCAACAGGCCATGGCCGGGCGTCTCGGCCGGCGGCGTGGCCAGCGGCGATCGGGCCACGGTTGCGTCGACGGCGGTTTCTGTCACGATCGTGCCTCCCGAGGTAGGCCGAGCACACGCTCGGCAATGATGTTGCGCTGCACCTCGTTCGAGCCGCCGTAGATCGTATCGGCGCGGGTGAAGAGGAACAGTCGTTGCCACTCGTCGAGTTCGACGTGGTTCGGGTTGGTGATGTCGTTCTCGGCGCCCTCCACCGTGTGCGTCGGGCCGAGTAACGACGGTGCCCCGACGATCGCCATCGCGAGCTCGCCGAGGTCACGATGCCAGTTGGCCCACAATAGTTTCGACACCGATGCGGCTCCCGTTCCGGAGACGATGTCGCCGGCCAGGGTGCGCTGCGCATTGGCGCGCATCACCGTGAGCCCGATCCATGCGCGGGTCAGCCGCGAGGCGATCTCCGGATTGTCGGCCGCACCGTTGCGCCGGGCGAGCTCCGCCAACTCCTGCCACTCCCGCTCGAAACCCACCTGCTGGCCGAGGGTGGACACTCCCCGCTCGAATTGAAGGAGCCCCATCGCGACCTTCCACCCGTCGCCGGGTGCACCGACGATCAGGTCGGCGTCGGTCACCGCGTCGTCGAAGAACACCTCGTTGAACTCCGACGTCCCGGTGAACTGCTGGATCGGCCGGACGGTGATACCGGGTTGGTCCAGCGGTACCAACAGGAAACTCAGCCCCTGGTGCCTCTGCGATCCGCTCTCCGTGCGGGCGATGACGAAACACCATTGCGCGACATGAGCCAGCGAGGTCCACACCTTCTGGCCGTTGATTGCCCAGTGTTTGCCGCTGTCGTCGAGCTGCGCACTGGTGGACACGGCCGCGAGGTCGGAGCCGGCCCCGGGTTCGGAGTAGCCCTGCGCCCACAACTCGGTGACGTCGACGATGCCCGGCAGGAATCGCCGCTTCTGCTCCTCGGTGCCGAATTCGATCAAGGTCGGCCCGAGGAGTTCCTCGCCGAGATGATTGACCCGCGCCGGAGCGTTCGCGCGGGCGTACTCCTGATGGAAGATGATGCGCTGTTCGAACGTCGCACCTCGTCCGCCGTACCGCGTCGGCCAGCCGAGGCAGGTCCACCCGGCCGCTGATAGGTGCCGGTCCCACGCGAGCCGGTCGTCGAAGAACTCGTGCTCGCTACCGGGGCCACCACGTCCCTTCACATGCACGAAATCGCCGACGAGATTCTTCTCGAGCCAGTCGCGGACGGCCACCGCGAACTGTTCGGCGGCATCGGGAACCGACCGCGCCCATTCACCGAGGTCCACCGTCCGGTCGGCCAGGTTGATCGAGGTCATGACGGCTAGCTTAGCGCACCAAGCAAGTGCTAGGTTGGGCACATGGAGGCGATCCGGACGACCCCTGCTGCCCTGCGCCGAGCTGCACAGACCTGGCCAGACCGCGCCGCCATCGTCGACGATCAATGGCCATCATCGGACACTCCGCACGTGGAACTGACGTGGTCGCAGTTCGCCGACGCCGTCCGCAATTTCGCGGGCGCGCTCATCACATCGGGCGTCCGTCCCGGCGACCGCGTCGCCGTCTGGGCACCCAATAGCTACCACTGGCCCGTCGCCGCGCTCGGCGTGCACTATGCGGGCGCGACGCTGGTGCCGCTGAACACCCGCTACACGGGCGGCGAGGCGATGGATATCATCGAACGATCCGACGCCCGGGCGGTATTTGCGTCCGGCGAGTTCCTCGGCAACGACCATCTGACCGAACTGATGCGCGGACACCGCGCCGTGATGCCCGACCTCGTTGTGGGCGTAATGCTCGACGCGTCGTCCCCGCTACCCGAGGGAGCCGTGGCGTGGGACGACTTCCTCGACCGCAGCACCGACGAGGCCCTCGCCGAGGCCGAACGTCGAGCGGATCGTGTCGCGCCCGAGGACATCTCCGACATCCTGTTCACCTCCGGGACCACCGGGAAGTCCAAAGGTGTTCTCGCCGAGCATCAACAGACACTGGCGGGCGCCTACGCGTGGGGCGCGAACGGACGACTGACCCCCGATGACCGCTATCTGATGGTCAACCCGTACTTCCACACCTTCGGCTACAAGGCCGGAATTCTGCCCTGCGTGCTCTTCGGCACCACAATGCTTCCCCTCGCCGTCTACTCACCGACCGAGGCGATGAAACTCGTGGCAACCCAACGTGCGACGGTGTTCCCCGGCGCCCCGACGATCTTCCAGACCATCCTCGACGACCCGACCCGCGCTGACGTGGATCTGTCATCGCTGCGGCTCGTGGTGACCGGGGCGGCGATCGTGCCGGTAGTCCTCGTCGAGCGCCTGCAGAGCGACCTCGGCGTCGACACCGTGATCACCGCATACGGCCTCACCGAGTGCAGCGGCTTCGTGTCCACCTGCACCCCCGACGATGACGACGAAACGGTCGCCAACACCTGTGGCCGCGCCTTCGCGGGAATGGAATTCACGTTGTCCGAGCAGGGCGAGGTGCTCGCCCGCGGAAAGATGGTGATGCGCGGGTACCTCGACGACCCGGTGGCCACCAAGGAGGCCATCGATGACGACGGCTGGCTGCACACCGGGGACATCGGCACCATCGACGAGCGCGGCAACCTCAAGATCACCGACCGCCTCAAGGACATGTACATCTGCGGCGGCTTCAACGTCTATCCGGCGGAGATCGAGCAGACCCTGGCCCGGCTGGACGGCGTCACCGAATCGGCGGTGATCGGGGTGCCCGACGAGCGACTGGGCGAGGTGGGGCGAGCCTATCTCACCGTGCACAACGGATCGAGCCTCGACGAGGCCTCGGTGATCGCCTACTGCGAGGAGCATCTCGCGAACTTCAAAGTGCCGCGCTCGGTTGTCTTTGTGGACGCCTTCCCCCGCAACGCCGCCGGCAAGATCCTCAAACGGAACCTCACCTGACCCGGACGTCGCCCCAACCCGTGCCGCGCCCCCCGCCACCCCGTCGAACACCGCGGAACGACTCCCCGATCTCGATCTCATTGGCGTCCAACTCCGCCGCGCCGACGAGGCGTTCGGTCATTAAATCGGGCGTTGTCGCCGCTTTGCAGGCAGGTACCCGACTGCACGTCCGGTCCGCGTCCTGAGGACGAACGCCGAGAATACCTGACCCCATGCACTCCCATACGTGATCGGCGACCCGGCCA
>NZ_BAHC01000214.1 GCF_000298195.1 Gordonia rhizosphera NBRC 16068 | reverse complement strand
TTTCGCTGGGTCGTCACCGGCCTCGATCGACCCGCACGTTTCGCATCGTGCCTGGTCGATCTGGGGATAGCGCCGAGTTTGTGGACAACTGCACCTGAAACCGCCGGTCGGGGTTGCCGACGGACCGGGACCGACGTCGTGGGGCGTGAGGATGGCGCCATGCCACCGAATCGTTGTCGCCCGCTCGCCCCGTCGGCCCTGCTCACCGCCATCCCCGGATTGCTCGGCTTCATCCCGGACCGCTCGCTGGTCTTCGTCGCATTCGGCGAACACCCTCAGGTCGTGCGCACCACGATCCGCCACGATCTCGTCCTCGACGACGACGGCACGCTGGTGCCCGGCCTGATCGAGGTCCTCGCCGACCTTGGGGAGATCTGTATCCGCAACGACGTACGCGCGGTCGTCGCCGTGATCGCCGACGACCGATACCCGCCCGGCGACCGCCGCTACCGTGAGGTGTGCGTCGAGGCCGACAAGCACTTCGCCGGCGTCGGCGGGGTGAGCGTCGGGTTCGTGGTCCCCGCATTCGCCGATGGCGCCGCCTGGCGGATGGTGTGGGAGTCGCGCGTGCGGCCGGTCGACGCCGCGGCGTCGACCCGGACGGTGCCGGTCGCCCGCACGGCGCCGATCCGCGGCCGGCTCGCCGACCCGCACAGCAGCCCGACGGCCATCCACCACGCCGTGAAGACCGGCCGCCGCGTGCTCGAAAAGCGTTCGGACATGGAGGAAATGCTCACACCGCTGCCGCACTGCGCCGGTCCGCACCGGGAGCCGGCCGACGACACCGCGGTCTACGACGATGCCGGTCTGCTGCGGGCACTGCTCGATCAGGTGATCGCCATCGGGGATCCGGGACGGCACACCCCATCCGATCTGCGGCTCGACTGTGCGACCACCGGCATGCTCGCCTACGCCGTCACCCGGCTACCCGTGCGCGATGCCGCACTCTCCCTCGCGGTGACCGCATTCCGGCATCAGGCCGAGACACTGTGGCGTGAACTGGCCCGGCGGCTGACCGGTTCGGCGCGCGCCAGTGCGGCGACGATGCTTGCCCACCTGCACTACATCGGCGGCGAGGGCGGGTACGCCGGCGTCGCCCTGGACTGTGCGCTGTCGGCGGACCCGGACTGGTCCCTGGCCGTGTTGCTCGACCGCGCACTCAGCGGTGGCCTGCCGCCTCGCATGCTGTGGGAGATGCTTGACGACAGCTACGACACGGCCAAGCGACTGGGCGTGCCCATCCCGCAGCCGATCTCCGAACTCGAGGTCAGCTGAGCCGGTCGGGGCCGGTCGGGCCGGGTGAGGATCGGGAAGTACTCAGACCTTTTCCACGAACACCGAGTGCGCCATCTCGCGGGAGACGACGAGCCCGTCGTGGCCCGGCGAGGTGACCACGGTGTTCGCGGTGCTCACGGTCACCGTGACGCGCGCGTTCGGCACCACCCCGGCCTCCCGCAGCTCGCCGATCAGCGCGTGGTCGGACTGTGCGTGCTCGGAGAGGCGTCGGACGACGACCGCCACCGGCTCACCCTGAGGGAGATCGGCGAGGCGTGTCGAACCGTCGGTGACGGGAGCCTGTGGTGCACCGAGCAGCTCGAGCCCGGGGATCGGGTTGCCGTACGGCGAGGTGGTCGGGTTGTCGAGGACGGTGAGCAGCCGCCGCTCGACGTTCTCGCTCATCACGTGCTCCCACCGGCAGGCCTCGTCGTGCACTTCTTCCCAGGGCATACCGATGATGTCGACCAGCAGTCGTTCGGCCAGGCGATGCTTGCGCATCACCGAGACGGCGAGCTCGCGTCCCTTCTCGGTGAGTTCGAGGTGGCGGTCGCCGGCGACCCGCAGGAGGCCGTCACGCTCCATACGGGCGACCGTCTGGGACACGGTCGGGCCACTCTGCTCCAGACGCTCCGCGATACGGGCCCGGAGCGGGACGATCCCTTCCTCCTCGAGGTCGTAGATCGTCCGCAGATACATCTCTGTGGTGTCGACCAGATCATTCACTGTGCGCAGTCCCTTCGTCAGTGACAAGGGTACCCTGACCTGGCCGGGACAACCGATGTCCGCCTGGCGATGTCGCGTGGTGCGGGTGCGTGTCTTGCCGTGCCGCACCGAGTGCGGCGAACGTCACCCCTCGGCGCGGCGAGGCACGAGGGCATGTCTCCCAATTCCCTTTGCGGGTCTTGGCGGCTCGTTGGCCCTCTGGCGGCGTTGTCGTCGGTCACGATAGCTGCCGCTATCGCTCCCTCCTCCGCCTTGCCAGAGAACCAACGACTCCGCCAATTCCTCGCAGTGGAATTGAGAGACATGCCCTAGCCTGAGATGGTGGCGAGGAAGAACAGCGACGAGGCGGCGGCGGTCATCTGGAGCGAGGACTTCCTGTCCTACAAGTGGGCGCACGAACATCCGATGAATCCGGTCCGACTGGCCCTCACCATGACCCTGGCGCAGAGCCTCGGAATCCTCGACGGCGTGGACACCCGGGCGCCCCTGCTCCTCGACGATTCGGCGCTCACCGGGATCCATTCGATCGAGTACATCGACGCGGTGCGGGCCGTCGGGTCGGGGTCCGCGTCGCTGTCGGGGCCGCTGCTCGAGCGCCTGTTCGGACTCGGCGACGCCGACAACCCGGTGTTCGAGGGCATGCACGAGGCCGCCCGACTGCTCGTCGGCGGAACGCTGGCCGCGGTCCAGGCGGTGGCGAGCGGTTCGGTGCGCCGCGCGGTGAACATCGGCGGCGGGATGCATCACGCGATGCGATCGCGCGCGGCCGGCTTCTGCATCTACAACGACTGCGCGGTAGCGATCCAGTGGCTGCTCGACAACGGGTACGACCGGGTCGCCTATATCGACATCGACGCCCATCACGGCGACGGCGTGCAGGTCGCGTTCGTCGACGATCCGCGGGTACTGACGGTGTCGGTGCACCAGCATCCGGCGACGCTGTGGCCGGGCACCGGATGGCCCACCGAGATCGGCAACGACGCGGCGCAGGGCACCGCGGTCAACATCGCACTCATGCCCGACACCACCGACCGGCTCTGGTTGCGGGCGTTCAACGCGGTCGTCCCGTCGGTGCTCGAGCAGTTCCGGCCGCAGATCCTGATCGGCCAATGCGGGGTGGACAGCCATCGCGCGGATCCTCTGACGGATCTGGGACTCACCGTCGAGGGTCAGCGCGCGGCGATGCAGGCGCTGCGCGGGTTCGCCGAGAAATACTGCGACGGACGGTGGGTGGCCGTCGGGGGCGGCGGATACGGGGTGATCAACGTCGTACCCCGCAGCTGGACGCACCTGATCGCGACGGTGCTCGACCGCGACATCGACGTCAACACCAAGATCGACGAATCCTGGTGTGCCACAGCCGAACAGGTGTCCGAGCAGATCTACGCCGAGTATTCGCAACCGCCGGTGGGGGTGATGGGCGACGGTGGCGACGTGTCCTACGTCCCGTGGGACGGCGACACCGGACAACAGCCGCCGGAGGGTATCGCCGAATCCGCGCAACGCCAGACCGATCGCGCCATCCTGGCCACTCGCCGCGCCATCTACCCGCTGCACGGTCTCGACCCGGAGGACCCCCGTGACTGAACAGGACCAGGTGACCGAACAGGACCAGCGGACCAAGACCGCCGATCAGGATTCGACCTCGACCTCGACGCCGCAGGGCCCGCCGACGGCCACGACCCCGGACGGGCATCCGTCGCGTGAACCATGGGATTATCCGCGCCACTGGATCGCCGACGTCCTGGCCTCCGACGGCGGTGTGGTGCATCTGCGGCCGATCGTCCCCGACGACGCCGACCGGGTGGTCGCCTTCCACGGCCGCCTGTCCGAGCGGACCCGCTACATGCGCTACTTCGGGCCCACGCCGACGCTGCCGCCGCGCGAGGTGGCGCGGATGACGACCGTCGACTACCAGAAGCGGGTCGCGATCGTCGCAGTGCTCGGCGGCGAGATCATCGCGATCGGACTCTACGAGGGCCTCGGGTTCGACGGAAAGCCGGAATCGGCGGAGGTGGCGTTCGTCGTCGCCGACGACCATCAGGGCCGTGGGCTCGGACCGATTCTGCTCGAACATCTCGCGGGAATCGCCGCGGAGAACGGGTTCACCCGGTTCGAGGCCGAGGTGCTCAGCGAGAACCCCAACATGGTCGCGGTGTTCCGCGACGCGGGCTATCAACTGTCGCGCAGCTTCGACGGCAGCACCGTGCACGTGGAGTTCCTCATCGACCCCACCGAGGCCTTGCTCTCGGTGCGCAACGCGCGCGAACGCGCGTCGGAGGCACGCAGCGTCGCGAACCTGCTGCGGCCGACATCGGTCGCGGTGATCGGCGCCTCGACGGACCCCAAGAAGGTCGGCAACGCGCTGCTCGCCAACATCATCGCCGGTGGTTTCACCGGCCCGGTGTACCCGGTGAACGGCCCGGCCCACGAGGTCGACGGCGACGAACTGGGCGATGAGGGCGACGACGGTGCCCAGCCCGACCACGACGCACATCATCACGGACACGGACACGGACACGGCCCCGGGCCGCAGCGGCGGACGACACCGGCGGAGCGCCGCTCCCATCCCCGCCCGCCGTCGGTGCGCGGCATCCGCGCCTACCGCACGGTCCGTGACATTCCCGACCCGGTGGATCTGGCGGTGGTCGCGGTGCCCGCCGAGATCGTCGGCGCGGTCCTCGACGACTGTCTGGTCAAGGGCGTCCGCACCCTGGTGGTCGTGTCGTCGGGGTTCGGCGAGAGCGGCGAGGCCGGCCTGGAAAGCGAACACCGGCTGCTCGAACAGGTCCGCGAACACGGCATGCGCCTGGTCGGACCGAACGCGCTCGGCGTGGCCAACAACGATCCCACGATCGCGCTCAACGCCACGCTCGCACCGCGGATCCCCGCCGAAGGACGGGTGGGCTTCTTCTGCCAGTCCGGCGCGCTGGGCATCGCCATCCTCGACACCGCGGCCCGACGGCAGATCGGACTGTCGACCTTCGTCTCCGCCGGAAACCGCGCCGACGTTTCCGGCAACGACCTGCTGCAGTACTGGGACACCGACACCACCACCGACGTGGTCCTGCTCTACCTGGAGAGTTTCGGTAATCCGCGCAAGTTCTCCCGGATCGCGCGGCGCGTGTCGCGGTCCAAACCCATCGTCGCGGTCAAGTCGGGGAAAGGGGCGATGACCGCCGCGCGGCGCGCCCGCACCTCGGCCGCCAGCCTCGACGACCAGATCGCGCAGATGGTGCTCGCCCAGGCGGGTGTCATCCAGGTCGACACCATCTCCGAACTCTTCGACTGTGCGACGATCTTCGCCCATCAGCCGCTACCGCGCGGCCCGCGCACCCGGATCATCGGCAACTCGTCGGTGTTGGGGAGTCTGGCCGCCGATACCGCGCGTGGTGGGGGACTCGAGGTCACCGAGACGATCGATCTCGGTGCCGGGGCGACCGAGGACGAGTTCGAGGCGGCGGTGACCGAGGCGATGGCCGATCCCGGCGTGGACGCTGTGCTGGTCGTGTTCGTCCCGCCGGTCGCCGTTGACGCCGACTGGCATGCGCGCGCGTTGATGGCGGCGGCGAACTCCCCGACCGCCGACGGCCCGAAACCGATCGTGACGACCTTCCTCGCCGTCGAGGGCATCCCGCCCGGACTGATGAAGCCCGGACCGAACGGCATGCCGGTGCGTGGGTCGATCCCCTCCTACGGCAGTCCCGAACGTGCCGCGATCGCGCTGACCCGGGCCTGGCAGTACGCCCGGTGGTGTGAGCGTCCCGAATCGGAGGTCCACCGGCCCGACGGCACGGACCCGGAGGCCGCGCGGATGTTCGTGCGTGAGGCCATGGCCGGTGTCGGTGACGGCGATGGCGTCCACCTCGGTCATGTCGAGTCGGCGACGATCCTGGGCTGGTACGGGATCCCCGTCGTGCCGTTCCGTGAGGTCACCACGATGCACGAGGCCTCCGCGGCGGCCCGCGAACTCGGGTTCCCGGTCGCGGTCAAGGCGACCTCGGAGACCTGGCGTGGTCGCCTCGACCGGGAGGGTGCGCGCCTGGATCTGCCCGACGCGACGGCCGTGATCACCGCGTTCACCGAGCTCGGGGAACTCACCGGCGATGCCGTCCTGCACGTGCAGAAGATGGCACCGAAGGGGATCGGCACCGTGATCAGCGTGCGGGATGACCCCTCGTTCGGCTCGCTGATCTCTTTCGGGCTGTCCGGGCGCACCTTCGACCTGCTCGGCGACCGTGGCTACCGGGCGATCCCGCTGTCACCGCTCGACGCGGCCGAGCTGATCGACGAACCGAAGTCGGCCCCACTGCTCGGCGGATACGCGGGCGAACCACCGGTGGACCGGGACGCGCTCACCGACCTGCTGCTGCGGATCTCGACCCTCGTCGAGGACATCCCGGAGGTCCGCGAGGTGGTCTGCGATCCGATCCTGGCGTCTCCCGACGGGGCCGGGGTACTCAACGCCCAGATACGGCTCGGCCCGGTGCCCACACGTGCGGACACCGGACCGAGGCGGCTGGGTTAGATCTGGGGCGTGCCCTGATCAGCTGGCGTAGGCGCGCAGACGCTCGGCGCGCTCGCCCTGGCGCAGCTTGTTCATGACCTCACGTTCGATCTGGCGGACCCGCTCGCGCGAGAGCCCGAACATGCGGCCGATCTGGTCGAGCGTGCGCGGCTGACCGTCGTCGAGGCCGTAGCGCATGCGGATCACCTGCTGTTCGCGTTCGTCGAGGGTGGCGAGCACCGCGCGGACGTCGGAGTGCAGCAGGCCGGCGATCACGGCGTTCTCCGCGGAGGTGCCTTCCGCGTCCTCGATGAAGTCGCCGAGCGGTGCCTCCTCGTCGTTGCCGACCGGCATGTCGAGGCTGACCGGGTCGCGGCTGTGGTCGAGCAGGTCCGCGATCTTCTCCGCCGGGATTCCCGACTCGTTGGCGAGCTCGTCGTCGGTGGCCTCACGACCGAGCTGCTGATGCAGCTCCCGCTTGATCCGCGCCAGCTTGTTCACCTGTTCCACCAGGTGGACGGGCAGACGGATGGTGCGGCTCTGGTCGGCCATACCGCGGGTGATGGCCTGCCGAATCCACCACGTGGCGTACGTGGAGAACTTGAAGCCCTTCGCATAGTCGAACTTCTCCATCGCGCGGATCAGGCCCAGGTTGCCCTCCTGGATGAGATCCAGCAACGGCATGCCGCGACCGGTGTAGCGCTTGGCCAGCGAAACAACCAGCCGGAGGTTGGCCTCCAACAGGTGGGCTCGCGCGTACTCGCCCTCGCGGACGATGATCGCCAGGTCCCTCTTACGCGTCGCTGACAACCGCTTACGGGTCTCCAGGACATGCTTGGCGTAGAGACCGGCCTCGATCTGCTTGGCGAGTTCGACCTCCTGCTCGGCATTGAGCAGGGCGGTCCGTCCGATCCCGTTGAGATAGACGCGGACGAGATCGGAGGCCGGAGACTGCGCGTCGAGATCTTGTTCGGTCATCGCGGGGCGGGTACCGGTGCGCGTGGCGTCGTCGGCACCTTCAATCGTCGTGGTCGGGCGTGCAACTGTCGAGCGTGACATACGGCCTCCTGACTTCGAGTGCGTTCACGTGGTTCAACGCCCACCGCAGGGGGAAAGTTCCCGGCGTGCCCGGGGGAGCCGTCCGCGCGAAGTCGCCTGACCTGCGACTTTTCCGCCGGATGCGCCAGACTAGATGAGAAGTTGCTGAGAGTGCTACGACCAGATGGTCGACGGGTCAGCGGGCGTCCTGCCCGGGATCCCCAGGCGTGGGTTCGACGGTGGAATCCACGATGCGCGGCTCCACTGCGCGGTGAGTCGAGTCCAGCGCCGACGGCCCGACGACGCCGTGATCGGCGCCGTACATGTAGTGCGGGACCTCGCCACGTTTACGCGGTGGACGGTCGTTGGCGATCAGCACCGCGATCCAGGGCAGCGGGATCGACGCGGCCACGATCGCCAGCGCGAGCAGGCCCGAACCGGTGGAGCTGTAGACGATGCCGGCGATGATGAGCGCGGGCACCCGGAATGCCATCAGGGTGAGGTATTTGCGCACCCGCGCGCGCTGCTGATCCTCGAGCGACTCCTGCGCATCGGTGATCAGGAAGGTCTCGTGCGCACGGTCGCCGTGCTGACGGTCGCCGTGGAGACGGGCGCCGGAAGAACCGGTGCCGCCGCGTGCCCCCGTCCCGTCGTCACCCATGCCTCCACTGTCCCACTTTCGGGCGAGGATTGCATCGTCGGTCCGGTGGCGCACAATGGTGGGCATGGGAACACAGACGATCGAGCCCCCGGACCTCGACGAACGGACCGATGTCGACGAGCGGCCCGACGCCGACAGCACCGACCAGGGGGATGACGACCGCCCCAAGTTCTTCCACTACGTCAAGAAGGACAGGATCGCCGAGAGCGCCGTGATGGGCACCTACGTCGTCGCCCTGTGCGGCGAGACGTTCCCGGTCACCCGCTCGGCGAAGCCGGGATCGCCGGTGTGTCCGAAGTGCAAGAAGATCTACAGCCGGATGCGCAAGGCCTGACCCGCACGTCAGGGCGCCGGGCGGCGCCCGTCGCGTGACTCTGGCGGTGCGGGAGCCTCGATGCCGGGTCGGGTCCGGCGGATCGGCCCGGACGCGAGGCGATCCGGCAGGCTACGCAGCTGACCGGTGATGTCGGAGGTCTGGGACGCCACCCAGTAGCGCACCTGGGTCGAGGCCGACGGTTTGGCCGGCCACATCGACTGGATCGCGGCGTTGAACTCGGCTCCGACCACGATCGCGAACCCGAGGAAGTACATGAACAGCAGGAACGCGATCGGCGTCGCCAGCGCGCCGTAGGTGTACCCGGCCCGGGTGATGGCGGCGAGATAGATGCGCAGGATGTAGCTGGCCACCCAGAAGAAGATCCCCGCGACGACGGCGCCGCCGACGAGCCGATGCCAGGGCAGGGGATTCGGCAGCGCCAGGTGGTACAGGGTGGTCAGCACGATCAGCAGCAGCGCGGCGACGAACGGGAAGTAGCCGTAATTGATCAGGTTGGTGATCAGTGGGTCCCACGAATCCGGCACGATCTCGCGCAGATAATTCGGTCCCAGCGCCACCAGCGGGAGCAGAAAGACCGACACGACGAGAAACGCGATGTAGAGCAGCAACGCGAAGATCCGCTGCCACACGGGGTTACGGACCTGATGCTGGTCGTGGGCGCGCACGATGGACGCGACGAAACAGGAAACGGCCGCAGACCCCGCCCACAACGACAGCACGAAACCGATCGAGACCACCCCGATCCTGCCTCGGCTCAGCACGTTGTCCAGGGTCGGCCGGATGATGTCGGTGACGACGTTCTCGGAGAACGTGCGATCGGCCAGGGCGAGCAGCCGGGCGTAGATCACGTCGACGGTGTCCGGGCCGAACCAGCCGGCGACATAGCCGAGGCTACCGAGCAGTCCGAGCACGAGCGGGGGCAGCGACAGCGCCTGCCAGAAGGCGGCCTGCGCCGCCCACCCGACCACTCCGTCGTCCCACGACTTCTTGATCGTGCGCCACACCACCCGATGCAGATTGGGCAGGACCGCAGGACCCGGCGCGAAGCCGACGTCGTCGGCCGGGTCGTACCGTCCGTCGTCGTCGCGTCCCGCCCGTGTAATGGCGGGCACGGCGGCCGGGGGTGGCGGTGGCGCGGTGCCGGATGTGGGGCCGATGGGGACCGTCGTCGCGTCCGGCTCCGGGTGGGCGCCCACAGGCTCCCTCGGGTACGCTGCACCGGCCGACGACGGGTCGTCCTCGGTGATCGGTACAGGGTTGCGGTTTCGACTGCCTATGGCTCTAGCATCCCTGATCACGCGCCGAAAAGTGGAAACGGGTGTATCGAGCGCGTCGGGGTGGGCTGATCCGTGCGCGTCCCGGTAGCATGTCCCGGGGTCCCCTCGGGTATGCGAACCGACGCGTGATTGCGTGCACGGGGGATGTCTCATGCCCGAGAGTGATGTCAGGAGCGATGCAGGAGTGACCTCAGCAGCCGACGACGTTGCCATCCCGGCCGGGCCCCCGCTGCGCGCGTGGCAGCGCCGTGCCCTCACGAGATATCTGACGCGTCGTCCCGTCGACTTCCTCGCGGTCGCCACGCCGGGTGCGGGTAAGACGACCTTCGGGCTGCGGGTGGCGCGGGAACTGCTCGACGATCGCACCGTCGAGCAGATCGCCGTCGTGACACCGACCGAACACCTCAAACATCAGTGGGCCGAGGCCGCCGCGCGCGTCGGTATCGCGCTGGACTCCCGATTCAGCAACTCCACCGGCCAGACCAGCTCGGACTATCACGGGGTCGCTCTCACTTACGCCCAGGTCGCGGCGCACCCGTCCCGGCACCGGGTGCGCACCGAGAACCGTCGTACGCTGGTGATCCTCGATGAGATCCATCACGGTGGGGACGCCAAGTCGTGGGGTGACGCGATCCGCGAGGCGTTCTCCGATGCCACCCGGAGACTCGCGCTGACCGGGACCCCGTTCCGCTCCGACGACTCACCGATCCCGTTCGTGACCTACGAACCCGAAGAGGGCGGGGTCCTGCGATCGAAGGCCGATCACACCTACGGCTACGCCGACGCGCTCGCCGACGGCGTCGTCCGCCCGGTGGTCTTCCTCGCCTACAGCGGTCAGGCGAGCTGGCGTACCAGCGCCGGCGAGGAGTTCACCGCCCGCCTCGGCGAACCGCTGTCGGCCGAGCACACCGCGCGCGCCTGGCGCACCGCGCTCGATCCGCACGGCGACTGGATTCCCGCGGTCCTGGAGGCTGCGCACACACGACTGCGGCAACTGCGAGCCGGAGGTGTCCCCGACGCCGGTGGCCTGGTCATCGCGACCGATCAGACCACCGCCCGCGACTATGCGGATCTGCTGCGATCGATCAGCGGTCAGAAGGTTACCCTGGTGCTGTCCGACGACCCCAAGTCGTCGTCGCGGATCGCCGAGTTCTCCGCGTCCGGCGACGAGTGGATGGTCGCGGTCCGGATGGTGTCCGAAGGCGTAGACGTGCCGCGGCTCGCGGTCGGCGTCTATGCCACCAGCGCATCGACCCCCCTGTTCTTCGCGCAAGCCATCGGGCGTTTCGTGCGGTCGCGCCGGCCGGGGGAGACCGCGAGCGTCTTCCTGCCGTCGGTGCCGGTTCTGCTGAATCTGGCCAGCCAGATGGAGGCCGAACGCGATCACGTACTGGGTAAACCCCACCGAGATCCCGACGGCCTCGACGATGCGCTGCTCACCGACGCCAACAAGCAGAAGGACGAGCCCGGCGAGGAGGAGAAGACCTTCCAGTCGCTTCATGCCGACGCCGAACTCGACCAGGTGATCTTCGACGGTGCCTCGTTCGGGACCGCGACCTTCGCCGGCAGCGACGAGGAGGCGGACTACCTCGGACTGCCCGGGTTGCTCGACCCCGACCAGATGCGCGAGCTGCTGCGTAAGCGGCAGGCCGAGCAGGTGTCGCAGCGTTCGGCGGTGGGTGCCCGTTCCCCGGAACCCGCCCCGGCCCCGCCGTCGTCGACGGGGGAGAACCTGCACGCGTTACGCAAGGAGCTCAATACGCTCGTCGCGCTGCACCACCACCGCACCGGGAAACCCCACGGCATGGTGCACAACGAACTGCGGACCCGCCTGGGCGGACCGCCGACGGCGCTGGCGACCGCCGATCAGCTCAAGGAGCGGATCGCGGCCCTGCGCGAGTGGCGCTGACCCCGTCTGCAACGACAACACCCCTGCAACGACGACGACCCGGCCGGAAGCCCGGCCGGGTCGTCGTGTGCTCGTGCGCTCAGACCAGTTCGCCTGCGGACTCCACAACGGTCGCGGACATCTCGACCAGCTTGGCCTCGTGCTCGTTGAAGTGGTGACGGCAGAAGAGAAGTTCCCCGCCGGCGGGCAGTAGGGCCCGTAGCTTGGCAGCCGCGCCGCAGCGGTCACAGCGGTCGGCAGCGGTGAGCGGCATATAGATCGGGGGTGTGGTGGCGGTTTCTGACATGATTCCTCCGTCCCGGTCCGGCGTGGGCGTCGTTGCCGGTCGCCTTTCCCTTCGTGAGCCGACACATCGGTCTGATGCGTCACCCTCACCCTGTCAGACGTTCCGGGGTTTCGTATTGTTCCGCGCGCCTCCCGGGTGTGTCGTCACTCACCGTTAACACGGCGCGTGTCGTCGGCAACACCGTCTCACCTGGGCGTTACGGGAAGTGCGATCTCGATCACAGTGCGTCGGTCGGTTCGGGTCGTCCCTCGGGCCGGCCTCAGCCCGCCTGAACCGCGGCGGCCGTCGCGACTTCACGTTCCTCGCGGACGCGGGTCACCGCATCCGACGACTCGTTCTCACGGTCGCGCAGGTATTCGCGCAACGAGTAGGCGAACGCTGCCACCCAGACGACGAGGATGACCGTGTAAATGCCCGTGCGCGCCGTGGCGGGCAACTCGATGAGGTCGCTGTGCAGCAACGAA
The DNA here is from genome assembly GCF_000298195.1 of Gordonia rhizosphera NBRC 16068. GTDB lineage: Bacteria > Actinomycetota > Actinomycetes > Mycobacteriales > Mycobacteriaceae > Gordonia > Gordonia rhizosphera. Next base: position 2,143 of record NZ_BAHC01000214.1, on the reverse strand, counting down.
CGCGTATTCGTCAGCATGATCAGACCGCCGACCGACGCGCCGAGCAGACGCGGCGGGACGTGGCGCACCAGCCATGCGGCGATCGGCGCGGCGATGACACCGCCGACCAGGATCGCACCCACCCACGCGAAGTTGATGCCCTGCGAACCGAGACTGACCAGAAACCCCAGACTCGCGGCGACGGCGATGATGAACTCGCTGGTGTCGATCGAGCCGATCACCTTACGCGGTTCGAGACGTCCGCTCGCCAGGATCGCCGGGGTCCCGACCGGACCCCAACCGCCGCCGCCGGTCGCGTCGACGAAGCCGGCGACGAGGCCGAGCGGCGACAGGAACCGCTTGCGCAGTGGTTTGCCCAGGTGGTGACGCGGGATGCCGGAGACGGTGAACCGGACCAGGATGTAGGCGCCGAGCAGCAACAGGATGATCGCCATCAGGGGTTTGGCGGCCTCGGTCGACAGATTCGACAGAATCGTCGCGCCGAGGAAGGCGCCGATCGCGCCGGGTACCGCGATGCGGCGGACGACGCGCCAGTCGACGTTGCCGAAACGCCAGTGGGCCACACCGGACACCAGCGTGGTGCCGATCTCGGCGAGGTGGACGGTGGCCGACGCGGCCGCCGGGTTGGTGCCGATGGCCAAGAGCAGGGTCGTGGTGGTCACGCCGTAGGCCATACCGAGGCTGCCGTCCACGAGTTGGGCAGCGAAACCGACGAGGCCGATCAGGACAATGGTGCGCACAGGAGTCTTTCGGATGATCCGTGGCCGGGGGAGCACCTCGACGGGGCTCACACCGGGACCGCGGCGTGGGACGGTGACGGTGAGGGGCCGGCGACGTCGGAAGCTCTTCGACGTCGACAGCGGCCTCGGGGTCAGGGGGCCTCGGGTCAGGGACAGAGCATCGACGCGACCCGCAGGAGGTCGACGATGGGGCGGCTCACCAGCAGGACGCCCGGGTGACTGTCGGAGGATGGCACGGCGCAATCGTACGGAGGAGCGCCGGGATCCCCGACATTGCATCGTGGTTCGGATTCGGGGGGAGTGAAACCTTGACAGACGACACGATCATCTGCCTACTGTGCGGCGTGATCCGAGTCCCGCAGCCGTGCCTGCTCCATCTCATCAGCGAGGCCGACTGGTCGCAGGCCGTCGCAACCGACGATTGGGCGCCGGCGGAGTTCGACCGGGACGGCTTCGTCCACCTCTCGGCACCCGGCCAGGTGCACCTGCCGGCCAACCGTATCTTTTCCGGGCGTCACGACCTGCTGCTGCTGATCCTGGACCCTGCCCTCTTGGGGGGCGAGGTACGTTGGGAGCCAGGAGTTTCCGGAGATCCAACGGCGATGCTGTTCCCGCATCTGTACGGGCGGCTGCCGATACGCGCCGTCGTCGAGGCCCGGCCCTATCGGCCGACCCCCGATGGGACGTTTCCTCCCCTGACCACGCGGTGATCAGCTCTCGAGTTGTACTGGTCCGATCGACAAGGAGTCACGCCGGATGCCGACAATCGAAGAAAGCATCGAGATCAACTGCGCGGTGGACAAAGCGTTCGTCTACACCACGGATCCGAGCCGCTGGCCCGATTGGCAGCCCTTCCCGGAGTCGGAGCAGACTTCCCCCGGGCCAGTGGGGAAGGGCTCCACCGCAAAGGGGACAATCCGACTGATGGGTGTGACGATGAACTGGACCGGTACGGTCACGGAATACGAACCGAATGGAGTATTCGGCAAGAAGGTCAAATCCGGGCCCCTGGATATCGAAGAGCGAATCACCTTTGAGCCCCGGGCGGAAGGCTCAAGAGTCGCCATCGCATACGACATCGCATTGCCCACGGTCATGAAGCCGTTGTCGCCAATTCTCATGAGCTCCATGCGCACGGCACTTGCGAAGGCGCTGCGCAACCTGAAGTCCAACCTGGAAGCGGCTTCTGCATAGACGACGGGACCCGGCCTGGTTCACCGCATCGACGACGGCGTCGCGATCGCATGGAACTACGGCCGGGCCGGCCCCCAGTCCGGACAGGACCACTTAGTCCAGGTAGTCGCGTAGAACCTGTGACCGGCTCGGGTGCCGGAGTTTTGACATCGTCTTCGACTCGATCTGACGGATACGCTCACGCGTCACGCCGTAGACCTGACCGATCT
>NZ_BAHC01000215.1 GCF_000298195.1 Gordonia rhizosphera NBRC 16068 | reverse complement strand
TCTCGGCCCTCCGGTATCCCGCGTGCCGGTCCTCGGTGATGCGGGCGCGCACGAGTTCCCCGGGGATCGCACCGCGCACGAACACCACGCGGCCGTCGACCCGGCCGACGGCGTCTCCCCCGTTCGCCGGGTTCTCCACCCGGATGACGACGAACTCGGGTTCGGCGGCTCCGGACCTATCCGACCCGCTCACCGCTTGTCCGCGCCGCTGCCGAGCGCCCGCCGGGTGTCACCGGGCGCGGTGTAGCCGTAGTCACGGTTCTTCAGACGATCCGACGAGGTCAGCTGCCACGGCACCGACGTCACCATGACACCCGGCTCGAACAGCAGCCGCCCCTTCAACCGCAGCGCCGACTGGTTGTGCAGGATCTGCTCCCACCAGTGGCCGACGACGTATTCGGGAATGAAGACGGTGATCACATCCCGCGGCGATTCGCGGCGGACCCGCCGGACGTATTCGATGACCGGCCGGGTGACCTCACGATAGGGCGAGGCGATCACCTTCAGCGGCACGGTGATGTCGCTGGCCTCCCACTCGGACACGAGTTTGCGTGTGTCACGGTCGTCGACGTTGACGGTGATGGCCTCCAGGAGGTCGGGACGGGTGGCCCGGGCGTAGAGGATGGCCCGCTTGGTGGCCAGATGCAGCGTCGACACCAGCACAATGGAGTGGGTTCGGCTCGGCAGCACCGAATCCTCGTCCTGCGCACGTTCGAGCTCGCGCTGCACCGAGGCGTAGTGGTGGTGGATCAGTTTCATCAGGACGAAGATCGCCACCATCGCGAGGATCGCGATCCATGCACCGGCGGTGAACTTGGTGATCAGCACCACGACGAGCACGCTCGCGGTCATCACGAGACCGATGGAGTTGATCACCCGGGACTGCATCATGCGGCGACGGGCCCGCGGGTCGGTCTCGGTGCGCAGGTGCCGCGTCCAATGGCGGACCATCCCGGTCTGGCTGAGCGTGAACGACACGAAGACGCCGACGATGTAGAGCTGGATCAGCGAGGTCACCTGCGCCCCGAACGAGATCACGAAGATCGTCGCCGCCACCGCCAGGAACACGATGCCGTTGCTGAACGCGAGGCGGTCACCGCGGGTGTGCAGCTGGCGCGGCAGGTAGCGGTCCTGCGCGAGCACCGAGCCCAGGACCGGGAAACCGTTGAACGCGGTGTTGGCGGCCAGCATCAGGATCAGGGCCGTTGCGGTCGCCACGATGTAGAAACCGATCGGGAACGAGTCGAACACCGCGTGCGCGAGCTGCGCGATCATCGCCTTCTGCTGGTATCCCTCGGGTGCGCCGATCAGATCCTGGGCGGGATCCATCACATACTTCGCGCCGATCTTCTCGGCGAGCAGGACGATGCCGAGCAGCAGGATGATGGCGAAGGTGCCCAGCATCAGCAGCGTCGTCGCCGCGTTGCGTGACTTGGGTTTCCGGAAGGCGGGCACCCCGTTGCTGATCGCCTCCACACCGGTCAGCGCGGCACAGCCCGAGGAGAAGGCACGCGCGATGAGGAACACGAAGGCGATCCCCACCAAGTGGCTGTCCTCGGCCTTGATACCGAAATCGGCCGTCTCGGCCTGCACGGTGTCGCCGAGGACGTAGATCTTGACGAACCCCCAGACCAGCATCACGACGACGCTGACGATGAACGCATAGGTCGGAAAGGCCAGGAAGGTCCCGGATTCCTTGATTCCGCGCAGGTTCACTGCGGCGAGGAAGACGATCGCGGCCACCGCGAACCAGACCCGGTGATGTTCCACGAACGGGATCGCGGATCCCACGTTCTCCGCGGCCGAGGAGACCGACACCGACACGGTCAGCACGTAGTCGACGAGCAGCGCGCTGCCGACGGTGAGTCCGGCGTTCGGCCCGAGGTTGACCGTGGCCACTTCGTAGTCCCCGCCACCGGATGGGTAGGCGTGCACGTTCTGGCGGTAGCTGGCGACGACGACGATCATCACGACGGCGACCGCGACCGCGACCCACGGCGCGAGCGTCATCGCGCTCAGCCCCGCCACGGACAGCACCAGGAAGATCTCCTGCGGGGCGTAGGCCACCGACGACATCGCGTCCGAGGCGAACACCGGGAGCGCGATGCGCTTGGGCAACAGGGTGTGGCCGAGCTTGTCACTGCGGAACGGGCGGCCGAGGAGCAGACGTTTCGTCGCTACGGACACCTTGGACACGGTGGACACCAGGCAACACTAAAGCGTGTAGTAGACAAAGGCCACACAGGTCCCCACCGACCCGGCGTCACCCGCGCGTGCGTTGCGACGGGTACGTTCGATGGGTTCGAGCAGGCTTCGCGACGGCAGATGCACGACGAGGGCCGATGCAGGGAAAGGACGGACGTGCAGGTAGTCATCATGGGTTGCGGGCGCGTGGGAGCTGCGCTGGCCTTCGCGATGGAGAAGCGGGGCCACGAGGTCGCGATCATCGACCGCGACCCCAGTGCATTCGTGCGCCTGAGCCCGCAGTTCGCCGGAACGAAGGTGGTCGGCGTCGGTTTCGACCGGGACGTGTTGATCCGCGCCGGTATCGAATCCGCGGATGCCTTCGCCGCGGTGTCCTCGGGTGACAACTCCAACATCATCTCCGCACGGGTCGCCCGGGAGACCTTCGGTGTCGAACGCGTCGTCGCCCGGATCTACGACGCCAAACGCGCTCAGGTCTACGAACGTCTGGGCATCCCGACCGTCGCCACCGTCCCGTGGACCACCGAACGGTTCGTGTCGGCGCTCGGTGAGGCGTCCACCACGACCGAATGGCGGGACCCGTCGGGATCGATGGCGGTGGCGCAACTGGACTTCGACGAATCGTGGATCGGTGTGACCGTGGCCAAGTTCCAGGAACACACCGGGGCCCGGATCGCCTTCCTGAACCGGGTGGGCCGACCGATCCTCCCGGAGAAGACCACGGTCCTGCAGCAGGACGATCTCGTGTTCGCCGCCGTCCTCATCGACAACCTGGCCAACGCCCGCACCGTGGCCCTCGCGCCGCACATCACATCCGACTGATCGAGCTGGGAGGACAACATGAAGGTCGCCATCGCCGGTGCCGGTGCGGTCGGACGCTCGATCGCCCGCGAGCTGATCGCCAACGTGCACGCGGTCACGCTCTTCGAACGCAACGCGGCCCACGTCGATCAGGCCGCGGTCCCCGAGGCCGAGTGGGTGCTCGCCGACGCATGTGAGCTGAGCAATCTGGAGCGTGCCGAACTGCAGACCTACGACGTGATGATCGCGGCAACCGGCGACGACAAGGCCAATCTCGTCGTCAGCCTGCTCGCGAAGACCGAGTTCGCCGTCAACCGGGTTGTCGCCCGGGTCAACGACCCGCGCAACGAATGGCTCTTCGGCGAGGACTGGGGTGTCGATGTCGCGGTGTCGACACCCCGGATTCTCGCCTCGCTGGTCGAGGAGGCCGTCTCCGTGGGCGACCTGGTTCGGTTGATGACCTTCCGTCAGGGACAGGCGAACCTGGTGGAGCTCACCCTGCCGCCGAACACCCCGCTGGCCGGGAAGCCGGTGCGCAAGCTCGCCCTGCCCCACGACGCCGCACTGGTGACGATCCTGCGCGGTGGGCGGGTCATCGTGCCCCAGTCCGACGATCCCATCGAGGGTGGTGACGAACTGATCTTCATCGCCCCCGCCGAGATCGAGCCGGCGCTCAAGGAGGCGTTGGAGCTCCACTGAGCCGGAGGCGATGCAGCTCCGCTGAGCCGACGTGTCGTCGCCGAGGAATCAGCGAACCGGGTCGGTCGACGACTTCTGCTCTTCCTCCGCCTCGATAACATGCTCGTCGCGGGTGGCGCGGCGCACCAGGAGCACGGTCGCGAGCACCGCGAGCGCGGTCAGCGGCCACCCCATGGCGATGCGGGAGACCGCGAGCCAGCCGGTGTGCCCGTCGTCGTACAGAGTCGACTGCGTCAGATAGCGCGCCGCGAACACCGCCGCCCAGAACGCCGTCGCGATGTCGTAGGCGTACAGGGTGCGGCGATGTTTCCGCCACGCCATGCCCTCTCCGCTGATCAGGTTCCAGGCGACGCCGATCAGCGGCCAGCGCACCACGATCGACACCACGAAGGCGATCGCGTAGGCGAGGGTGGTCCAGATGCCGAACAGGAAATAGCCCTTGGCGTCACCGACCCGGTTGGCGATGAACACGCAGATCGCGACGCCGAGCAACCCGGAGATCGCCGGGTTGAGCGGCTCACGCCGCCACAGGCGCACCCCGAAGATCACCAGCGCGACCGCCAGCGCGGCGACCATGGCGACCCGTAGGCCCCACACCGCGTTGACCGGCACGAACACGACGATCGGGACCGTCGAGTAGATCAGGCCGGAGATACCGCCCATCTGCTCGAGGATCGACGGGGTGCGTGGATCGGCGGCGCTGACATCCTCGTCGGAGTGGTCGGCCGGATCGTGGCGGGCACGATCGTCGCCGGCCGGTTCATTCGTCTTCTGCGCCATAGAGCTCGTAGTACGGGTTGTAGATCACCTTGCCGGTGTCACCCTCGGCGAGGCGGCCACGCACGGTGAGTTTGCGTCCCGGTTCGATACCGGGGATGCGGTTGCGGCCCAGCCATTTGAGCAGCACGGTGTCCGAACCGTCGAAGAATTCGGCCTTGACCCCCGCCTTGGCGGTCCGTGAGCAGGTTTCGACGGCACGCAGCTCGCCGTGCATGGTGACCTCGTCGCCTCGACAACAATCCGAAGCGCGTTGTGCTCCGGTCGCGCGGGACTCCTCGGCGATCTGCTCTGCGTCGGCATTTCCGAGATCCTCGGTCAACCGGCGGGTCAGCTTCTTGAGATAACCGGTTGCAGGCATCACACCCTCCTGGGTGACTCATCGAGATGAGAACGGTGCGGGGTCGGGCGGCCCTGCGTATCCATCGCCAGAGTATGCCCGATCCGACACTGTGTTCAACGTCCGGCATGATCATGACATGCCCGACTGCACACGGCATGACGCGAGGGTCCCGGAGACGCTCGTCGCCATTCCCGGGACGGGGTCGGATGCGAACTATGTGCGTCGCGCGTTCGGTCCCGCCGCCGAGCACCTGGGCCTGACGCTGGTCGCTGCGGACCCGACAACGGACCTGGTCGAGGGGTATCGCCGGCTGCTGGCCGAGGTTGCGGCGACCCGGGGACCGCTCCTCGTCGGCGGGGTGTCGATCGGCGCGGCGATCGCCCTGGAGTGGGCCCTTCATCACCCGTGCGCCGGTGTCTGGGCGGCACTGCCCGCCTGGACCGGGGACCCGGCGGCGGCACCCGCGTCGTGGAGCGCGGTGGCCACCGCACGCGCACTCGCCACCGACGGCCTGGAACCGACCATCGCGGCGATGGCCGCGTCGAGCCCGGCGTGGCTTGCCGCCGAACTGAGTCGGTCATGGCGCGCGCTGCACCCCGGTCTGGTGGATCAACTGCGGGCGGCCGCGGCCTTCCGGTCGCCGGGGCTCGCGGAGATCGCGACGTTGGGCGCGCCGCTGGCGATCACCGCGGCCGTCGACGACCCGGTGCATCCGCTCGATGTCGCGCGCGGCTGGGCCGCGGCGGCCCCGCGCTCGGCTCTGACCGAGGTCACCCTGGCCGAATGGGGAGCCGACCCGGCCGTCCTGGGATTCGGTTGCGCCCGAGGGTGGCTGTCGCTGCGCTGAGCAGATCTTCTAGACCGGGCAGATCTTCTAGACCGGGCAGATCTTCTAGACCGGGCAGATCGGCCGGACCGGACCGCTCAGCGGGTCCGGTCGCGCCGGAACCGCTGCATCGCCGATCCCGACGAGCGCGGAAGGTCGTCGTCGTCGGTTCCGCCACCGGGCGACGACGCGTCGCCGCCGGCCACCGACGGGTCCTGCGCCGCAGCCGCAGCGGCCCCCGCCTGCTGACCCGCGCCCTGCTGGTCGAACATCTGCTGTTGGGCGGCGGCGACCTGTTCGGCGAGCACCGGCGGCAGGACGATCGGGAGTGCCTCGCGCGGGGGGTAGGGATCGCGGCCCCGGCGCACCACCGTCTCGGCGAGCACCGCACGTGCCAGGCGGCCGAGTTCGTCGCGTGTCTCGGCCGGACCACTGGCCACGCAGCGCACCATCCACCGCGAACCATCGACACCGATGAAACGATGGGCCGCCCCGGGCACCGACGCCACGACCTCACGACCCCAGTGACCGTCCTCGATCGACACCTGCGCGCCGCCGTCGCGCAGCGACGCCGCGAGTTCGGTGACCACCTCACGCCACAGTCCGGGCGACTTGGGTGCGGCGAAGGCGCTGACCCCTATACGTCCGTGCGGGGTGATGAGGTAGACCGCCTCGGGCTGGTGATCCGGAGTCATCTCGACCGTGACCTGTCCGCCCTCGACCACGGGCACGAGCACCGAACCGAGGTCGAGGTGGGAGGTTTCGAGATCCTCGACGGGTGTCGCCAAGGAATCGACGTCGTAGGGCCCCTGCGCGGAACCGATCGTCAGATCATCGTCTGCCATGTGGATGCTCCTTGGGTGTTCGCTCGCGGACGCGCGCCGCTCAGGCGCCGCGCTCGAGGTCGGCCGTGGACTCGGCGAGGATCGCGTGGCCCCCGCTCGAGCCGTGGCCACCGGCCCCGCGACTGGTCTCGTCGAGCTCGTCGACCTCGACGAACGACGGCAATTCCACTCGCTGCACGACGAGCTGGGCGATGCGGTCCCCGCGTGCGATGGTGATCGGCTCGGTGGGATCGAGGTTGATCAGGCACACCTTGATCTCACCGCGATAGCCGGCGTCGATGGTGCCGGGGGTGTTGACGATGGACAGGCCCGCCCGGGCGGCCAGACCCGACCGCGGATGGATCAGCCCGACCGTGCCGATCGGCAGCGCGATCGCGATCCCGGTGCCGACGAGCTGGCGGCGTCCCGGCGGTAGTTCGAGGTCGATCGTCGAACACAGGTCGACGCCCGCGTCGCCGGGGTGCGCTCGCGCGGGCAGAGGGATGTCTGGGTCGAGGCGACGAACCGCGATCGGCCCGATCGGCTCGGGCCGATCGGATCCCGCGGTGGAGGAAATCGGGGCCACGAGGGCAGACTACGCTGGTCCCGTGACACCCCAAGCATCACCCGACAATCCGGCCGGACCGCCCGCGGGAGACGACAGCGGGCCCGGTCATGACGCGGACCACACGGTGCCGGAACAAGACTCGGGGCCGGAACAAGACTCGGGGCCGGAACAAGACTCGGGGCCGGAACAAGACTCGGGGCCGGAACAAGACTCGGGGCCGGAACAAGACTCGGGATCCGATCGCTATCACGAACGCCTGGCCGTGCCGCTGTGGTGGTGGCTGGCCGCCGCGGTGCTGACCGGTGTGGTCGGCTACGAGATCCAGTTGTCGGCGCACCGCGCCGCGTGGAGCTGGGTGGGCTATGTCGCGGTCGGTCTGCTGTGCGTGTGGATGCTGTGGTCGCTCGGGCGGAACACGGTTCGGGTCACCGCCGACCAGGAATTGCACGCCGGGCGCGCGCGGCTGCCCCGCGCCGTGATCTCGCGCGGCGCGACGATCCCGGCCACCGCGAAGAGCGCGGCTCTGGGCCGTCAGCTCGATCCGGCGGCTTTCCTCGTGCATCGGGCCTGGGTCAAGACCATGGTGTTGCTGGTGCTCGACGATCCCGACGACCCCACCCCGTACTGGTTGGTGTCCACCCGCGATCCGGCGGGAGTCCTGGCCGCCCTCGACCTGCCGGATGCGGCTGCCGAGGCGGGCGCCGAGGGCTGAGAACCCTCGGCCGGTGGTGTCGACTGTCAGGCGCAGTCGACGCAGATCATCGAGTTCCCGTTCTGACGGGCGAGACGACTGCGGTGGTAGACGAGAAAGCAGCTGCTGCAGGTGAACTCGTCGGCCTGCTTCGGGATGACGCGAACCGACAACTCCTCACCGGAGAGATCGGCGCCGGGCAGCTCGAAGGATTCCGCGGTATCGCCCTCGTCGACATCGACAGCCGACGACTGTGCTTCGCTGCGTCGTGCCTTCAACTCCTCGAGGGAGTCCTCGTTCAGGTCCTCGGTCTCCGTGCGTCGTGGCGCGTCGTAATCAGTAGCCATTGTGTGCCTTACCTTGTTGAGAGTGTGAGGGGCGCTCTCGGATGCCGGCTGGTGGCCGGGCAATCGCAGGGTGCGCGGCCCGCCGGGATTGTCTTGCCGGCGGCGTCACTACAACGTCATGACCGGCACGCTTCGTTACCCAGGGGCCCCGCCGATCGGTGTGATTCTCATCACATCCGACAGGCAGGCCCTCCGACCGTTTCGGAGGGCGGGCGCCCGAAGCTTAGTGCACCGGCGTGGCCGGGTCAACGACAAGTCCGCGGCAAACATTCCCCGTGGTCGCTACGACGCCCCGGCCAGCACAAACACCGAAGACACGGCGTTCATCTGCGCCGAGGGGATTGGACGTCGATCGGCCGCGACGCCGTGTGTCGCGGCCCGCCTGCGCGGGAGCGCACCGGCGACCCTCTACAGTGAGCGGCAAGATCGGGCGTCGGAGAAGGAGCCAGTTCACGGTGGTGTCGCAGATAACCGCGGGATCGGCGGTCGATGACAAGGGCCGTCCGTTCCGGCGCCGTCGCCCTCGTCCCGCAATCATTGCCGCCGTCGTGCTGCTGCTCGCCGGCATGGCCGTCTGGGTCGTCGCGCTCAAGGACACCGGTCCGGCCGGCAGACCCATCGACTGCAACCAGCCGACGGCGGCCACCGCGTCCGAGTCCGCGGAACCTGCCCCGGCCCCCGCCGCTGCCGCTGCGGCGCCACCCACTCTGACGTCGGTCAGCCGCGACGAGATGCTGAAGGTGACGCCTGCGGCGCTGTCGACCTTCCAGGTGCGCGTGCTCAACGCGTCGTCGCAGCGCGGCGCGGCGCGATCGGTGTCCGACGACCTGACCGCGCAGGGATTCGCCCCGGTGCCCGACACCCCCTACGCCGACGACCCCGTCTACCCGAACCGCGATCTCGCATGTGTCGCGCAGATCCGCTTCGGTCCCGCGGGTCAGGCGGCTGCGGCCTCGGTCTGGGTGGCGATCCCGTGCGCTCAGCTCATCGACGACGGGCGTCGGGGTACCACGGTCGACGTCGCTCTCGGCGAGTACTACGAAGCCCGCGAGCAGTCGCAGGACCAGCAGGCGACCCTCGCCGCACTCCGGTCGGCCGACCCCAAGAATCCGCAGACAGGCGCGGATCCGACGCTGGTCGCGGCGGTGCACGCGGCACCCTGCTGAACGGCACCCTGGGGTGTGTCCGGCGTGATGCTGTCCTGCGTGATTCTGTCCGGGCTGAATCTGTCCGGCCCGAGCAGTCCGGGCTGACCGGGTCGGTTCAGACCGACGGGCCGGTCCCCCGCAAGATCGGCTCAGACCGACGTGGACATGGGTCGTCGGGCATCGAGTTCGTCGAGCATCCCGATGAAGGCATCGGCGATACCCGGCGCGACCGCGATCGTCGGATGGCCGTCGGACGAGCGCGAGTCCGGCGGCGGCGTGATGACTCGGGCCCCCGCCTCGGCGGCGATGAGTCCCCCGGCCGCCCAGTCCCAGGGGCTCAGCCCGTGCTCGAAGTGGGCGTCGACCGCGCCACTGGCGACCATGCACAGGTCGAGGGCCGCCGCACCGATCCGGCGGATGTCCCGTACCCGCGGTAGCAACTCGGCGATGATGGCGCCCTGCGCCGCGCGACGTCGCGCGTCGTATGAGAAGCCGGTCGCCACCAACGCCAGGTCGACCGAATCGATTCGGTTACAGCACATCGGTGTTCGCCCCTGACCGGTGTCGATGAAGGCGCCACTGCCGAGCGCAGCCGAATAGGTGATCGCGCGCGCGACGTCGACCACCGCGCCCGCGACCGACCGCCCGTCGACCTGGGCGGCGACCGACACGGCGTAGGCGGGCACGCCGTACATGAAGTTCACGGTGCCGTCGATGGGATCGATCACCCACCGCACCCCGGACGGGACCTGGACCGAGCCTCCGGCCTCCTCGCCGAGGATCTCGTCGTCGGGACGACGCGCGCTCAACTCCGAGCGGATCAGCTGCTCGGTCTCGGTGTCCGCCAGGGTCACCGGGTCGGTCGGCGTCGACTTCAGGCTGACCGCGGCCGCACCGGCTCCCGCGTCACCCGCGGCAACCGATCGCGGGTCGTGACCGGGTTGCGGGCCGAACAGTTCCGGTCGGCGGGTACGGACATGGTCTGCTGCTCGTCGCGCCACCTCGATGGCGACTCGCTCGAGTTCGTCGGGCCCCGGATCGTTGTGCACGCCCTCATGTCTACACACCGCGGCCGACCCCGGCCACGCAGGACCCGCCCGCCACCCGGTGCCAGAACTTTGCGTGGTGCCCAGCATCACGCCCCAAGCCTGGATAGCCTAGGAGCGCAGCAGTTCCGATTGGCCCGGACCAGAGAGGACGCCGACATGACCGACGCCGAGGAGACGAGCGCGACCCCACCTGCCACCCCGACGAATGTCGCCTTCGGCGTCGACGTCGGCGGCTCTGGTATCAAGGGCGGCATCGTCGACCTCGACACCGGAGAACTCGTCGGCGACCGGTTCAAGGTGCTCACCCCCAAGCCGGCGACTCCCGCCGCAGTGGCCGACGGGGTTGCCGAGGTGGTGGCGCATTTCGGCTGGGACGGACCGGTCGGCATCACCCTCCCCGGTGTGGTCACCGATGGCATCATGCGGACCGCGGCCAACATCGACAAAGGATGGATCGGCACCGACGTCTACGAGCTGTTCAGCTCGCACCTGGGCGGTCGGCAGGTCTCGGTGCTCAACGACGCCGACGCCGCAGGGATGGCCGAGGACCGCTACGGCGGTGGCTCGGAAGCCGACGGTGTGGTGATGCTGCTGACCCTCGGCACCGGGATCGGTTCGGCGATCCTCATCAACGGCACTCTGGTCCCCAACACCGAACTCGGACACATGATGATCGACGGGAAGGAAGCCGAGCACCAGGCGTCGTCGAAGGTCAAAGAGGACAAGGGCTGGTCCTACGAGAAGTGGACCGGCAAGCTGTCGAAGGTTCTCGAGGCCTACGAGGTGCTGTTCTGGCCCAAGGTCTTCATCGTCGGTGGCGGGATCAGCCGCAAGGCCGACAAATGGATTCCGATGCTCACCAACAAGACCCCGGTGGTCGCCGCGACATTGCGCAACACCGCGGGCATCGTCGGCGCGGCGATGGCCGTCGACGCCGGCCTGCGCACTTGACGCCGAACCGGTGGCCGACGCGGTGCCGGAACCCCTATTGACCTGGTCTTTGACACATCTAGGGATCCGATGTCGTTACAATGGTCCACACCGGTCATCACGCACCGAGAAAATCAGCCCTGAATCGCGTCGGCGTATGCCGTCGTGTGAGTTGCACAGAGTCAGTTCCGAAAGGTTGTACGTGGCAGCCACCCAGACCCATCAGGCAGACGTCGACGAATCGGCAGACGCGACGACCGCCACGGAGAACGCGCCGATCAAGAGGACCGCCAAGAAGGCCGCCAAGAAGGCGACCGCTCGCAAGGCCCCCGCGAAGAAGGCGGCGAAAAAGGCCACCAAGAAGGCTGCGAAGCCCGCGGGCGCGGGCGACGACGCCGAGGTCGACGAGAACCTCGATGACGACGACGCGGTTTCGATCGACGACATCGACGATGCCGACGTCGAACTCGACGACGACGTCGAACTCGACGACGACGATCTGGCCGTCGACGAGGATGACGATTCGTCCGACGACGAGGACGACGACAACGACGAGACCGACGAGACCGAGGAATCGGAGTCGACCCCTGCCGTCGCCACCAAGCCCGCCGCTCCCAAGGAGAAGGACGTTCCCGCGCCCAAGGAGAAGTCCCCCGGCGACTTCGTCTGGGACGAGGAGGAGTCCGAGGCCCTGCGTCAGGCCCGCAAGGACGCCGAACTCACCGCGTCGGCCGACTCGGTACGCGCCTACCTCAAGCAGATCGGCAAGGTCGCGCTGCTCAACGCCGAGGAAGAGGTCGAGCTGGCCAAGCGCATCGAGGCCGGTCTGTACGCGACCGAGCGTATGCGCCGGATCATGGAGTCGGGCGAGAAGCTCAGCACCGCGCAGAAGCGCGACCTGAACTGGATATCTCGTGACGGCAACCGCGCCAAGAACCATCTGCTCGAGGCCAACCTGCGTCTGGTGGTCTCGCTGGCCAAGCGTTACACCGGACGCGGTATGGCTTTCTTGGACCTGATCCAGGAGGGCAACCTCGGTCTGATCCGCGCCGTCGAGAAGTTCGACTACACCAAGGGTTACAAGTTCTCCACCTATGCCACCTGGTGGATCCGGCAGGCGATCACCCGAGCGATGGCCGACCAGGCGCGCACGATCCGTATCCCGGTGCACATGGTCGAGGTCATCAACAAGCTCGGCCGTATCCAGCGTGAGCTGCTCCAGGACCTCGGCCGCGAGCCGACCCCTGAAGAGCTCGCCAAGGAGATGGACATCACCCCGGAGAAGGTGCTGGAGATCCAGCAGTACGCCCGGGAACCGATCTCGCTGGACCAGACCATCGGCGACGAGGGCGACAGCCAGCTCGGCGACTTCATCGAGGACTCCGAGGCGGTCGTGGCGGTCGACGCCGTCAGCTTCACCCTGCTGCAGGATCAGCTGCAGTCGGTGCTCGAGACCCTCTCCGAACGCGAGGCGGGCGTGGTCCGCCTGCGCTTCGGCCTCACCGACGGCCAGCCGCGCACCCTCGACG
>NZ_BAHC01000216.1 GCF_000298195.1 Gordonia rhizosphera NBRC 16068 | reverse complement strand
CGAGGCTGGAACGGTCACGGTCGCGCAACACCCGAGGCGATCAGGTGTCGAGCGGTTCCTGTCCCGGCAGCATCCCCTTGGAGATGCGGACCTCGACATCGTGTTTCACGTAGGCGATGTAGACCCATACGCACCCGAAGATGACGCCGATCACCGCGATCGACCAGTGCAGGAATCCGCCCGCGATCACCAGGATCTGTAGCGCCAGATCGAGTTTCAGCGCATACGGACGCCCCTGCAGTCCCGTCGCGACGATGTGGGCGGCTACCACGAGAGCGAGGTAACCGCCCGACAACCACGTCAGTCCCGAGCCGATGTTGGCCACGATCGGGAACGCGAGGAACAAGACGATGACCTCGAGGACGAGTGTCCCCGCCATGACGCCGCGCAAACCCTTCCACGGGTCGTTGGCCGGCGGACTGAAGCGCACACCGTCGGTCATGAGGGCTCCTTGCCGAA
>NZ_BAHC01000217.1 GCF_000298195.1 Gordonia rhizosphera NBRC 16068 | reverse complement strand
CGGTTCCCGCCAGAAGAACCCGCGCAGCCTGGCCGGCCGGTGTGAGGACCGCGACTATCGCGTCGCCGATCTGGCCGGCGATCAGATAGTTCCACCCCCCGGCGATCGCGCCCGGGATGCCGGCGATGACCGGACCCAGGGCGGCAAGGTTGCCCGCTCCGGCTCTCAGCAGATACCGGAGATTGGCGATCTGGTTCTGGGTGACCTTGATGATGATCGGCGGCGGTTCCGAGACGGCGAGGCGCCCGATGTCGGCCAGGTTGCCTGCGGTGTTCCCGATGAATTCGCCCCAGGTCCGGAAAGGATTGACAAATGCGGTCGAAATGACCTGGGTGGAAACCACTTCCGTCGCCGCAATCGGAGGTGGAGTCGGGGGTGGATTGAGGGGAGCCGTGCTGACACTCCCTGCGTAGAGGGCGCCGGCGGTGAGGGCGGCCATCCCGGTCGTGAGTAAAGGGCTCAGGGCGCGACGCATAGGGATTCCTCGGGCGAGTGACGGTGTGGATGCTCGGTCAGGTCGCCCGGAATGTGCGGCAGCATGTCCGAATTGTCGGCTCAGATCTATCACAGCGTGACCAGACTCTTGGCTCATTCTCAGGAGTCGGTGTAGCGAGTCGACTCGGGTGTGGGACCGAACGGGCTCGTGGATGGTCGGCCCGGGACGGTTACGGCAGCGCAACGACCAACCGCCTTATCCCTGCTCATTCGGCCGACGTGGGCTATGTTCAGTTTTACGACGCCGGACGTACTTCTCGCTCTGTGCGGGCATTCGCCGGCGGCGCGAAGGTGGCGGATGACGATGTCGTCGCCACTCTCGAGGACCGGCAGACGGGCGCCCAACGACCCGAGAAGGCGCTCCCTGCGCTACGCACCGACCTGCGGTGCACACCGGACCGACAAGGGAGCGAAACATGTTCCGCGCGGCATGGAATGAACAACACAAGCCCGTGTTCGTGACCGCCTCGGCGATCATCATCGGGCTGATCATCTTCTCGGTGATCTACTCGCAGAGTGCGGCCGATGCATTCGACAAGCTGAACACGTGGATCACCGACGGCGTCGGCTGGTGGTACATCCTCGTCGCCACGGTATTCGTGGTCTTCGCCGTGTACTGCGCGTTCAGTCGCATCGGCACCATCAAGCTCGGACGCGACGACGAAGAACCGGAATTCGGTGTGCTGTCGTGGTTCGCGATGCTGTTCGCCGCGGGTATGGGCATCGGCCTGGTGTTCTACGGCGTCGCCGAGCCCCTGTCGCACTATGTGAATCCGCCCGAGGCGCTCGGCGTCGCGGCGCAGACCGATGCGGCGGCCAACCAGGCGATGGACATCACGCTGTTCCACTGGGGTCTGCACGCCTGGGCTATCTACGTGGTGGTGGGTCTGGGCCTGGCATACATGACTTTCCGCAAGGGCCGTCCGCTCGCCGTGCGTTGGCTGCTCGAGCCGCTGCTCGGGCGTGAACGTGTGGAGGGGTGGATCGGGCACCTCGTCGATGTCGTCGCGATCGTCGGGACGATGTTCGGCGTGGCGACTTCGCTTGGCTTCGGCATCCAGCAGATTTCCGCGGGTCTGGAGTACCTGGGCTGGATCGAGATCAACAACTGGATCACCGTCGTGCTGATCGCGGCCATCACCGGACTGGCCATCTTCTCCGTCGTCACCGGCGTGACGAAGGGTCTGCGCTGGTTGTCGAACATCAACATGGCCGTCGCGGCGCTTCTCGCGGGCTTCGTGCTCATCCTCGGTTCGACATTGTTCCTGCTCCAGTCGTGGGTACAGAACATGGGCAGCTACATCGCCACGCTGCCGGACTTCATGCTGCGCACCGCACCGTTCTCCGACGACGGCTGGATGGGCGGGTGGACGATCTTCTACTGGGGCTGGTGGATCAGCTGGGCGCCCTTCGTCGGCATGTTCATCGCGCGGATCTCGCGTGGCCGCACCATCCGTGAGTTCATCTCCGGGGTGCTGTTGCTGCCGACGTTCATCAGTGCGATCTGGTTCACCATCTTCGGGGATTCGGCCATCCTCCAGCAGCAGCAGACCGGTGACATGACCGTGCCGGGTGCAGACGGTCAGCCCACCGTCGACGCCAGCACCTCGTTGTTCCAGTTGCTGGACACATTCCCTATCGCGGCAGTGTCCAGCGTGATCGCCATCGTGGTCGTCGTGATGTTCTTCGTGACCTCCTCGGACTCCGGCTCGCTGGTGATCGACATGCTGGCCACCGGCGGCAAGATGGAGACCCCGTGGGTCACCCGCGTGTACTGGGCGGCACTGGAAGGCGTCGCCGCAGGCGTGTTGCTATTGGTCGGTGGCACGAGTTCATTGACCGCGTTGCGGACCATGTCGATCGCCACCGCGGTGCCCTTCTCCATCGTCATGGTGCTGACGGTCTTCTCGCTGCTTCGTGCGTTCCGCAACGACCTGGCGATCCGGCCGCAGTACCTGCATCTGGCACTGGCGGACGGGCAGCGCAGGCCAGGTGAACATCCCCACGAACGGCATGGGCCCCCGATCGCAGCGACGTTCGCGGGGCTACCGGGAGGCGTTGCCGAACATCACGACACACTGCTCGTGGCCGCGCATGAGGTACCGCACCACGCCATCTCCGTTGATCCCGACACCGGCTCCTTCGCGGTCACCAAGGAGATGCGGTGGGAGCAAGCGGACGAGGCCGAGTCGCCGTCGAGCCCCGGCGGCCAGGAGGAGCAGCCGCCGTCCTCGCAGCCCTGAGTCCTATGTGAGTCCTACGGCCCGTCACCCTGGCAGACCTGCCGGGGTGACGGGCGTTTTCACGCGTCGATGCCGAGCGCGTCGGCCAGTTCGTGAAGTTCGGCCTCCATCTCCGGGACCAGCTGCCAGACGTCGGGCACCAGTTCGCGATCGGCGGTGAACCCGAAGTCGAGCCGATCGCCGTAGCTGAGCAACGTGAGACTCAGGCCGACACCGTCGAGGAGCACGTTGACCGGATGCTGGGAGACCACCGGCGCACCGGCGCAGTACAGCGGAGACGCCGACCCGGGGACGTTCGAGATCGTCACGTTGAACGGCGGATTGATCCAGCCCGCGGCGGTCGTCATGGAGATCACCCGCGCGGTGCGCGCGAAGAGTGCCGGCGGCACGGTGTGGTTGGCGTCGCGGAGCAGCTGCGCAGGGATGGCGCGGTGCCGTTCCTTCGCCGACCGCATCACCTCGCCCGCCCGCTTCAGCCGGGCGAGGACATCGGACTCATCGGTCGGGATCGCGACCATGAGCGACGAGATCTGATTGCCGTAGGTGTTGGGTTGCGCGGAATCCTTGGTCCGAACCGACAACGGCACCAACGCGACCAGGGCGGTGTCCAGGTCGTCGCCGCGGGCGGTCATGCGCCGGCGCAGTGCCCCGGCGGACAGCGCCACGACGACATCGTTGACCGTCGTACCCGGATTCGCATCCTTGACGGCCTTGATCAGCGGCAACGAGAGGGAACCGTAGGCGAACCGACGATGCGGCGAGATCTTGCCGCCGAAGGAGACCTTGGGGGCCTGCGCCGCCGCTGGTCGCTCCAGCGTCCGTCCGTCGCGGTTACGCGTGGCGATCCGGGCGGCCCGATCCGCGGCACCCGAGAGCAAGCCGGTTCCGGGCAGACTCCGCATCGTCGGGAGCTGATCGATGTGCCGTAGCGTCGCCGGCAGTGCCTTGATCATGCGGACCGGCTGCATCGGCATCGACAGCACCGCGCGGCCCAGCAACTCCAGGTCGCTGGGGTCGTGGCCGGCACCGCCGCGCGGGACATCGGCGTCGGTGGCCTCGCGCAGCCGCCTGTGCGGGGTCGGTTCGATGATCGCGCTGAGCAACTGGATTCCGGATACGCCGTCGATCGCACTGTGGTGCAACTTGGTCAGCATCGCGACCTGGCCGCCCTCGACGCCGTGGATCAGATGGACCTCCCAGAGGGGACGGGCCCGATCGAGCGGGCGCGAGGCGATCTGGCCGACCGCCTCGGCGAGCTGTTGCGGGGTTCCGGGTGCCGGGAGTGCCACCTCCCAGATGTGCGAGTCGGGATCGAAGGACTCGTCCTCTACGAAAACCGGGTAGTCGAGGCCGAAAGGCACCTCGCGGACCCGCCAGCGGAACGGCGGCAGATTCTCGATCCGGCTCGCGATGTGGTCGCGGATGAGCGCGCCGTCCACTGGGGTGCCGTCGACGGTTGTGCCCTCCAGGATGGTGAGCTGGCAGACATGTGAGTGAGTGCGTCCGTCCTCGACGGCGAGGAACTGGGCGTCGACGCTGCTGAGTCGTCTCATCGGGTGGCTCCCTGAGTGCAGATGGCGGCTTTGGTCTTGTGCATGGATTGCAATTCCTCGCCGAAGGCAACGGCGAGCCCGGGCAGGTCGTCGACGATCTTCCGATCACCGACCAGGCCGATGTGCAGCCGGTCGCGGTAGCTGTACACGGTGATGTTCAGGGCGAGGCTGTCACTGATGGTCGAGACCGGGTACTGCTCGTGGACGGGGTGGCCGGCGAGATAGATCCCGGACCGAGGTCCGGGCACATTCGAGATCAGCACGTTCGCGGCCGGGGCGAAGGCTTCGCTGGACGCCATGCGGGTGACCATGCGCATCGCCGGCCCGAAGACGACCGGCGGAACCAGGTCGTTGGCATCGCGCATCAGTGACGCCGGGACGGTGTCGTTGCGTTGTTTGGCGTCCTGCATTCCCTGGCGGCAACGCTTCAGTCGGAGAAGGGTGCTGGCTTCGTCGGTGGGGAGTTCGGCGATCATCGTGCCGACCTTGTTGCCGTATCGTCCGGATTCCTTGGCGGTGCGCACCGACACCGGCACGGCAGCGACCAGAGGCTGGTCCGGCAGTTCGCCGCGTCCGTCCAGCCAGCGCCGTATGGCACCGGCGCACAAGGCCATCACGACGTCGTTCACGGTGTAGTCGAGGTCGCGGCGGATCTGCGTGATCTCGTCGAGCGGGAGGCTGGTCAGCGCGACGTTGCGATGCGGCGTGATACGGCCGTTGATGTGCAGCCGAGGTGCCGTGATCGACGGTGCCGGGGCGGTCGTACCGGATGCCCTCCCGAGCAGGGAGACGTTACGGAGCATGCTGCCGATCGGACGGATACCGGGAATCGACCGCAACGTGGCCACGTGGTCGAGGTTCGTCAGTGTGCGCCCTGCCGCGCCGATCGCGTTCAGCTGTCGTTGCGGTGTCGCCGCGATGCCACGGGCCAGGAGTTCGAGCTGGCCGGGTGCCCGCTCGGCACGGGGACGGGGTGCCGGCGCGATCGCGCGGCCGGCCGCGGTGTCGTCGAACAGCACGGTCATGATCTCCGCGGCGGACATCCCGTCGACGGCCGCGTGATGCAGTTTGATCAACAGGGCCACTTTGTCACCGACGAGACCGTGGATCAGGTGGATCTCCCACAGGGGGCGGGACCGGTCCATCGGATGGGCCGACAGCCGGGCGACCTGGGACTCCAATGCGGCCTGATCGCCGGGTGCGACGACCGCCAACTCGCGGACATGGAAGTCCAGGTCGACGTCACCGTCTACCCAGTAGGGGTGACCGAGGCCGAACGGAACCTCGGCCAGACGCCACCGCAGTGGCGGCAGCAGGTGCAGCCGTTCGGCGATGAGATCCTGGATGTCGGTGCGGGTCAGTCGGGTTCCGTCAGGGCCGGTCGCCGACAGGATGGAGAGACTCGAGACGTTGGCGGTGCTTCGGCCGTCCTCGGCGGCGAGGAAGAACGCGTCGAGGCTGGTCAGGGAGCGCATGAGACCTTCCGGATCGGTGGGGGAGGGTGGAGGTCACTGTGTGCCGTCTTTCACTGAGATGCGCACTGTGATGTAGATACTGTGCCGGAAGGTACGGAGAAACTCTTGGCATTAGAGGACAGGCCTTTGACTACAGGGGACGATTGTGCGACCCGACACGCCGAGCGGCCCGGAGTGGGCGGCTGAGACCTGATCGGAGGCGCCGATCAGTCAGCATGGTCACCCATCCGAGGTCGTGTCGGCTCCGAACACCGGGTGCACAGGACCCCGCAGCGGGTCGTAACCACGGACTGGTGTGGAGGTCGGCGATGCGTTCGATGGATGTGGGGTCGGATTCCGAGATGGTCGAGTCGCTGGCCCGCGCTCGCGGTGCCGAGGACGTCGGTCTCGTCGACGACATCATCGCGAATCGGCTCGACCGGCACGCGCATGTGCTCACCTCGGTTGGCGACGAGCTGTCGACGGTCGTGGCGGTTCTGCGCGACGCCGCGGCACGCGGAAAACGACTCCGTGCCTCGTTCTGCCTGTGGGGCGCCCGCGGCGCGGCCGACGGAGAGCTCGTCCCAGGGGCGGTCGAGACCGCGGCAGCCATCGAGCTGTTCCACCTGGCCGCTCTGGTCCACGACGACATCATGGACAACAGCGATGCCCGCCGCGGCCTCCCGACGGTGCATCGCAGGTTTGCCGACGAGCACACGCGCGACGGGCGGCACGGCGACCCCGATGGCTTCGGCTCGGCCGTCGCGATCCTGGCCGGGGACATGTGCCTGGCGTGGTCGGACGATCTGCTCGCCACCGCGGTTGTCGACATCGACCGGGATATCCGGCACGCGACCCGGATGATCTGGTCGCAGATGCGCGACGAGGCGTTCGCCGGTCAGTACCTCGACATGCTCAGCCAGACGATCCCGGCCACATCGATCACCCGGGCGCGGACCGTCCTACGGTTCAAGAGCGCGCGCTACACCATCGGCCACCCGCTGGGTATCGGTGGAACCCTGGGAGGTGCCTCTCCCACGCTTGTCGGGCAGTACGACGCCATCGGCCTATCCGCCGGTGAGGCGTTCCAACTCCGCGACGACCTGCTCGGTGTCTTCGGCGATCCCGCGATCACCGGCAAACCGGCGATCGATGACATCAGGGAGGGCAAACGAACTCTGCTGGTGGCACTGGCCGAGAGGAGCGCGAGCCGGACGGAACGTCGCCTGCTGGCGGACTGCCTGGGCAATCCGAACCTGACCGAGGACCAGCTGTCCGCGGTGCGCGAGGTGCTGTCGGCCAGCGGTGCGGTCACCGTGGTAGAGGACCGGATCGCACGCCTCGCCGACGAGGCGTTCGCGACGGTGGACGAACTGGAGGTCGACCGGGTCACCCGACAAGCGCTGACATGCCTGATCGATCGATGTCTGTGGCGTCAGTCGTGACGGCCGGTGGAAGCCCGCACGCCCGAGAGTCGCCGCGCCACGCCGGGGACCGGCCCGGGGCCCGGTTTCGGCTGCACGCCGCGCCGGCCCCACCACACCCACCACATCATCGACTGGGTGACCACGCTGTAGCCGAACAGGAAGTCCTCGATGGGCGCATGGCCGATTCGCCACCCGACGATCGCGGTGTCACCGTAGAGGAACACGCCGCGGGAGGTGAGCCATTCGTTGGTCAGAAACTGGAAGAACAGCACGATCGCGTAGGCGGTCCAGTACGATCTGCGCGTCAGCAGCCGTGTCCGGAGAATCCACAGGTCGGCCGCGACGGTCACGGCGACACCCAGCAGCGAGGCAACGGTGTGTGTCATCAGGAATCGTTCCCCTCGGATGCCGGTGTCTGTGCGGTTGGCTGCCGTGTCCGCGTCGAGTGGTCGGGTTCGTCCCCAACCCGCCAGCCCTTCACACTGCGCACCGCCTCGAGTGTGAGCACGGAGGCGATCGGGACCACGACGAAAAATCCCCACTCCTCCAGCGGGAGTCCGCCGGGCAGCACGACTCCGAGTGTCTGGGTGAGGTCGAAGCTCCAGTGCCCCGCATGTGTGGCCGCGATGTCCCAGGCGACGAAGGGAACCGCCACGCATACGATGGTGAGGACCAATCGGATCGGCTTGGCGTACACCCTGGTGCGCAACGCCACTTCGAGCGGCAGCGTCGTCGCGAGGACGAAGACCAGCATTGCCGCATACGTGAGTTCCCGCATTCCGCCATTGTTGCCGAAAACATCGCCGACGAAAAGGTCGCCACCGAAGAAAATGACTCCGAAAACTACACGGACACAAAATGATTGCGAGACCGGGCGATGACTTCACCGGTCGTTCAGCTGCGCGTATGGGGTGTCGACGACGTCCTGCCCGCGCTACGACGTGTCGCGTTCGGGCGCCGTGGGCTGCGGGGAATGCCCGGACTGCGTTTTGCGAAGCTACTCGGCACAGGGTCGGCGCGCACCTTCACGCTCCGCGACGCCGACCTGCGGCACTGGGCGCTACTGACGGTGTGGGAGGACGACGTGTCGGCGAGAAGCGCAGAGCAGTCAGATTTCCTGCGCGACTGGTGTGCGGCCGCGCGCTCGCAGCTGACGGTGACGATGCGGCCGCTGACATCGCGGGGGTGCTGGTCGGGAACCGAACCCTTCACTCCCGCAAACCATCTCGGGTCGGAGACGTGGTCCGGACCGGTGGCCGCGATCACGCGCGCCCGGCTACGGCCCACCCGGATGATCGCCTTCTGGCGAGCCGTTCCACCGGTGGCGGCGGAGCTCTCCCGGCAGCCGGGGGTGCGTCTTACCCTCGGTATCGGTGAAGCCCCGATCGGCCTGCAAGGAACGTTCTCACTGTGGGATTCGGCGCAGCAGCTCACCGATTTCGCATATCGATCCCCCGAACACGTGGCGGTGATCCGCCGCACGGCGGCGGAACGGTGGTACGCCGAGGAGCTGTTCGCACGGTTCGCGGTGCTCGACGTCGAGGGCAGCTACGAAGGGGCGAGGTGATGAGTTCGATCGAAGGACGCCGGACGTGGGGGAGAGCGCCATCCGGTGTGCGGGCCATTAGGGGCACCCCGCGGCTGCGGGTCGTCGCGGGGGTGCTACTCGGCACGAACATCCTGCTGCAGATGGCCTTTCCGTTCACCGCCGGTGGGACCCTCGCGATGACCACGATCAGTGTGTTCCTGCTCGCCGGTGCGGCGCTCACCGATGCCGCGGCGAGCGTCGGTGTGCGTGCCGCAGTGGCGCTTCTGGCCGTCGCCGGTGGCGGCGGGCTGCTCGCCGAGGCCGTCGGTGTCCGGACCGGATATCCCTTTGGCGGCTACGACTACACCGGAACTCTGGGCGCGGAGGTCATCGGAGTGCCGGTGGTGGTTCCGCTGGCCTGGGTCATGATGTCGTGGCCGGCCCTGGTCGTCGCGCGCCGCCTCGTCGGTGGACGCGCGCGCTGGGCAACGGCGCTGGTCGGCGCCTGGGCGCTGACCTCGTGGGATGTCTTCCTCGATCCCCAGATGGTCGATCTCGGTTACTGGCAATGGGATCGGCCGTCCCCGGCGCTGCCCGGAGTCGAGGGTATCCCGCTCACCAACTTCGCAGGGTGGTTCGTGGTGTCGCTCCTCATGGTCACCATTCTCGACCGTCTGGTACCCCGAGACCCTCGCCCGCCGACCCTGCGGACCGACGCCGTGCCGGTCACGGCATACCTCTGGACCTACTTCTCGTCGGTGATAGCGCACGCGGTGTTCTTCGGTCGACCCCCGGTCGCGCTGGTGGGAGGCGTCGTGATGGGAATCGTCGCGGTGCCGCTGGCGATCTCGGTGTTCCGCGAGGTCCGGGAGGTCCGTGGTGCGCGCGCGTAGTCTCGGGCAGGCCGCGGTGTGGGCGGGAACATGCATCGCGTTCGCCTCCCTCGCGCTGACCATCGACAACGCCCGCCGCATCCGCGTCCCCGACCGCGACGTGATTGCCCAGCCGGAATCCTTGGCGGTTCTGCTGCCCGTGCGCAACGAGATCGACAATGTGCGACCCTGTCTCGCAGCGACACTCGCCGCCGTCGAACGGTGGCCGGGGCCGGTTCGGGTGATCGTGGTCGATGACGAGTCCACCGACGGCACCGGCCGTGCGCTCGCGGAGATCTCGGCCACCGATTCGCGTGTCGAAGTCCTCACCGGTGCCCCCACTCCGGACGGATGGCTCGGAAAGCCCTGGGCCTGTGAGCAGTTGGTCCGGCACGCGGACTCCACCGGGGACCCGCCGGAGGTGTTGGTCTTCGTCGACGCCGATGTCCGTCTGCGGCCACATGCGCTGGTCGCCACCATCGCGCTGATGCGGGCGGCCAACCTGGACCTCGTGTGTCCGTTCCCGCGGCAGGTCCTGGCGGGACCGGCCGAGCGCCTGGTGCAGCCGCTGCTGCAGTGGTCGTGGATGAGTACGCTTCCGCTGGGGCCGGCCGAACGCTCGGCACGCCCGAGTCTGTCGGCGGCCAACGGCCAGCTCCTCGCGGTGGACGCCGCAACCTATCGGGCGGCCGGCGGGCACGCCGCGGTCGCCGGGGAGGTCATCGAGGACATCGCGTTGTTGCGTGCCGTCAAGGCCGCGGGAGGACGGGGCTTGGTGGCAGAGGGGAGCGGAGTCGCGGACTGCCGCATGTACGACGGGTGGCGAGAGATCCGCGCCGGCTACCGCAAGTCGCTGTGGACGGCGTTCGGGTCGACCGGCGGCGCCGCGGCGGTGATGGCGGTGATGGCGCTCGCATATGTGGTCCCACCGATCGCAGCAGTGCGGGGCTCCCGGATCGGTCTGATCGGATACTTCTGCGGCGTCGCCTCCCGGGTGGCGGTCGCTCGACGCACACGCGGGCACGCGTGGCCGGATGCTCTGGCGCACCCGGCGTCGGTGCTGGCGCTCGTCGCACTCACCGCCGATTCGCTGGTCGCACGATGCCGGGGCACTTTGCAGTGGAAGGACCGTTCGCTGGGAGCCCCGGGGTGAGCCGGATCGTCATCGTCGGCGCGGGCGTCGGAGGACTGGCGGCCGCGGTGCGTCTGCAGGCACTGGGACATCGGGTGACCGTGTTCGAGAAATCGGACACCGTCGGAGGCAAGCTGGGCGTGCTCGAACACGACGGCTTCGTCTTCGACACCGGGCCGTCGCTGGTGACCATGCCGCAGGTGTTGGAGGAGTTGTTCGCCGACACGGGTCCTCCGTTGTCGGACTCTCTCACGTTGCGCCGGCTGCCGATCGCCGCCCGCTACCGTTTCCCCGACGGTGCGCAACTGGACATGCCGGGCGACATCACCGAGATTCCCGCGGCGCTCGACGCCGCCCTCGGCAGGGGGCGGGGTGCGCAGTGGTCGCAGTTCCTCACCCGTGCCGAGAGGATCTGGGACGTGACCCATCAGCCGTTCCTGGAATCCCCGATCAGCATGCGGGACATGCTCGTCGGGGCGGTGCTCCGGCCCGCGGACGTCGCGGCCCTCGCGCCATGGCGAACGCTGCGCGCTCTGGGCCGCCACTGCTTCGACGACCCGCGGCTGGTGATGCTGCTCGACCGGTATGCCACCTACACCGGTTCGGACCCGAGACACGCGCCGGGCGCGCTGGCCGCGGTCCCATGGGCCGAGCAGCGCTGGGGATCGTGGTACGTCGAGGGCGGATTGGGAATGATCGCCGTCGCGCTGCGCGACCGTCTCGTCGCTCTCGGCGGCACACTCGCCCTCGGCTGCGAGGTCACCGAAATCTCCACCCGTGCAGACGGACACGTGGACGGGGTGGTGGCTGCCGACGGTTCCCGACACCGCGCCGACATCGTCGTCGCCAATGCCGATGCCGCACAGGTGTACGGACGACTCATCCGCACCACACCGGCGCGGCGCGCGGCGCGCGCACTTCGCCGGACCACGCCGTCCCTGTCGGGTTTCGTGCTGCTGCTCGCCGTCGACGATCCGCCCGCAGGCCAGCCGCACCATCAGATCCTGTTCCCGTCGGACTATGACGCGGAGTTCGACGCGGTCTTCGGTCGCGGAGGTGCGCCCCGGCCCGTCGACGACCCGACCGTGTACATCTGTGCCGCAGACGATCCCGCAGTCGTCCCCGGAGCCGGCACCGCTGCCTGGTTCGTCCTGGTCAATGCTCCGCGCCACGATCCCGGTGGCGGCACCGACTGGGACACAGAGGGTCTCGCCGATCACTACGCCGATCGGATCCTGCAGATCATGGCCGAGCGCGGCGTCGACGTGCGCAACCGGATCCGGCACCGCATCGTGCTCACGCCGGCCGAGTTGTCCCGGCGCACCCTCACCCCGGGCGGCTCCATCTACGGCACGTCGTCGAACGGCCCACGCGCTGCGTTCCTCCGGCCCGCCAACGCCTCCGACGTCCCGGGGCTCTACCTGGTCGGCGGGTCGTCCCATCCGGGTGGTGGTCTGCCACTGGTGATGCTCTCGGCGAGGATCGTCGCCGACCTCATCGGCCCCTCCTGAGCCGACCGATCATCCGGCCGAGGACGGTCCCGGCGAGTGATCCCCGCGCAGGCGTTTGCGGATCAGTTCCGCGCTGATGAGACACATGGGCAGACCGATCCCCGGTCGGGTGGCGCCACCGGCGTAGAACAGGCCCTCCACTTTGCGAGATCGGTTCGTGGCCCGCAGGAATGCGCTCTGCCGCAAGGTGTGTGCAGGGCCGAGTGCGCCGCCTGACCAGGAATTGAGGTCCGTGACGAAGTCACCCGGACCCGTGGTGCGGCGGACGACGACGCGGTCGGCGAGGTCGGGGATGTCGGCCCACTTCGCGACGAGTTCGATCGCGCGATCGGCGGTCTGCTCGACCGACGGGTCGCCCTGTCCGTCGATACCGCCGCGGCCGAGAGCGGGGTCGGGCGGCACCGGCACCAGGATGAAGAGGTTCTCGTGGCCCTCGGGTGCCACCGAGGAGTCGGTCGCGGACGGGCGACACACATAGAGTGAGGCGGGGTCCGGTATCGCGGTCGGGGTTTCGAAGATGGCGTCGAAATTGGACTTCCAGTCCGCGGTGAAGAACAGCGAGTGGTGCCCGAGCTCGGGCAGCGCGCCACGAACGCCGAGGAAGACGAGCACCGCACCCGGCCCGGAGACCCTGCGATCCCACCATCGCTGCGGGAAGGTCTGCAGCGCCGGTGATAGCAGTCGTGTTTCGATGTGGTGCAGGTCTGCGGCCCCGATCACCACGTCCGCGTCGATCGTGCGCTCGGAACCATCGACTGTGCGCTGGGACGCGTCGATCGTGCGCTGGGACGCGTCGATCGTGCGCTGGGATGCGTCGACTGTGCGCACGCGGACCCCGGTGACCTCGTGGCGCCGCCGCGAGAGCTTCCGCCCGAGGTGCGGCCGGGTGAGGATCGCGGTGGCCTCCGACGAGGTGTGCAGACGTGCCCCGTGCTGTTCGGCCAGCCGCACGAGGGCGTCGACCAGCCGGCTGAAGCCGCCGTCGGGGTAGCGCACCCCGTCCTCGAGGTCCAGCCAGCTCATGAGGTGGTACATCGCGGGTGCGCGTTCCGGGGAGGAACCGAGGAACACCGCCGGATAGCCGAGGATCTGGCGCAGCCGGCGGTCGGTGAAGCGGGCGGCGACGAACCCCTCCAGACTCTGGCCGAGCAGTACCGCCAGCGTCCGGGCATGCCTGATGACCTCCGGGCTGAGGAATGCTGCGGGTTGGTCGAAATTCGTGTACAGAAAGCGTTCGACCGCGATGGCGTAGGCCTCGCGTGCCGAATCGAGGTAGGACCGCAGTGCCGCCCCCGCACCTGGTTCGATGGCGTCGAACATCGCACGGTTGGGTTCGGCGCCGCCGCGCACGTCGACGCTGTCGGGATGATCCTCGAAGAACACCCGGTAACCGGGATCGAGGTGAACGAGGTCGATCTGCGCGTCGGTCGAGGTGCCCAACAGACCGAAGAAGTGGTCGAACACCTGAGGCATCAACCACCACGACGGTCCCGTGTCGAATCGGAACCCGTCGCGCTCCCACGAACCGGCGCGCCCACCGAGGTCGGCATTCTTCTCCACGAGGTCGACGGTGTGACCGTCGGCGGCGAGCAGCGCCGCGGTGGCGAGTCCGGCGACACCGCCGCCGATCACGACCACGCGTTTCGGACTCGGGTTCACGCGGGTGTTCCTTCCGACGGGAGCGTTCGGGGGCAACCGCGGCGCCACGCGGCGGCCGCCGCGATGCGGGCCTTGACCGGTGTGGGCACCCGGACGCGATTATCGGCGGCGTGCGCCGCCGGTGTGGCGCGCAACCGTGTCGACAGTTCGGCGAACAGGTCGTGGGCGGTGCAGACCGCGATCCGGCTGCCGCGCGGGAGCCGAGGGATCGTCTCGGCCGCGGCGGCGAGGTCCTTGTCGATGTCGTCGAGCCATCGGACCCAGGCCGCCTCGGAGGGATTCTTCGGGTCGAGTCCGGTGAGGTATCGCCGGCCCAGATCACCGCAGTCGACACCGAAGTCGCGGAGGAAGTTGACCTTCTGGAAGGCCGCCCCGAGATGGCGGGCCCCCACGGCCAGCTCGTCGTAACGGGTGTCGCGGTCGGGTTCGGCGGCGAGGAAGGCGCGCAGGCACATCAGTCCGACGACCTCGGCGGAACCGTAGATATAGGTCGCCAGGCTGGCGTCGTCGTGGTCCGTGCGGTCGATATCGGTGCGCATCGAGGCGAAGAACGGCCTGGTCAACGACGTGTCGATGCCGGTGCGCCGGGCGGTTCGGACGAAGGCATGGACCACGAGGTTGGTGCTCGATCCGCGGTCGAGGGCGTCGTGCGTCTCGGTCTCCAACTCGTCGAGCGCGACACGCCGGGCCCGACCATCCTGGTCGGGCCGCGGGGCGTCGACGATCTCGTCGGCCACTCGGACCAGGGCATAGATGTTGCGTACGTCGGTGCGGATCGAATCGGCCAGCAGTCGCGAGGCCAGGCCGAACGACGACGAGTAGGAAGTGATCACCAGCGCAGCGCTGGCCTCGGCGACCCGGTCGTAGCGCTCGTACGGTGCTGCGAGGTCCATACCCCTCCCACGGCGCTTCACAGTGCTGCCCTCCGGGGATAGGCGTCGGCCGCCGGACCCAGGGCGTGCACCTGTTCGACGAACCACGGACTGAGCAGCCAGGGGGTGCGGTGGGCGATCGCCCAGATGTCGTCCACCGACGCCCAGGCGCACTCCATCACCTCGTCCGGGTTCGGTTCGACGTGTCCGAGTGGCCTGGCCAGGAACACCGGACAGATCTCGTTCTCGACCACACCGCCGGCATCGACTGCCCGGTACCGGAAGTCCGGCAGGATGGGCCGGACGTCGTCCACGTCGACGCCCAACTCCCGCCGCGAGTAGCGATGCAGCGCGTTCTCGGCGGTTTCTCCCGGTCGGGGGTGCCCGCAGAACGAGTTGGTCCACACCCCGGGCCATGTCTTCTTGCCGAGCGCCCGTCTCGTGATCAACAGTCGCCCGTTCTCGTCGACGAGGTGGCATGAGAACGCATAATGCAGTGGCGTGTCGGGCCCGTGCACCGCTACGCGGTCCGCGGTGCCGCAGGCATTGCCGTCGTCGTCGACGAGTACCACCAGGTCCTGGTCCATCGTCAGCTCGCTCCATCCTCGGTCGGGACGTGGTTGATCTTCTCCGGAATTCACCAGGTCTTCGTTGCCGACGCCAACTCGGATGGGACGGATCGGTTCATCGCGAGTATCGAGGCAACTTCGGGCCTCCGTGCCCAGGATTCCGCCAGGTCTACGACTCTGCCAGGTTCCGACCGAAGGCGTGCATCACCCAGAGGTGGAAGGGTGCCTGCGTCACCCGGTATATGGGCCAGGGCAGCGCGGGGACGAAGGCGTGGACGGCGGCCAGCACCTCCGGGCCGGTGTGAAGGCGACGAAACTCGAAACGGCCGGGGGGGTCGACCCGCGCCGCCAATGCCCCTCCCGTGATGTGGAAGAGTTCGCGTCCGTTGTCGCTGCGCTCGGTGTTGCGTGTCAGCTCCAGCATGGACAGGGGTGGCCCGAAGGGACGCACCAGCCCGATGTCGAGCGAGCCATCGGTGAGGGCTGTGACGCGCAGCCACGGCCGCAGGAACACCACGATCCACTGGGCGTAGCGTCGCGCGACCTCGGCCGCCCCTTCGTCGTGGGCGAGGCGCATGCGCTGCACACTGCAGACACGGCTGGGTCCGGGAGAGCGTGCCGACTTGCGCATCTCCGACAGCCGTGAGCCCTCGCGGCCGCGCTCGTGTGCCGCGCGTTCGGCACGCACTGCCTCGTCGAGCGCCTCGGCGATCGGTGTCGGTGTCAGTCGGTAGCGCTCGAACAGTCGGTGGTCGTGCGCGAGCATCGGATGGCGCAGGCTTTCGACCAGCGGCGCGGCCAACTGCCGGGGCGCTCCGGTCACGAGCCGCAACCACAGCAGGCTGAGGTGGACGGAGAAGAACGACACCGGCAGGAAACGTCGTCGCAGGCCGAGCTCACGGGCCGTCAACCCCATCAGGTCGACCCAGGTCACACGGTCCGGTCCACCCGCGTCGTAGGCACCCGCGGGCAGGTCGTCGTCGAGGATGCTGCGCGCGAGCAACTCGACCACGTCGCGCAGGGCCACCGGCTGCGCCATGGTGCGCGTCCAGCGTGGGCAGATCATCACCGGCAGGCGCTGCACCAGCCGTTCCATCATGTCGAACGATGACCCTCCGGGCCCCACCACCAGCCCCGCCCGCAGCGCCACCACCGGCACCGAGTGGGAGGCCAGCACGCGCTCCACCTCCAGTCGGCTCTCCAGGTGGGGGGACAGGTCGGTCTCACCTTCGGGCACGATCCCGCCCAGGTAGACGATGCGTCGCACACCGGCCGTGCGGGCCGCCCGCGCAAAATTGTCGGCCAGGAATAGGTCGAGGTCGGCGAAACTACCCTGGGTCAGGCGCGCTTGCGGAAGCATCGAGTGCACGAGGTAGACCGCCACGTCGGCGCCCTCGAGAGCCTCCTCGGTCTCGCGCAGCGAGAACAGGTCGCAGGCGCGGAAATCGATGCCGTCGTCGCGCGGACGGTGCGAACGCGACAGCCCGACCAGCTCACAGTCGCCGCGTAGCCGCTCGACCAGATGACGTCCCACGAAGCCGGTCGCACCGGCGATGGTCACTCTCATGTGGCGCCCGGCTTTCTGGCGAGGCCGCGCGTGCGCGCGTTGGTTTCCGACAAATAGGGCGACACGCGGCCAGCCTACTGGCGGCATCGACCTGGTGCTCCCACCAGCGCAGAACCACTCCGCAGGCCGGGACACGTCGATGATCACGTGGTGCACCAACTTCCCGGTCCACTGAGGGAAACTAGCGAGGGCCAGGGTGCGATGGGGCCGATGCGTGGGAGGTGTGGATGAACCTCGAGAAGGTCGTCTTCGGCTTCTTCGTGCTGCTGGCCGCCACATTGAATTTCGGGTTCTTCCTCGGTGACCTCGACGACCCGCAGGTACACAACGTCTACGAGCTGTACGCCGCGGTGGTGATCAATCTCATTGCGACAGTGCTCAAATTCGGTGACCGTACCCAGATCGGGGCGGTGCACCTGGCGACCAGTCTGGTCGCCGACCTGCAGCTCATCGCCGCGGCGCTGGTGTGGGGTTACGCCACCTACGTCTCGAGCGACGGCGTGACACCGGAGGCGATGTCGAGTGTGGTGTCGCTGTCCGGCGGTGCGCTGCTGGCCAACATCGTCTCGGTGGTGCTGCTCGTCGTCGAGACCATGTCGTTCCGCCGTCGGTAGCGGGTGCGCTGGTGGCCAACCCGTTGCTCGCCTTCTGGCACCACCTGCTGGGCGCCGACGATCGGGGAGCCGGCCTGCATCCCCGCCGCGTGCCTCGGGCCTCGTCCACACAAGCGTCGGAGACCATCTTCCTGGTGCTGCGCCGGATGCGGGCGCCGCTGATATTGCTGATCTCGATCTTCGCGATCAGCGTGCTGGGACTGACGCTGATCCCCGGTCAGGACGCAGCGGGCCGGCCATCGCGGATGGGCTTCTTCGACGCGTTCTACTTCATGAGCTACACGGCCTCGACGATCGGATTCGGCGAGATCCCCAACTCGTTCACCTACGGGCAGCGGATGTGGGTGACGATCACGATCTACCTGACGGTCATCGGCTGGGCATACGCGATCGGGTCGTTGTTCGCGATGGTGCAGGACCGTGCCTTCCGGCAGGCGTTGGCCCTCCAGCAGTTCCGCCGCAAGGTATCCCGGCTGCAGGAACCGTTCCTGTTGATCGTGGGATACGGGCAGACCGGGGAGTTGCTCGGCCACGCGTTCGACGAGCTGGGGCGGCGTCTCGTCGTCATCGACATCTCCGGAGACCGGATCGACGACCTCCAGCTGGGCTCGTATCGAGCCGACGTGCCAGGCCTCGTCGCGGACGCACGTGACCCTGGTCATCTCGTCATCGCCGGCCTCGGGCATCCGTCCTGCGAAGCGGTTGTCGCTCTCACCGACGACGACGAGGCGAACCTCGCGGTGACGATGACCGCGGCCCTGTTGCGCCCCGACTTGCCGATGGTGGCTCGGACCAGCTCGTCGACGACGGCCGAGCGGATGCGGGCCTTTGGGGCCCCGCTGGTGGTCAATCCCTACGACGTGTTCGGCGACCACCTGCGACTCGCGTTGCGTGCGCCCTCCTCCTATCGGCTGCTGACCTGGCTGGAGAGCGGGCCGGGGGCGGAGATGCCCGCGCTCGGTCAACCGCCGGGATCGGGCACGTGGGTCGTGTGCGGTTCCGGATCGGTCGTGTCGGAGCTGACCTCGGATATGCGGGCCGAGGGCCTCGACGTCGCGATCGTCGAGCCGGGCGCCGCCATCGGCGATGCCGCGGAACCGGCAGCGCTGGGGGAGACGGACCTGCGACACGCCATCGGTTTCGTCGCCGGCACGGACAACGACACGACCAACCTCTCGCTGGTGGCCGCGGCACGGCAGGCGAATCCGAGTCTGTTCATCGCTGCCCGGCAGAATCGCCCTGCCAACAACCCTCTGTTCGCCGCGATGTCGCCCGACGCACTGCTCGTGCCCACCGACGTGGTGGCCCATGAGGCATATGCGCTGCTCAGTACCCCGTTGCTGCGACGGTTCCTGTCGGAGATGCCCGACCGGGGCGACGAGTGGGCCGCCGGCATGATCGACCGGCTGAGCAGGCTGGGAGGACGACACCTGCCGATGCTGTGGAAGGTCGCGCTCACCGCGGGGGAGGCACCCGCTGTTCAGTCCTGGCTGGCGTCGGGTCGGGCGCGACTCGGTGATCTCATTCGGGAGCCCACCGAGCGGGCCGAACAGATATCCGTTGCGGTATTGCTGGTACTGCGCGGTGACGAGTGCACTCTCGCTCCCGACGACGACTTCGTCCTCGCCGCCGACGACGAGATTCTGTTCGCGGGCCGTCCCACCGCCCATCGGGCGCTGGAGAGCACCCTGCTCTTGGATACCGTCGGGGAGTATGTGGTCTCGGGTAGACAGGTGCCGTCGAGTTGGATCTGGCGTCGGCTCGCGCGCGATTCGAGCCGACGCGACGTCAACTTGCCGGGGTGATGGGCCCAACAGAAAGCCCCGGTCAAGTCGACTTGACCGGGGCTTTCCCGATGTCCTCGGTGACTCGGGCCGTGGGCATCACATCCGCTGATACCGCGGTTGGCTGCCTGCGAGCCAAGCCTCAGATGACCAGTCCCAACGCCAGCACCACGATCAGTCCGGTTACCGACAGCAGGGTCTCCATCAATGACCACGTCTTGAAGGTCTGACCGACGGTCATCCCGAAGTACTCCTTCACGAGCCAGAAGCCCGCGTCGTTGACATGCGAGAAGAAGACCGAGCCCGCACCGATGGCCAGGACGACCAGCGACACCTCTCCAGAACTCAACCCGTCGACGAGGCCGAGCATCAGCGACGACGCGGTGATCGTCGCGACCGTCGCCGATCCCGTCGCCAGCCGGATGAGAACGGCGAGAACCCAGGCGAGCAGGAGGACCGAGATGTTCGCATTCTTCGCCCAATCTGCCAACAACGTGCCGATGCCCGTGTCGACGAGGACCTGCTTGAACCCGCCACCGGCCGCGACGATGAGAAGGATCCCGGCGATCGTGGGGAGCGCTGCGCCGGTGCATGTGGAGATCGTCTCGCGGTTCATCCCGGATCCCCGTCCGAGGGTGAACATCGCGACGACCACGGCGATCAGCAGGGCGACGACGGGGGTACCCAGAACGCCGAGCACCTGCCGCACCAGCGTGTTCTCGTCCTCGACGAAAATCTCCGCCAGCGCCTTGCCGAGCATCAGTGCGACCGGCAGGAGAACGGTGAACATGGTGATCGCGAAACTGGGCCGCCGCGTCGTGGGGCCGTCCTCCGGATTCGCGTCGAAGGTGTGGGGAATGGGTACCGTCACGCATCGGCCGGCGAGCTTGCCGAACAGCGGTCCGGACACGATGATCGTCGGAATCGCGACGACCACGCCGAGTGCCAGGGTCGTGCCGAGATCGGCCCCCAGCGCGTCGATGGCGACGAGCGGTCCCGGGTGCGGCGGCACGAAACCGTGCATCGCGGAGAGACCGGCGAGCGCCGGAATACCGATCGGGATGAGCCCCAGCCCTGAGCGTCTGGCCACCAGGTAGATCACCGGCATCAACAGCACCAGCCCGATCTCGAAGAACATGGGCAAGCCGATGATCGCACCGACGAGCGCCATCGCCCAGGGCAGCATCCGTGGGGATGCGTGGCCGACGATGGTGTCGACGATCTCGTCCGCACCACCCGAATCGGCGAGCAACTTGGCGAACATGGCGCCGAGTGCGATGAGGATACCGACGCCCGCAGCCGTCGCACCGAAACCGGTGGTGAACGAGTCGAGAACGGTCGGGACGGACTCACCCGCGACGATGCCGACGGTGGCCCCACCGCCGATCAGCGCCAGGAACGGATGCACCTTGGCGATCGTGATCGCCACCACGATGACGGCGATACCGGCGAGTGCGGCGAGGACCAGTTGCCAGCCCCCGGCAATGGGCTCGGGCAGATCGGTGCCTGCCGCGAGGAGTGTCAGGCCCGAGGTGGGCAGCGCGGTGGTCACTTCTCGCCCCCCTTCTCGTAGGCGGCGAACGATTCCGCGACGATCGCGTCGACACTCTGGTCGACGTCCACGACCTGGCCCCGTTCATCGGAGCCGAGCGGCTCCAGGGTGTCGAACTGGGACTCGAGCAGCGCGGCGGGCATGAAATGCCCTGGCCGGGAGGCTTGGCGATGGGCGATGACCTTGATCGGGCCATCGAGGTGCACGAAGAACACGTCGGGGGCGAGAGCCCTCAGACGATCTCGGTAGGAGCGCTTGAGGGCCGAACAACTCATCACGCCACCGTCGGGGTGATCGGCCAGCCACTGCCCGATCGCGTCCAGCCACGGCCGGCGGTCATCGTCGTCGAGCGGATGCCCTCCCGACATCTTGGCGATGTTCGCTTCCGAGTGAAATACATCCGCATCCGCGAACGGGACCCGCAAACGCTGGGCCAAGGCTGCGCCCACGGTCGACTTTCCCGACCCGGATACGCCCATCACGACCACTGGTGACCGCATCTGCACTCCTCTCATGTTTGTGCTTGTGGTCACAGAGCGTGCCTCAAAAGTATGACTATTGCAAGAAGGAAATCTAAAACGTACGCATATTCGACATTCGGCTCGGGAATGAGAAGATGAATCCGTGAGTCACGACACACCAGGAGTGGGCGCGCGGCACGACGAGATCCTCACGACGATCGGACAGCGCATCGTGTCCGGCGAGTTGCCCACCGGCGGGGTGATCACGCTGGACGGGATCTGCGCCGAGCACGACGTCTCCCGCACGGTGGCCCGTGAGGTGATCCGGGTGCTCGAGTCGATGGGTCTGGTGGCATCGCGGCGACGAGTGGGCATCACCATCCAGCCGCGAACGGAGTGGAGTGTGTTCGACCCGCGCCTGATCCGTTGGCGGCTCGACGGTGCCGAGCGGAACGAGTTTCTGCAGACCCTCTCCGAACTGCGACGCGGCTTCGAACCCGTGGCGGCAGCGCTCGCCGCGGAACGGGCGGACGAGCATCAGTGCCGCACACTAGCCGCAGCGGTGTCGGACATGGCCGTCCATGGACGTAGCGGCGACCTGGAGTCATATCTTGCCGCCGACAAGGTCTTTCATCGCACCTTGCTCGAGGCGAGCGGCAACGAGATGTTCCGCTCGCTGGCCGACGTCGTCTACGAAGTACTCGCCGGGCGTACTCACCACGGCATGATGCCGACGACCCCCAACCCACACGCCATCGCGCTCCACGACGACGTCGCGCGGGCCGTCCGTCTCGGCGATCCCGTCGCCGCGGAGGCGGCGATGGGATCGATCATTCACGAGGCGGCGGCGGCCGTCTCCGACGACGACGCACCCGCCTCATGAGCTGGTGTGATAGCAGGAAATTGCGTCACTAGGGGAGCGTGAACGGCTCGTAGCAGTCGTAGGTGTCGTGCGTGATTACCAGGCCGTCGGTGACGGTGACGAATCCGGCCATGTGGGCGACGATCTCGGCATCGCCGATCCGTCCCCGCCAGACCGAGCGCACCGCGGCGCGGTCGTCGGAGGCGAGTACCTCCTCGATCGCGATACTCTGCGCTGCCAGGCGTTGCTTGCCGGCCAGGAAACCGGACACCGTCTCCTCGAGGTTTCGGACGTGGCCCTGCGGGGCGATCGGGTTGGGAAGCTCGGTGAACACGGCATCCGGGTGCAGGATGGCGCGCAGATCATCCTCTGTCGAGGAGAGGTCGCCGACGATGGCGAAGTAGCGACGGACGATTTCCCCTGTGGTGTTGACTGATTCAGCCATCGGGCCATTGTACTGACGTGGGTTCGGGCTGAACGCTTCGTGATTCGACGTGGTAGCGCCTATCGCCGAGCGGATCGTTCTCCAGGGCCGGGCCGCGAGACCCGAGACCGGAACGGCTGTCGAGATGGACGGGTTGCGCGAGCCGGTCGGCCACCACCAACCAGGCCGCCACGTTGGATGCCTTGCCCAGGTGCGACGACAGGATCTCGACGTTCTCGGCGCCCGCACCGGCCGCCGGCACACAGTCGGCCGGCGCGAAGATGTGGTCGAACCGCGACCACAGTGCTGTCGTGGGCACCGAGAGTGTCCCGCGCGCCTGTTGATGGTCGTCGGAGTACCAGCGGTGCGTCAGCGGGGTGCCGAGGGTGATGACCTGACGAACCAGTTCGGGTCGATCCAGCGCGGCCTCCGCCCAGGCCCGGCACCACGAGCACCGGGTGCTGCGCGCCGCGGCGCGGCACCGTCACCAGGGCGGGCAGGCTCGCGGTGACCAGCCCGACCTCCGCGATCGTGCGTGGGGGTTCGACGAACCCCCAGGTCGCGCGGCGTATCCACCGGTTCACCGGCTCACTGTAATCTTTTCGGCGACAACATCATTCACTGTTTCATTTGTCTTCGGAGCACCGCTTTCCGGTGTCACGGGAGCCGTGTCGAGATGCGTCGTTGCGTACTGGGCGTCGACGGCGGCCTCGAGTTCGGCCAGGGCGTCGTTCATGTAGTCCACCAGCGGCCACAGGTCGCCGACCAGCTCCGGTGCACCGATGAAACCGAAGCAGATCTTGTCGACGTAGCTCTGCAGGGTGATGTTGAGGCCACCGCCGATCGACAGAAACGACGCGGGCCAGTAGCCGAGCACCCGTACCCCGTTCATCGTCGCGGGCTTCGACGGGCCACGCACGTTGGACACCACGAGATTCCACGGAGCGCGAGAGTAATTCTCCGGCAGTCGAATCCACAGCTTGGTCATCCAGCTGAGCAGATCCTTCGGCAGGAAGTTGCTGGCCTCGCGGATCAAATGGGTGGGCAGACCGTCGAAGGAGTTCTTCGCCCTGGTCAGATCCCGGGTGACCACCCGCACGCGCTCGATCGGATCATCGAGTTGCGTCGGGAAGTCGCTGAACATCATGTGTACGTGATTCGACCACGGCACCTCGATGTCCTCGTGCCGCAACGACACCGGCACGCAGACACACAACGGCTCGTCCGGGCTGCCGCCGTGCTCCTCGAGGTAGCGCCGCACCGCGCCGGCGCAGATCGCGACGACCGTGTTGTTGAGGGTGGCGCCCATCCGCTTGCCGACCGCCTTGACCCGCGCCAGCTCCATCTCGGAGAACACGAAGTGCCGGGAGCTCGACGCCCGTGCGTTGAACCGGGTGCGCGGCGGGAACCAGGTCTCGAGATACGGCTGGACCTCGTCGGCACCACGACGACGACGGAAGAAATTGACCGCCGAGGTACCCACGCGACCCGGCGCCCCGGGCAGCACCCTGGTGACCAGACCGGGCACCGTGGTCAGGCCGTCCTCGGGATAGCGCGTGACCACCCACTTGCCGAACCGATAGGTCAGCCGGGTCATGGTCAGCGGACGCTTCAGGATCCCGGTCACCGCGCGGACCGCCATTTCCGCCTCTCCGAAGAGCGGTTCGGGCAGTGGTGCCGTGCGCGTCCGGTCGATTTCCATCGGCTCGGTCGGCTCGTCGGAGAACAGATCCCAGATGCGCGGCATCGTCGAACCGTCGACCATCCCGTGATGGATACGGAGCAGCATCGCGACGCTGCCGTCCGCGAGGCCGGTGATGATCCACAGGTCCCAGAGCGGACGGTCGGAGCGCAGCGGGAAACCCATGATGCGCGAGACCTCCTCGGCGAGGGCCGCGTCGTCGGCCGGTGCGGGGAGTTCGACGGTCCGGAGATGATCGTCGATGTCGATGCGGCCGGGGTCGGCGAGGTAGCCGTAGTCGAGGCCGAGCGGTACGTTGCGGACCACCTTGGTCATCGGCGGGATGAACGGCAGCCGCTCGGCCAGGCGCTTGCGCATGAAGGCCTCGTCGGGGCCGATTTGTCCGTCGGCGGGCGGTTCGAAGCGGACCAGCCCGCCGAGCACGGAGTTGGTGGTCTGGGTGTCGAGGGAGAAGAACATCTGGTCGAGACCGGTGAGCTGCTGCATGGAATTTCCCTGTCGTTGTGCGGGTTTGGCGAGTCAGATGGCGTGGATCGATTCCGTCAGCCGGAACTTCTGCACCTTGCCGGACGCATTGCGGGGCAGTTCGTCGGACAGGATCAGGCGGTTGGGCAGCTTGTATCGGGCCAGTGATCGGGAGCAGTGGTCGCGCAGCTGCTCGAGTGTGAGATCGGCGTCGGGGCGCAGGACGACCACGGCGGTCACGGCCTCACCCCATCGCTCGTCCGGCACGCCGATCACCGCCACGTCGGCGACCGCCGGGTGGGTGTAGACGGCGTTCTCCACCTCGGCCGGTGACACGTTCTCACCGCCGGTGATGACCATGTCCTTGACACGGTCGACGATGGCGTAGAAGCCCTCCGCGTCACGCACGCCGATGTCGCCGGTGTGGAACCATCCGTCCGCGTCGTGCGCCTCCGCGGTGGCGTCCGGACGGTTCCAGTACCCGGGCGAGACGTTGGGGCCGCGCAGACAGACCTCCCCGCGGACACCGGACTCGGTGATCACGGTGCCGTCGTCGGTGCGCAACTGTACCTCGACGAAGAGCGGCGGACGGCCGGCCGATCCGATGCGGCTCAGGGCATGTTCGGCGGTCAGGAAGATCGCCGCCGGCGACGTCTCGGTGAGGCCGTAGCCCTGAAGCACCCCGATCCCGCGGTCGGCGTACCGCCGGAGGAGCGCCTCCGGTACCGGAGCCCCGCCGCAGATGACGACCCGCAGCGACGAGAGGTCGCGACCGGCGAAATCCGGCCGCGCACAGATCGCGTTGAGCATCGCCGGCACGACGAACATCGTGGTGATCGACGAGCGTTCGACCTCGTCGAGCACCGCCGACGCGTCGAACGATCGATGGATGCGCACCT
This sequence comes from Gordonia rhizosphera NBRC 16068, assembly GCF_000298195.1. Classification (GTDB taxonomy): domain Bacteria; phylum Actinomycetota; class Actinomycetes; order Mycobacteriales; family Mycobacteriaceae; genus Gordonia; species Gordonia rhizosphera. Next base: position 16,304 of record NZ_BAHC01000217.1, on the reverse strand, counting down.
CGCCGCCCTTGAACAGCGTGGTGAAGACGGTGACGTTGAGTCCGGCGATGTGGAACATCGGAGCGACGACGAGCGTCACGTCGTCCTCGCGGACGTCGTAGAGGTGTTCGAGATTGATGTTGTTCCAGAACAGGTTTCCGTTGGTCAGGATGACGCCCTTGGGGCGTCCGGTGGTGCCCGAGGTGTACATCAGGATCGCCGCGTCGTCCTCCTCGGCGGTCCGTGCCGGAGCTTGCGCGGCGACCAAAAGCTCGGCCATGCAGGTCCAGCCGACGGCGTCGGTGCCGTCGACACAAACCCGGGTCGCCGAACGGGAGTCGATGGCATCGAGGACCGGGCGGTGGGCGCTGTCGGCGACGATCGCCGCCGGCTCGGAGTCGGCCAGGATGAAGTCGATCTCCGGAGCGGCGAGCCGAAAGTTGAGCGGCAGGAAGACGGCACCCAACCGGTTGGCGGCCAGGAAGGTCTCGATCAGCGCGGGCTGATTGGCGCCGAGGAAGGCCACCCGGTCTCCCGCCCCGACGCCGGCCGCCGCCAGGCCTCCGGCCAGTCGCTCGACCCGATCGAGCAGTGCGGCGTAGGTGACCGTGATGCCTTCGAAGGTGAGTGCGCGGCGGTGCGGCGATCGGTCGGCTCGCGCGGCGAACCATGCGCTGATGCTGACGTCGGGGCGAGACATGAAGAGCTCCTTGGTTTCTCGTTGCAGTGGTGGAATCAGACGGACGCGGAACGGACCTTCGCGGTGCTGTCCGCGTCGAGGCGCAGGCCGACCTGGCTCTCGATTTCCATTGCGTCGAGCGCATGGTCGCCGCGGTAGGTGCGATGCAGCGCGATCACCGCGAGACCGGCGACGGCCAGCACGACCGCGTAGACGAGGTAAACCTGCGGCGGGGTCAGACCGTGCGAGAGCATGAACGCGGCGATGTTGGGTGCCAGGAAGGCGACCACCCGTCCGAAGCCCATCATCAGGCCGACCGCCGAGGCGCGGATCGCCGTCGGGTACACCGACGGGCTGATCGCGAAGTAGGCGGCCACACCGCCGTTGGCCGCGAGGCCGACCAGCACGGCCAGTACCAGGACCAGGCCGGTGTGATGGAAGGACGTGCCGAACAGGAAGAACGCGGCGGTTCCGATGAACATCACCACCGCGGTGACGATGCGCGGATGCAGACGCAGCGAGAAGGCGGCGAACAGTAGTGCGCCGGCCACGCCGCCGGCGGCCACCAGAGCCTGCGCGGTGATGCCGATCGTGTCGTCACCGGTCGAGGCGGCCACCAGCTTGGCGGTGAAACTGTTCGCGAAGTAGAAGGCACCGATCAGCAAGGCGTACGAGATGAACAGCAACAGGGTGCGTTTGAGCATGATGCCACGCCACATGTCCTTGCCCAGCGATGGCTTGATGACGTGCGCGGTGGGTTCGGGCAGTTCATGCCCGCCGCCGAGACCGAGGCGGACCCCGATGCGGTTGTACGCCTTGATGGCGCCCCGCGGCTGCTTCTCGACGAGGTAACTGACCGATTCGGGCAGGGTGAAGTAGGCGACGACGGCGAGCACAGCGGTGACGATCGCCGAGAACAGGAACGGGCCGTGCCAGTCGAAGTGGTGGATCAGCCAGATCGAGAGAAATCCGCCGATGGCCGCGCCGAGCGGGAAGCCGACGCCGTAGATGCCCATCACGCTGCCGCGCCGGGCGTCCGAGGCGTACTCGGACACCAGCACGTTGATGCTCGGCACGATGCCACCGAGGAATATGCCGGCGAGGAACCGGAAGAGCAGGAACACCGTGAACGACGGCGCGAGGCCGGAGGCCACCATGCCGAGCACGATCAGCACCAGTGACACGAGGATGTGTCGTCGTCGTCCGAACCGGTCACCCATCGGGCCGAAGAGGACCGCGCCGATCCCCATTCCGAGGGTGCCGATGGATGCGACCAGACCGGCCTGCTCCAGGGACAGCCCCCACTCGGCGGTGAGCGCGGGGAGGGTGAACGCGGTCACGAGGATCTCGTAACCGTCGATGAGGGTCAGCATGATGCAGATCCCCACCACTGACCATTGGTACCTCGTCATGGGGTTCTGGCGGATGGCGTCCCGGAGTTCCATGAGCCCTGTCCTTCTTCTCGGTCGCACCGGATGCGGCGGTGAGACGTGTGATGGTCACCGTCCGGCTGGAGCGGCTATGACTCATGACACTAGATTGTCCCAATATTGACAGTCAATAGTTTGACAACTTCTGTGTAGCAGGTCACGATGACCCGTGTGGTAGTTGACGCACTGACCGGACGTCCTCTGGGAGGATGTCGTCGAGGACTTCACGCAGCAGGAGGAATGCCATGACGTCGGAGTCGACGGCCGGTGAGGGTCGTACGGGGCGCCCCTCGTTCACCGACGAGATGCGCCGTCGTACCAAGGCCCGTTTCCCGGACCAGGATTACGAGGCCACTACGGCCGGCATCGCGCTGACCCGAGCCGCTCAGGCGCACGCCGTGGTCTCGGAGAAATACATCCACGGACGCGATCGACGATCGTGGCTGTCGTTTCGGGTGCTCTACGTGATCTGGCTGTTCGCGCCGATCAGCGCCCGCGACCTCGTCAACCTGTTGCAGGTGAGTCGACAGACGATGTCCAACATGCTCAAGGCGCTGGAATCCGACGGGCTGATCAATCGCACCGCCAGCACCTACGACGCACGTCTGATCACACTGGAGCTCACCGAGGCGGGATCACGGAGTCTCGAGACCTCGCTGATGCGCCAGTTCCAGCTCGACGAACGCGGTTTCGGTGTCCTCAGCGCGCCGGAACGGGCTCAGCTCGTCGAGATGCTCGATCGTGTCCGGGCCGAGATGGCGCGCATCAACAACGAGGGTTTCGACGCGCCGGGGAAGCCGGCGGAGGCGTCGAACAACCGCGACACCGCATAGGTGTTGTTCGTTTGTTCGTCGTCGATCATCGGACCGCCTCGCCTGAGCGACCGATCGCGCGCTCATGCCGGCGGAACGATGGCGTCGCACCCGGTCGTCGCGCCTTCATCCCAATCCTCAGATCACGGTGCGGCACAACAGTTCTCTGATCAACGCTCCGGTGCCGACAGAGCGGCCCTGACGCGCCGCCGCGCCGGTGAGGAGCACGGGGGTGGCATGGGCGGCGCCGCACGTGCCCTCTCAACGCAAAAACTGCCGGTGACCAGGCGGTTTGCGGTGCCCCCACCAGGGCTCGAACCTGGGACCTGCGGATTAAAAGTCCGTAGCTCTACCAACTGAGCTATAGGGGCCGTGCCCCGCGAAGCAGGGCGCCGACGAGTTTACAGGTCTCGTGGGCGATCGTGGGGAGGGGTCGGATGATGACGCCAGTGTCGGCAAAATCACAGTCGTCGCAGTCGCGACGGCAGCCTGCCACATTCGCGGGTTTTTCGGTCGATGGCCTGGTTTCTGCGCCTGGCCATCGGTGGCAATCATGCCCCGAAAACGATCTTGGCCTGCTGATTTGTGAATTGTCCGGCGTGTGTCCTAAGCTGAGTCGGCTCCCAACGGAGAACCGGCCCCCTTCGTCTAGCGGCCTAGGACGCCGCCCTTTCAAGGCGGTAGCGCGGGTTCGAATCCCGTAGGGGGTACGCTTGCCCAGCCCCCAGTGGGACGGGGGAGCACACAACAGAACATGGCCCTGTGGCGCAGTTGGTTAGCGCGCCGCCCTGTCACGGCGGAGGTCGCGGGTTCGAGTCCCGTCAGGGTCGCAATTTCTTGCGATTGGCATTCGGTTCGGGTGCCGTCCGGCCAGGTAGCTCAGTTGGTACGAGCGTCCGCCTGAAAAGCGGAAGGTCGCCGGTTCGATCCCGGCCCTGGCCACAATAAGAACCAGCTGGTGACAGCTGGTTCTTCTCGTTTCTGGAGTCGTTGCCGGAACAATCGGGCGTCAGACGGCGTCCCCGCGCTCGGCGGCCACCTCCGCACGGATCGCTGGGGCGATTTCGGCGCCGATCACGGCGGGGAACCGTGGGCTGTCGTCGCCGGAGAAGATGAACGTGGAGAAGCCGTGCTCGAGGGCCAGCTCGGTGAGTTTCTTCGCCCACTCGGAGGGCGGGAGGTCGTCGACGCCGCCCACGTTGAGCAGGCGCCGCACGTCGGTGGGGGAGCGACCGGCGGAAGTGGCGGCGTCGTCGATCCGGGCGTTCGCAGACCCCAGCGCCTCGCCGCCCTGCGCCCGGATCTGCCCGAGCGAGGGCAACCAACCGTCGGCCAACGTGCCGGTGACGCGCAGCATCGCGGGCTTGTAGGCGCCGACCCAGATACCGATGGGGTGCTTCGGGGCGGCGGGCTTGGCGCCGTGCAGGAAGTGGTACTCCCCGTCGACGTGGTTGGTGCCCTGACCCCAGACCCCGCGGATCACCGCGATTCCCTCGCGGAGAGCGGCCACTGCCTGCGGGGGCGTGAGGCGCCGGCCTCCCATCGCATCGATAGCGTCCCAGAACGCGCCCGCGCCGAGGCCGAGCTCCACACGACCTCCGGTGAGGGCGTCGAGCGAGGCCGCCGAGCGGGCGAGCACGGCGGGCGGGCGCAGCGGTAGGTTCGCCACGTTGGGGGACAGCGAGATCCGCTCGGTCCGCGCCCCCACGTACGACATCAGGGTCCATGTGTCGAGAAACCGCGACTGGTAGGGGTGGTCCTGGAACGTGGCGAGGTCGAGACCGTGGGTGTCGGTCGCGACTGCCAGATCCACCGTGCGCCCCGGGTCGGAGATGTCGGGGGTGATGAACGTGCCGAATTTCAGTTCATGTCCGTAATCCATTGTCATACCAGCCTTTCTTTGGGTGCCAGGAGCATGAGCAGCTCGGTCAGCTCGTCCATCTGCCGGTCCGTGAGGCGGGCGGTGATGAGCGATTCGATGTGCGCGGCGTGGAGTTCCTTCATGGCGGCGAAGGTCTCGCGGCCGTGCTCGGTGAGCGAGATGTCCTTGCGGCGGCCGTCGTAGCTACACGGCACCCGGTCGATGAATCCGGCGGACTCGAGCCGGCCGAGTAGACGGGTGACGCCGCTCTGGGTGAGCAGCAGGCGATCGACGAGGTCGATCGCCTGGATCGGGGTGCCGCCGGCGCGGTCGATCCACAGCAGCGCCTCGAACTCCGCGAGGCTCACGCGGTACGCGTTCTCCAGCGCCGTGGAGAACTGGGTGGACAGGTTGCCGTAGGCGATCAGGAGGCTGTGCCATACGTCGCCGGGTCTCATCGTTGCCTCCCGTGGCATCGGGGTGCGCGCCGTTGATGACACCCCTTAGATGCGCGCGCGGTCATTGAATCAAACCCCAATGTGCAGTCACTGTGCTGCGAACTCGCGCGGGTGCTCGATCCGGCCGTCGCCGTACATCGCGAACCGCGGAGCGTCCAGGTCGTACACCGGTGCCGTGTCGGGCCACGGCCAGCCGCCGAACTGATCGCGGCGGTAGTCGGCGAAGGCCTGCTCGATCTCCGCGTCCGTGTTCATCACGAAGGGGCCGTAGGACACCACGGGCTCGTTGAGCGGGGCGCCCTGCAGCACCAGCACGGTCGCCGGCACCGCCGACGTGGCCAGGGTCAACCGGCTGCGCGTGGTCTGGGCGAAGCCCTGGCCGTCGTGCACCGTCGTACCGTCGACCGAGACCGAGGCCTTCGCGTCGCCATGTACGTACAGCAAGCGCTCGGCGGCGTCCGAGTTCGTGGCCGGGATCTCGATCGACGAGTTCGGCTCGAGGTCGATCAGCCAGATCGCGACGTCAGAGTCGCGGCTCGCGGCCCAGGAGGCCTTCGGGGGAGCGAGCGGCGCCGTACCGTCGAACTCGCCGGCGATGACGGTGACCTTCGCACCCTCGGAGCCGGTGACCACGGGGATGTCCTCGTGCCATTGCATGGTGAACTCGGGGGCCGCGCCCTTGTTCGCGGCCGGCAGGTTCAGCCACAGCTGGTACAGCTCGAACGGGTTGTCGGCATCCTGGTTCACCAGCGGGAACATCTCGGAGTGACTCACTCCGCGTCCCGCGGTGACCCACTGGACGTCGCCGTCGCCGTAGCGTGCGCCGGCACCCGTCGAATCGGCGTGGTCGACGATGCCTTGGCGGGCGATCGTCACGGTCTCGAAGCCGCGGTGGGGATGCGCAGGGAAGCCGGGCACCCGGTGGCCGTGGTACATGCTCCACCCGGATGGGTGGTTGAAGTCGCTGCCGAGCGGGCGTCCGTCGAGGCCGGATGCGGGACCGCCCTGGGCGTTGCCGCGGGGGTACTTGTCGACGTGTCGACTCGCGAACAGGAACGGCCCGACGCCGCGCCAGGGCTTGCCCAGATCAACGACCGTTCCCAGGGCCGACTGCGTTGCAGTGTTGTTCGTGGACATGGTGTCCTCCTTCGTCTTCACTTGCTTGCTCACGCATCTAATAAGGCTGGCAGTCGTCCGCCTATTCCGGGAGGGCGCAGCGACCCAGGCCGATCTCGAATGCGATGCCGGGGAGTGGTCGAGCACCGTGTGCCGCTGCTCCTGTGGCGCGTTCGGGTGAACCTTGGCCGCTTTCGCCGCAGTGCCCGGAAACACCGAGCGCCCAGCGGACGGTGCGTGCTATGCATCCAGTGCAGATGGCACCGGTCCAGCCCGAGATCCCGAGCCCGAGATCCGAGGACCGGGGACCGGGGACTGGATGGAAGATCATGCGAAACGTCGCAGTCGCAATCGCATTTCTCGGCGCGGCGCTGGGTGGGCTGTTGGTCGGCTGCTCAAGCGCGGGACCTTTTCGGACTGCCGGGCCACCCTCTACCGTCACTGTCCGTCACACGGTCACCGCGGCCCCGCCGACGATCACTAATGCGGCGCCATCGTCGGCTTCCGATGCCGATGCCCACGGCTTTTTCGTCTTTGGGGAGGGCGCCCGGTGCCTCGGTGACGACAACGCCGAGATGTATATGCGAACCGAGAAGTCGGCACTGGTTGTCTGCCGCAGCGAGACGAACGATCTGTACTACCGCGGCTACCGAATGTCCGACGGCGCCACTATCGACCTGTATGACGTCTACCGTCAGCCGGGTGGATTCGTCGCCGTCAACGCCCCCGACAACGCGCGCTACGTGATCACCCGCGACGGATTCCAGCTCATCCAGAACGGCACCGTCGTCTTGAACGAATCGGCGGTCGAGGTCGGACCTGAACAGGGAGTGCAAGCGCCGGTCACGCAGGCCGCATCGATGGTCGTGCTCGGTTCGACGTCGGGGGTGGGCCCAGATGCGCGCGGGTACGGCACAGAGCAACCCGCGGTGATCTCGATGGGCTCGTGCCCCAACGCCATCTCGCAGATCGTTTGGCGGGACTGGGGCGCCTCGGTGGCGCACGGTAGTGGCCTGGGATGCGTGCAAACGGGACAGCCGCCGCGGTATGCGCTCGTCGCCTCCGACATCGGTATGTGCCAAGGGGTTCTGGCGTACCGAACGTTGCAGATCAGCACCAACCCTCCACAGGACATCTGTCATTGGTGACTTGGTCGTCCATTCGACGGACGGCTTCGAACCTGCTTAAATGACGACTTGATAAATCTTTCAATTGATGAATCGTAAGAACGAAGGATTCTTCAAGGGAGGCCCGACGTGTCCGAGCCGCTGTACAAGCTCAAGGCCGAGTTCTTCAAGACCCTCGGCCATCCCGCGCGCATCCGGATCCTCGAGTTGCTCACGCAGCGGGACCATTCGGTCGCGGAGATGCTGGGCGAGGTCGGCCTCGAGTCGTCGAACCTGTCCGCGCAACTCGCCGTGCTGCGGCGGGCCGGTGTCGTCGTCGCCCGCAAGGAGGGCAGCACGGTGATCTACTCGCTCGCCGCGCCCGACATCGCCGAGCTGATGGTGGTGGCGCGCAAGGTGCTGACCGGGATGCTGAGTGAGCACGTCGAGGTGTTGAGCGATCTGCGGGCCGGTAGCGCGGCCGACGAACGGTAGTCCGCGCGATGGGATGGTTGCGCAAGATCCTCGCCGTCGGCCGCGTCGCCGAACCGGCCGGCGAACCGCCGGTCAGGGCGGTGAATCCGCCTGCCGGGGTGCGGGGTTCACTGCAGATCCGGCACGTGGATGCCGGATCGTGTAACGGCTGTGAGATCGAGATCGGCGGCGCGTTCGGGCCCGTCTACGACGCGGAACGCTTCGGCGCGCGACTGGTCGCCTCGCCGCGCCACGCCGACGCCCTGCTGGTGACCGGCGTGGTCACCCGCAACATGGCCGACCCGCTGCGCAACACCGTGGCGGCGACCCCGAAGCCGCGCGTCGTCATCGCCTGCGGCGACTGTGCCCTCAACCGCAGCGTGTTCCGCGACGCCTACGGGGTCGTCGGTGCGGTCGGCGACGTGGTGCCGGTGGACGTGGAGATCCCCGGCTGCCCGCCGGCCCCCGACGAGATCGTCGCTGCGCTGCGGTCGGTGACCGGCCGGTGAGCGCCACGCTGGAGACCGCGCCGGTGCACGCGGGGCGCCCGGCTCGTCCCGGGAGCGATGCAGTGGTGGCGGGCCTGCTCACCTCGGTGATCGGGGTCCTTGGTCTCGGCATCGGGTTGGTCGGCGTGTTCGGTTCGCCCGCGCCGGTGCACATCGGCTGGCTCATCCCGTTGATCGGGGTCGACCTCGACGTCGACGCGTTGGGTGGCTTCTTCTTGGCATTGACCGGAGCCGTCGCGATACCGGTGGGCGTGTACGCGATCGGCTACGCGCGGCGCGAGCATCTGGGCCGGGCTCCGCTCGCGGTGCTGCCGCTGTTCGTGGCCGCGATGCTGGTGGTGCCGGCGGCCGGCTCGATCACCACCTTCCTGCTCGGTTGGGAGCTGATGGCGCTGACCTCGCTGATCCTGGTGCTCGCCGAACATCGGCGGCCGGAAGTGCGGTCGGCGGGCGTGTTCTACGCGGTGATGACCCAGTTGGGATTCGTCGCGATCCTCGTCGGGCTGATGGTGTACGCCGCGGCCGGCGGGGGAGATGTCTTCGCCGATCTCGGCTCGGTCGGCGAGGGCACGCGTACGGCGGTGTTCCTTCTCACCGTCGTCGGGTTCGGGTCGAAGGCCGGTCTGCTGCCACTGCACGCCTGGCTGCCCCGCGCCCACCCCGAGGCCCCCAGCCCGGTGTCGGCCCTGATGAGCGCGGCGATGGTCAACCTCGGCATCTACGGCATCGCACGCTTCGACCTGCAACTGCTCGGACCGGGACCGCGCTGGTGGGGGATCGTGCTGCTCATCGTCGGCGGGGCATCGGCGGTCTACGGGGTGCTGCAGGCCGCGGTCGCCACCGATCTCAAACGGCTGCTTGCCTATTCGACGACCGAGAACATGGGCCTGATAGTGCTCGCCATGGGTGCCGCGACTCTGCTCGCGGCGTCGGGCGCCGACGACGCCGCCTCGGTGGCGATGGCCGCGGCGGTGATCCAACTGATCGCACACGCCGCGTTCAAGAGCCTCGGGTTCCTCTCGGCGGGGTCGGTGCTCGCGGCGACGGGCCTGCGTGACCTGGACCGCCTCGGCGGTCTGGCCCGTCGAATGCCGGCGACGACCGTCTTGTTCGGGGTGGCAGCGCTCGGCGCGTGCGGGCTCCCGCTGGGTGCCGGATTCGTCGGGGAGTGGCTGCTGGTGCAGTCACTCATCCACACCGGACCGGCCGACGACGCCGTGGTGGCGTTGGCGGCGCCGCTGGCCGTCGGCGCGGTCGCCCTCACCACCGGCCTCGGGGTCGCCGCCATGGTCAAGGCATTCGGCATCGGATTCCTCGCTCGGCCCCGGTCCCGCGAGGCCACCGGCGCCGCGGAGTCGCCGGTCAGCATGATCGCCGGGATGACGATCGCCGCTACGGCGTGTGTCGTCGTCGCCGTCGCCCCGATCGTGCTGGGCCCGCTGCTGGGGCGGGTCCTCGTGACGATGCCGGCGGTGCGGACCGATGCGCCCGACCTCGGGACGATGCTGCACTTGCCGGGACTGTCCGGATCGATCGCGCCCGGCCTGATCGCCGCCGCGTTGCTGGCCACGATCCTGGTCGCGGTGGTTGCGGCGAGCTGGGGTTCGCGCCGTCGTCCGGAAACCGCCGACCTGCCGCTGTGGGCGTGTGGCGCCGAGGATCTCACCCCGCGCATGCAGTACACCGCGACCTCGTTCGCCGAACCGCTGCAGCGCGTGTTCGACGATGTGCTGCGCCCCGACACGGACACCGAGGTGACCCATTTCGAGGAGTCGCGCTATCTGGTGGAGAAGGTCGCCTACCGTGCCCGGGTCACCGACGTCGTGGAGAATCGGCTCTATCCGCCGGTGCTCCGGGCAGTTCAGACCTGTGCGCAGCTGGTCCGTCGGGCCCACACCGGCAGCGTGCACCTCTATCTCGCCTACGGTGCGCTCGGCGTGCTGATCGTGCTGGTGGTGGCGCGATGACCGTGACGACCTTCCTGGCGGGGGTGGCGCAGCTCGGCGTGGTCGTCGTCGGGGCGCCGGTGGTGATCGGCGCGATGCGGCAGGTCCGGGCCGCCTCCGAGGGCCGCCGTGGCGGCGGGGTGCTGCAACCGTGGCGGGACCTGCGCAAACAACTGCGCAAACAGCAGATCGACCCGCGCGGCACCACAGTCGTGTTCACGACAGCGCCTCTGGTCCTGGCGGGCTCGACGTTGCTGATCGTGGCCGTCACCCCGCTCGTGGCGACCGGCTCACCACTCGATCCGGTGGCCGATCTGTTCGCGGTCGTCGGTCTGCTATTCCTGGGGACCGTCGCCCTGACGCTGGCCGGTATCGACACCGGCACCGCGTTCGGTGGGATGGGCGCGAGCCGAGAGATCACCATCGCTGCCCTGGTGGAACCGACGATCCTGCTCGCCGTGTTCGCGTTGTCGATCCCGGCAGGCTCATCAAATCTGGGTGCGATCGTGGAGCACACGGTCGAGCACCCGGGGCGGGTGGCATCGCCGGCCGGGGTGCTGGCCTTCGTCGCGCTCGTCGTGGTGATCATCGCCGAGACCGGCCGTCTGCCCGTCGACAATCCCGCCACCCACCTCGAGCTGACCATGGTGCACGAGGCGATGGTGCTCGAGTATGCGGGTCCTCGTCTGGCGCTGGTCGAATGGGCGAGCGCGATGCGGCTCACGGTGCTGTTGGCACTGCTGGCCAATCTTTTCTGGCCGTGGGGTGTTGCGGGCGCCGACCCGGGTGTGCTCGACGTCGTCGTCGGTGTCGTCGCGGTGGTGGTCAAGGTCGCCGTGCTGGCCGTCGTACTCGCCGGTGCAGAGGTGTTCATCGCCAAGCTGCGCCTGTTCCGGGTACCCGAACTACTCGCCGGGTCGTTCCTGCTCGCGTTGCTCGCGGTGACGGCCGCCAACTTCTTCGGCGCGGGAGTGTGAGGAATGACCGACTACGCATCGCTACTGGATCTCGCCGTCGGCGGCATGGTGCTCGCCGCGGTCCTGATCGTCTGGCGGCGCGATCTGAAGGGGATCGTGGCACTGCTGGCCTGGCAGGGTGCCGCGCTCGCCGCGATCGCGGTGGTGCTCGGTGTGGAGGAGGACGAGCCGGTGCTGTTGGCCGTCGGCGGTCTGGTGTTCGTACTGCGTGCGCTCGCCCTGCCGTGGCTGTTGTCGAGGGTGCTCGGTGCCGAACCCAGCGACCAGCGCGAGGCGACACCGCTGGTGAACACCACCGCGTCGCTGCTGATCTCGGCGGGTCTGACCGTCGTCGCGTTCGGCGTCACACGGCCGCTGGCGGCGTTGGATTCCGACACGGCGGCGCGTGCGGTCCCGGCCGCGTTCGCCGTCATCCTCATCGCCTTGTTCGTGATGGTCACCCGACGACACGCGGTGTCGCAGGCCGCCGGGTTCCTGATGATGGACAACGGCATCGTCGCCGCCGCGTTCCTGCTCACTGCCGGCGTCCCGCTCATCGTCGAACTCGGGGCCTCGCTCGACGTGCTGTTCGCCCTGATCGTCATCGGGGTGCTCACCGGCCGATTGCGACGGGCGTTCGGCGCTGCCGACCTCGACGCATTGCAGGAGTTGCGCGACTGATGACGATTCTCGTACTCACTCCCGTTCTCGTGGCACTCGCCGCATCGGCGGCCGCGGTCACCGCCGGCTGGCGACGATGGACGGCGTCGTTGACGGTGCTGGCCGCGCTCACCATCCTGGGCTGCGGCGTCGCGCTCGGGTTCGGCTACGGGTCCGAAGAGCACCTCGCGCTCGGCGGACTGCTGCGCGTCGACGCATTGTCGGTCACCATGCTCATCGTCATCGGCGTCGTCGGCACGCTGACCACGTGGGCGTCCATCGGCTACATCGACGCCGAACTCGACCACGGCCACACCGATCCCCGCGGCGCCCGCACCTACGGCGCGCTCACCCCGGCGTTCCTGGCGGCGATGGTGGTTGCGGTGTCCGCCAACAACATCGGCGTGACCTGGGTGGCGATCGAGGCCACCACCGTCGTCACCGCATTCCTCGTCGGGCACCGACGGACCCGCACCGCGCTGGAGGCGACGTGGAAGTACGTGGTGATCTGTTCGGTCGGTATCGCGGTCGCGTTCCTGGGCACCGTCCTGCTGTACTTCGCGGCCCGACACGCCGGTGCGCCCGAGGCGCACGCCCTCGACCTCGACGTCCTGCTGGCGCATGCCGGTGATCTCGACCCCGACGTGACCCGCCTCGCCGGCGGGCTGTTGCTGATCGGCTACGGCGCCAAGGTCGGCCTCGCCCCGTTCCACACCTGGCTGGCCGATGCGCACAGCCAGGCACCTGCTCCGGTGTCGGCGCTGATGAGCGGTGTGCTGCTCTCGGTCGCGTTCTCCGTCCTGTTGCGGATCAAGCCCATCGTCGACGAATCGGTCGGCACCGGTTTCCTGCGTGCCGGACTGGTGATCACCGGTCTGCTCACCGTGGCGATCGCCGCGCTGATGTTGACCGTGACCACCGACCTCAAACGGATGCTCGCCTATTCGTCGATGGAGAACATGGGGTTGATCGCCATCGCCGCGGCGGCCGGCACCACACTCGCCATCGCGGCGCTGCTGCTGCATGTGCTCGCCCATGGCATCGGCAAGTCCGTGTTGTTCCTGGCCGGAGGGCAGATGCAGGCAGCGCACGGTTCCACGGCGATGGCCGACATCACCGGGGTCCTCGGCCGGTCCCGCCTGATCGGCACGTCGTTCGCCATCGGGATGATCGTGTTGCTCGGCCTGCCGCCGTTCGCGATGTTCGCCAGCGAGGTGTCGATCGCCGGCGCGTTGGCCGACGCCGGGCTCGCCGTGGTACTCGGCGTGGCGATGCTGCTGATCGCCGTGGCCTTCGCAGCGCTGGTCGGCCGCTCCGCACGATTGCTGCTCGGCACTCCAGACGGCGCGGCCCCAGCCATCGCGGTCCCGGCGACGATCGCAGGCGCGCTGCTGGCGGGCATTCTTGCATCGGTCGCGCTGGGCGTGACGGCCGGACCGCTCACCGACCTGTTCACCACCGCCGCCGAACAGCTGGGGGCGTCATGACCGAGATCCACCGGGTCCGGCACCGGATGGCCGCCGACGAGCGCGCGGACCGGGCCGCCGAACTACTGTCGGACGGTTTCCGGCTCGCCCTGGTCGCCGGCCACGACGACGGCGATCACCTGCGGGTGGTGTACCTGTTCCTCGCCGGCCGGCCGGATCGTCGGGTGGAACTCGAGGTCGTCGTGCCCGCCGACGATCCGCAGCTGCGGTCGTTGGCGGATCTGTCGTTCCCCGTCGGCCGCTTCGAGCGGGAACTGATGGATCTGTACGGCATCGCGCCGACCGGCCATCCGCGTCCGCGGCGGATGGTCGCGCACGCGCACTGGCCGGAGGGCTGGTATCCGATGCGCGCCGACGCGGGCTCGCCGCCCGAATTCGACCGGACCGGCGGTTTCCCGTTCCTCACCGTCGAGGGCCCGGGTGTCTACGAGATCCCGGTCGGCCCGGTGCACGCCGGGCTGATCGAGCCCGGACACTTCCGGTTCTCCGTCGTCGGTGAGACGGTGCTGAGGCTCAAGGCCCGGTTGTGGTTCGTCCACCGCGGCATCGAAAAGCTCTTCGAGGGACGCCCGGCGACCGGCGCCGTCGACCTCTCCGAACGGATCAGCGGTGACACATCCGCCGGTCATGCCGTCGCGCACAGCCTGGCGGTCGAGGAGGCCTTGGGCCTCGTGCTGCCCGACCGCGTTCACCGGGCCCGGGCACTGCTGGTGGAACTCGAACGGCTCTACAACCACGCCACCGATATCGGTGCGCTGGCCAACGACGTCGGCTTCGCATTGGCCAATGCGCACGCGCAACGCATCCGTGAACAGCTACTCCGGATCAACGCGCGGGTAACGGGGCATCGCCTGCTGCGCGGCGCGATCCGGCCGGGTGGTGTCACCTTGCGCGCGCTGCCCGACGTTGACGAGCTGAGATCGATCGCCGCGGACCTGGCGGAGGTGGCCGAACTGACGCTCGCGAACTCGGTGATCCTCGACCGATTCACCGGCACCTCGATCCTGAGCACCGACCATGCCGTGGAACTCGGCTGTCTCGGCTATGTGGCGCGCGCGAGCGGCGTGGTCACCGACGCCCGCTTCGACCACCCCGTCGTCGACCTACCGGTCACCGAGATCACCGCGCCCACCGGGGACGTTCTCGGCCGCTACACCGTGCGCCGCGATGAGTTCGCCGCATCGACCCGACTGGCCTGCGACCTCATCGAGACCGGTGACTGCGCCATCAATCACGACGCGGTCGTGCCGGCGCCGTCGGGGTCGGTGAGCGGGGTGGGCATCGTCGAAGGCTGGCGAGGGACGATCGTGCACCGCGTCGAGGCCGACGCGACGGGACACCTCACCCGCGCCAAGATCGTCGACCCGTCGTGGTTCAACTGGCCCGCTCTGCCCGTGGCGATGACCGACACGATCGTGCCCGACTTCCCGCTGACCAATAAGAGCTTCAACCTGTCCTACGCCGGCAACGACCTGTGAACCCGCCGTCGCCGATTCCGTCCTCAGGTCGATGACGATGACCAGCTTCCGACCCGAACTCGGGTCCGGTCGCGGTGCGACGGCGTTCGGTGGCTCGGTTCGGCCGAGGAAATCCGGACCCGCCAGGGGTATTTTTGTGCGAATGTCTTGACATATACTTTCCGCATGACTGTGCGAATCGGGATTGTCGGGTACGGGCTGGGTGGACGGTGCTTCCATGCGCCGTTCGTCGAGGCGGCCGAGGGGATAACGCTGAGCGGCATCGTGGCCAGGTCGCCGGCGCGGATCGCCGAGGCGCGTGCGGACTTCCCCGGTGTGCCGGTCTTCGCGAGCCTCGGCGAGCTCGTTGACTCAGGGGTCGACGCCGTCACGATCACCACCCCACCGCAGACGCGCCGAGATCTCGTGCTGGAGGCGATCGCGCGGGGCGTGCACGTGGTGGCGGACAAGCCCTTCGCTCCCGACGTGGCGACGGCCCGCGAGATGGTCGTCGCGGCCGACGAAGCCGGCGTGCTGCTCAGCGTGTTCCACAACCGGCGCTACGACGCGGATATTCGCACGCTGAGGAGCGTGCTGCCACGGCTGGGCGACATGTGGCGCGTCGAATCCCACTTCGACCAAGACGGTGCCAACACCCTCGAAGCGGGTCCGACCGGCGGGTTACTCCGAGACATCGGCGCACACGTCGTCGATCAGGTGCTGTGGCTGTTCGGCTCGGCAGAGCGGGTCGATGCCCATCTCGACTACGTCGACCTGCCCGAGGGACGCACCGACGCGGGTTTCGTCGTCAACATCACCCATCACAACGGGATCTACTCGACCCTGTCGTCGAGCAAGGTCAACCACCTCGAGGCCCGACGGTTGCGCGCGTTCGGCTCCGCGGGCAGCTATGTGTCCGACGGGACGGACGTACAGGCCCAGGCCCTCTTCGCGGGCAAGCGACCCATCGACGATCTCGGTGGGTGGGGATACGAACAGCCAGATCGTTGGGGTGTGTTACACACCGCCGAGGGCGCGGAACCGATTCCGTCCCTCCCTGGTGCCTATCAGGATTTCTACACAGAGTTCGCGGCTGCCGTGGCGGGCACCGGCGCACAACCCGTGCCGGCCCGGACTGCGCTGGGCACCATCGCCGTGTTGGCAGCAGCCCGGGAGTCCGCCGAAACGGGCCGCACGGTGGCGGTAGCGCCGACGGACTGACGTGTCGGCACCGTCGGCGGTCTTCGTGTGTCGGTGAGATGGGCATGCCGACGCGGGGCTTCGAGTGTGCCGGTTCACGCGCCGAGCTTGTCGATCAACCCTAGTAGGCTCGCCCGCGTGGCGAAGAAGAAGCACCGTCCTGGCCGAGGTAAG
>NZ_BAHC01000218.1 GCF_000298195.1 Gordonia rhizosphera NBRC 16068 | reverse complement strand
GGCAGCCCACAGGATCGGCACCATCACGGTGCCGAGGTAGCCCTGATGGCCCGTCACCAGTACGCGCATCGTCAGTTTCCTCCAAATCGCAGTAATGCCTTCTCGACGACGAACGCCTCCGCGTGTCGGCTGCGGCTCTGGACGCCCCGCAGTCGCGACAACCCGAGAAAAGACAACTGGTCAAACCAGTCGTGGTTCACCTGGGATGGGTAGTGTTCGTGAAGGAGCCGCACCTTCTGCTCCGCGATCTCGGTGGTGATCGGGTGGAACAGGGTCGGGTGCGGAGTGTCGGTCTCCCACTTGAGGATTTCGTAACCGAGGATGAGATGGTCGCGGAACTCGGTCGGCGCCAACTCGGCCAGGGTCCGATGATCCTGATGTGCATCACCGCGCTGGGGCGCGAACACAATGTCGGGGGTGACCGCTCTGCGGAACGCGCCGAGCGACTCCTTGATGGACTCCCATCGTGCCGGCGCCCGACCGTCGGGGAAATCGAGAACGGTGAGATCGATTGTGGCGCCTGGGCAGAACGCCGCGAGGGCGGCCCGCTCCTCCGCCTCGCGCTCGGTTCCGCCCCCTGTCAGGACCAGTGCGCGCACATTCAGACCCGGTCGTGAGTTGGCCAATGTCAGCAGGGTGCCCCCCATGCCGATGGCGATGTCGTCGCAGTGCGCTCCCAGTACAGCGACCTCGGCCGGTGCATCGGTGGTGAAATCGATCATCGGTCCGTGTCGCCGCTCTCCCACACCATCCAGGGCCGGTCGCCCCTGTTGAATCGGGTGTCGAGTTCCGCACGTTCCTTGAACGTGTCTGCGGGCTTCCAGAAGCCGTTGTAGCGGTAGCCGTACAACCGGTCCCGCTCGGCGAGTGCCACACACGCATCCGCCACGAGATCACCACCCTCTGGCAGGTGTTCGAACACTTCCTGCGTCAGCACGAAGAAGCCGCCGTTCTCCCAGATCGCGAACAGCTCCGATACAGGTGTGATCGCCTTGACCGTTCCGGCGTCCGAGACATCGACGCAATGGAAGGACGATTGCGGAGGGACCAACATCATCGATGCTGCCGCCCCGGTCCCCTTGACCTCGTCGATCATCGAGTTCAGGGGCGCATCGGTCAGCACGTCGGCGTAGTTGGCAAGAAAGTATTCGTCGCCGTCGAGGTACGGCCTCACCCGGCGCAGCCGCTCGCCGATCGCCGACTCGAGTCCGGTGTCGATGAATGTGATCGACCAATCGCTGATGTCGGTGCTGAGCAACTCGACCTGACCACCGCGCATCACGAAATCGTTGGACTCCGACTCGTCGTAGCTCATGAAGTAGCGTTTGATGTGGTTGGCACCGTATCCGAGGCACAGGATGAAGTCCTTGTGTCCGTGGTGCGCGTAGTAGCGCATCACATGCCAGATCAGCGGCCGCGGACCGACCATCTGCATAGGCTTGGGGATGTCGTCGTCAGGCGAGTCTCGCATGCGCATGCCGTAGCCACCACAGAACAGAACGACCTTCATGACAGATCACCTTCGGTGTCTCGGTTCGCGAAATGCAGTTCCGGTAGCGGATAGACGATCTGACCACCCCAGTCCGCCACGTACTCGAGTTGCTTGCTGATCTCGGTTTCGAGATTCCACGGCAGCACAACGATGACGTCAGGCTTGTCCTCATCGATCCGCTCGGGCGGGTGAATCGGTATCCGGGTCCCAGGCGTGTACCGGCCGTGCTTGTACGGATTGCGATCGACGGTGTACTCCATCAGATCGGTACGGATGCCACTGTAGTTGAGCAGCGTATTGCCCTTGCCCGGAGCGCCATAGCCGACCACCCGCGCACCCTCGGCCTTCTTCTCGAGCAGGAAACGCAGGAGTTCCTGCCGGGCGCGGTCCGCACCCGCCTGCATGTCCAGATAACCGTCGACCTCGTGCAACCCGGCGGCGGCTTCGGCAGCGAGCACCTCGGCGACGCGTTCCGACGGTTCGCCCGCGGTCTCGTCGGGGGCCGCCCACACCCGGATCGAGCCGCCATGGGTGGGGATCAGCTCGGCGTCGACGACGGTCAGTCCGGCGGTTGCGAGCGCCCGTGATGCCGACAGGAGTGTGTAGTACTGGAAATGCTCGTGGTAGATCGTGTCGAACTGCCCGAGTTGCACGAGGTTCAGCGCGTGATGGACCTCGATGCTGAGCCGACCGTCGTCAGCAAGAAGTGTACGCAGGGACTTCGTGAACCCCAGCAGATCTGGGATGTGCGCGTACACATTGTTGGCGACGACGAGGTCGGCGGCACCGTGCTCATGCCGGACCCGCTCCGCAAGGCCCTCGTCGAGAAATGCGGTCAGCGTGGGGACGCCCTTCTCGCGGGCCGCGGCACCGACGTTGACCGAGGGCTCGATCCCCAAGCATCGGATGTGATTGCCGACGACGTGTTGGAGCAGGTAGCCGTCGTTGCTCGCAACCTCGACGACGAAGGCGTCGTCGCCGAGCGCGTACCGATCACGGGCCTCTTCGACGAACTGCCGTGCGTGCTCGACCCAACTGTCGGAATACGACGAGAAGTAGGCATACTCGGTGAACGTGTCCTCCGGAGTGATGAGCGCCGGAATCTGCAGCAGCAGACAGTCCTCGCAAAGGCGCAGGTGCAGCGGATACGTCGGTTCCGGATCATCGAGCGCATCGACGGCAAGGAACCGCTCGCACGGTGGCGTCGCGCCGAGGTCGAGAATGCTCCGAAGTCGATGTGAACCACAGAGGCGACAGCGCATGCCACCACTCCTTGTCCGTGAGGGTAACGTTTGCTCGGCCATCTAATCAGGCTGTCAGATCTGGGGAACGTCGAACGAGGGTGGCAGCGGCTGTCCGTCGTGGACGACTCGCTTCCCCATGCGGTACAGACTGCGTAGCCATCGAGTTTTGAACAGGAAGCTCACCGGCGGCCTCCAACTCGGCGCCCTTCGTCGATCGGCGGCGTATGCGAATGCGGCGCCTGCTTCGGGTCGCCGTGTGACACGTTGTGACACCGCAAACCAGTAGGCGTAGTCGCCCATCCGGCGCCGGGCGAGTTCGCGAAGCTCTGGCGCATCCGGGAGTGCCGCGCCTTCGTGATCGAAGAACGACTCGAAAGCACGTTCGTGCTCGGTGAAGTCCAGGACCCGGTGCTCGATGAACGGGGTCGAGAGTTGGGCGTCGTGGACTCGTCGGACACCGAGCACCCGGTTGGTCCGTGCGACGCTGCCGAACATGGCCAACCGCAGATACAGTTCGAAGTCGTTTGTTCGTATCAGCTCTTCCCGCAGGTGACCGGCCTTCTTGAGCGCGGAGACGCGCATGATGAGCGCCGGTGCGCCTACGTCACAAAATGAATCCCGA
>NZ_BAHC01000219.1 GCF_000298195.1 Gordonia rhizosphera NBRC 16068 | reverse complement strand
TGTTGACATGTACAACTACCTCCTTCAAATGGTCCTCCGTTGACGCCGAACCTGCAGGGCGGCAACCGATCTGGACCCCAGGGATGGGCGGCATGGTGCCGCGGGGGATGTCGCGTGGCAGCGGCGACGGCTTTCGGTCGGACCGGGGAGTTCCGCGGTGGCCCCGGTGCAGTCGCTCGCCGAGAGTGCAGCGATAGTTTCAGATCCGTTGTCGCACTGACGTCTTCGCGTCAATCCGAGAATCGTGGCCATGCCAGCCGACGGCTGGCACCCAGGAACAGGGACCTCACCTCCTCGGGAAACGCCGCGGTTACCTGTTATGTCTTTGACCGTAGTCGGAAGTTTGCCCAACGGCCACGTTTCGGCGCAAGACATCCGCGTGTCGCCGCAAGTCGGGACGGTGGGCCCGGGCCTGTGGGCCATCGGTCCACAGGCCTAGGATCCGTGCACAGATCCGGCCCGGATGTGCGTCGGTGGCGCCCGGCCGCATTTCGGTCTGGCAGGCTCGGAACATGTCCGCTCGATCGGTGGGCCGCATGGCCGAGAAGGTCGGCGAAATCGTCCGGGCCGGCTCCGATCTCGTCGTTCCGACAACCTGCGGCGGCTGCGCGGAACCGGGGGTGGGTTGGTGCGACGCGTGCGCCTCCTGCCTTGCCGACGACCCGGTGCAGCACCGGCCCCGCGTCGGTGTCGGTGTCGCTGTGTGGGCGCTGGGCCCCTACCGCGGACCGCGCCGCGCCGCGCTGATCGCCGTGAAGGAGCACGGTCGGCGGGATCTGAACGCACCGCTGGGCCGGGCGCTGGCGGGCACCATCGGCACCCTGGCGCGGTGGGGCGAGTTGCCCCCTGCCGACACCCTGACGCTGATCCCGGCGCCGACGCGACGATCCTCGGCCCGACGCCGCGGCGGTGACCCGGTGACCGCGATGGCCCGGGTCGCCGCGACCCGGCTGGGGCCGCGGGTCTCCGTGGCGCCGGTCCTGGTCACGTCCGGCTGGGCGCGTGACTCGGCGGGGCTCGATGCCCGTCGCCGCGTCCGCAACCTGACCGGCGCGATCGCCGTGCGGGGCAGTGCGAGCCGTCTGCGCCGCGAGGTGTCCGGCACCGTCGTCGTCGTCGACGACATCGTCACCACCGGCGCCACCGCCGCGGAATCCGTACGCGTCCTCGCCCGACACGGCGTCGATGTGGGCGCGGTCATCGTCGTGGCGGCCGCCTGACGGAGACGGTCACTGCCTGACCGGGGTCACGGCGGCCACACCGGTCAGGGCAGCACCGGTACGGCGCCCGGTTCCATCGCGGGTTCGACCTCGGTCCAATACTGATCGGGCTGACCGTTGGTGCTGCCGAGCCGCAGCACTCCCCGCGCGTCACCGACGTAGACCGTGTTCGCGTTCGCGACGACCGCGCGGACCGGCGTCGACAGGTTCCCGCTGAGCAATCCGACCGCAGGCGTCCCGTTGATGGACAGCTGCACCACCGGCGTCTCGAGGGAGTCGCGCGCGATCATCAACGTCGTGGGCGACGCCCAGTCCAGCGACACCGCCCTGTTGCCGATGTTGTAGGCGGCGATATAGGGGTTGGACAGCGATACAACCCCCTCGGTGGTTGTCGTGACCACCGCGAACACCACCTGGCCTCCCACGAGCAGCGCGACACGCACCCCGTCGGGACAGACCTGTAATCCGGTGATCGGCCCGTTCGCGACCTTGGCGATCTCCGACGCGTCGACCGTGGTCACCCGGTCGGCCCCGGCGGCCTCGTCGCGCACCCACTGCACCGGACGGCCGTCCACCACCGTCCAGACCGTGTCCGTGTCTCCGCCGAAGGACGGACGGCTGATCGTCGTCCCGGAGATCACGGTCGCCGGCTGCGAGCCATAGGGCCCGATGGCCAGGTCGTAGCGCGGCCCGGCCCCGGAGTGCCGAAGTACCGCGGCCACCCGTTCACCGTCGGCGGAGATGTCCGCGGACTCGACGTCGCGGCTCGTGCCCAGCGGCCCGCCGACGGGAACCGTGCTGGTATCGGTGACCGCGAGCAGCGCTCCGGACTCGATCACGTTCAGGCCGACGTCGGTCGACGGTGTCGCATCCGGGTCGAAGGCCTTCACGTCGGCGAGCTGCCACCCCGAGGCACGTTCGGGGATGAGCGGCGACCCATCGGCGTTGATCACGTACGGCCCCCCAATGTCGGCGGTGTTGAGGGTCCAGATGATCTGTGCGGCTAGTGCTGTGCGGTTGCGTACCGGTGGCGACCCGATGCCGGTCAGTTCGACGCGGACGCCGCCGCCGGAGATCGGCGTGATCGGCCCGCGCAGCTCGGCGCCGTCGGGGAATCCGCTGTCCACCGATCCTTCGAGGTCGGTCGCCGGTCCCGCGATGAGGTGGTTGACCAGGACCGTCGAGTCGGCCGCCTGCCCGGCGTACAGCCAGCGCGGATCCGACACGAGTCGCCGGAGGCTGCGGTCGGTGAAGTAGAGGGTCGCTGCGCGGTAGGTGACATCGAATTGGGCGCGGTCGATCATGGTGCCGCCGGGCAACCGATTGTTGATCCGCCATTGATCGCCGACGCGGACGAGATCGAAGGCCGTCTCCACCCGGCCGGTGGCCGGCAGTAGCTGACCGTTGGACTTCAGCGTTCCGACATTGTCACCGACGAGCCGCAACCGCACCGCATCCTCGCTGCGCTGGTCGACGAACACGCTGATCTCGTCGACCACCACCATGTCGCCACGATCGTCCCACTGCTCCGACGATGACGTGGTCAGGAACTTACGTGCCGCCTCATGCCCCGACGCCGGATCGGCGGTGGCCTTGAGGAAGGCACGAACCAGCGCCTCGGGCTCCATGCCGGCGTGCGGCTCGGGGATCGCCCGGGTCGGACCCTCGTGGGCGAAGGAGGTGATCGGCTGCGGCGACGAGTCGTCGGGGATCGAGCCGCAGGCGCTCATCGTCACAGCCGCCACCACGAGGAGAAGTAGCAGCGTCAGCGCACGCCCGGAGAACCGCCGGTGGGTGGTCCGGTCAATCCGTGACACCGCCACCTCCCCCGACATTGCTCTCGGCAGTCGCGGCGGCATCGCCGTCGGGTGTGGCCGCGGGCGCCACGACGGTGGGTTTCTCCGGTTCCGGCGTCGTGCTCGCTGCCGTGGTGGTCGCCGTCGGCGAGGTCGTGGTCGTGGTGACCGTCGGCGAGGTGGAGGTCGCCGAGGTCGACGTCGTCGTCGTGCTCGCTGAGGTCGCTGAGGTCGCCGGGCGGCCCCCGCCCACCGGTTTGAGCGGCAACGGGCTGCCCAGCACCTTGTGCCCACGCACCAGCGGCAGGGTCAGGCGGAAGCAGGCACCCTTGCCGGGTTCACCCCACGCCTCCAGACGCCCCTGATGCAGTCGCGCATCCTCGATGCTGATGGCCAGTCCCAGCCCCGTGCCGCCCGAGCGTCGGAAGCGTGACGGGTCGGACCGCCAGAACCGGTTGAAGACGAGTTTCTCCTCCCCCGGGCGCAGGCCGATGCCCTGGTCACGCACGGTGATGGCGACCGCGTCCCCGTCCGATC
>NZ_BAHC01000220.1 GCF_000298195.1 Gordonia rhizosphera NBRC 16068 | reverse complement strand
GCATCGTCAGCGTCACGGGTTTGCGCTCGCCGTGATCGATGGCGTTCGCGAGCAGGTTACGCAGAATCCGTTCGACCCGGCGCGGATCGATCTCGGCGATGACCGGTTCGGTGGGCAGATCCAGCACCAGTTCGGTGCCGGTCTCCTCGGCGAGATGGCTGACCGTGGCGAGTGCTCCATCGATGGGGATGGCCATGTCCATCCGTTCGGCCGCAAGTTCGGCGACACCGGCATCATGCCGGGAGATCTCGAGCAGCTCGTTCAGCAGCGTCTCGAACCGGTCGAGTTCCTTGTCGAGCAGTTCGACGGACCGCTTGCGGACGGGGTCGAGTTCGTCGCGCCCCTCGTAGAGCACGTCGCTGGCCATCCGGACGGTCGTCAGCGGGGTCCGGAGCTCATGGCTCACGTCAGAGGTGAACTGACGCTGCAGACCACCGAACTCCTCGAGATGCGTGATCTGTTTGGAAAGGCTCTCGGCCATGTCGTTGAACGACATGGCCAGCCGTGCCATGTCGTCCTCGCCGCGGACCGGCATCCGCTCTTTGAGTCGTCCGTCGGCGAACCGCACCGCGATCCGCGAGGCCGACCGGACCGGCAGCACGACCTGACGCGACACCAGCCACGCGATCGCAGCCAACAGCCCGAGCAGCACCACACCACCGGTCACGAGGGTGCCCCGCACCAGGTCGACGGTGTTCTGTTCGCTCGTCAACGGGAACACCAGATACAGCTCGAGTCCCGGCACCGACGCGTTGGTCGGGGTCCCCACGATGAGGGCCGGCTCGCGGCCGCCCGAGGCGGTCGGGATCGACGTGTACTGGTAGGCGACCTGCCCACCCTGCACCATGTTGCGCAGGTTTTCGGGGATCTCGGTGATCGGACCGACCCCGCTGTCGCCGCCGCCGTCCCCGGAACCAGGCACGATCAGCACCGTGTCGAAGGTGCCGACGGTGCCCGAACTGTCGGTGGTGTCGACATCACGATCGGTCAGCAACGACCTCGTCTGCCGGAGCCGGTTCTCCACCGACGTGTTCCCATCCGAACTCGACAGATCGCGTTCGACCGCGGAGCGGGCACGTTCGACCTCCTCGGTGGCCGCGGTCAACTTCACGTCGAGAAGACGGTCGGTGATCTGGCTGACCAGCACGAACACCAGGATGAGGATCACCACCAGCGACAGCAGCAGCGTCGAGACCACCACACGCAACTGCAGCGAGCGGCGCCAGATCCGCCCGAAGGCGCGTCCCATCCGGCGCACGGCACGACTGATCCTCCCGAAACCGCTGTTGACCCGGCGTCGGGGGCGACCGATCACGGCGGGCCGGCCTTGTAGCCGACCCCCCTCACCGTCAGGACGACCTCCGGATTCTCCGGGTCGGTCTCGACCTTGGCTCGCAGACGCTGGACATGCACGTTCACAAGTCTAGTGTCCGCCGGATGGCGGTAGCCCCACACCTGTTCGAGCAGGACATCGCGGGTGAACACCTGCCGCGGCTTGCGCGCCAGCGCGACCAGCAGGTCGAACTCGAGCGGCGTCAGCGAGATGGGCACTCCGTCGCGGGTGACCTTGTGCGCCGGCACGTCGATCTCCACCGGGCCGATCGACAGCAGTTCCGCGGGCTCCTCGTCGGTGCGGCGCAGTCGCGCCCGGACCCGTGCGACGAGTTCCTTCGGCTTGAACGGCTTGACCATGTAGTCGTCGGCACCGGATTCCAGGCCGAGGACGACATCGACGGTGTCGGACTTGGCGGTCAGCATCACGATCGGCACACCGGAGTCGGCTCGCAGGACGCGGCACACATCGATGCCGTTCATGCCGGGCAGCATCAGGTCGAGGAGCACCAGGTCGGGCCGAATCTCACGCACCGCGGTCAACGCCTGCGTCCCGTCCCCCACCACGAACGGCTCGAAACCCTCGCCCCGCAAGACGATCGTCAGCATCTCGGCGAGCGCGGCGTCGTCGTCGACGACGAGGATACGAGGCTTCATGATCCAATGGTGACACTTTCGTGACCCCTGCGCGGCGACGACGCGCCGAACCCGTTGCGACGCGCCCGATGACCTGGGCGGTCCGACCACCTCCTGCCGATACGATCGCCCGCGTGGGCCAACTCATTGCGGTCGAGGGACTCGACGGCGCCGGCAAGAACACACTCGTGACCGCGCTCGTCGATCACTGGCGGCGCAACGGCATGCGAGTGTGGACGGTGACCTTTCCCCGGTACGGCCGATCGGTCACCGCCGATCTCGCCTCCGAGGCCCTTCACGGTCGACACGGCGACCTGCGCGACAGCGTGTACGCGATGGCGCTGCTGTTCGCCCTCGACCGCGCCGACGCCGTCGACGAGATCCGTGAGGCACTCGCCGCGAACGATATCGTGCTCCTCGACCGCTACGTAGCGTCCAACGCCGCCTACAGCGCGGCACGGCTCGGCCAGGATGCCGGCGGCGAGATGGTCCGATGGGTCACCGAACTGGAGTACGGGCGTTTCGGGCTCCCGGTCCCCGACCGCCATGTGCTGCTCGGGGTGCCCGCCGAGGTGGCGATGCAGCGGGCGGCGGGCCGGGCGGCCCGCGACGCGACCCGTCCACAGGATCTCTACGAAAGCGATCAGGACCTGCAGTTCCGGGTGGATGCGGTCTACCGCCAACTGGCGCAGACGAACTGGATGTCGCAGTGGATGTCCACCGGCGACGAGGAGGCGGCCGAACTGGCCGTCCGTCTGTCGTCGGAATGAACGCCCGGCATCGCCTCGATGCCGACCACCTGCAGTTTCGCTAGCCTGATAGAACCCCGTCGCGGGAAGAAGGAACGTGCCATGACCTATCAGCCACCACCGGGTGGACCGGGGTTCGGCCCCTACCCCCCGTTCCCTCCGCCCCAGTTCCCCCCGCCACAGTTCCCTGCCCCACGGCCACAACGACGCCGGGGCGGGACCATCGCCGCGGTGATCGTCGGCATCCTCGCGCTGGTGCTGGGAGCGCTGGTCCTCGTCCTGGCCGTGCAGGCCAACGGATCCTCGGAGGGTGGCGTGGCGGGCCCGGGGTCGATGGCCACGGAGCCATCCGCCGGGGTGTCGGGCGGCGGAACGTCGGCCAATGCGGCCGAGCGCATCGCCATCCGGCTGGCGATGCAGAAGTTCGTCGACGCGGTGAACTCACGCGACGTTGCGCAGATCCAGGCCGCCGTGTGCAGTGTGGTGCGACCGCAGGTGACCGAACCCCTCGACATCACCGGCAACGTCGTCCTCGAAGAGCTGCGCGACGTCACGGTCACCGGTGACTCGGCCGCATCCACCGTCATCACCCATATCGAACTCGGCCAGCAACGCACCACATCCGAGCGCAACGACGAGGTCTTCGTCCGCGAGAACGGTTTGTGGTACGTCTGCCCGGGCGTCGAACCCGACATCGGAACCTAGTGCCTCCCCGACCACGTCGACCGTGCACACCCGGCGGTGTGCACGGTCGACGCTCTGACGGGGAGTGACGCGGTCGAGCTATCTCAGTACCGGTAGTGATCCGGCTTGTACGGGCCCTCGACGTCGACGTTGATGTACTCGGCCTGTTCCTTGGTGAGCTTGGTGAGGGTGCCGCCCAGCGCCTCGACGTGGATGCGCGCCACCTTCTCGTCGAGATGCTTCGGCAGGCGGTAGACCTCGTTGTCGTACTCGTCGTTCTTGGTCCACAGCTCGACCTGGGCGATCACCTGGTTGGAGAAGCTGTTGCTCATCACGAAAGACGGATGGCCGGTCGCGTTGCCCAGGTTGAGCAGACGACCCTCCGACAGCACCAAGATCGCCTTGCCGCTGTCGAAGATCCACTGGTCGACCTGGGGCTTGATGTTGATCCGCCGTGCGCCTGAACGTTCGAGGCCGGCCATGTCGATCTCGTTGTCGAAGTGACCGATGTTGCCCAGGATCGCCTGGTGCTTCATCCGCTGCATGTGCGCGAAGGTGATGATGTCCTTGTTACCGGTCGCCGTCACCACGATGTCGGCATCACCGATCGCGTCGTCGACGGTCACCACGTCGAAACCGTCCATCAGCGCCTGCAGCGCGTTGATCGGGTCGATCTCGGTGACCTGCACCCGGGCGCCCTGACCGGCCAACGACTCCGCGCAGCCCTTGCCGACGTCGCCGTAGCCGCAGATCAGCACCTTCTTGCCACCGATGAGCACATCGGTACCGCGGTTGATGCCGTCGATCAGCGAGTGCCGGGTGCCGTATTTGTTGTCGAACTTGCTCTTGGTGACCGAGTCGTTGACGTTGATCGCCGGGAAGGTGAGCTCACCGGCCGCCGCGAACTGATAGAGGCGCAGCACGCCTGTCGTGGTCTCCTCGGTCACACCCTTCACCGACTCGGCGATCACCGACCACTTGGACTTGTCCGCCTCGATGCTCGCGCGC
This sequence comes from Gordonia rhizosphera NBRC 16068, assembly GCF_000298195.1. Classification (GTDB taxonomy): domain Bacteria; phylum Actinomycetota; class Actinomycetes; order Mycobacteriales; family Mycobacteriaceae; genus Gordonia; species Gordonia rhizosphera. Next base: position 16,669 of record NZ_BAHC01000220.1, on the reverse strand, counting down.
AGCAGGTCGAGAAAGACCTTGTACTCCGCCGAGTGGTTCTCGTCGTCGGGCGGCACCACACCGGCCCTCTCGAATTCGGCACCACGCAGCACCAGCATGGTGGCGTCGCCACCGTCGTCGAGGATCATGTTGGCGGGCCCGGCTGCGACATTGACCCCGCTCGCTGCGCTCCTGGCGGTCGGCCAGGTCAGCATCTGTTCGGCGGCCCACCAGTACTCCTCGAGGGTCTCGCCCTTCCAGGCGAAGACCGACACGCCCTTCGGTTCGTCGGGAGTCCCGTGGGGACCCACGACGACGGCCGCAGCCGCATGATCCTGCGTCGAGAAGATGTTGCACGACGCCCAGCGCACCTCGGCGCCAAGTGCGACCAGGGTCTCGATCAGGACGGCCGTCTGCACCGTCATGTGCAGCGACCCCGAGATGCGCGCACCCTTGAGCGGCAGCACGTCCGCGTACTCGCGGCGCAGTGCCATCAGGCCGGGCATCTCGTGCTCGGCCAGACCGATCTCCTTGCGCCCGAAGTCGGCGAGCGACAGGTCGGCGACCTTGAAATCGATCCCGTTCTTGGTATCCACCGACGGGGCGGATCCGTCCACCAAAGTCATCTATTCCCCTTGTCCTGGGTCACCGTCGCGGGCGCGCGCATCCCCCGCCCACAGCCTTTTCGTGTCCGGTCATCAGGCTATCCTGCGACGCCACCAGACCCGCAGGCGAGGTTCCCAGGGCGGGGATCAGGTGTCGCGGGTGGGATGCGGGAAGTGCTCGCGCACGTAGTCGTCGCGCTTCAGATCCGGATCCTCGTAGGGCATATCGGTTTTTTCCGGACGTCTGCGCAGGAACACGATGCTCGTGGCAAGTCCACCCCACACGATGGAGATGGCGACGATCAGCATGACGATGGCGGTGGCGCTCATGATGCCTCCTTGTCCAGCGGCGGCCACGGGATGAACTCGGGATGATCCCGTCCCTTCCATGATGGAACGCTGAACACGATCGCCACCACCACCAGCAGCACGATCGTGCCCCAGCCGAACAGCCCGACGTACCAGCCGGGGTACCCCTCGTAGCCGTCCTGGATGAGCGAGACGACTTTCTGGATCAACATGATGGTCAGGAACGCCGGCGCGACACCGCCGATCAGGACCAGCCACCACTTGCCGAGTTGGAAGGTCGACACGGCGTTGAGGTGGCGGCGCAGCAGGTCCCCGTTTCGCACCACCCACACCACGAACACCGTCATCACGATCGCCGACGTGACGACCCCGAGGTTGTTGGCGAACTGATCGACGGTGTCGAGTGCGATCAGACCGGATGTGGTGGAGAACAGTGCCACCGAGATCAGGCCACTCACGCCGCCCACCAGGACCGCCGCCGGGATACGCCCCAGGCCGAACTTCTCCTGCAGCGCATTCGACACGCCGATCAACAGCGAGATGAGGGAGGTGAACCCCGCCACCACCAGGGATCCGAAGAAGACGACGCCGAACAACGTCGCGCCGGGCATCTCGGAGATCACCGCCGGAAAAGTGACGAAGGTCAGAATCGGGCCGCTCAGGCCTTCGAGGTCGGAGACCGCCACCTGCTGCTGATAGGCGAGGAAACCGAGGGCGCTGAACACCCCGATCCCGGCCAGGATCTCGAACGACGAGTTGGCGAACGCCACCACGAGACCCGACGTGGTCATGTTCGCCCTGCGCCGTTGGAAGGACGAGTAGGCGATCATGATGCCGAATGCGATGGAGAGGGAGAAGAAGATCTGACTGTAGGCCGCGATCCAGACGTCGAGATCGGTCAGTGCATCCCATTTCGGTGTGAACAGCGCGTTGAGTCCTTCGCTGGCGCCGGGCAGGGTGAGCGCCCGGATGACCAGACCGCTGAATCCGACCAGCAGCAGCGGAATGAACACGATGTTGACCTTCTCGACACCGCGCGAGACACCGAGACAGAGCACCGTGATCACCGAGAGCCAGACGATCACCAGGGGGACCGCGACATGGCCGACCACGGTGGTGGAGATCTCCGGATCGCCGACCTGCAGAAAGTCCTCGAGGAAGAAGGTCTGGCTGTCGTCGCCCCATTTGAGGGTGAACGAATACACGAAGTAGCTCATCGCCCACGCGATCACCGCCGCGTAGTAGACGCCGATGACGAAGAGCAGTCCGGTCTGGAACCAGCCGATGCCCTCGGCGTGGCGTCGCAAGCGACGAAACGCCAGGGGCGCGACGCCGCGCTCGCGATGGCCGATCGCATAGTCGAGGAACAGGATGGGGATGCCGGCGGTCAGCAGCGCCGCCAGGTAGGGGATGAGGAACGCGCCGCCGCCGCTCTCGTAGGCGACGCCGGGAAATCGCCAGATATTGCCCAGTCCGACAGCGGATCCGATGGCGGCCAGGATGAAACCACTGTTCCTCGTCCAGGTCTCCCGGGCCTCGGGCGCGGTGCTGATCTCGGTCACGGCTACCCTCCTGTCGACGTGTTGCCCGACGCTATCGCACAAGTGGCCGGCGGGACGACGAAATGACGGTGCCCGCGGTGTTCGGCCCGCTGGGTTCACCGACTGGGCTCGACGGGACCGGACGTCAGCGCGTCCCGCGGTCGATGTCCGGTTCGAGGTAGATGATCCGCGCCTGCGGTACCGCCGTCCGCACCCGCACTTCGGCTGCGTCGATGGTCTGCGCGATGGTGGTGGCGTCGGCGCTCGGCGGGATCGCGATCTTGGCGGCGACGAGCATCTCCTCGGGGCCGAGATACTGCGTCTTCATGTGGATCACGCGATCGACGCCGTCCGACGACATCGCAGCGAGCAGGGCACGCTCCTGATTCGAGGTGTCGGCGACCGAGTGCACGGCCTCGGCGAGCATCGACGACGACGTGGTGATCAGGAATCCGATGAATTTCGCCAACGCGATACCGGCATTGGCGAGCAACGCGGCGATGATCGCCCGCTTGGAGCCCTCGACTGACACGTTGTTCCTCCCGTTGCCCGCGCGCCGGACACCACGCGACGGATTCATCCGATTCCCACGCAGCCGAAACTCTACTGGCCGCGGTCACGGACGGCTCCCCGCCGCGGCACTGCCGCGGCGCGCGGGCGGGAGATCGCCTCGTGCGGGTTATACGCCGAAGGTGGCGCCGACGGCCCGATCGGTCGCCGCCATCGTCTCCGACGCGTGCGCCACCCCTCGGCCGAGCCCGTGGAGCCGGGTGCGGGCCTCCTCGAAGAGCCTGTCCCAGTGCCCCTGTGCGGCTTGATATGCCTCGGCGCCGCGCTGCGACGTCCAGTTGGCTCCGAGCCTGGTGACCTCGCTGCGGAGCTGATGCGACAACGCCTCCAGCGCCTGGAAGTGACGGTTCAGATCGCCGGATAGCGCTTCGAGACCGGCGAAGTCGTACCGGATCATGTCGGACATGGTGGGCCTGCCTTTCGTGACGGGTGGTCGATCAGATGTCGAGGGTGGGGCCGGCGGTCGCCGCGAGCATCGTGGCGTTACCGCCGTCGTCGTGGTCGTAGCCTTTGAACCCGGTGGCGAGTTTGGCCTCGATGTCGTTGAGCGCGGCCTGCAGTTTCGCCGCGGTCGCGCTCCAGTCACCCTGAGTGGAGTCGAAGGTCTTCGATGCCTGCCCGCTCCAGGTCGCCAGGCCGTTGAGCGCCGAGTTCTGGATCTGCCGCAGGATGCCGTGCATCTGCCCGACGATCCCGCTTATGGACGCCGACGACGCCTGCGCGGCGGCGACGTCGAGATTCAACCCTGTCATGGTGTTCCCTCCTTGTGTGGCGGCACCGCGCGGCGATGCCGGTTGGTATCCGCCTGTTCGGATACCGAGATCATTTCCGGCCCGACGCTCCACTGGTGCGTGAGTACCGGATTCGGCCGGGACCGTGCCTCCTCAGTCGCGATCGCCGCGGCGGACCGGCGCGTCGAGGTGTAACCCGATGTCCGGCAAGGGCGTATCCCGAACGTCTGATTCGTCGCCGAGGACAGCCGGCGCCACCTCCGACACCGCACCGATGACGCAGCGCCCGTTGAGTGAGGTCAGCAGGAAGCGGGGAATGTCGTGGCGGCCGTCGGACGCATCGGCCCGGGCCGGCCCCGCCATCCCCAACGGAGCCATCGGGGCCGGCGACGACGCGAACGGACCCGGGACCGTCGGGGCCCGTCCCGCCGACGACTGGGTGGCTCCGGACGATTCCACCGATTCGGGCGACAGGCCCGTGGAGATGGGTGGCGCGTACCCGGTTGCCGTCGCGGCGACCGTAAGCGGGCCGCCGGCGAGGGCGCTGCCGACGGGAGTACCGCCGGCGGCGGGCGCAATACGCCCCACGGGTCCGGGACGCGAAGTGTCGGCATGGCCGGCCGCCCCCGGGTCGACCACTCCCCCGTCCGGGCACCTGTCCGCGCCGGGCGTCGTCATCGGCCGCCCCACCGACTCCGACGACGACGGCAGGTCCAGCGAACCGAGGATCGGCGAGAGACCGCGCAGCAGCGTGCTCGCGATCCTCAACGGCGACCCGCCGACACCCTCGCCCGGTACGGGTGCATCGGTAATCGGTACGGGCGTACCATCCATTCGCATCGCGCCGGTCGGACCGAGCAACTCGCTGCGGGTGGCGGCCACCGCGGCGATGGCCTCGGCCAGCCCGTCGGCGACGAACCCGAGGACCGCGGTTTGACCGGCCGGGGTGGTGATGAGCGGGAGAGCGCCCGCGATCTTGCCGACGGTGGCGGCGACGATACACGCCACCCTTGCCGACCCCGCGGCGACAATGTCGGCAGCGGCGCCGACGTCGACCGAGATCCGCATACTCTGGGCCGACACGGCGCGCGTGTCGGCGGAGATCTGGGTCGACTTGTCCACGGCCGCAGCCGATGCCGCGCCGGTCCAGAGTGTGTCGAGTGCCTCGAGGGCGTCCGCGCTCATTGCGGTCGTCGCCTCGAGGACCTTCGCCAGTCCGGCGAAGACCGTGGCCGGATCAACCTCGGCCGAGGCCAGGTCTCCGGTCCCGAAGCAGCCGAGCAGGTCGGTCAGCGGTTTGATCAGTGCCTCGAGGTCGATCGCGGGCAGCACCGGCAGGCCCGGTGGCGGCGGGAGCGATGACGGGAGCGCCGGTAAGGACGGCAACCCGTGCCCGGTGAGAACCTCGGCGACCGATCGGTCGACGATCGACGACAGCGGACAGGCCTCGGCCGGCTCCCGACTCGGCGTGTCCGCCGTCGCCGAGTCGGGCCCGGCGGCGGAACTTTCGTCGGAGTCACCGGCCACACCGTCGTCGCAGGTGTCGGTCATCGGGTGGTGCCGATCGCGGCGCCCGCGGCGTGATCGGCGGCGACGAAGGCCGCGAGCCCGGCCCGGGTGGCCGCCGCGGTCGCAGTATGGACCGCCGCGAGCTCGCCGACCGCCGTGAGGTGATGTGTCTGCGCCGCGGCGAACGCGGCCACGAACTCCTGCCCGATGACACCGAACACACCGGCCATCGCCGCCGTGGTGGCCGCGGCGCGGATCGAACCCGCAGCACCCACCGTGGTCGCCATCGCGGCGTGGGCCGCCCCGAACGCCTCGAGAGCCTCGGGCGTCACCGTCAGATTCCCCATTGCCGTCCCTCCCCACTACCACCCCGTGCGGTCCTGCGGGGTGTGTGGCATTTGGACGCGGCGACGACGTGATCGGTTCCACCACCCCTGCTCCATCCCGGATCGGTCATCGACGATGCTGGGAGGGTGACGCACATCGACGATTCACCCGGGGGCGCGCTCGACGGGGTCCGCGTCCTGGAACTGGGCACCCTCATCGCAGGCCCGTTCGCGGGACGACTGCTCGGCGACATGGGCGCGGAGGTCATCAAGATCGAGGCGCCCGGAAAGCCGGATCCGATCCGGACATGGGGACAGGCCGAGAAGGACGGGCACCGCGTCTACTGGACCGTGCACGCGCGCAACAAGAAGGCCATCACCCTCGACCTGCGCGCGCCGGCCGGTCGCGACATCTTCCTCGACCTCGTCGAGCGTTCCGACATCATCGTCGAGAACTTCCGTCCCGGCACGCTCGAGCGCTGGGACCTCGGCTACGACGTGCTCGCCGCGCGCAATCCGGGCATCATCCTGGCGCGGGTCTCCGGCTACGGGCAGACGGGCCCGGCGGCGGGTCGGGCCGGGTACGCGTCGGTGGCCGAGGCGGAGAGCGGATTGCGCTATCTGAACGGCTATCCGGGCGAGGCACCACCCCGGTTGGCACTGTCGCTCGGGGACACTCTCGCCGGCATGTTTGCCACGCAGGGCGCCCTGGCCGCGCTCTATCGGCGCACGGTGACCGGCGTCGGCCAGGTCGTGGACACCGCGCTGACCGAGGCCTGCCTTGCCGTGCAGGAATCGACGATCGCCGACTACGACCTCGCCGGCGTGGTCCGCGGACCATCGGGCACCCGGCTCGACGGCATCGCGCCGTCGAACCTCTACTCGGCGTCGGACGGCCTGCGCGTGGTGATCGCGGCCAATCAGGACACCGTGTTCCGGCGACTGTGCGCGGCCATGGACCAACCGGACCTGGCCACCGATCCGCGCTTCGCCGACCACCACGCGCGGGGCGTCAACCAGGACGAACTCGACGACATCATCGCCGAGTGGGCCGCTCGGCACACCAGCACCGAATTGATCGAGATTCTCGGCGCCGCCGGCGTGGTCGTCGGTCCGGTGAACACCGTGGCCGAGGTGGTGCGCGACCCGCAGATGCTGGCCCGCGACATGCTCGTCCCCCATCACGACGAACGGCTGGGTCGCGATGTGTTGGGACCCGGCATCGTCCCGAAGCTGTCGGCCACCCCGGGGCGGGTGGCCACCGCGGGCCCGCCGCGCCCCGGCACGCACAACGACGAGGTCTATCGGGGGCTTCTCGGCCTCGACGGCGACCGTCTCGCGAAGCTCACCGACGAAGGTGTCATCTGAGGGCAGGTCAGACGCTCAGTGCGGGCGCGGGGGCCCGAGACGATCACCGTCGCAGAGCCCCGGACCCCGGTAGACTCGCCACAACGGGCGCTCGGCGCCGACGACGACGGATCCGCAAGGGGAACGGTTTTCCGCATGACGCCCGACGACTCCGAGAACACGGAGAAGCCCGCCGTGCCGCCACCGCCTCCCTGGCTGCAGTTCGCCGACCCCGAACCCGAACCTCCGCGGCCGGGTGAGCAGGATCGGCAAGTCCCGACCGGCCCGCACGGTCACCCCGGGAAGGCGTATGCCTGGCCCCCGCATCCGAGGCCGCCACACCCTGGACCACCACCCCCGCCTCCGAGTCAAGCGGCACCCGGCGCGGCGCCCCCGCCTCCCGCGCCACCCTGGCCTCCGCAGTCCCCACCGCCACCCCAGTCACCACCCCCGCCGATCCCGCAGTTCGGTCGGCCGCCGGGTAGCCCGGCCGGCCCGTCACTCGACGAGGTCGCCCTCATCCGCAAGGCACGCCGCGCACCGAGCCGTGGCTGGCGGCGTGCCGTCCACACCATGTCCGGCGGCGCGATCAATCCGGGGGAGTCGGCCGGCGACATCGAGTACCACCGGCTGCTCGAGCGTGTCCGCCAACCTGTTCGCGGGGACTACCGGATCGCGGTCCTGTCGCTGAAGGGCGGGGTCGGGAAGACCACCACGACGGTGGGTCTCGGGTCGACCTTCGCGACGCTGCGGGGGGACCGGGTCATCGCGGTGGATGCGAACCCGGACCTGGGGACGCTCGCCCAACGCGTGCCGCTGCAGACCCGGTCGACCGTGCGCGACCTGCTCGCCGACCCGAACGTCCATCGATACTCCGATGTCCGCGCACACACCTCACAGTCACCGAGCCGACTCGAGGTGCTGGCCTCCGAACGCGATCCGGCGCAGGCCGAGGCGTTCAGCGAGGACGAGTACCGCGGAGTGATCCGCATCCTTCAGCGGTTCTACAACATCATCATCACCGACTGCGGTACCGGCCTGAGCCACTCGGCGATGAACGGCGTCCTTGACCTGGCCCACTCGATCATCCTGGTCAGCTCGCCGGCGCTGGACGGCGCACGCAGCGCCGGCGCAACGATGGATTGGCTAGCGGCGCACGGTTTCGGACACCTGGTGTCGCGCGCGGTGGTTGTGCTCAGTTCGTCGCGGCCGGGTTCGTCGACGATCGACACCGATCAGCTGGCGCAGCATTTCCTCACCCGCTGCCGCGCGGTCCATCGGATCCCGTTCGACGATCACCTCTCCGAGGGCGCCGATGTCGACCTGGATCTGCTCTCCAAGCAGACCCGGCGCGCCTTCACCGAATTGGCCGCCACGATCGCCGACGATTTCGCGACCCTCCCGATGCAGCGCGACCAACCGATGCGGCGCGACGAGCGGTTCGGCCCGTAGGGAACGAGCGTGCCTTCAGGCCTCCGATTCCCCGACGGTACTGCGCCGCGCCCCCCACCACCTGCGGATGAGGTGGACGGCGGTGGGGACCACCACGGTCAGAACCGACGCGATGATGAACAGCTCGATGTTGTCGCGGATCAGGTCCACCTGCCCCAGGAAGTAGCCGAGCAGGATGATGCCCGCCGCCCACGTCACGCTGCCGAGCACGCTGAACAGCGTGAACACGCGGTAGCGCATCCCGCTGAAACCGGCGACCAAGGGCGTCAGGGTCCGCACGATGCCGATGAACCGTGCGAAGAAGACCGTCAGCGCGCCGTAGCGTTCGAAGTACCGATGGGTGCGGGCCAGCGGCTCCGGGCCGATCCACCGCATCAGCTTGCCCTCGACGACACCGGTACCGATACGCCGGCCGATCACATAGCCCACCTGGTCGCCGACGATCGCGGCCAGCGGCACCGCGAGACACAGCAGCCACAGCGGTGCGAACGGATCGGGTTGCGCGGCGAAGACCCCGGCGGTGAACAGCACCGAGTCGCCGGGGAAGACGAAACCGATGAGCAGCCCGGTCTCGACGAAGATCAGCAGACACAGCCCGACCAGCCCGCCGGTCATGAGGAACGTGTCGACGTCGAACGGGTTCATCGACTCCAGCCTAGCCAGCCGAACAAGCCCGCCCTGCAGCCCAGACCCCGCGTCCGACCTGCGTCGAATGGAGTTCACGCGGTGGACATCTCGTCGCTGGACGCCGTTGCCATGCAGTCCGCGCCCGCAGGCGCCGACAGGCGCCGGTCGTGAGGAGACCTTACGTTAACTCAATGCAACATAGTCGGCAGAACGTGCCAATCTGCGGTTTACTCGGAGGCCAGAATGCCGACACCCCTGCCTGGGGGACGACGACACATCACGCCGCCGTGATGACGAGGAGGCCACCGTGTCCGGAACCACGCGCCCACCCGAATCGGGTCCGCGAACCGTGAAACGCAGCGCCAAGTCCACCAAGGGACCGGCACTGCGTCCGGTCACCGACACCGAGGTCCGCGTCGAATACCACACCATTCACGGTTACCGCCGCGCCTATCGGATCGCCGGCAGCGGTCCGGCGCTCCTGCTCATCCACGGCATCGGCGACAATTCGTCGACCTGGGACGACGTGATCCCGATCCTGGCCCAGCACTACACCGTGATCGCCCCGGATCTCCTCGGCCACGGCAGGTCGGAGAAGCCACGCGCCGACTACTCGGTCCCCGCGTTCGCCAACGGCATGCGCGATCTGCTCGTGGTCCTCGGGTATCCGCAGGTCACCGTCGTCGGCCATTCGCTCGGTGGCGGTGTGGCCATGCAGTTCTGCTATCAGTTCCCCCGCTTCGTCGAACGCCTGGTCCTCGTGGCCGCCGGCGGCGTGACCCGCGACGTCCACCCGGCGCTGCGACTCGTGACGACGCCGGTCGCGCATGAGATCCTGACCCTGCTGCGTATCCCCGGAGTGGTCCCGGTGCTGCGTACCGGCGCCCGCGCGCTCGCCGCGGCACCTCACGTGCCGGGCATTCCGTCCGGCATCTCCCCGCGGCGCATGCTCAACGATCACGAGGACCTGATGCGCGTCCTCGGCGACCTCGCCGACCCGACGGCGTCGTCGGCGTTCCTGCGGACCCTGCGCGCGGTCGTGGACTGGCGCGGCCAGGTCGTCACGATGATGGACCGCGCGTACCTGACCGAGCGACTGCCGGTGCTGCTGATCTGGGGCGAGGAGGACACCGTCATCCCCTATCACCACGCGCAGCTGGTGCACGCGGCGATCCCGCACTCCGAACTCGAGACCTTCCCCGGGTGCGGCCATTTCCCCTTTCACGCCGACCCTGAGCGATTCACCCGGATCGTCATCGATTTCATCGAACGCAACGAGGCGGTGGTCTTCGACCCCCAGAACTGGCGGACGCTGATGAGCGAAGGCCAGCGTCCCGAGGAGTTCACCGGGGACGAGGAGACCGTGGAGGCGGTGCTCGAAGCACTCGAGGACGAGCGCAGCGCGACGTGACATCGGCCCACCGCCGGATCGCCCGATACGTGCGATGATGTGCCCATGAGCTACCCCGGACAGCCGCCCGACGACCCGAATCAGCCGCCGTCCGGGTCACCGTACGGTTCGTCCGACCAGGGCGGACCGAACGCCGGGTGGCAGAGCGGCGGGTGGCAGAGTGCGCCACCCCCTTCGGCAGATCCGTATGCGCAGCAAAACCCCTATGGCGGACCGAATCCGTATGCCCAGCCGTATGGCGGCGCGCCGATGGGACCGCAGCAGCCCTACCCCATGCCCTATCCGGGTTTCGATCCCTACGCCCCGTACGGCCGCGACCCCATGACGGGTCTGCCGTACTCGGACAAGTCCAAGGTGGCCGCGGGGCTCCTGCAGATCTTCCTGGGCGGCTTCGGGGTCGGGCGGTTCTACATCGGCGACAACCAGATCGGCGGCATCCAGCTCGGCCTGACCATCCTCGGCTGGATCACCGCGATCTTCATCGTTGGGTTGTTCATCGTCGCGGGTGTCAGTCTGTGGGCGCTCATCGACGGCATCATGATGCTCACCGGTAGCGTCAAGGACAAGAACGGACTCCCACTGCGATCGTAGGGATCTCCCCGACCGTCGCCGACCCTCACACCTCGGCGACGGCCCGCCGATGCAGTTCCGCGGCAACCCGGACCGCCGAGTTCGCCTCGCCGTAGCCCCGGTACCCTCCGCGCCGGCAGACGACCTCGAAGAACAGGTCCTCCCCGATCGTCGGGGTGAAGAAGTGGAAGAACTCCCCGCCGTCGGCGTCCGCGTCGTAGAGGATGCCGAGGCTACGCATGCCGTCGATCATGGTGTCGGACAGGTCGAATCGGGCCGCCAGGTCGTCGTAGTAGTTGTCGGGGATGGACAAGGCGCGCAACCCCCGCGCCCGGCACGCACGTGCGGTCTCGACGATGTCGGCGCACTCGAACGCGACATGGGTGAGACCTCCGCGGCGTCGTAGCGGGCCCCTGGTGTCGAGCTGGTTCGGCACCAGCGAGGCGACGATGCGCACGGTGGCACCCGACGAGGTCGGCATCGTCAGCGCCTGACTGCGCATGGTGCCGACGGCGTCGGGGAGGTCGAGCCCGTCGTCGACACTCATCCCGAAGACCGAGCGCAACAGCAGCATCGCACCCTCCCAGTCGGCGGTGCCTATGCCGATACCGACGTGATCGACGCCGGTGACCAGACTCGCCGGTTCGACCGTTCGGCGAGGCACCAGGTCGAATCGTTCCTGCCAGTCTGCGGCGGACGCCTCGGCGCGCAGGTCGATCGCGAGGGTGTCGGTGACATCGAGACGGACGACCTCGTCGGCGTTTCCGTCCGTACCGGGCGCCGAGACCGGGGCGACCGGTACGTCGTAGGCCGCCGCACGCTGCGCCCAGGACGCCGGATGGTCGCTGCGCACCCCGATCTGGGCAATCGTCGGCATGTCGGGGTCGACCCCGGGCGCTGTCCACACCGTGCCCGCGGTCGGGTCGACGACGACGGCGAGCCCCGCGTCGCGGTAGAGCTGCAGACCGGTCCCGCTGTCCACACCCTGAAGATCGAATCCGATGTGCGACAACGTCTCTGCAACCTTCGGCGCCAGCACGGGACCGGCGGCCACGCGCACCGAGACAACCGAGCCGGCGTCGGGCGAGTCGGTATCGGGCGAGCCGGCACCGAGTTCGGAGAGGTAGCGGAGCGACCGATGCGCGTCCCGCGCGGTGCGGGTCGGGTCCGCGTGCCGGAAGATGTCACTGAACACCTCGAGCGACCACGGCCCGTCGTAGCCGGCCGCCTGCACCGATCGGATGAACCCGCCGAGGTCGAAATTTCCCTGCCCGGGCAGGCATCGGTGGTGCCGACTCCACTGCAGGACATCCATGCTCATCATCGGCGCGTCGGCGAGCTGCAGGAAGAAGATCGACCCCGGCGCGAGGTCGGCGATCGCCGACGGGTCGTCGCCGCGGGAGAGGATGTGGAAGCTGTCGAGGCAATTGCCGAGGGCCGGATCGTCGACGGTCGCGACGAGGCGCGCGGCATGGCGATAGTCGCTCACGTGGGCGCCCCACGCGAGCGCCTCGTACGCGATGCGCTTCCCCCGGCGTCGGGCGATCGCCGCGGCCGCCGCCAACTGATCCGACAGCCGCGCATCGTCGGTGACCGCGTCCGCCGACGGCGACGAACAGACCAGGAGCAGGTCACACCCCAGCTGATCCATCAGATCGAACTTGCGTTCCAGACGTATGAGATTGCGGGCGAACCGGCCCGGATCCACGCTGTCGAGATCCCGGAAGGGTTGGTAGAGGTCGATCGTGAGTCCTCGCTGGGCGACGGTTCGCGCCAGTTCGTCCGGCCGGGCCGCCGACGCGATCAGGTCCGGCTCGAAGATCTCCACCCCGTCGAATCCCGCCGCGGCCGCCGCGTCGAGCTTCTCGCTGAGCGTCCCCGACAGGCACACGGTCGCGATGGACGTGCGCGGCAACGCTCCGGCACGACCTGCCGTCGTCGCTGTGGTGGCCGTGGTGGTTGTGCTGGCTGTGGTCATCGTCATCCTCCGGTAGTGACGCCCGACACGATGCGACAGAATGTACCAAACGGTACATTCGTTCGTCCATGATCCGGACAAAACATACAGAAGAGCGTGACATCTACCTGCGATTTTCCAGAATTTATGAACTATCTGGTTAGTTGTCTTGACGCGAGCAAGACTGCTTTGTACTCTCAGTCACACACCGCCTGAGCGGTGGCCCCCACCACATCTGGAGGACCGATGACCACCACCCACGACCTGCCGGCACCCGCGCCGCGCAAGGCCGCGCTGGCCAGCTTCATGGGCAGCCTGGTCGAGTACTACGACTTCTTCATCTTCGGCACCGCGTCAGCGCTGGTGTTCAACAAGATCTTCTTTCCCGAATTCAGCTCCGGCGCAGGAACTCTCGCAGCCTTCGCCACCTTCGGTATGGCCTACGTGGCCCGCCCGATCGGCGCGGTGGTGCTCGGACACTTCGGTGACCGCATCGGCCGCCAACGCGTGCTGGTCTTCACCCTCGTGTTGATGGGGCTGTCGACCTTCCTGATCGGCTGCCTGCCCGACTACAACACCATCGGTATCGCCGCCCCGATCGCTCTCGTGGTGCTGCGCCTGATGCAGGGCCTGTCGGCCGCGGGCGAACAGTCCGGGGCGAGCTCACTGACCGTGGAACACGCCGATTCGGGTAAACGCGCCTTCTATGCGAGCTGGACACTCAACGGCACCCAGGCCGGCCTGCTGGTGGGAACGTTGACCTTCATCCCGGTCGCCGCACTTCCCGACGACATCCTGCTGAGCTGGGGCTGGCGCGTTCCGTTCCTGTTCAGCGCGGTCGTGATGGCCATCGCCTACATCATTCGCCGGTCGCTGCCGGAGACCCCGGTCTTCGAGAAGGTCAAGGACGCCGAAGGCGTCTCCGACATCCCGCTCCTGGTCCTGCTGCGCTTCCACTGGCGGGCCCTGCTGCGCGTGATCCTGTGCGCGACGGTCTCGGTGATGAGCACCCTGTTCTCCACTTTCGCACTGAAGTACGCCACCGACGACTTCGAGGTGACCAAGAGTTCGATGCTGCTGATCAGCGTCATCGCCAACCTGGTCATGCTCGTCAGCCAGCCGCTGTGGGGTATCGCGGCCGACCGGATCGGACGCAAGCCGGTCTTCCTGGGCGGCGCGATCGGATGCGCCGTGCTGGCCTTCCCCTACCTTGCGATCATCACCACCGGCTCGTTCTGGGCCATCCTGTTCGCAACCCTGGTCATCCAGTCCGTCGTGTACGCCGCGGCCAACGCCATCTGGCCGTCGTTCTACTCCGAGATGTTCCCAGCGCGGGTCCGCTACTCCGGTGTCGCCATCGGCACCCAGCTCGGCTTCATGGCCAGCGGGTTCCTGCCGCTCATCGCCTCGGCGATCCTCGGTGAGGGACAGCTGGGGTGGCTCCCGGTCGCGATCGTCGTCGCCGCCTTCTCACTGATCGCCGCGATCGCCGCGGCCACCGCGAAGGAGACCCACAAGACCGACACGATGGCGCTGGGCGAGAACGGTGCCGGCACCGCGCGGACCGCACCGGCCACCGAGTTATCCCCCGCCACCGTCTGACGGTTCCCCTGCCCGATCACCGCACTCCACTACGAAGGACACCGACGATGTTCGACTCCGAATTCGCCACCGCCACAAGCCGAGTCAACGACGGAGCCGTGGTCTGCGCGTTGATTGGGCAGGGGATCTCCCGATCCCTGACCCCGCCGATGCACGAGCGTGAAGCCGCCGCGCAGGGCATCGACTACACCTACCTGACCCTCGATGTCCCGGCAGCGGCGGTCTCGCTCACCGACCTCGCCGAGCTCATCGACCGGGCCCGCGCCGCCGGGCTGCGCGGCCTCAACGTGACCCACCCCTTCAAGCAGCGGATCATCGGCCACCTCGATCAGCTCTCCCCCGACGCAGAACGTCTCGGTGCAGTGAACACCGTGGTGTTCGACGGCGAGCACACCGTCGGCCACAACACCGACTGGTCCGGTTTCGCCCGCAACTTCGATCTGCACTTCGGCGCCGAGAGCACCGACCCGGTCGAGCGGGCGCGTGTGGTACAGCTCGGCGCCGGCGGTGCCGGATCGGCGGTTGCCTACGCGATGCTGAGCCGTGGCGTCGAGAGCTTCCACCTCGTCGACGCCGACCTGGCCCGCGCCACCGCTCTCGCCGGGAACCTGCGCACACTGTTCCCCGCCGTCGAGATCACCGCCGGCGCCACCGACGACGCGCCCGACCACATCATCCGGGCAGACGGTCTCGTCCACGCCACCCCGGTCGGCATGGCCGCGCATCCCGGGATGGCAGTTCGGCCTTCGGTCCTGCGCAGCGACCTCTGGGTCGCCGAGGTGGTCTACCGTCCGGTGATCACGCGACTGATCGCGGCCGCGCGGGCCGTCGGCGCACGCACGCTGACCGGTGACGGAATGGCCGTTCACCAGGCCGTGGACGCGCTTCGTCTGTTCACCGGTCTCGAGCCCGACGCCGATCGCATGACCCGCCACATCGGCGAGCTCATCGCCGCCGAGGACGATGACCTGGCCCGGTCCGCGTGACGGCCGCGGCACCACGATGTACGAACGATAGAGTTCATACCGTGACCACCGAGGCCGTCCGCCGGCGCGATGCCGACCGCACCAAGGCGAATATCGTCGCCGTGGCGACGAAGGAGTTCGCGAACAAGGGCTATGCCGGAGCCCGCGTCGACGAGATCGCCGCGAAGACGCACACGACCAAGCGGATGATCTACTACTACTACGGCGACAAGGACGGGCTCTACCAAGCGGTCCTCGAGGCCTCATACGGCAAGATCCGCCGGCTCGAACAGCGCGTGTCACACGTCGAGGACGACCCGGTAACCGCGATCCGACGGCTCGCCGAGATCACCTTCGACCACCACGACCGCAACCCCGACTTCATCCGCATCGTCGCCGGCGAGAACATCCTCAAGGGTGTACACATCAAGAACGCGACGTCGGTGCAGGAACTCGGCAGTCCGGCCGTGGACATCCTCGGCCGCATCCTGGAGGTCGGGCGTGCCCGCGGACTGTTCCGCGATGACGTCGACGCCCTCGATATCCACCTCGTGATCAGCAGCTTCTGTTTCTTTCGAGTGGCCAACCGCTATACGTTCAAGACGCTCTTCGGCCGCGACCTCACCGCTGCGGACCAGCGGGCCACACAGCGGAAGATGCTGGGCGACATGGTCGTCGCCTATCTGACCGACCTAGACCACGCGGCCGATCCCGACTGAGCCCGCTCCTCCCCGACAGCACCCGAAATCCGGCCGACAGCAACCGACTCCCCGCCGACAGCATCGGGTTCGATGTCGAACGCATCGACATCTGTTCTCGCGCAACGTCAATTCATCGTGTGCACCACGAGTCGGGCTATCGATACGATGTGCGGTCCATCAGCCCTCGTACTCGACGATGATTCTCGTGCGGTCTTGGAGTCGTGGACTCGGTGGGCAACGAGGGCTGCCGAGATGACTTTGAACTAGCCCGCTACGCGTGTCTCGCCGATCGACGCACGGGCGGATTTGCAGTCGTGGCTTCGGTCGACGACGGGGGCACCATCTCCCCAACCCCCATCGCGCCATGTAGATGAATTCCCTTTCGGGACTTTGGATGCGACGGCAGGTCCCGCGCACTCCTCGGCGAGATTTCGGGTGCCGTCGGCGAGATTTCGGGTGCCGTCGGC
>NZ_BAHC01000221.1 GCF_000298195.1 Gordonia rhizosphera NBRC 16068 | reverse complement strand
GCTCCCACGAGGCGACCTTCTCCTCGGCGAGCGCGAGCCGCTGCGCGACCCACCCGCGGACCGCCTCGATGTCACCGTCGTCGACCGCCTGGACCTTCACCATCAGATCGTCGCGCATCGCGGAGGTCCGGGCGGGTTCGGCCGTGAACGCCCGTAGTGCGTCGTGGCCGGCCTCGGTCAGCGAGAAAACCCGCTTGTTGGGACGCCGGTCCTGTTGCACCACACGGCAATCGATGAGTCCCTCATCGACCATCCGGTCGAGTTCGCGGTACACCTGCTGTGGCGTGGCCATCCAGAAACTGGCCACCGAGCGGTCGAAGGCCTTGGCGAGGTCATAGCCCGAAGCGTCGCCTTCGAGCAAAGTGGCCAGCACGGCATCACGTAATGCCATGAGCTGTTCTCCTCAGATGAGTTCGCGGAGCTGCTCCACCAGCTTCACGCGCTCCGCGGCCGAGTTCGCCATGGGGATGACGTTGAGGACGGTGACCCCGGCCTCGCGGAATGCGGCCACGCGTTCGGCGACGAACCCGGCCGGTCCGATCAGCGAGATGTCGCGCACCAGTGCGTCCGGGACCACCTGCGCGGCTTCGTCTTTGCGGCCGGCGAGGTAGAGCTCCTGGATGCGGTCGGCCTCGGCCCCGTATCCGTACTTGGTCGTCAGGGTGTGATAGAAGTTCTTGCCCTTGGCGCCCATGCCGCCGATGTAGAGGGCCAGCTTCGGCTTGACGAACTCTCGCAGCGGCTCGACATCGTCGCCGATGGCGAGGGCCGGGCCTGCGTAGACTTCCAGATCACCCAGTTGCGGGTCACGTTTGGCGAGCCCCTTGGCGAGCGCGTCGCCCCACACGTCCTGCGCCTTTTCCGGTAGGAAGAAGATCGGCTGCCAGCCCTCCGCGACCTCGGCCGCCAGCTCGACGTTCTTCGGGCCGAGCGCGGCAAGTAACACGGGGATACGTTCACGCACAGGGTGATTGATGATCTTGAGGGCCTTGCCCAGCCCGGTCCCCTGATCGGCAGGCAGCGGCAGGGTGTAGTACTTGCCGTCGTAGGTGACGCGTTCACGGCGCCACACCTTGCGGCAGATCTCGACGGTCTCGCGGGTGCGGCCGATCGGCGAATCGTAACGGACGCCGTGGAATCCCTCGATGACCTGTGGGCCCGATGCTCCGAGACCGAGGATGAACCGACCGTCGGAGACGTAGTCGAGGCCCGCGGCGGTCATGCCGATCAGCGTGGGCGTACGGGTGTAGAGCTGCATGACGCCGGACGCCAATTGCATGCGATCGGTGACGGCGGCCAGATAGCCGAGCGCGCTGACGGCGTCGAAGGAGTACGCCTCCGGCACGAACGCGATGTCGAGACCGGCGCGCTCGAGGTCGGCGACCTCGGCGGCCGTCTGCTTGAACCCGTCGGTGTAGTTGATGCCCAGTCCGATCCGCACGACCGACCGCCTTTCGTTTCTATTGGCGAGAACTCGCAATGTCATCCTCACGATATAGACAACAAATTGTCTAATCAACTACTAGACCGCATTGGGGTTCCCCCAGTACTCTGCGACACAACCAGCCCGGGCGAAACCGGGGATCCCGGACACCGGAACACCCACAGGATCGAGGTCACCATGCACGCATTCCGCCGAGCCGTCGAAGCACGCGACGAGTCCGCCGTCGAGGCCCTGCTCGCCGAGGATGTCGTCTTCACCAGCCCTGTCGCGTTCAAGCCCTATCCCGGCAAGCCGATCACCGCCGCGATCCTGCGCGGCGCGATGCGCGTGTTCACCGACTTCCGCTACGTCCGCGAGATCAACGACGCGGGCGGCCACGATCACGCCCTGGTCTTCGAGGCGCAGGTGGACGGCAAGGACGTCACCGGCTGCGACTTCATCCACGTCGACGACGACGGCAAGATCGACAGCTTCATGGTGATGGTGCGCCCGCTGTCGGGCGCCGAGGCACTGGCCGCGGCGATGGGCGCCCAGTTCGACCGCATCAGCGCCGAGGCGGCCGCCGCCTCGCAGTCTGCCTGACCGTCGTGGTCGACGTCGTCACCCGTATCACCATCGACCGGCCGATCGCCGAGGTCGCCGCCTACGCGCGCGATCCGGCGACGGCCACCGAGTGGTACCGCAACATCGCCTCCTCCAGGCAGCTCACCCCCGACCCGCTGCGGGTCGGCTCGAAGATCGCCTTCGTCGCCAACTTCCTCGGCCGCCACCTGGAGTATGTCTACGAGGTCGTGGAGATGGTCGATGACCGGCGATTCGTCATGCGCACCAGCGACGGCCCGTTTGCGATGGAGACCACCTACGAGTGGGAGGCCCTCGGTGGGAGCTCGACGAGGATGTCGCTGCGGAACCGGGGCACCCCGACTGGCTTCTCGAAGCTCGTCGCGCCGTTGATGTCGCCGGCCATGCGTCGGGCCAACCGCACGGACCTGCGCACCCTCAAGGCCCGCCTCGAGACCTGACGCCCCACCCGCTCCCGCGGCTCCCGCTCATCCGTTCCGCTCCCGCTCACTCATTAGGGTCAGATCGGGTGAGCGGCAGACGATTCGATGAGCGGGAACCGGGGCCGGCCGGGGCGAGCCCCCGGTTAGGTGCGGTTAGGTGGGCGTCACGGTGGTGTGCACCTCGAGTTGCCCGGTGACGGTGCGGTGCACCGGACATCTGTCGGCGATCTCCCCGAGCCGCTTGATCTGGGCGTCGTCGAGGGGGCCGCTAAACCGGATCTCGCGGTCGATGTGCTCGATCCGACAGGGCCGGCCTTCCGAGTCACGGCAATCCTTCGGATGGCTACGACGATGCTTCAGTTGCACCGCGACATGCTCGAGGGGCAGGCCCTTGCGGTCGGCGTACATGCGCAGCGTCATCGACGTGCACGCTCCGACGGCGGACAACAGCAGGTCATATGGGTTGGGGCCGGTGTCGTCGCCCACGCCGAGCGGTTCGTCGGCGGACCAGAAGTGACGACCCGCCTGGATGGACTGCGCCAGACGGCCACGGCCGGACTCCTCGACGACCACCCATCCGCCGGGCGGCGGCTCGGCGGCCGGTAGCTCGACCTCGGGCAGGTAGCGCGACGCCCAGACGGCCAGGACATCGGCGGCGTAGTCGGCGTCCGGGTGACGGCTGAGCATGTGATCGGCGCCGTCGAGGGCTACAAAACTCTTGGGATGACGGGCCGCATCGAAGATGCGCCGGGCGTTGTCGATGTCGACGACGTTGTCGCGCGGTGCGTGCATCACCAGCAGCGGCCGCTTCAGGTCGTGCAGGGCGGTTTCCAGGTGCTGTTCGTCGGCGTCCACGAGGAACTGTGCGCCCACGGTGAAGGTGCGCCCGGCGATGGTGACCGCGGCTCGACCGTCGTCGGCGAGCCGCGTCAACGCGTCGTCGGGGAACAGGTGCCGGATGTGGCCGGGGTCGAACGGCGCGCCGATCGTCGCGACCGCGTTGACGTCGGGCAGCCGTGGCGCGGCGGCCAGGACCGCAGCACCACCGAGACCGTGCCCGATCAGGACACTCGGGGCGGCGTGACGCGTACCGAGTGCGGCGGCGGCCAACACCAGATCTTCGACATTGGAGGTGAAGGTGGTGTTGGCGAACTCGCCCTCGCTGGAGCCCAGGCCGGTGAAGTCGAACCGCAGCACCCCGAAGCCCTGCTCCACGAGGCGTCGACTGATACGGCCGGCGGCGACGAGGTCCTTCGAGCAGGTGAAGCAGTGGGCGAACAACGCGAAGGCGCGCGGTTCGTCCTCGGGGAGGTCGAGGCGGGCGGCCAGGTCCGCCTCGGATGACCCGATGAAGGTGAAGCGCTCCGTCCGACTCATGGATCTCATCCTGCCCGACGAGTGGATCGGTCGCTGTCGACGGGTTCCTCGCCCGCTCCCCCATTTCGTGCTCGCCACCCGATCGAGGGAGCGATACGAAAACCGAGAAGCGGACACACAAGTACGGACACAGAAATACGACAGCCCCGTCCGGATCGGACGGGGGCTGTCGAGTGGTAGCGGGGACAGGATTTGAACCTGCGACCTCTGGGTTATGAGCCCAGCGAGCTACCGAGCTGCTCCACCCCGCGTTGGTGAACACCACGTTACACACCGGTTTGCGGCGGATGCAAATCGCCTCCAGAACCGTCTCTGACCTGCATAAACAAGGCCAAACGAGGCGAATAGCGCCTGTTCGGCGTACCGACCGAACGGTGTGCCCTTCGTCACAAACGACACGTGGACGAGCGGCAAGGGATGGGCCCAAGGTCCCTGGACCTCATATCAGCCCCGAGCCCATCATGATTCAGGATCAGGACGTGACAAACATCACATCCGCGTATCCTGACGGTACATCGACGAAGGAGGAGTGATGGCAACCCACCACCTACCCCATCATGAAAGCCACGGGAACCATCCGATGAGCGTCATCGGCTTCCTGCTGATTCTCGGCGGCTTCGCCAGCGCCGCACTCTGGCTGGTGTCAATGGCGAGCGGCAACGTTGCGGTCGCGATCCTGTGCGGCCTGCTGATGGTCGCCGCGTTC
>NZ_BAHC01000222.1 GCF_000298195.1 Gordonia rhizosphera NBRC 16068 | reverse complement strand
GATCGTGGCCGCCGCCCAGGCCGGTATCGCGGCCTCGGCGTTGTCACCGGGGGAGTTGACGATCTATCCGACCCGCGCCTATAACCCGGAGTTGACCAGCGATCTCGAACGGATCTCGGGCACCGAGGACAGCGACGAGTTGCGGTGGACCGGTGCCGGCCCGATCACCGCATCCGAGGGGTGGGATTGCTACCGGCACAACGGATTCTGTTCGGTGTCGTGGGAGATGGGTACCCCCCCGGCGGGGCAGGTGCCGTCGGACACGCTGCTGCCGCTGCTCGCACCACGCGCGGATCTGCCGCGCAAACGGGTGGCGATCATCTACCGGGTGCATTCGGCCGCGGACGCGGTCAAGCTCGTCGACAACGACTTCCGGGAAGCGCTGGCGGCCGAGCAGTCCAAGAAGGGTGTGGTGTCGGCGGCGGCGTCGTTGCGGGTGCACAACACCAACGCCGCCCGCTCCGAGCAGGCCCGCGGTGCCGGGCTGACCCGGTTCGGGATGCTGGTCACCGCGACCGTGCCCGCCGGCTCCGACCTGCCGACCGTGCGTTCGGAGATCGAGGCGATGGGCGATGCGGCGCGCATCGGATTGCGCCGCTGCTGGGGCTATCAGGCCGCGGCGTTCGCCGGGTCCCTCGGGATGGGCACGATCCTGCCCGAATACGCGTCGATCAGCGGAAAGCTCGGCGGATGAGCGCCCCGACGGGGACGACGTCTGACCGCGTCGAGGAGACCACCGACCTCACCGTCACCGACACCGCCGACCAGAGGTTCGTGCGGGTGGCCGGGGTGCGGCTGCGCACGCAGGCCGGGATGGCCCGGCTGCGCGAACAGATGGCGCTACCCGGACGCAAGGGCACAAGGGCGCACCGGGAGATGCGGCGCGAGCAGCATCGCCGCGAGATCGCGATCGACCGGCTCATCGAGTCCGAGGGCTGGGACAAACCCCTGCCCGCCCGCACGGTGCGCGGCTTCGGCGGGCCGGGTGGGGGGCGGATGGCCTCGGTCGCACGGCTGCCGGAGTGGCGGGCGACGACCACCCAAACCGCCGGATTGTCGCCGTATTGCATCGGGGCGGCCGCGCCGATGCTGGGCACCCCGGTCGGGGCGCACCTGTTCACCGGTGAGGATGTCGGGTTCGACCCGCTGGCCTGGATGAACGCCGGCATGATCACCGCGCCGATCTTGTTCGTGCTGGCGCTCAACGGGTTCGGCAAGAGCTCGTTGGTGCGGCGCATCGCGACCGGCACGATCGCCGCAGGGCACACTGTGCTGTTCATGGGTGATGTGAAACCCGACTACGTCGGCCTCACCCGCGCGGTGGGCGGCCAGGTCATCGACGCCGGGCCGGGTGCGTCCACGATCAACCCGCTGGCCGTCGGGGCGCTCGGCTCGATCATCCCGACCCTGATCGACGCCGGCCGCGAGGACCTGGCCCGCTATGTGCGTGACCAGGTGCACTCCCGGCAGGTGCAGGCGGTGACCGCGTTGATTCAACTCGGCCGCGGCAGTGTCGTCGCCGATTTCGAAGAAACCCTCATCTCGGCGATCCTGCTGCACCTGTATCGGCCGACCGGCCAGGGTGGGGGAGGATTCACCCACCACCACCCGCCGCTGCTGTGTGACATGTACGGCGCGCTGGATGAGTCCCCGCCCGACCTGTGGGCGGCGGCCGGCGCCGATGACCGCGACCAGTTCCGTGACATCACCCGCCGACTGCGCCAAGCATTGAAAGCGATCGTGGACGGCCCGCTCGGGGAGGTGTTCAACCACCAGTCCACGGTGCCGATCGACGTCGATGCCCCCGCGGTCTGTGTCGACGTGTCCAAGATCCCGGACGGGCAATCCAAGCTGAAAGCGGCGATCCTGCTGACCTGCTGGTCGGATGGGTTCGGTGCGGTCGAGGCCGCCCACACCCTGGCCGATGCCGGGCTGTCGGCGCCACGCCAGTTTCTGGTGGTGATGGACGAGCTGTGGCAGGTGCTCGCCGAACCGGGGATGGTCGACAAGGTCAACGCGCTCACCCGACTCAACCGGCAGATCGGGACCGCGCTGATCCTGATCACCCACACCATCAAGGACCTCGCCTCCTTCGAGTCCCAGGCCGATGTGCACAAGGCGCTGGGGTTCATCGAACGCGCCCGCGCGAAGATCATCGGCCCGGTCGGCCCCGACGAACTCGAACGCCTGTCGGGGGTGATGTCGTTCACCGGCACCGAGAAACGGCTGATCACCTCGTGGTCGACCACGCCGCCCCCGACGGCGGCGACGATCAAGAAGATCACCTCGGGGCAGCGTCAATCACCTCCGGGCACGGGATGTTTCCTGCTCAAGGTCGGCGAAGACGACCGGCCCGGTATCCCGTTCCGGCTCACCTTCACCCCGGCCGAAGCCTCCTCCGGTGTCCACGACACCAACCAGCGGTTCTCGCTGCGCACCGCCACCGGCCAGGCGCAGCGATGAAGAAGGGGGAGGTCGCCGACGACGCGGTCAAAGAGCTCGCCGTCGGTGCCGCCGATCAGCTGATCGGCGGCGGGATCAGCCGCAGTCAGGCCTTCGGCACGGTCGGCGCGAACATCGGTGTGCACGCGCACACGGTGCGTAACTGGTGGCGCGCCGCCCATCCCGAACTGACCTTGTCCGCCGACGACCGGGTGGCGCTGGCCGAACTGCACACCACACTCGCCGTCCTCACCGAACTCAACGCACAGCTGACCACCCGGCTGCGCCGCCGCACCGACACCGCCACACCGAAACATCCGGGCCCTAACCGATGAACGAAGAAGCGACAGGTGCAGCCGGCACGACGATCGCCATGGCGGCCGGCGCGATGATCCTGGCGACGATCACGCTGGTCGCGGTGCTGTCCGGGTCCGGGGTGACCGACTGCGCAGCGGCCACCACCAACGCCTACGGAATGGGGGTGGCCGACGCGAACGGCGCGACCCTGGCCGGCCTGAACAACCAACAGCTCACACTGGCCGCCAACGGGGTCGCGATCGGCACACAGCGCGGCGAGACCGAGTCGGTGATCCTGGCCCAGTCGATGGCCATGGCCACCGAGTCGACCTACCGCAACCTGTCCAACACCAACGTGCCCGAATCGGCGAGTTTCCCCAACGACGGGGCAGGCTCCGACCACGACTCGGTGGGCCCGCACCAGATCCGGGTGTCGATGCACGGCGGCGGCGACCTCACCAAGCTGATGGACCCGGTGTGGCAGATCAACTGGTTCTACGACACCGCCGACACCATCGGCGGCCACGACACAATGGACCCCGCAGCCCTGGCCCAGGCCGTCGAACGCTCCGGCCCCGACGCGTATGCCACCACCCGCACGCTGGCCGAAAAGGTCATCGCCGCCGTCACGCCACGCCTGGGTGACCTCGCCGCCGGGTCGACGTCCGGCGGCGGTGGCGGCGGTTCGTGTGAGGCTCCCGGCGCCGATACCGGACCGCTCGAGGGCAGCTTCGGTCAGCGCGTCATACAGGCGGCGATGCGCTGGATCGGCACCCCCTACGCCTGGGGCGGCGGCAACAAAAATGGCCCCACCAAAGGTATTTCGGACGGCGGCGGTGCCGGCGACGCACACGGCGACTACAACAAGGTCGGCTTCGACTGCTCCGGACTCACCCTCTACGCGGTATATCAAGCATCCGGCGGCACGATCGAACTCGGCCACTACACCGGCAACCAGGCCGGCGACCCACGCGGACAGGTCATTCCGCTCGATCAGAAACAGCCCGGCGACCTCATCTACTTCGGCTCCTCCGCCGAAGGGTCCCATCATGTCGGCATCTACTACGGCACCCGCGACGGCCGCGACATGCTCCTCAACGCCCCCCAATCCGGGCAGACCGTGTCGGTCATGCCGTTGTCGGGATGGAACGGCGAAGGAATGTTCGTCCGACGCTTCGGCGCCGGCATCGACCCCACACCCACACCACCGGCGCCGACCAACCAATGAGCGTCCTCAACGAAAGGGCCAGTCTGTGAGCACATCTGACCGTCACAGCACATGCTGTGCCATGCCCCGCCGCCTCGCGGCCGCGATCGTGGCCGGCGCCGCGATCGTGGCTCTCGCGTCGTGCTCGGCGAGTGGCGAGACCACCAACTCGGTGAGCACCCCGCCGGCGCTCTCGGCCGGCGTGCCAGCCCCGCGGACCGGGATGGAGCCCGGCCCGACCAGCCAGCCGCGGGCGTGCCCGACCGGGCAGGTGTGCACGGCCGAGCAGGTGATGGTGGCCGCTCTCGAGGAGGTCTTCAGCTACCGCGGCACCGACCGCGATCCGGCGGCCGCGGCCGCCGACCGGGCTGCCGAGCTGCTCACCCCCACCTACCGGGCCGCGGCCGCGGGGTCGTGGTCGATGCTCGCCGCGATCACCGGTTCGCAGTGGGCGCAGTGGACAGCCAGCGGCGCGACCGTCGTCGCGTCCGCCCGGCTGCTCTCCGATGAACAT
This sequence comes from Gordonia rhizosphera NBRC 16068, assembly GCF_000298195.1. Lineage (GTDB taxonomy): Bacteria > Actinomycetota > Actinomycetes > Mycobacteriales > Mycobacteriaceae > Gordonia > Gordonia rhizosphera. The sequence goes on along the minus strand of NZ_BAHC01000222.1, from coordinate 17,231 downwards.
CCCCCCGATACCGCCGCCACCACCGCCCGGGTGGCGCGCGTGACCCAGACCGTGACCCCGACCGCCGACCAGCTCGCCCCGATGACCGTGTGGGTCGTGGCGGTGGCCGGCGGGCCGAGCGGATGGCAGCTCGACACCATCACCACCCAGCAGTAGCAAGCCCACTCGCACCACTGAACCGAAGCCCCGAGCACCACCCGTAGGAAAGGAACTGCGATGAGCCGCACGAAGAAGACCAGAAACGACAGCCAGGACTGGGACACCGCCCGAGATGCGGTGCGCGACAACGCGACCGAGTTGTCGGCGATGACCAGTCACCTCGACCTGCTCGAGTGGGCCAAAGCCCACGGCATCGACACCGGATCACTGTTCGCGAAATTCAAAGCCGAGCTGCGCAAACAGCTCCACATCGACTACGACGCGGTACGTCAACGCACCTGTGATGCCCGCTGGGAGCAGATGCGCCAGCACGCCCGCAGCGTGGCGCAGATCGTGCTGTACGCGGCCGGCGACGGCGAGGTGGCGTCGTTCGCGGTGTGCTCGGCCGACGGCGAGGACCCGTGGTACGGCGATTTCCACGACAACGACAACGTCGCCGCCGACGACCAGGACGCCGCCGACATCGCCGCCGCACGCAAAGCGATCTACCTCGCCGGCCAGGCCCGCACGCTCGCGCAGCTGGACGTGATCGGGTTGCGGCTGGTGGTGTCCAACCATCGGGTCACCACCGACACGGTGCAGCGCGACTGCCTGCGCCACGACGTGTTCGTGAGCATCGACGTCGTCGACGACGACGAGGACAACCCCGCCCTGCAGGTGTGCCGGCTGCCCGGGTTCCGCGGCTGGCGTGACGTGTCGCTGACCGACCTGCTCACCGCCGCCGATCACCGCAGCGAGGTCCGGTGATGGCCGGCACACCCGGAAAGGCCGCCGAACCGACCCGCGGCGGACCGGAATGGCTGATGATCGCCGCCGTCGGCGTCCTCGCCGTCGGCGCCACCGCAGTGTGGGCGGCGTTGCGGTTGGCGGGCGGTCAGACAGTGTCGGCAAACCCGGTCGCGACGTCGATCGAGCTGGCCACCGGGACTCTGCGGTGGTCGACCGCGGCCACCGTGTGGCTGGCACTGATGGGCACCGCACTGGCCGTCGTGGCCGGTATCGGGGTGCGGTGGTGGTCTGGTCACCGCGCTCGGCGCAGCCGCGTGGACACCGCACAGCGGCATCTGGGCAACGGCACAGACATCGCCTCGGTGACCGCGAAAGCGGTGGCCGCCAAAGCCGTCTCGCTCGGGGTGACCGACACCGCCGCGCCGGCCGCGTTCACCACGATGATCGGTGTGCCGCTGGGCCGCACGCTGGCCGGGACACCGGTGTACGGGTCGTGGGAAGACATGCACCTCGACATCTGGGGGCCGCGGCAGGGTAAGTCGACCTCGCGGATCATCCCGGCGATCTGCGAAGCGCCCGGCGCGGCGCTGGCCACCGAGAACAAGCGCGGCAACCTCGACCACACCCGGCTGGTGCGCGAGTTCCGCGACGAGCACGGCACCCCGACCCGCCACGTGTGGGTGTTCGACCCCCAGGGCGTGGCCAACGAGGAACCGTGGTGGTTCTGGAATCCGCTGAGCTATGTCACCGACGAAACCCAGGCTGAAGAGCTCGCCCAGCTCTTCGGTGCCGGCGAGGACGGCCAGGACGCCAAAAGGGACCCCTACTTCGATCCCGAAGGCGAAGACCTCCTCGCGAATCTCATCCTGGCCTCGGCACTGGCGGGTGAACCGATCACCACCGTCTATGAGCGGCTCGTGGTGCGCGACCGCGGCCACGAGGCGGTGGCGGTGCTCGACGAGCACGACTACCCGCTGATCGCCCGGGCGCTCAACGCGCGCCTGAACTATGCCGCCAAGCAGGCCGACGGCATCTGGGGGACCGCCATCAAGATGGCCAAATGCTTGCGTGGACGCACCGTGCGGGCGTGGGTGGCACGCACCGGGCCCGACGATGACCGGCCCGAGCTCGACCTCGCCGGCTACATACGGCGCGGCGAAACCTTGTATTGCCTGTCCCGCGAGGGCGTCGGGTCGGTCGGCCCGCTGGTGGCTGCGCTCACCATGGCGGCCACCAAAACCGCCGAAGCGATCGCGACCGCCTCACCGGGTGGCCGGTTGCCGGTGCCGATGCTGTGCGCACTCGATGAAGCAGCCAATGTGGTGCGCTGGCCCGATTTGCCGAAGCTGTATTCGCACTTCGGGTCTCGTGGCATCATCATCATGACGATCCTGCAGTCGTGGTCCCAGGGCATCGGTGTGTTCGGCGAACGCCCGATGAAGTTGCTCGAGTCGTCGTCGAACATCTACATCTACGGCGGCAACGTCCGCGAATCGGCCTACCTCGAACAGCTCGCGAAACTCGCCGGTCAGTACTACCGCACCGCGCGCAACATCTCCGACTCCACCGGCCGCGGCGGCGGTGGGAGTCGATCGGTGTCTGTGCACACCACGCTGGAAAACATTTTCACCGCCCGCGATCTCGCGTCGTGGCCGCGGGGTCGGCTGCTGTTGTTCTCGGCCGGCAACCCGCCGACGATCCTGCAGACCGTGCCGTGGTGGGACAAGCCCTACGCCGACGTCATCCGACAGTCGCTGTCGGAGTACAGCCCCGACACCACACCCCCGTCGACGGCCGAGGATGCATCCGATGACGAGTCGGCCGCCTAGCACAGCCGCTGACCCGATCACGCGACACGCGACGGGAGGACATGTCCATGAGTAGTGAGCTGTTCGCCGACGAGGATTTCGACGACGATGACGACGATTTCGACGACGATGACGACGAGGGCACCGACACCGACGAGGAACACGAACCGCAGCCCGAGTTCGGGTCGGTGTATGAGTTCGTCGACACGCACCTGGTGAGGATCTACGCCCGCAAGGTCACCCATAAACAAGACCGGCGGTGGTGTCCGCGGTGGTTCGAACATCCCGAAGCGGTGTCGCGCCTGGAAGCGCTGTGGCGGGCCTACGAAGCGCTACGGCTGGACCCCGCGACCGGGATGAGTACGTGGTGGCGCGACCACGCGGACTACCACATGAAGATGCTGATGGCCCCCGACGGGCCGTTCGAAGCGTGCTCGGCCGACCAGGGCCACAGCGACCGCACCCCCACAGAGCTTCCGACCGACGACGTCGTCGAGCAGCAGCTGCTCGCGGCGATGAGCATTCACGCCCCCGCCCTCACCAGCTGACAGGGAGAACCACCGATGTCTGAGCACGAACAAGAATCCCGCGAACTCGAACAGAACATGGAACGCGCACTGGCCGTGGCGATTGCGCACAGCTCCTCGCTGATCCAGTCCTGGGCGCAGCTCGCCGCCAAACGCGCCGCCCGCCGCAGCCAGCACGGCCACGACCACGCTGCGATGCCGTCCGGGGACATCGCCGAACACATCGCCCACTCCGCGTACGCAGTGCAGCAACGCGCGCGCGGCGACCTCGCGGTCGGCCGCCACGACGCGCACTTCTGGCGCCAGGCCAGCCCAGAAGAACTCCTCGACAAGATCCGCACCGACTATCGCATCGACCCCACGCGGCTCGGCCACCGTGAACACGACCGGGCATGGGCCGAACGCGCGAAAGGCGACGAGGTGCTGGGATTGCTCGCTGTCGCCGGCCGCTACGCCGACGAGAGTGCGGTGGCCGCCGGTGTGCGTGACAACCTCGCCGACCTGATCGCCGACTACGGGCTGGACCCCGACGAGCTGATGCACATGACCCCAGAGCAGGCCGCTGACCGCTACGTCCAGTCCCGGGCCGAGTACTGGGCACCCGACCAGCCACCCACCATGACCAGCGACGGCCGTGATGCCACCGACCGCGAGGGCGCGCAGGTCGCCGCCCTGCTCAGCAGTGCACAAGCCGCCGACGAACGCGCGATCGACGCCGACCACGACAGCATCACCCACCTGGAGCTCGCTGACACACTCGATGTATCAACCCCCGACGCGGCGGGCTACACCACCGCCGAGCCCACCCGCGCCGAGAGAGTCGCTCAGGCAAGCACGACCCCCGCCGGCCAGGCGGCGGCCCGCGCCGCGCGCGATCACCCCACCAACCCGCGCGCAGCCGCCGCCACCGGTGCGCGTAGCCAACCACGCGCCCGCACCGCGGCGACGATGGGCAGCGACCGCGAACGCGGCCGCGGGATGTGACCCTCCCGGCCCCGGACATGCCCGACCGACCGCCGACACGAACCCGAATCAGCCCCCAACGGGGCAGAAAGGAACACCCACTTGACATCGAACGACCCGACCGATCTGCTCGCCGAGATCGAAGCCTCCGACGCCGCCGAGGCCGAAGCGCTTGCGCAGCGTCAACGTCGCCGCCGCGCAGCGCTCGAACCAGCTGCCCTGCTCGCCGCCGAGATCGCCACCACTCGTGAGGACTTCCTCGCCGAGGATCGCCGGCGACTCGTCGAACTGGCCGACCTGGTCAAGCAAGCCAAGAAGAACGACGCACCCGCCGCCGCGCTCGACCGCCTCGTCTTCACACCGATGACGACACAGCCGCGCACCCGCACCGGTGCGTCCAAGCGGCCACCGCGGCGCACCCCGCCGCCGCCGGCGGCGACGCCGGCTCCCAGCCAGAACGTACCCGCACCGGCGCCCGACGGCAGTCACGACCCCTCAGCAGTGCCGCTGGCAGGCTGAACCCTGACACACAGCGGGCTACGCCCGTAATGATTCGTTCGATGGGCGAAGAGCCACACTTACCGTCCGTGCTCGGGTGCGTCCCGGTCGGCGGTGGTGTGATGCAGTGCCGAGCGCGCCGCGGTCGGAGACTGAGCGGCCGCGGCACTGTGCGCCGGTGCGGGCACGGGTGTGTGGTGCTGGCCGGCGAAGTGGTGTTCGGTGGTGTCGATGGCGGCGCGGATGTGCGCGGTGTGGCGAGTGTGTCCTTGGGCGTCCATCGCGGCGCTGATGGCCTTGCTGGCGGCCAGGACCTGTTTCATCGTGCCCAGCCACAGCAGAGTGGTGTCGTCGCGACTCGCGGCGAGCATGGTTGCGGCGACGCGTTGCGCGGCGGTGCGCGTCCCGGTCTTGGAGCCAGCTTTACGGACTCACGGTGTGTTGAGAGGCATCCAACCGCAGTCGGCAGGGCTGCCCCGGACAGCAGGCTGCCGATCGTTCGTTACGTCCAGTCTCGTGCACGCCACAGTACTGAGGGCAAGGCGCACTGAGCGCTGATCCGGGGGAGTGGCCGTAGTATTTCGTCGCTTTGAACAAGCAACGCCCTCCCGCGCGCCCGCAGATCGTTGCAGCGCCTTCGCGATTCTCGACGACCGCGACCCAATGGCGATCGTCGTGCCGGACCGATCGTGTGCGGGCTCAGCTGGTCCTCGACGATTTGGCTACCAATTCTGCCAAGGCTCGGCTACAACGCGGAGGAGCACACCGACGACAAGCGCGACGATGCTCGCGACGATGACCCAGGTAGCGGCTCCTGAGATGAAGCCCACGACGGCTGCTATTAGGCCCGCTCCGGCGAGCAGTGGGCCAAGAAGATCTGCCCATTCGCGGATCCAAACAACGATAGCGAAAAGGCCGAGCAAAGTAAGGGTGCCGCCGACGATCGCCAGGATAATCAGCACGACATTTTCAGCCATGTTCGAAATAGTAAACCATGGCTATCCCAAGCGCTTCGGAACAGGCAGGATCGGCAAAGTTGCGTGAGCGCGTTCTGACCAGATGTTGCCTGCGATATTAAGGTTGGTTCTTCCCGAATTCATAGTGTATCCGGGTGTTCTTCCACGCCGCCGGAAGCGATCAGAGATCGCAATTTTTAGTGCTGCAAGTTGGCGGATTCCGAAGCCGCAATCCCACGGAGTTGTTCGAGCTGGTCATTGATCGCTTCGGCCGGCCCGCTGGAGGCGTCGGTGTCAAAGTAGGCCAGGCGATCCTGGCTGTTATGGAGGGCAAGGCCAAATCGCCAGGCGAGTTCATGTTAGCCTGGGGCTTCTTTGGCTAGACGGGTGGCGGTGGCGAGGGTCGGCACAAGAGGCTTCGGTTACGAACAGCTTGTTGCGCAGCTGTAGAAGTTGCTGAGCCGACTAACATCGAAGAACCCGTTTAGTCGGGGTTAAATTTGCGGTTGGAGAGCACCCCAATAGTAAGAATCGAAACTCCAACTACCGTGCAGAACGTGAATATAACTCTAATAATAACCTGGAATGAGAGGTGTGCGCCCAGGGCTGACACAAAGACAATCTCGCCAGCATATTTTTCTTCGCCTCTTGCAAAAGATCTTCTGTTTGCGCAAAAACGTCGAATACTTTCGCCGCATTGCCACAGAATGCCGGTCAATCCCTCTTCTGGAGTTGCCGGAACTTCGTATCGCCCTCCAAACCGAACGCGTATCTGTTCGCGATTATGAGCAAGCATCCTCCGGCAAGCGTTAATGTAAACGGAGGATACTGATAACGCGATCACACAAGCGATACCTAGTCCAACAAAGAAACTCGAGAAACAAGGAATAATCAACATCGGCAAAGCACCAAGAAGAACGAGCAATGCCATTCTGGTTGTTTCGTCGGCGGCCTGGTTTAGAACAACAGATCCATCCGTACTGAAGTAACGTGTGCCCCTATTGTAAATCGTCGACCCCGTTCCCAAACAGACAACGTACCGAAGAACAATTGCAGACACAAGCATCAAGATGAACCACGCAGGGCTCACCCTCGCCGGAGCCCACCCCCCAAGAAGACACCAATAGAGGGCGAGGCTAGTGGAGCCGGCGGCGCACAGAGCAGTTAATACATCCAGCGAAGTCGGCCACCGTCTGCACATCAACGTACTATTAATAAGAATTGTTTCAAATGTATCTATGCCTAGAACAAGAACGCCAATTGTAACTAGAATCGTCCAAATCCCCCTATAAGGAACGCCGAGCGCAAGTACAAAAAGGGGGACGATCGACATCGTTGTCGTTAGCGCCGAGATTGCGATGGTGAATCCGCTCGAAGGCTGTCGAGGAGGAGGGGAATCCCTACTGAAGTCCTTCGGATAGCTCATTGCTCGAACTATTTGATAGACACTGCCGAGCAAAACTAGACTCATGGCGGTCGCCAACAAAACAAATTCTTCTCTAGATGGGGGAATTCCGGAACTCCATGTGACACCGTCTTTTAGCTGAACAGTCACAGCAAGAATGGCGCACACACCAGCAATTAGTAGCGGGACAGCGAATATTCGAGCCGACCGTTGGGCTTGAGGCAGTTCAGACGAAATCTTGCCATCCATGCGCGTCATACGCTCTAATTCCACCATTTCTTGCCACTTCGCCTGCCCAAGGTTCGCGGCCGCAGTTGTCGCTACTACTGTCGCGACAACCACGACAATGTCGAGCGTTGATCTAACTTGCTTATCAACTGAAGTTGATACTTGCGCAATACCGCAAATCAGCGTAAATAATGAGCCGACGAAAAGCGGGTAAAACCTGTCAGCACTTGGCACCTTTCTACTCGCTGCTGCGAGCCCGATAAGGATGCCGATATTCAGGACCGTGGCGACTAGGAACACTTTCCAATAGCCTGCTGCCATCTGCGGCCAGGAGAGAATCAAACAAAGAAAATATGTTGCGGAAATCCCAGTTAAGATTACTGGAGGTGTAATCAATAGGTTTCGCCCTCGGCGGTAGTACTCCGGTATCGCTAGACCGAGAAGTGACACCGCAATAATTCCGAGGACTGTTACTCCGGAGAACGAAATTTGGGAGAATATCAGCACTACCGAAATTGTTGCAATCGCCACACCGACGAGCAGCGGTGGAAGGATCATGGTCACTTCTCGGCGTAGGATCAAGATTCCCGCAACAATCACCCCAACAGGGATCGCTGCAAGTAGCCCAACTGTAGACACAGAGGAAGAAGTGCTGAGCGAGGGTGAGGAATCGGAGACAATTGCTGCGATGAATCCAGCCAAGCAAGCCGAAACAATCCCAGCTCCATCACCAGAAATAGTTGCGACTGCCTGGCTTCTCCCACATTCTCGAGCTAGGAATAGAATCTCGCAAGCGAGTCCTGCGAGAAGTCCGCTAATCATTATTAAAAATACACAATGGTACCAACCTATTTTCGAGAAAGTACCAATATCAATAAGCATCCAGTTGAGTCGCGGTTCTGGATCAGCAAGCCACATGTACTGCGATATAAGTCCACCCAATGCGGACAATGTGGCCACTAGCCACGACAGTGGGCGAAGCGAACGACCACCTAAACGCTGGAGCCCACGGATGAGGCCAAAAACAATAATCGGTAAGAGTAGCCCGTCGCCTAGCGTTCCACCGAGATAATCCCACATTCCTGGTAAATCCCCATGGTCTACCAGTAGAGCTGCAACGGCGGTAACGCCGAATCCAAGCGTCCAGACCGCGACTGAGCTAATCGTTGCAGTTGCATACGTACGGACCACAGCTCCCCTTCCTCGGGCTAAGGATCGACGGAAGTGATGTCGCGCTGAAACACATCGACCAGCTGGCAATGTGCATCATTGCCGCCACATACGTTCCAGCTATTTCTACCTATTTCTACCCCGCAGCACAAGGGTTTGCTCGCGTCTTGACTACCGCATCTCCCCGGTGCGAACATGGCGGCCGAAACGTTTCCTGTCCAACCAGATTGCTCGCGCCTAAATGCTAGCGGCTATAGCCTTTGCAAAGTGACCTAAGCTTGATTTATTGTGCGGGAGAGCGAGTATCTCAGTAAAGTTGACCTGATGCTTTAACCTCGATCTTGCGTGGCTTCAGTGCTCCTGGCCTTACGTGTTCGACTACAGCACCGTCAATCAACGGAAGAGCACAGATTGTCCGGACTCACAGAATTCCTCCTTGGCGAGGCGTGTCAGATTCTCGTAGCGCCGGGACGAGGTAGTCCGTACCAGGAGGGGCGTAACTGAAATTTGCCCGCGCCTTTGTCGACGAGCTTCTCGATTACGTTGGCCACGACCTCTTCGGCGAGGTAACTGAAGTGATCGCAGTCGACGACGTTCGGGCTGGGGTGATCACCGTTGGCCGACATGGTGGACACCACGAGATCGTTGTCGTCGCCGTTGAAGGCGCCTCGGCTGACTCCCACCAGGGCATGGAATCCATAGCTGTCTTTTCTTTTCATGGTTTCCTCAGTCAGGTTGCCGCACAGCGCCGCTACCAGTTTCGGTGGAGGCCCAATGAAGTTTGTGCGCCAACCCGGCTCCATCTCTGCGATTCCTTTCGGCACATCCTTCACCAGGAAACCGGCTAGCCTGGTGGCTAGTGAGATCGGGGGGAAGCCGCCGCCGAGTCCGCGGGCTACACCAAGCAGACTTCGATATCCCAATATTGACAGTCCGCCTGCATGGGCGAGGGGCGTGCCTCGAAATGGTGTGCCCAGCGAGATAACTCGGACATCTTCGTGTGCAGTTTTGGCGGCCGCGAGCGTCGCCACGAGACCACCACGGGAATGAGCGATGAGCGTCACTTGCTCAGCGCTAAGTACGTTGAGAAGTTCGACGAGTTCTTGCGCGTTCTGGGCAACAGGCAACCAGGTATCGTGTTCGAACCGTCCAACCGGTGTGTCTTCGCCCAGGATTTTTTTGATGTCTCTGGCCAGCGAGACGCCGCACGCCATTGTGCCGTGCACGACGATGACAATTTTTCCCGTTGCGTCCTGGATGTCGAGGAGATCGGGGCAGCGACGGGCGAACTCGGGATCGTCATTAAGAGCCTTGATGAGCCGTTTTTGTCGGGTGATATCGCGCATGACCTTCTTTGGGTGTGCCTTCGCGTGAAAGATGCGTCCGATGAGCACGCCGCCACGTTCGGTGATCGACCGAGCCGAGGACTTCACCCATTGGCCTGGCCCGGTGATAGCGTCGGTGATGTGGGTGTTTGTTCCAAAATATGTGCGCCACAGAATCATTTGATAGACGTCGCCCTGCCCGTAGGCAGCTAGGGCTTGGTGCGCAGCTGTTTCTTCGGCTAGTTGTTCGATGTCGGTGGGCAGGTAGTCCACTCGGAATTCCTTAGTGCCCGCCGGAAGGACAGCGACACAGCACATGGCGCCGAAGACAACCGCGCCCAGCGGCTCGCCATCGTCGTCGAGTAGCCCGATTTCGGGTAGCAGCAGGCGTTGGTCGTCTCTTCCGATAAAGATGCCTCCACCGCGCGCGAGACCAGCGCGAGTGTCGGCCTCGTCCTCGAGCCGTGCTGTTTGTCTCATTTGCGCCAGAGTTACGGGGTCAGGCGGCCCACCCAGCGGTGACCATGACTCTGGCGATTCGCCCAGCAAATTGCCGAGTTGTGCGTCCTTCAGGATTCTGTCCCACAGCGAATCCGCCAATCCTGCGTCAGACCAATATTTGCGCAAATAGCCGAGGTGTTCGCGTGGCAACTCGTCTTGGCCATCAGTGTTTTTACCGAAGGGTGGAGTGTTGCCGTTGTCGTGCCGTGGTGAACCTGGCACGACAACAAGCGGAACCGCCCGCACGGTCGCATCCTGCCGAATCTCGACCAAAAACATGTCGCCTACTCTCTGGGAGATGCGTCGAATCCACAATGAGAGCCACTTCTCGTACCAAAGCGCACCTAACTATAAGGGTAGGGTGCGAGGTTGATCGATATCCTGAGTTAGGACATTTGCCGGCTCTTCCCGATTCAGAGTGCATCCAGGTGTTCTGCCAGCTGCCCGGCGTGGGTCAGTGACCTCACTGCTGTAGTGCCTGTAGTGCCTGAAGTTCCGGAATCCGAGCGCGATCCCGCGGGGGTGTTCGAGGCGGCCGTTGACGCTTCGACCGGCCCGTTGGAGGCGGCGGTGTCGAAGTAGGCCAGGATCTCGGCACGGCGGGCCCACAACGAGCGGCCGAGCTGGGCGAGTTTGGCCAGACCGGCCGGCAGGCCGGTGTGGATGTGTTTGAGCAGCTTGTCATCGCGATCTTCCGGCACGGCGATTCTCTTGGTCGTCGGCGTCGATGGTAGGTCACCGACACTGCGAGATGCTCGTCATGCGCGATCCCCGGACCGGCTGCGGTGCCCACACGAATCTTGTTAGACGCGTTGACGGCACAGCGTCAACTTCTCCGCCGCCACGTGACGTGGAAGGGATCGATCCATCACCGCACGTGCCTTGTCCAGGGCTTCGGCGGTGGCGGGGCGGCAGCCGGTGAATCCGTCCATGGTGACCACCCGAATCCGATCCCCGAGTGACTGGTCGCGGCCGACGAGCCAGTCGTTGAGGGCCGCTTTCGACCGCCCGGCGACCATGTCCAACAACCGCGCCGACCCTGTTTCCACGTGTGCTCATCCAGGCCTAAGACCCGCACACCGGCAAGACGCTCGGGTGCGGCGGCCAGGAGGCTAACGACCGTGGTCGTGCGTGTCCCGGTCAGAGGGGATGCTGCGCTCCGTTGCCGGTCGCGCAGCGGACCGGACCTGTGCCACATCGCGCGTCGGTGCGGGTGTGTACGGCTGGTCAGCGAAGTGATGTTCGGTGGCGCCGATGGCGGTGCGGATGCGCGCGGCGTGGCGGGTGTGTCCTTGGGCGTCCATGGCGGCGCTGATGGCTTTGCTGGCGGCCAGTACTTGTTTCATCGTGGCCAGCCACAGCAGGGTGGTGTCGTCGCGGCTGGCGGCGAGCATGGTTGCGGCGACGCGTTGCGCGGCGGTGCGTGCCCCGGTCCCGGCCGCATGGGTGGAGCGGCGATGTCCGGCCACGCCGCCGAGTGCGTCGGCGAGCTGGTTGACGCTGGCGGCGTCGCGCGGGTTTAGCCCGCGCGCGGCGGCGCTGAGCGCGGCGGCGGTGTCGCCGGCGGCGGTGTGCCACCCGGTCGACGTCGGGTCGGTGACGGAGGTGACGGTCCGTTCCCAGCGGCGGGCGTGCTGGTGGGCGGTGTGGGCGTGAGCCTGGTCGGCGGCGCTGGCGGCGGTACGGCGTTCGCCGGTGTCGCGGCGGGTGCGTGTCCATGCCGCCGATGCGAGGTGGCGGTGGTTGTCGTCGGTGGGCCACCCCGCGCGGGCACGCAGCTCGCTCAGTGCGAGTCCGTCGCCGAGGTAGCTGGCGTTGCGCCAGATCGGTTTACCGTCGTCGTCACTGACGATGCTCGGGTGAAGCGCCACCACGTAGCCGACGACGCCGGTGGTAGAGCCTGTCGCGAACCGTGGTCGGGCCAGCACGTCGGGGTGGTCGCGCAGCGCGCGGGCGTAGTCGGCTTCGGTCGCCGACGAGCGGGCCAGTTTCACACAGATCGACCGCAAGCGCGCCTGCATCGCGTCCAGGTCGGCCGCCCCGGCGGTGTGTTCACTGTGCGCGCTGGCACCGCGGGTGCTGTCGGTGTCGGGGCCACCGGCCTCTGGCGTGTTTGTGTCGGTGGTCGGTCGGGTTGGTGCGGGGCGGGAGGCACCGCCGAACGGGGGAGCGGCGTCGACGTGATCCCACGCCGCCCGCGCATCCGCGCGCGCCTGGTCGTCGTCGATCCAGCGTTCCCGCAGCCGCGGCAGCGACAAATCTTCGCCGAGTTTCTTGCCGCCGTGCATGATCGGGCGGCCGTACTGGTTGGCGTATTCCTCTGCCGGCAACCCGACACTGAACCCGGTGACCGCCTCGGGATCGGTCGTGTCGTAGCGGGCCGAGCGCAGCACCAGTTCGTCTGTGCGGGCCAGGCGCACGAACTCGGCTTCACTCTCCGCGGCGGCCGCGACCGCCCGCACGCGCCGCGCCAGCGTCACCGACGGCACCTCGGCGATGCGCGGGTCCCGCACGCTGCCATCCGGCGCGCGCTGCGGCTTGGTGGCGGCGTCTTGGGCGTGCGCGCGGCCGCGTGCGGCCATGTTCTTGGTGTAGCTCGACAACACCTCCAGCCCGTAGGTCTGCTCGAGGTCGCGGGCCACGCGTTGGGCGCGCGGGTAGTCGCCCTCGTTGCCGCCGCGCGTGGGGTGTGGCCGCCACTTCGCGACCACCGTGCCGTCATCACGCACCCGCGAGGCGGCGATGTGAATATGGTCGCCGCCGTTCGTGGTGGCGCCGTGATGAATCGCCACCCACCGGGCATCGGCCGCGTCCGGGTCGTCGAACCCCATACCGGTCATGAAGTCGTGCGCGATCGCCGACCACGTCGCCTCATCCAACGCCGCCGCATCCGGCGGCAACGACAACGAGCAGTGCCACACATTCTCATCCCGCGTGGCCTCCGCGATCGCGTCGTACCCCGTCAGGCCGCGTTCCTGAGCGGCCTTCAACGCCGCGGTGTCGCGGCGGGTGACCTCGGTACCGAACACCACCCGCGCCTCATCCAGCACCCGCCCCAACGCCACCGCGTCCTCGCGCGTCATCCTCGCCCCACCACCACCGGCGGCGAACACCTCCCGCGACGAGGCCGCCACCACATGCGGAGTGGTGTGCTCGTTGGCTTTCCCCGGACCGGCCAAATACATCACCAAACCGTGCATCCGCGCACCCGACGAGATCGCCGGCATCATCGGCATCTACACGCCATCCCACTCGTCGACATCCGCGCTCGACACCGTGCGCGCAGGGGCGCCGGTCTCGGCGGCGCCGTCCGGCAACTCGTCACGCTTGGTGCCCGGAAACGACACCGCCCACACCTCACCGAACGCATCCCGCACCCGCTCCGACGCACGTCGCGCCGCCAGCACCGCGGCCGCGAAATCCGCCGGGATCTCACCCTCGGTGTTGGCGTGCCGGGCGATCTGATTCATGTTCACCGCCAACCCCGACAACAGGTTGCGAATCTCGGTGGCCTCCTGCCACGCCGCGACCTTCTCGGCATGATTCACCAGACCGCCGCCCTCCTTCGACAGCGCACGCGTGACCATCAAACGTTGCACGCTCATACCGGCCTCGTCGGCCCGGTTCCGCAACTCCTGGTCCTCCACCGCATTGACCCGCACCACGATGCGCGCATCACGCCCACCCGGATGATTGCGGCGCCGCCGCCGCCCGAACGCGCGCCGCGAGTTGTCCGACTCCGCCATCACGCGCTCCCATCTCTTGATCGTGTCCCGGCCCCTGGCCGGTCTGGCCCAGCGCAGCGACCCCACCCGTGGGGAACCATCGCAGACCGGGGTCTGTGGTCTCACCGTACCGACAGCGCGGGGCGGGGAGCAAGGGTTTAGAGCACCTAAACGATAGCTTGCTCCCGCGAGTCGGGTGCTTTTCGGGGTGAGCGCGTCCGCGCGCGGGGTCGGCGGCGAGTCCACGCGCAGCGTGGCCAGTGTCCGGCGCCGAGGCCGGCGGCCTGCGGTCGCATGGTGCTGACGAAACGTCGGCTGGGGACAAGAGCAGGCAGGTGGCTCGGCGACCTGCCCGGCTCACGGTCGTGCGGCAACACGCGCGAAAACGACGATGCCCTCCCGGCAGTGGGCGGGGACGGCATCGTGTGCGTGCGGGGTCAGCGATGCAAGTCCTCAAGTTGCGTGTCATTTTCTCGGCAACTTGTCATAGGCGTGTCATCGTTCTCACCAAGTTGTCTCATGAGGCACGATGGCGGCATGGCTGACCGGTTCCTTCCGCGACCACATGCGGACATGACCAGTTCGTTGTGAACTACTAGGACAGGGGCCCGCCGTCCGGGTTGACCGGGCCAGTGACCGAAACCCTGAGACCAGGGTCAGACGAGGGAGGCCTTAGGTGAGTGAACCGGTCGGCGAGCAACGCCCGCACGGGGCGGCCGCATTGTCGGATGCGATCGCGTCGTTGCGGAACGAACTGGTGCGCTCGATGTGGCTGAGTGACACCACCTACACAGTCAACGGCACGGACTACCGTCTGGCGTTCAAACCTGCCCCGATCGAGCTGACCCTGGAGGTCGCGCTGACCGTCACCGGTAAAGGCGAAGCCGGGGTGAAGTGGTGGGTGGTCAACGCAACCGCCGGCGGATCGGTCGAACACGCATCGACCCAGACGATCACACTGACCCTCGATCCGAAACTGACCAACCGGGCCACCGGCGAGGCAGTCGAGGTCCTCATCGAGGGCGCCGACACCTCGGGCGACCCCGACAGCCAACTCAAGTCCTGACGCCCAGGCCGCTGTCGTGGAGCCCTCACGCGCCGTCTACCTCACCTACACCCGCAACGGTCAACCGCTCCGCGGGTCCGGGCTCCGCATCGGTGGCACCATCATCCTCACCGCCAACCACTGCACCCACGGCACGGACCATAAAGCCTTTGCCGACGGCCACCGTTCGACCGCGACCGTGGTCTGGCGCAGCGGCAGCACCGATGTGGACATCGCGCTCCTCGACGCACCCGACCTGACGCCGGTCGACCCGCTGCAGTTCGCTGCACTACCCGACACGCACGCCGCCGAAGTGCCCGCACGCGGCCTGGGCTTCCCCAAGTGGAATGACCTCGGCGACCAGCGCCGGCGCACCCAGACCGTCGGCTACGTGCCCACCGGCGAGGGACCCGACGCACTCACGACGGGCACAATGTGGCTGGCGGCCTACCGCATACCCGACCCGCCCGTCGGAGCGCCACCAATCCAAGCCGGCGACCAAGACGAAACACGATGGGCGGGATTTTCCGGCACTGTGCTCGTCACCCGAACCGGCGACCAGGTACTCGGCGTGGTCCGCGGGCACATGCCGGACGCCGGTGTCGGCACGCTGGTCTTCACCCCCATCCAGGCCGTAGCCACCCTCGACCCGGATACCGCCACCGAGTTCTGCCACCGTCTGTCGATCAGCACCCCACCGGCCTGGGCTGCGGTCACCGACACCGCCACCCCAGTCACACGAAAGTCGGTGGGCCGCATTCCCGTCGCGCCACCCGGATTCGTCGACCGACCCGAAACTACCGAACTGATCAACACTCTCACCAGCACCCGGGTCAGTGTCCTCAGTGCTTTGCTCGGCATGCGTGGGGTAGGGAAGTCCCAGCTCGCCGGCGCGGTAGCCCGTTACTGCATCGACCAACGCTGGCCTCTGGTCGGATGGGTCGATGCCGCCACCGAGCAGACCACAATCACCGACCTCGCCGCGATCGCCGCCGAACTCGACGTCAGCGACCCCGACGGTGACCCACAACGCTCCGCCAAGCGTCTGCGCGATCACCTCACCACCCGGCCCGGCACCAGCCTGCTCGTCTTCGACAACGGCACCAACCCCGACCACCTACGCACCTACCTGCCCGCGTCCGGGACCTGCCGAGTGCTCATCACCACCACCCACACAGCCTTCGAACACCTCGGCACCGTCGTCGAGTTGGACGCCTACAGCCGCCAACAGTCCATCGACTACCTGACCGAACGCACCCGCCTTGACGATCCCGACGGGGCGGATGCCCTCGCCGACGACCTCGGTGACCTGCCTTTGGCGCTGGCTGCAGCCGCCGCCGTCATCACCCGCCGCCAGTACAGCTACACCACCTATCGCAAACACCTGGCCGACTACCCACTCGACCAATCGTTGCGCCGCATCCAGGGCCACGACTACCCCCACTCCACCGCCGAAGCACTGTCCTTGACCCTAGACACACTCGACGCACCCGCCCACCGGCTCGCCACCATTATCGCGCTGCTGGCCCCTGACGGCGTCGAACACCGCATCCTGCACCACCTCACCCACAGCACCGACGACGCTGATCCGGTGTTCACCGACCTCGAGCTCGACGACGCGCTCGACGACCTCGTCGGCCTGTCGCTGCTCACCCGCAGCACCGACAACACCCTCACCCTGCACCGGCTCACCGCCCGCATCATCCGCGAACGCGCAACACCCGCCCAGCTCACCGACGCAGGCACCCACGCCGCCCACGCCCTGGAACAGAGCCGTATTCCCGACACCGACACATGGGTACACCGCACCCTCGGTGCCCGACTCACCACCCACGTCGACACTCTCTGGCACCACCTCGACACCACCACCAACACCCCACTCATCGTTCGGCTCCTCAGCCTGCGCGACTGGGCACTGAATAATCGCACCGACAGCGCAGACCTGACATGGGCCATCACCCTCGGAACCACCCTGGTCACCGACCGCGACCGCATCCTCGGCACCGACCACCCCGACACCCTGATCACCCGCAACAACCTCGCCGGCGCCTACGACTCAGCCGGACGCCTCGACGACGCCATCACCCTCTACGAACACACCCTCACCGACAGCGTCCACATCCTCGGCCCCGACCACCCCCACACGCTGACCTTCCGCAACAACCTCGCCTACGCCTACCACCAGGCCGGAC
>NZ_BAHC01000223.1 GCF_000298195.1 Gordonia rhizosphera NBRC 16068 | reverse complement strand
GAGGGTCCGTCCCGCACCGGCGGTGACCACCGATCCGGTGATCACCACTCCCGCCCCCGCGACTGGCTCCCCGTCGGACTCCTCGGCGAGCCCGATCGCCGTTTCCACGGCATCGGGCAGGAAGGGCGTCACCACGACACGGTCCTCCCCGTAGATCGGTCGGGCGATCTCGGCGAGGGTGTCGGTGTCGAGAGCCCGCGGCGAACCGTTGTTGGTCAGCACGATCATGTCGAGCACCGGCTCGAGTGCCTCGAGAACCCCTTCGGCGTCCTTGTCCCCCAGCACCCCGATCACCCCGACGAGGCGCCGGAAGTCGAACTCCTCGGTGAGCGCCTGGGCCAGGGCGGCCGCACCGTGCGGGTTGTGGGCGGCGTCGACGAACACCGTCGGCGCGCTGCGCACCCGCTCGAGGCGTCCCGGACTCGTCACCGACGCGAAACCGGACCGGATCGCGTCGATGTCGAGTTGCCGATCGGCGCCGGCCCCGAAGAAGGCCTCGACCGCGGCTAGCGCCAGGACGGCGTTGGACGCCTGATGGGCGCCGTGCAGCGGGAGATAGATCTCGTCGTAGACACCGCCGAGTCCCTGCAACCTCAGCATCTGACCGCCGACCGCGGTGACCGAGTCGAGCACCGCGAACTCGGAGTTCTGCCGCGCCACGATCGTGCCGGACTCGACGGTCTGCCGCAGCAGGACGTCCATCACCTCGGGCTCCTGATCGGCGATGATCGTCACCGGGTCGACCGGGACGAGTTCGTCGGACCCGCCCTTCTTGATGATCCCGGCCTTCTCCGACGCGATGGCGGCCAGGGTGTCGCCGAGGTAGTCGGCGTGGTCCATGGCGACCGGCGTGATGACGGCGACCGTGGCATCGATGACGTTGGTGGCGTCCCAGCGCCCACCCATTCCGGTCTCCACCACCGCCACGTCGACGGGGGCCTCGGCGAACACCGCGTAGGACATCGCGACGAGCACCTCGAACTTGCTCATCCGCGGTCCACCCGCGGCCGTCGACGAGTCGTCGACCATGGTGATGAACGGCTCGAGTTCGCGGTAGGTGTCGACATAGGTCCGGGCACCGATCGGGCGCCCGTCGACGGCGATGCGTTCGGTCACCCGCTGCAGGTGGGGGCTGGTGATCCGGCCGGTCCGACGATGCAGCGCGATGAGCAGGGCGTCGATCATCCGGGTCACCGACGTCTTGCCGTTGGTGCCGGCGATGTGGATGGCCGGATAGCTGTGCTGCGGGGAACCGAGCAGATCCATCAATGTGGCGATCCGCGTCAGGGACGGCTCGATCTTCGTCTCCGGCCAGCGCGCATCGAGTTCGGCCTCGACCTCGGCGAGTTCGGCGAGGACGGCCGCGTCGTCAGCGGCTTCGGAGGCTTCGTGCCCGGCCAGGCCGGCGTCCTCGGCGGCGCTGTCCTCGTCGTCGGCGAGCAGCGCACCGAGGTGGTTGGTCGGCGCGGCATCCACGGCTCCGAGGTGATCACGATCGAGGTCGTCGAGATCCTCGTCGGCGTCACTGCCCGACCCGAGGTCGCGGTCGTCTCGGCTCACGACCCACCCAGGGTGGCGAGGGTGGCGCCGAGCCGTTCGACCTCTTCGGTCGCAACCCGCTGCCGATCCCGGATCTTCGCGACGACGTGGTCTGGTGCCTTGGCGAGGAACTGGTCGTTGCCGAGTTTCGCGGTTGTCGACGCCAATTCCTTCTCCGCGGCCGCCAGATCCTTGGCGAGCCGTTTGCGTTCCGCCTCGACGTCGACCGTGCCCGACGTGTCGATGCGCACGGTGACCGTCGCTGCGGACAGGCGCACGTCGATGGTGGCGGTGGCCGCGAAATCGTCTCCCGCACTTTCCAGCCGCGCCAACGAGTCGAGGTAAGGACGCGACTGGGCGAGCTCGGCGGCGTCGAGTCCGTCGACCTCGGCCGCGACGCGCTGACCCGGTCGGAGCCCCTGGTCGCTGCGGAACCGGCGCACCTCGGTGATCAGGCGCTGCAGGTCGTCGATGTGCTGTGCGGCGGCACCGTCGGCGGGGGTCGCGTCGACATACGGCCACTGCGTCACCACCAGCGACTCCCCGCCGGTCAGCGAGGTCCACAACGCCTCGGTCACGAACGGCATCACCGGGTGCAACAGACGCAGCAGCGGGTCGAGCACGTTGCCCAGCACCAGAGCCGTCGACCGGGAGCGCGCGTCGTCGTTCTCGGCGAACTGCACCTTGGCGAGTTCCAGGTACCAGTCACACACCTCGTCCCACGCGAAGTGATAGAGGGCCTCACATGCCTTGGAGAATTCGTAGGCCTCGAACCCCGCGTCGACCTCCGCGAACACCGCGTCGAGCCGGTCGAGAATCCAGCGGTCGGCGACGGTCAGCTCGGAACGGTCGGGCAGGTCCCCGATCACCGCGCCGTTCATCATCGCGAACTTGGTGGCGTTGAAAAGTTTGGTGGCGAAGTTGCGCGACGACTGTGCATGGTCCTCGCCGACGGAGATGTCGCTGCCGGGGTTGGCGCCACGGGCCAAGGTGAACCGCAGGGCGTCGGCGCCGAAACGCTCCACCCAGTCGAGCGGATCGATGCCGTTGCCCTTCGACTTCGACATCTTGCGCCCGTGCTCGTCACGCACCAGTCCGTGCAGGAACAGGTTGTGGAACGGCACCGTCCTGCCCTCGCCGAGCTGTGCCCCGACGTACGTGCCGAACATCATCATCCGGGCCACCCAGAAGAACAGGATGTCGTAGCCGGTGACCAGGACCGAGGTGGGATAGAACTTCTCGAGGTCGGGAGTCTTCTCGGGCCAGCCGAGGGTGGAGAACGGCCACAGACCCGAGGAGAACCAGGTGTCGAGGACGTCGGTTTCCTGGACGTAACCCTCGGGCGCCTGCTCGTCGGGTCCGAGGCAGACGACCTCGCCGTCGGGGCCGTACCAGATGGGGATGCGATGGCCCCACCACAGCTGCCGCGAGATGCACCAGTCGTACATATTGTCGACCCAGCCGAACCAGCGGGATTCCATCGACGTCGGATGGATGACGGTGTCACCGTCGCGGACCGCGTCGCCGGCGGCCTTCGCCAGCGACTCCACCTTGACCCACCACTGCATCGACAGGCGCGGCTCGATCGGCTCCCCGGTGCGTTCGGAATGTCCGACGCTGTGCAGGTACGGCCGGACCTCCTTGACGATGCGTCCCTCGTCGGCCAGCGCCTCGCGGACCTTGACCCGGGCCTCGAAGCGGTCCATGCCGTCGAAGACCGTTCCGGTGCCGGCGATGCGGGCCTCGGCGTCCATGATCGTGGGCATCGGCAGATCGTGCCGCTGCCCGATCGCGAAGTCGTTGGGGTCGTGGGCGGGGGTGATCTTCACTGCGCCGCTGCCGAATTCGGGGTCGACGTAGTCGTCGGCGATGACCGGGATCTTCCGGTCGACGAACGGGTGGTCGAGTTCGGTGCCGATCAGGTGGGCATAGCGCTCGTCGTCGGGGTGCACGGCGATCGCGGTGTCACCGAGCATCGTCTCCACCCGGGTGGTGGCCACCACGATGTGCGGCTCGGCGTCGTCGAGGCTGCCGTAGCGGAAGCTCACCAGTTCGCCCTCGACGTCGGCGTAGCTGACCTCGATGTCGCTGATCGCGGTCTTGAGTACCGGGGACCAGTTGACGAGCCGTTCCGCGCGGTAGATCAGCCCGTCGTCGTACATCTGCTTGAACACGGTGTGCACGGCCCGCGACAGGCCCTCGTCCATGGTGAAGCGTTCGCGGGACCAGTCCACGCCATCGCCGAGGCGGCGCATCTGCTCGCCGATGTTGCCACCGATCTCGGCCTTCTCCGCCCAGACGCGGTCGATGAACCCGTCGCGGCCGAGGTCGTCGCGGGTCAGGCCCTCGGTCGCGAGTTTGCGCTCGACCATCGTCTGCATGGCGATGGCGGCGTGGTCCATACCCGGCAGCCACAGCACCTCGTAGCCCTGCATACGGCGACGACGCGACAGCGCGTCCATCAGGACGTGCTCGTAGGCGTGCCCCATGTGCAGCGAGCCGTTGACGTTGGGCGGCGGGATCACGATGGAGAACGCCGGGCGCTCGCTCGTCGCGTCGGCGGTGAAGTACCCGGCGTCGACCCAGCCCTGATAGAGCCGGGCCTCATGCTCGGCGGGATCCCAGGACTTCGGTAGCTCACGGGTGGGGTCGGCTTTGGTCACCCCACAATCTTAGGGAACGCCCATCCTCAGACGTGGAGCCGGTGCAGGTCCTCCGGTGCGTTGACGTTGGTCAGCCAGTCGGGGTTGCTGACCGCGACGCGATGAGTGGTCAGCGCGTCGAGTGCGCCGAGCATCCGTCGTTCACCCTGTGCGGCCAGGCCCGCGATCACCTCGGACGCGTCGGTGCGGTAGAGCGCGGCCATGGGATGGTCGCGCCCCATGTCGTGCGCGATGACCGCCTGCACCGACGAGGTCACGCCGCGGCGCAATTCGTCGATGAGTTCCGCGGAGATCAGCGGCATGTCGGTGGCGCATACGAACGCCCACCGTGCGCCCGCTGCGGCCGCCTGCGCCAGCCCGACGGCGAGCCCGCCGAGCGGGCCGGTGCCCGGCTCCTCGTCGGTGACCCATTGCGCCTCCGGGCCGCCGGTGCCGTGCAGTGCCCGGTAGGCAGCGGAGTCCTCGCTCGCGACGACCAGGACCGGCCGGCAACGTTCGCCGACGACGCGTACCACCCGAGCCAGCATCGGCTCACCCTCCCAGTCGATCCCCGCCTTGTCGCGGCCCATCCGCCGGGACCGTCCACCCGCGAGCACGATCCCCGCCAACTGCTGTTCTGCATCCTGTTGCGTCATCGCTACAGTCTCACCCGCCGCATACGCAGAACTCCCGGAAACACCGAAGATTTTCGGGTGTTTCCGGGAGTTCTATGGGTTGTCGGGTCGTGCGTGCGGTCAGGCGCTCTTGTCGCGCCGCTCGTCGCGGTTCTCCTTGCGCGGGACGATCGTCGGGAGCACGTTGTCGCTGACGGTCTCGCCCGTCACGACGACCTTCTCGACGTCGTCGCGACTGGGGATGTCATACATCACCGGCAGGAGGACTTCCTCCATGATCGCGCGCAGGCCACGGGCACCGGTGCCGCGATGGATGGCCTGGTCGGCGACAGCCTCCAGCGCGTCATGGGTGAACTCGAGTTCGACGTTGTCCATCTCGAACAGCTTGGTGTACTGCTTCACCAGCGCGTTCTTCGGCTGCGACAGGATACTGACGAGCGATTCCTTGTCCAGGTTCGTCACCGACGCCACGACCGGCAGCCGGCCGATGAACTCCGGGATGAGACCGAACTTGATGAGGTCCTCGGGCATGACCTCGGCGAAGTGGTCGGTGGTGTCCACCTCGTCGCGGCTGGTGACCTCGTTGCCGAAACCGATGCCGCGCTTGCCGATTCGCTCCGAGACGATCTTCTCCAGCCCGGCGAATGCGCCCGCGACGATGAACAACACGTTGGTCGTGTCGATCTGGATGAACTCCTGGTGCGGATGCTTGCGGCCCCCCTGCGGCGGCACCGAGGCCTGCGTGCCCTCGAGGATCTTCAGCAGCGCCTGCTGGACACCCTCGCCGGAGACGTCGCGGGTGATCGACGGGTTCTCGCTCTTGCGGGCGATCTTGTCGACCTCGTCGATGTAGATGATGCCTGTCTCGGCCCGCTTGACGTCGTAGTCGGCGGCCTGGATGAGCTTGAGGAGAATGTTCTCGACATCCTCGCCGACGTAGCCGGCCTCGGTGAGCGCGGTGGCGTCGGCGATCGCGAACGGCACGTTGAGCATCTTCGCGAGCGTCTGCGCGAGGTAGGTCTTGCCGCAGCCGGTCGGGCCGAGCATCAGGATGTTGGATTTCGCGAGTTCGACGGTCTCACCGCTGCGGGCGTCCTTCTTCTCGCCGGCCTGGATGCGCTTGTAGTGGTTGTAGACCGCGACCGCGAGGGTGCGCTTGGCGTTGTCCTGGCCGATGACGTAGTTCTCGAGGAACTCACGGATCTCGACGGGCTTGGGCAGCTCGTCGAGTTTCACGTCACCGTTCTCGGCGAGTTCCTCTTCGATGATCTCGTTGCACAGGTCGATGCACTCGTCACAGATGTACACGCCGGGTCCGGCGATCAGCTTCTTGACCTGCTTCTGACTCTTTCCACAGAAAGAGCACTTCAGCAGATCGCCACCGTCTCCGATTCGTGCCATCTCGTGTACGTACCTTCCTCGTTGCTCTCCGGATGTGCCGGCATGTCCGCGAGCATCCGGGCATGGGCCACCGATCGACACTCGGGCCACCAGTAATCGACGGTACCCGTGCGTCGCTCGAACTTCGACCGATAAGCGCAAATGTCACGCCTCGAATTTCGGCCGTTGTCCACTGTTTGTTTGTCTGGGTGTGTCTCGTGCACACGTCCTGCGCGTCCGCGTCGCTCAGCGAAACGAGGTCGCAGACGTCAAGGATGCTCGCTTCAGGTGTGCTGCGGCACGCACATCGGCCCGGCGTGTCGGCCGATGCGCGTGCCGCACAGGTCAGGCGTGGCTCTTCTTCAGCGACTTCTTGCGGTATTCGAAGACCTCGTCGACGATGCCGTATTCCTTGGCCGCCTCGGCCGTCAGGATGTTGTCGCGGTCGGTGTCCTTGCGGATCTTCGCCGGCTCCTGGCCGGTGTGCCGGGCCAGGATCTCGTCGAGACGATTGCGGACGCGCTCGATCTCGGCGGCCTGGATCTCCAGATCCGACACCTGACCCTGGTAGGCGCCGCCGGTGCGGGGCTGGTGGATCAGGATCGTCGCGTTCGGCAGCGCGGCGCGCTTGCCGGGGGTTCCGCCGGCCAGCAGGATCGCCGCCGCCGACGCCGCCTCACCGAGGCAGACGGTGACGATGTCACAGTGGACGTATTGCATCGTGTCGTAGATGGCGAGCATGTCCGGCACGCTGCCGCCGGGAGAGTTGATGTACATGGTGATGTCGCGGTCGGGGTCCTGGGACTCCAGCACCAGCAACTGGGCCATCACGTCGTTGGCCACCGTCTGGTCGATCGGCGTGCCGACGAAGACGATGCGCTCCTCGAACAGCTTCGCGTACGGATCGTACTGACGCTGGCCGTTCGGGGTGTGCTCGATGAACTGCGGCAGGATGTAGCGCGCCTCGATGCTCTTGAGGGCCAGCGCCGACGCGGGAATCCCGGCGGCCACCTCGGCGGGCAGGGACTGCAGCGATGCAAGGTTGGTCATGTTCTGCTCCTTATCAGGCCGAAGGCGCGACGGCCGTGGCACGGGTGACGACATGATCGACGAGACCGTACTCCTTGGCCTGCTGCGCGGTGAACCACTTGTCACGATCGGAATCCGCCTCGATCTTCTCCAGGGGTTGGCCGCTGAACTCCGCGTTGAGACGGTTCATCTCCTTCTTGGTCGCGGCGAACTGCTCGGCCTGGATGGCGATGTCGGCCGCGGTGCCGCCGATGCCCGCCGACGGCTGGTGCATCATGATGCGCGCGTGTGGGAGGGCGTGCCGCTTGCCCGGGGTACCGGCGGCGAGCAGGAACTGCCCCATCGAGGCCGCCATACCCATGGCGTAGGTGGCCACATCGCATTCGGCGAGCTGCATGGTGTCGAAGATCGCCATGCCCGCGGTGACGGAGCCGCCGGGTGAGTTGATGTAGAGGTTGATGTCGCGTGTCGGGTCCTCTGCGGCAAGCAGCAGGATCTGCGCACACAGCCGGTTGGCGATCTCGTCGTCGACCTGGGTTCCGAGGAAGATGATCCGCTCACGCAGCAGCCGCTCGAAGACCGAGTCGGTCAGGTTCAGCCCGGCCACTCCCGAACTCAGCGTTGGTGTGTGGATGGTCGGCTCACTCACTGTTCCTACCTTTGCCTGTCGTGGTGACGTGCGGCCGTGCCGCGTCACCCGTTTTCCGGGTCCAGCTGTTCGGTTGATGATCCATCGTCGCCGAGGATCATCCCGAGGTCCTCACCGACACTAACCAATGCGATCGGGTCGACAGTCCCGATGACACCTCTCTTCGCTGAGAGCAGAACAGCCGGCGTCGGGCAGCGCCCGGCTCCGGCTGTTCACACCTCGTTCGGCGAGCGATCAGTTCTCGTCGTCCGTGGCCGCGTCGTCGGCGGCGGCGGTGTCGTCGTCGGCGGTGTCGTCGTCGGCGGTGTCGTCGTCGGCGGTGTCGTCGTCGGCGGTGTCGTCGTCGGCGGTGTCGTCGGCGTCCTGCTTACCGAAGAACTCCTCGGTGTCCACGGCCGCACCCGCGCTGTCGGTCACGGTGACGTCGGCGACGATCGCCGCGAGGGCCTTACCCCGACGGACGTCCGCGTAGACCGCACCGACCTGGTTGGCCTGGGTGAGCTGGGAGATGAACTCCTGCGGCTGCATCCCGTAGCGCTGCGCCTGGAAGAGGATCTGCTGGGTCAGCTCGTCCTGGCTCACCTCGGTGTCCTGCTGTTCGGCGATCGCGTCGAGCAGCAGCTGGGTCTTGACCGACTTCTCGGCCTCCTCACGGGCCTCGGCGTCCCACTCCTCGCGGGTCTTGCCCTGCGCCTCGAGGAACTTGGCGACCTGCTCGTCGTCGTGGCCGAGCGCGTGCACGATCTGGTGCTGCTGGCCCTCGACCTCTTCGGCCACGACCTTCTCCGGCAGCGGGATCTCGACCGCGGCCAGCAGCGCCTCGAGCACCTTGTCGCGGATGGCGTTGGCCTGCTCGAGCTTCTTGGACTGTCCGACCCGCTCGCGCAGGCTCTCGCGCAGCTCGTCGACGGTGTCGAACTCGCTGGCCATCTGGGCGAACTCGTCGTCGACCTCGGGCAGTTCGCGTTCCTTGACCGAGTTCACGGTGACCGTGACGTCGGCGTCCTCGCCGGCGTGGTCACCGGCGACCAGCTTGGTGGTGAAGACCTTGGACTCGCCGGTCGTCATCCCGATCAGCGCATCGTCGAGGCCGTCGACGAGTTCACCGGAACCCACCTCGTGCGACAGCCCCTCGGTGGAGGCCTCCTCGACGGCCTCCCCGCCGACCGTGGCGGCGAGGTCGATCGAGACGAAGTCACCGTTCTGCGCACCGCGCTCGATGCCCTTGAGCGTGCCGAACCGCGCGCGCAGTCCCTCGAGCTGTTCGGCGACCGCGTCCTCGTCGACCTCGATGGCATCCACCTCGACGGCAAGCGTCGCGTAATCCGGAAGCTCGATCTCCGGGCGGACGTCGACCTCGGCGGTGAAGGTGATCGGATCGCCGTAGACGAGTTCGGCGAGGTCGATCTCCGGCTGGCCGATGGCCTTGGTCTCGGTCTCGGCGACGGCCTGCGAGTACTTCGACGGCAACGCGTCGTTGACGACCTGGGCGAGGATCGAGTCGCGACCCACGCGGGCCTCGATCAGCTTCGCCGGCGCCTTGCCCGGACGGAAACCGGGAATCCGGATCTGCTGGGCCAAGGTCTTGAAGGTCCGGTCGAACTCACCTGAGAGCTCCTCGAACGGGACCTCGACATTGAGCTTCACCCGGGTCGGGCTCAACTGCTCGACGGTGCTCTTCACGCCTGCTCCTAACGTCTGCATTCTCTGCGTATATGACAAGTCTGTCGTTGAGTCGGGATGACAGGATTTGAACCTGCGACCCTCCGCTCCCAAAGCGGATGCGCTACCAAGCTGCGCCACATCCCGGTCGGCCCACATGACGATGCAACCGGAGACCGGCAGAACACGAGCAGGGCCAACAGAAGATAGTACGTGCCCGCTCGCCGACCTCCTAAACGGGTACTCCCGCGACACGCGTCCTCCCGACTCGGACCACCTGGCTCGCCAGGCGATTTCAGGATCGCGCACACCACCGGGTACAGTCTTGGGCGCACGCGAAGCCGGTGGCGATCCCATGGCCTTGCGGCACGCGGGTGTAGCTCAATGGTAGAGCCCTAGTCTTCCAAACTAGCTACGCGGGTTCGATTCCCGTCACCCGCTCTACAGCCGACGGTTCCATCATGCGGCCAACTCTGTGATCCACGCCACTTCAGGGCGTAGGCTGGGGCCATGTCGTCCAGTCACAGCAAGAGCCAGCGCAAGTGCCCCTCCTGCGGGGCGCACCTCTATATCCGCAAGGACGTGACGCAGTCGGACTCCGGTCCCGGTCGCGTAGACGTGATGCTCGTGTGCCGCGACGAGGCGTGCCCCGAGCCGGCCCGCCACCTGCGCACCGAACATCCCCAGCCGGCCTGAACCCCGACGCGGTCTCACGCATGCGCCCCCGCGAACCCGGCGCACGCGGTTTGAGCCGTCGTCCACACCCACTGATCTGCCCATTTGACCTTTCCGCGCATCCTTGCTGATGTTGTACGAACGAAGGACACGGACGCGGGGGTCTGCGTCATCGTCGACAGCACGTCTCCTGACGGCTGCCCTCGACATCGCCGAACCCTGGGGGGGAATCCAGTGCGCGCTGCTGCATGCGTCCACAGCACCCGGCCGACTATCGGCCGAACCGTGTCGTCACGCATCCGCTCGGTCCTGTCGCGCGTCGTGCTGGCCGTGCTCACCGCGATGTCGATGATCACCGGCGTCGTCGTGGGTGGCGGAACCGCGAGCGCCGACACCGTCGCGCTGCCGACTCCGCTGCCCGACCGCTTTTACGACGCACCGAGGAACATCGCCGCTTTCAAGGCGGGTGACATCCTCGCGGTTCGCGGCCGCGCCAATCCCGCGGGTTTCTTCGATATCCGCACCTACCAGGTGAAGTTCCGCTCGACCGACAGTCAGGGCCGTCCCATCGCAGCGGTGACCACCCTGCTGGTCCCCGACCGTAAGAAGCTCAACGGCCCACTGTTGTCCTTCCAGCACGTCATCAACGCCAACGGCTTGGAATGTGCTCCGTCCCAAGCGCTTTGGACACAGGACCCCAACATCGTGATCCGCGAGGCACCGGCCCTCAATGTCGTTCTCCGCCAAGGCTGGACCGTCGCGATCCCCGATCATCTCGGGCCGCGCAGTGCCTACGGCGCCGCCAAGCTCGGCGGTCAGATCACCCTCGACGGCATCCGCGCGGTACAGCACTTCGCCCCAGCGCGGGTCGCCAAGAGTCCGGTGGGTCTGACCGGTTACTCCGGTGGCGGTATGGCGACCGCCTGGGCGGCAGCCCTGGCCCCGACATACGCTCCGGAGTTGCGGATCGTAGGTGCCGCTTATGGCGGCGTCCCGATGAATCTGGTGAAGATGGCCGAGGGTCTCGGGTACGACCGCCCGCATCCCGCGTTCGGTCTCGCGTTCGCGGCGGCGATCGGCCTGTCGCGGGAGTATCCGGCCCGGATTCCCATGCTCGAGCACCTGTCGCCGTTGGGATGGCAGCTGTACCGGGGCATGCGCAACGCCTGCACCTTCGAC
The DNA here is from genome assembly GCF_000298195.1 of Gordonia rhizosphera NBRC 16068. Classification (GTDB taxonomy): domain Bacteria; phylum Actinomycetota; class Actinomycetes; order Mycobacteriales; family Mycobacteriaceae; genus Gordonia; species Gordonia rhizosphera. The sequence goes on along the minus strand of NZ_BAHC01000223.1, from coordinate 1,175 downwards.
ATCCTGCGCCTCGGCGCGGGCCACGACGCCGAACAGGTGACCACCGGCGGTATCGGGATCTTCGACGACGAGTCAGCCCGCAAGGTCGTCGAGGAGAACAGCTTGTCGCTGTATCCCGGCATCCCGCGGGCACCGATCTTCGAATGGCACAGCCCGACCGACACACTGATCCCGGTGTCGTCGATCGACCGCACGATCGGTCGGTACTGCCGGGCCGGGGTCCGGGTCCAGCGCCAGCTGACGCCGTCCCCCGACCACATGTCGGCCGCGGTCATCGGCGCCCCGCAGGCCCTGCAGTACCTGAGCGATCGGTTCAACGGGCTGCCGGTGCCCAGCAACTGCTGAGCGCCACGGCTTCGTTGGTCTACTTTGGCCGAAAGGCAACGGTTGTGTAACGATGGTTGTGCACTCTGGGGAGTGTGATTCAGTAACTCAAACTGCAAAGGTCCCAAACCAGTGCTGACTATGAAGCCTTCTCGCCGCGGCCGCCGCGGCCTGACACGACGTTCGCTCGCCGCCGTGATCGGTACGGTCGGTGTGTTGGTCGCGCTGCCGCTGACCGCCGGCGCCACGCCGGTTACCGTGCTCCCGGGCATCACCTTCGATGTCCCGATCCCCGGCACCGAGGCCCCACAGCCTCCCAAGAGTTCACCCGCGCCCACACCGGAGCAGAAGCCCGCACCCAAGCCGAAGCCGGAGACCAAGTCCAATTCGGGCTTCCCGGCCATCCCGAACGTGTCGACGTCGACCGGCTGGATCGCGCTGGCCGTGGATTCCAAGCACCAGATCTACTGGTGGCACAACGGCCAGGAAGTCAAGTCCATGCCGATCTCGATGGGCTCGAACGCCCATCCGACTCCGAACGGCGTGTACTACACCAAGGAGAGCTACCGCGACATGTACATGGACTCGTCCACGTACGGTGTCCCGGTCGACTCCGCGGAGGGGTACCGCACCTACGTCGAGTACGCGACGCGTATGTCCTGGGACGGAATCTTCATCCACGCCGCACCGTGGTCGGTTGCGCAGCAGGGCAACAGCAACGTCAGCCACGGGTGCATCAACGTGAGCACCGCCAACGGCAAGTGGGTTTTCGACACCATCCCGCGTAACACCCCGATCGTGGTGCGCGGCACTGTGGGTCCGAACTACATCCCCGGTAGCTGACCCGACGC
>NZ_BAHC01000224.1 GCF_000298195.1 Gordonia rhizosphera NBRC 16068 | reverse complement strand
AGGTCCCCGACCACCATCGTGTGTGGTCGGGGACTTTGTCATTTCGCGATCGAACGCTCACTCATCGTCCCGCCACACGTTCCCCGGACCGGCTGCACGGAGTCCGCGCGCCGTGAATAATCACGGGCAGCGGTAGACAAGCGGACCCACCAACCACAGGCGGTGAAGTGATGGAGGCTCGACCAACCAAGGTGGCAATCATCGGCGCGGGGGCGGTGGGTACGGCGATCGCCTACTCGTCGCTGATCCGCGGTGTGGCACGCACCATCGCGCTGATGGACATCAACACGGCGAAGGTAACCGCCGAGGTCCTCGACATGTCGCACGGCCTGGAGTTCGTGCCGCGTGCCGACATCATCGGCGGCGACGACGTGTCGGTCTGCGCCGACGCCGACGTGGTGGTGTTCACCGCGGGCGCCAAACAGAAACCGGGACAGTCGCGCCTCGAATTGGCCGAGGCCACAATCGGTTTGACGAAGAAGATCCTGCCGGGTGTGCTCGAGGTGGCGCCCAACGCGATCTACATCATGGTCACCAACCCGGTCGACATCGTCACCTACGCGGCGCTGAAGTTCAGCGGTCTGCCCAACAACCAGGTGTTCGGGTCGGGTACGGTGCTCGACTCGTCGCGGCTGCGGTTCCGCATCGCGCAGTACTGCGGGGTCGCCGTGCAGAACGTGCACGCCTACATCGTCGGCGAGCACGGCGACAGCGAGATCCCGCTGTGGAGTTCGGCGAGCATCGGCGGTGTTCCGCTGCTGGACTGGAATCCGCTGCCGGATGGTGAGCCCATCGACTCAGCGTCCCGCGCGAAGATGCACGACGAGGTCGTGCACGCCGCCTACAAGATCATCGAGGGCAAGGGCGCGACGAACTATGCGATCGGTCTGGCCGCGACGCGTATCGTCGAGGCGGTCCTCAACGACGAGCACCGCGTGCTGCCGGTGTCCACGGTGGCCAAGGGCTACGAGGGGCTCGACGACGTGTGCCTGTCGCTGCCGACGCTCGTCTCGCGCAGCGGCGCCGGGTCGCGCCTGCATGTGCCGATGTCGGAAGAGGAGCACGCCGGACTCATGTCGTCGGCCGAGACGCTGCGCAAGATGCAGGAGCAGTTCGGCCTCTGACTCGGCGTCGTGCTAGATTTTCGGCGTTCGACGAAGAATGTGCGAAAGGCTGTGTCATGGTTTGCTCGCGTAAATCGATGGTCGGGATGTTGGCAGCGGTGACGATGGCCGCGGTGCCACTGGTGGCGTTCGCCGCGCCCGCCAACGCCGCGACGGAGTACGCCAACTGCACGGCGCTGCGGGCCGACTACCCGCACGGCGTGGGCAAGACCGGTGCGGTGGATTCGACGTCGGGGACGCCGGTCACGAACTTCTACGTCGACGACGACCTCTACAACGCGAACACCAAGAGTGATCGCGACAAGGACGGGATCGCCTGCGAGAAGGCCTGATCCGGCGCTGCCGGGCGGGTCGTGTCGCCCGTCGGTGTCGGATGACCGAGCGCACCGACGAGCGCGAGGTGACCGACGCCGACATCGCGCGCTGGGCGCCGGACGGGTCGTGATCTAGGTCGAGAAGGCACTGATCTCGGTGGATCTCCGTCCGGGTGGAACCGATCGGGCCGCCGAATAGTCTGATACACATGCGCGACGACAAGCTGCTCACCCGGATCTCGGCACTGCTGCGTCAGGCCGAGGGGACCGACAATCCGCACGAGGCCGAGACGTTCATGCAAGCCGCCCAGCGGCTGGCGACCTCGGCCTCCATCGATCTGGCCGTCGCCCGCGACCACGATCCAGCCGCCAAACAACGCACCACACCGCTGTCGAGGCAGATCGCCATCGGCGAGGCCGGCAAGCGCGGACTGAAGACCTATGTGCAGCTGTTCGCAGCGATCGCCCGCGCCAACGACGTCACCGTGGACGTCGCCGGCAACTCGACGTACGTGCTGGCCTACGGGTTCGAATCGGACATCGACGCCTGCGAGGCGCTGTACACCTCGCTGGTGGTGCAGATGGTCGCGGCGAGCGACGCCTACCTGCGCTCGGGGGCCTACAAGACCGAGGAGTTCTCCCGCGTGGTCACCCGCGGGACGGGGTTTCGGGCCCGACGTGTCATCGAGACCAAGCCGCTGTCGCCGATCACGGCACGACTGAACTTCCAGTCCGCGTTCGCCGAACGCATCGGCAAACGACTCAGCGAGGCCCGCGAACAGGCGCGCGCCGAGGCGCTGGGCGCCGACCCCGAGGGCCGCCACGAGCCGTCGTCGACGGCGTTGGCGTTGCGGAACAAGGAGATCGAGGTCTCCGACTACTACAGGTCAGAGTCGCGGGCGCGGGGCACCTGGCGTCCGTCGAGTGCATCGGCCGGGTATTCAGAGGCGGCGCGACAGGCCGGTGACCGCGCCGGGCGCCGCGCGAAGCTCGGACCCGACCGCGAACTCGGCGGACCCCGCGGCGCGCTGGAGCGGTGAGCTGCGCGCAGCGGCGGTGACGGCTCAGTGCTCGGTTGTCGCAGCCGGGGCCGGGGCCGGGTCAGCGGGGTCAGCGTTGTCCTGTCGGAAGACATCCGCGGGGGAACCGGGGCCGT